>JAYKGV010000013.1:0-55271 GCA_035285595.1 Candidatus Sericytochromatia bacterium
AACAGGTTGTCCAGGCTATCCAGCCAGCGGCGCAGGACATCGATGCGGTCGTAGCTGCCGAAGTAGGCCGGGTAAGCCTTCGGGGCCCGCAGGACCGTCCGGTCCAGAACGTCTTCGGGTTCCACGATACCCATCTGGACCAGCTCTTTGAGGCCCAGCTCGGCCAACGAGTCATCCGACTGACTCCACAGGTCATCGCCTTCATTGGCGAAGTATTCCATGCCCAGCCATACCGTGTCAGGCTCGGCCACCATGTACGGTGACCAGTTGTTGAAGACCTGCAGCCTACCCACCCGCACATCAGGCTCCTGAATGTAGATCCAGTTGTCCGGTACGATGCCATTGACCGTAGGGATACGGCTATCGTTGCGTAGCTTGAGCTTCTTGACCAGGACCCCCACGGTGAAGAAGTCGCGGTACCGCAGGCCCTCGGCAATTTCGCGGACTTCGTTCGGGGGGCTGTCCCCGGCTGCCTTTACGAGCTCCTGCAGCGGCATCGTACTGACGACCAAGTCTACGTCGTGCCACGAGCGGCCTGCCGGATCTTCGACTTCCACGGCCACCACGCGAGAACCCTCCAGACGCAAGCCCGTGCACGTGCGGTGGAAATCGAGAGTACCCCCCATCTGCTTGATGTCATCAGCAACGATCTCCCACATCTGGCCTGGGCCAAGTCGGGGGTACATGAAACGGTCGATCAGGCTCGTCTCGACATCTTTCTGGGCGAGGGTCGTCTTGCGCTTCGGCAGCAGCTGGCGCAAGGCGTGAGCCAGCACGGCCCGGATCGACAGACCCTTGATGCGCTGGGCACCCCACTCTGGCTTGATCTCGCGGCAGGCCACGCCCCATACCTTTTCGGTGTAATCACGGAAGAACGTCCGGTAGAGTTCTCCGCCGAAGCGATTGATGAAAAAGTCTTCGAGCGACCGTTCCTTGCGGGGAGGCATGGCGCGCATCCACAGGTAGCTGAAACCGATGCGTGTCATCCGGACCAGACCAAGGTTCCGAATGGTGTCCAGCGAAAGCGACACGGGGTAGCTGAAGAACTTGCGCAAGTAGTAGATGCGGGACAGGCGCCTGCGGACAAGCATGACGTGGTCATCTCGCTCCGGGTCCGAGGGCCTGGTCACGTCCGGAGGAGCATCGTCCATCGCTTCAACTGGTCGTCCAAGGACGAGGTCGTCGCGTGCCGGCGCACTTTGCACGGGCATCCGGGCACGCCACCAAGCCATGACCCGATCGTCCTTGGAGAAGAACCGATGTCCGCCGATATCGATGCGATTTCCTTTGTAGACGACCGTTCGACTAATCCCCCCGACCATGTCGCTGGATTCGAGGATCGACACGGGCTTGCCTGTTCTGCTCAGCCATTCATGAGCGAAGGTCAGGCCCGCAGGACCCGCACCGATCACGAGTATGCGTGGCGAGGATGGGTCGTGTCGCCCCGTCAAAGGCCCGTCAGGCGCCATGCCGTGATCCCCCAGATCTGGATGAACATACCGAAGCCGAGGACCGCCTGATGCCATCGATCGAAGTGGATCATTGGCCTAAGGGCAAGAGCCGCGAAGACCAAGGGCATCCAGTCGGTCGCATACCGCATCCCGAATTGAGCGGCGCCTGTTCCGATGAAAGACAGATAAAACGCCTGAGTTACCAGAACCCCGATGATTGCGATGCGAAATTTCCATGACCGCCAAGGTCCGTGGACCAGCAGCACCAGGAACGGCATCGTGATGAAAATCGACAGCCCGTTGAAACCTGGTGACCACCAGGGAAACGAGGGAATCTGCACGGGCCCGGACAAGAAATAAAGAGGCAGGTGATGACGGACGTGGTCCCAGCTGTGGGTCGCGATCTGTCCGAAATTGCTGATGGGATCCTTCAGCAGGATGGCCCTGTAGCCGTTGTCGAGAGGACTGCCGAAGCGATCCCAGTTCGCCCAGGCCTGCACCAGCAGCATCAGGGAGAGCGTGAGGCCGAACCAAGCGTACGCAGGTACCTTGCGCGGGTCTGCCATGCCGGCCCACCAAACCTTGAATCGATCTTGATCGGGCACGGGAAGCACGGCTTCCCCTTGTCGCCATGCCGGAACAGGACGGGCCCCTTCTGCAACGACAACGGCCAACAGCGGCAAAGCTGCAAGGGACGTGGGCCGGCAGAGCGCAGCCATGCCGAGGGCCATACCTGCCCAGCCCGAGCGGCCGGTGCGTGCCAGCCACAGGGAGGCCATCACGGCTGATACCGCGCACGCGTGGGTGATTAGCCAGTTGTCACCGCGGTAGGCCGAGTTGAAGAAGTGCGGTGAGCCCAGGGCCAGCATGGCCGTGAAGGCGTGGCGTCGAACGCCTTGCACCCCGGACGCACCGAGGAAGAGAAACCACGCCCCGACGCCCAACGCGCCGATGAGCGCACAGAAGGTGGATTGGGGCGCCGTCGGTCCAAGCAGGGCGACCCAGGGCAGCATCAGCAGGCTGGGGCCAACGCCATAGGCCACCAGCTTGCGACCGTCGTCGGTCGTGATGAGTTCCGTCGAACCGTAGGGCGGGTGAAGATCCCAGCGGCCGTGAAGGATGGCGTCGGCCATCAGCGTATGGGAGTTCCATCCCGTCTGCCGTCCCCACGTCAGGAGGGCGTAGATGAGGAAAGTGCCCAGAACCCAGGCGAGGGCGGGGCGACGGTCGGGGTTCGCGGAACGCACGCCCCATGCTAGCAGAGCGTTACTCGCCGGGTGGTACCCTTGCATGACATTCAGCCAGGAGGAACAAAAGTGCTTCGCGCCGGCATCGTGGGGCTGCCCAATGTGGGCAAGTCGTCGCTCTTCAATGCCCTGACCCGGGCAGGGGCGCAGGCCGCCAATTATCCGTTCTGCACCATCGAACCCAATGTTGGGATCGTGACCGTTCCCGACGAGCGCCTGACACCTTTGGCCACCATCTCCCGTACCCAGACCATCATCCCGACCGCCTTCGAATTCGTCGACATCGCCGGGTTGGTCCGAGGCGCATCGAAGGGCGAGGGCCTGGGCAATCAGTTCCTCGCCCACATCCGTGAGGTGGATGCCATCGTCCACGTGGTGCGTTGCTTCGAGGATGACAATGTCACGCATGTCGACGGCAGTGTGGATCCCGTCCGAGATCTGCAGACCATCGGACTCGAGCTGGCGCTGGCCGATCTCGGCACCGTCGAGAAGGTGCTCGAACGTCACCGCAAGCCGGCCAAGGCTGGCCAGAAGGAGAGCGTGGCGCTGGTCGAGGCGCTTGAACCCATCCGCGAAGCCCTCGATGCCGGTCGTTGGGCCCGGACCGTTGCCTTGGGCGATGAAGCGCGTCTGGTGTTGCGCAACTTGTCCTTGTTGACGATGAAGCCCGTCATCTATGCCTGCAACGTGGCCGAGGAGCACTTGGCCTCAGCCCTCGAACATCCGCTGGTGCAGCGAGTGGCGGCGGTGGCCCGTGAAGAAGGGGCCGATCTCGTCCCGATCTCGGCGGCTATCGAGGCCGAGCTCTCCCAGCTCGACCCCGAAGAGTCGGCAGAGTATCTGGCTTCGCTCGGGGTGACGGGGTCTGGGCTCGACAAGCTCATTCAGGCCACTTACCGGACGCTTGACCTCATCACCTACTTCACGGCCGGCGAGAAGGAGGTCCGCGCATGGACCATCCGACGTGGCACCCTTGCGCCAGGGGCTGCCGGGGTGATCCATTCCGACTTCGAGCGGGGCTTCATCCGGGCGGAGGTCATCGGTTATGACGATCTGGTGCGGTCGGGCTCCGAGTCGGCGGCAAAGGATGCCGGGGTGATGCGTCTTGAAGGCAAGGCCTATGAAGTGAAGGACGGAGACGTCATGCACTTCCGGTTCAACGTCTGACGAGAGTCGGGTTCCGCCTTCCTGACGAGATTCTTTAGGGGATCCCTTGCCACGGTGTGGGGCAGGCTGTGGCTGGGAGCTAAACAAAGATTAAGCTGTCCTTGACCCGGTCGAAGCGCTCTTGCCCGATGATTCGGCAAGAGGATTCACCCGTGCTGACTGTTCCCGCTTCTCCTCCGGCCGCTGTCGCCTCTGCGCCGCCGCGGCCGCTTCGCCCGGTCTCGCTGGAGCCAAGCTTGGCTCCGACCTTCGTTGACAGGGCAGAAGCCGTGCTCGGCGTCGATCGCTTCAACACGCTCATGACGCTCCCCACCAAGCGGGATTTCGCCATCGATCGGCCCGAGTCCATCAAACACCTCCGCATCACGGTGGACTCCGCCGAGTTCAAGGCTTTCAAGGCGATCCTGAAGCCGGGGGACATCATTCTTTGCGGCAACGATGACAGTTTCGTCCACGCGATGGTTCACCTCGGCCAAGGGGAGATCGTCCATGCGCTGGCCCAGGAGCACTGGAACCGTAAGCCTGGCAGAATCGATCGGATCGTGGACGGGCTGGCCGATGCCCTCGTCCGGTTACCGTTCGGGGGGGATAGGCGGGCACGCTGGGCTGAGGCGGTCCGCGTCACGCCTCGTTCCATGAGTGGTGGCATCGGGGTGATTCGTGAGACGGTGGACACCTACTTCGCCAGGGCGGCCCGCGACAACATCGTGGTGCTCAGGCGACCCGACATGACGGCGTCCGAGCGGGAGGCCATGCGGGACCATGCCCTTTCGCACGTGGGCAAGGCTTACGATTACGCCTTTGCGACCTTCGACCATAGCCGGATGTACTGCACCGAGCTCGTGGCCAAGGCCTTGGCTGCCGCTGGCGTGAAAGTCCCCACACGACTCGCGTCTTCGGGCGCCTTCAGTCGCGAAGTGGTACTTAACGAGACCATACTGCAGACGCCCGGCCTGGTGCCGGTCTGGCACTCTGCCAGTTATCCGACGACGCCCTTCGGCAAGCTGCATCCGCTGCAACCCATACTGCCTGGTTCCTGAGCCCACGTCCTGGGGCGCCCGACCCGGAGGTCAGACCTCCGCCCTGGGTTCGGGGCCTTTGCGGGCCAGTCGAACCCCTTCGAGGAACGAAAGGGACGCTTCGCCGAAGCGACCGCGCATCATCAGCGCCAACGCAAGCCGGAAATAGGCCTGCAGGCTCTCGGGGTCGACCTCGATGGCCTTGCGGAACCAGGCTTCGGCCTCGGCCCAATGGCCTCGATCGGCCTCGAGGCGACCGCGCCATATCAAGGATGGTACGTGTCGAGGGTCGAGTCCAAGGGCCTTGTCGAGGGTTGGAATGGCCTCATCCCAGTTACCTTGACGCGCGAGAGCTTCAGCAAATCCATAGACAGCGAAAAGCTCTCCGGGGTGTTCAGCCGCCAAAGAGCGAAAAACACGCACGGCTTCGTCGATTCGCCCGGTTTGCAGCAAAGTCCAACCCAGTCCGGTCCTCGCCCCGAAGTCGTGGGGAGCCGTCTCCAGCGCCTTGTGAAAGGCCTTCAGGCTTTCGGCGGGGCGCTTCGTCCTAAGGGACCACCCAAGGGAGACCCACGCATCGGCGTAAGTGGGGGCGAGACGAAGCGCCTCACGGTAGTGGAGCAGGGCCTGTTCATGATCCCCGAGCGCCTCGTGGACCCGCCCGAGCCCGAGGATGATTTCGCCATTGTCCGGGCTTTCCGCCGCCAGTTTGCGGAAGGCCTTGAGGGCCTCATCGAGTTGACCGCGCTCGGCAAGGATACTGGCCAGCCCGATACGAGCCTCGGCTTGCCCCGGCTCGTACATCAGGGCCTTGCGGTACTGGGTGGCAGCCGCGTCAAGCTGACCGGTATGGTGCAGGACCCTGCCCAGATCCCGGGCGGTACCGGGCTGGCCCGGATCCAGGCGATTTGCCTGCTGAAGCTGCTTCAAGGCTTCATCCTGGCGTCCCTTCTCGAACTGCACGAGTCCAAGGGCATGACGCCCTTCCGCGCATTCGGGGTCCAGCTTGAGGGCCTTCTTGAGTTCCCATGTCGCCTGGTCGAGATCTCCTTGATCGTAGAGGAGGGTTCCCAACTTGCAGTGGGCGCAAGCATAGTCGGGGTCACGCTCGATGGCCTGTTTGAAACACGATTCGGCTTCGTCGATCGCCTTCACGGCCATCAGCGCACATCCGAGGTTGAGCCACGCTTCGGGGTCGGCATCGTCAAGCCGAAGAGCCTCGCGATAGGATGCAATGGCCAGTTCCGTCCTGCCTTGGTCGTGCAAGGCTAGGCCGAGATTGTAATGGGCGTTGGCGTACCCGGGCTCAAGGTCGATGGCCTCGCGGTACGCCGAGACCGCACCTTCGAGGTCGCCCTCTTCGTGCAGCCGGACGCCCCGGTCGTTGAGAGCCACGGCCTCCTGACGGGGTTGGGGCGAAAAGGGCACGATGGTCACGTTCTTGGCTCACTCTCGAGCATGACTCCGTGGCCAAGAGAAACGACATGCTGGGCGTAGAAAGCGAGCCCGCGGTCGTGAGCCGGATTCGGTTCGAGCACGAAGCGCGCCAGATAGCCTTCTACGAGTCCGTCCGGAAGATGGGCCCCACGATCCTTGAGCGTCCCGGGCTGCAAGGGGTGTTCTCGACGCAGCTCGCTCCAGGCTTCGGCGATTTCCTTCACTCGGTCGTCCGGTGTGTCACCGCGCACGGCCCATTGCAGGTAGGTGAGGGGAGTCTGGGTCAACTGCCACCAGGCCTCGCCGAGATCCCAGACGTGGATGCCTTCCTGAGCATGAATCTGGGCTTCCAGGGCAAGGTCTTGAAAGAAAAGCACACCGTCTGCCTGAGTCAGACTCTCCTCGAGTCCGGTCCCGCGGGGCACGAGCGTCGGACTCAAGCCGTACCAGGCCGTCAGCAGGTATCGCAGCAGTTGCACGGCTTCGGGTTGACTCTCCGGAACGGCAATCCTGGCCTCGGCCAAGGCGTAGGCCGGTTGGCGCGAGAACAGCATGACACAACCGGATCGTCCCATCGAGGACAACACAGGAGCGGGCAGTACCTTGACTTTGCCGGGATGATGCAGCACCTGCAGGGGGGTTACGGGTGCCACGTCCAACCCGCCGTCCAGCAGCATGTCCAGCATGCCGTGCATCGGGGCTGGCACCAGACGGAAGCGGCCCTCTGGATCACGTCGGAGAGGGTCGCACAACGGCAGGGTGCTGAGGTACGGCGGCTCGCCGATCAGACATGTCACCTTCGGATCGTAAGCCTTCCTGGCAGCTATAATCAAGAGTTGCGGGGGCACGCGCCTCCAGGGGCCGAAAAGGGGGCAGTTGCTTGCTGCGTGGCACGAAGACATCCCTCAGGGCGGTCGAGGAAGGAGATCTGCCGCTACTCCAGCAGTGGCTGCAGGACCCGGCTCTGTCCTTCTCTCGAGGCAGCCGGCGTATGGTTCGCGGGACGGCCGACATGCTCGATTGGTTCGACGCGCTGCGTGAGCGAGAGGGGGATCCCTTCGAAGGATTGTCGTTCGCCATCTTGGATGGCCGGGATCGGCTCGTCGGCCTTGCAGAAACGGGTCCCATGGATCCGGTGGATCGTCAGGTGGAGATCAGCCTCTTCATCGGTCGCCCCGAAGATCGCCGCAAGGGTCACGGTCGCGAAGCATTGCGCTTGCTTGTGCGTCACTGCGTCGAGGATCTGGGAGTGCACAAGTTGAGGACATTGGTGGTGGCCGAGGACACCCGTGCCGTGGCTTACAACCTGGCCATCGGTTTCGTGGAGGAGGGACGGCTTCGGCAGCATCGATTCCTGCAGGGTGGCTGGAGGGACATGCTGGCAATGGGCCTGCTTGCAGACGAGGCCAAGGCTGCTTGGGCGACCTCGTGAGCTCGCTGCGTCCGATGGTCCCGGGGACCGGGCTGTATGTTCACATTCCCTTCTGCCGCATCAAGTGCCATTACTGTGACTTCGCCTGCTGGCCCGGTCTCGAGGATCGCGTCGGTGAATATCTGGGGGCGGTTGCCCGCGAGTGGTCGTGCTACCCTGCTGAAATGGAGGTGGCGTCACTCTATGTCGGTGGCGGAACACCTTCCCTGCTGACTCCTGAGCAAGTCCATCGCCTCCTTTCGGATCTTCGGGCCCGAGGACGCTGGCACGAATCTCTCGAAGCGACCTTCGAGGTCAATCCGGGAACCGGTGGTCCCGCCCTCTGGCGTAGCTTGCGGAAGGCCGGAATCAACCGCATCTCGATGGGCGTTCAGGTGATGGATGACGCCATGCTTCGGGCGATTGGCCGGGATCATGGCGTAGCCGAGGTGAGGCGCACGACGTGGGAGCTGCGCGAAGCGGGTTTTACGGATGTGTCGATGGACCTCATCTATGGTCTTCCAGAACAGTCCTTCGCCGCCTGGGAAGATACCCTGCGGCAGGTCATCGATCTCGGGCCGGCGCACATGTCGCTGTACTCGTTGCAGGTCGAGGACCGGACGCTCTTCGGTTTGCGTGCCTCTCAAGGACGGCTGGAAGTGCCTGATGAAGACAGGGTTCGCGAGATGCACGACGTGGCCGTCGTTCGACTGGCCGAAGCCGGTTATCGCCGTTACGAAATTGCGAGTTGGTGTCGTCCCGGCCACGAATCGGTCCATAACCGCATCTATTGGTCCCATCGCCCCTTTGTTGGCTTGGGCACGGGCGCGCATTCATGGGACGGGGTCCGTCGCTACGCGCATGATCGGTCGTTCCGCGGTTATCTGGCCGATCCTTCCCCCCGTCTCGAGGTCCCACCGGAAGCTCAAGATTTGTCCTTCGATACTGCGCTTATCATGGGCCTGCGGCGGGTGGACGAGGGCATCGACCCTTTGGAATTCAAGGAGCGCTTTGGTCTGGACCCCTTCGAGGTTCACGCCGTCGCCCTTGGCAAGTTCCTCGAAGAGGGTTTGCTTGAGCGGGCCGACGGAAGACTAAGGCTTACTGCGGAGGCCATTCCCTTGGCCAACGTGGTTTTCGCGGAGTTGTTGCGCTAGGGTTAGGTGAGTTAGCCCACCGTGACTCAAGGGCGTCTTCGCCCCGGTGGCTCGGCGGGGCGGGTCTCGAGACGGAGTCGCCAGCGTCCGACCAGCTGGCCGAGAACGGTACGAACGTGTTCGGCTCTTCTGCGTCGAACGTCCTCCGGCTGGCCCTCGGCCTGACGCAGTGACTGTGCCCCCGCGAGAACGCGGCTGCGTTCCCGGGGATCCAAGGCCAGCGGAACGGCGTTCTCGAGTGCGATGGCTGAACGCTCGAGAACCTCTGGAGGCATGGTTGCCGACCTCATGGCGTCACCCAACTCCGTCAAGACGAGCTGGACCCTCGAAGTCAAAAGGGCCGGGGCCGAGGGGGGAAGGGAGGTGCCCGATTCGAGGACCCAGATGACGGCCAAGGCCCTCGGGATGGTATGCATGGGGCACCATGCAACCCGAAACTGCCGTTCCCGTCGATGCCCTGCACCCGTTACTGCTGGATCCCTTGCTTTCGGGCTTCCTGCGCGAGGATCTGGGATGGGGCGACCTGACCTCTTCGCTCGTGTTGCCGCCGGACGTCTCTTGCCGGGCCGCAGCGGTGTTCCGCGAGGCTGGGGTTGTGGCCGGACTCGCGGTTTTTCGCAGGGTCTTTCACCTTGTCGATCCCGCCATCCGCGTGACGGACCAGGTACTGGAAGGCGCCGATATCGCCGCGGGCCAGACGGTGGTCATCCTCGAGGGTCCGGCTCGATCGGTGATGACGGGCGAGCGGGTTGCTCTGAATTTGTTGCAGCGCATGTCGGCCGTGGCTACCCTGACACGTGCGTGGGTCCGTCGACTGGAGGGAACCCGTACCCGTCTGCTCGATACCCGCAAGACGACGCCTGGGCTGCGGACGCTCGAACGGCACGCCGTAAGGGTGGGAGGAGGGCGGAATCATCGCTTCTGTCTCTCGGACGCCGTCCTGATCAAGGACAACCACATTGCGATTTGCGGCTCCATCCGAGAGGCCGTTGCCAGAGCTCGGGCAGGGCTGCCGCTTGCGGCACCAATCGAAGTCGAGGTCGAGACACTGCCCCAGCTGGAGGAGGCTTTGGCTGCAGGTGCCGACATGATCATGCTTGATAACATGGACGACGAACTCGTGGCCCAAGCCGTGGTCCTCGTGGCCGGTCGCATTCCTCTCGAGGCATCGGGCGGAATCAGCTTGGAGCGATTGGCTTCTCTCGGCCGGACGGGAGTGGACCACGTGTCGGCAGGTGCCTTGACGCGTCAGGCTGGTTTCCTTGATATCGCTCTCGATATCGTCACGGCAGCATGACCCTTGGTGCCTTCTCCCGGCGCGTGGTACATGTAGCCTGACCAGTCGTTTCGGAGGCCGTCATGCTCTTCACCGTCGTTGCCATCATCGGGTGGATCATTCCCTTGCTGTTGCTCATCGTCTCGACGGGGGCGCTCACCGTCGTCATGAGCGGCGTCATCAGCGTGGCGGATCAGGTGCTCAACCCGGGGTCGTCTCCCATCAAGGATGAGCCGGCACACAGCTGAACTTCTGTCCTGTTTCGGCCTCGCCAGCAAGCGAGGCCGTTTTGCTTGGGGGGGAAGAGGAGTGCAAAAAACACCCCTCTTCCCGATTTAGGAAGAGGGGTCAGTATCAGTTGCGGGGGCAGGATTTGAACCTACGACCTTCGGGTTATGAGCCCGACGAGCTACCGGACTGCTCCACCCCGCAGACTTAGTCTAACATCGTCCTTCTCCGAGTGCAAGATGATCGGAGGGACAAATTCAGATTTTGATTCTGTTTCCTGCCACGCATAGCCAACCCCTGGCAGGTTTCGGATTCTTGCAGGCGCCCCGCTGATCTCGAGGTGTCTGCGTAGTCGTGCGACATAGCGCTTGAGCAAGGCGGGCAGATTGCGATCCCTGTCGTCATCCCAGAGTTCGCTCATCAGCACCTCGCGGGTGACCGGTCGTCCTCGGGCAGCCAGAAGGCAGGCTGAAAGCCTCGCTTCGGTGGGAGTAAGCGAGACTGGGGGGTAGCCGGTGACCGAGAGCACGCCTTCGGGTAAATCCAGCCGCCACTGACCTAGCCGGATGGCTGGAGTTGATCTGGTGGGGGCCGGCTCCAGTCGCAAGCTGTCTGCGAAGCAACGGCGAAGCCGGACGCGGCATTCATCCGGAGCGGCCATCACACGATCCGCGTTCATGGCTTCTCGGGTACCTGCTTCGAGACAGGGACCCAAGGAATGGCCGATCGGCAGGACCGCGAACCTTGCCGATGCCCGGGGGGCGGAAGATGGAGCCTCGAGCAGTGCGAGACAAGGGGCCGGAGCTTCGGCTGCACTGCGATGCCACGGGATATTTTCTTCTTCGAGCAAGGCTTCGAGCAAGCGTTGCAAGGGACCTCGAGACACACGCAGACCAATGGGCAAGGCCTTCTTCATGCAGGCGGTTGTCCAACGTGGATCAGCTCTCCGCGCAGGGTGCCCTCGTCGCCCCCCTCCACCCTGACCAGGCCGAGCCCGGGATGGATCCATGCCGAGAACAGATTTTTCCCCGGGTTTTCCTCCCCATGGAAGGAGACTTTGCGGCACGGCCAGGGGGTACCCTCGACATCAAGGGTCACGCGTTCCTTATCGATGCGCCCCAGCATCCTGTGTAGATGTCCCTCCGCTAAGCTCTTCCTGGCGATCCATCGGTCGGCCGGACCTGCGGGCAGGTAGTCGAGGACGAGGGGGTTCCAGTGCCCTTGGGCGGCTGGTGTTTCCCAGGCCAGCGCCACGCCGTCGGCCGTATGAATCATCCGCAGAGTGCCGGTCCGGCTACCTGTCCGGACGTCGAATTCCGCCACGCGGCCTGGACCCGCCTCCCGTACCCCGGTGCAGGTCCAGCGGCTCAGCTGGCCTTCCGCGAGGCGGTAGACCAGAACCGTACCTACACGAGGGCGCGCGGGGTCCTCGGAGGGGCGGCCCGATGCCGGCTCTGCGGGGAGCAGCCCCCATCCGGCGGACAAAAGTAGAATCCATCGCTTCATGATTCCAGCCTGCCGTGGTCCGCTCATGTTGCCGACGGTCGCCCTGGACAGGGGATGGCGGCAGCGATGACCTTAGGGTGGGGGCATCCTGCCTGCTACCATGCAGACCATGCGTGCTCCACGACTTCGCTTTGCACCATCTCCCACCGGCTACCTTCACGTGGGGGGAGCCCGTACGGCCCTCTTCAACTGGGCCTTGGCCCGGCGGCTTGGTGGTACGTTCATCCTGCGCATCGAGGACACCGATCGTCAGCGTTCGGAGCAGGTCTACGTGGAGGCTATCCTGGATGCCATGCGCTGGCTGGGCTTGGATTGGGACGAAGGCCCGGACGTAGGCGGGGCGGCTGGCCCCTACTTCCAGATGGAACGTCTCGACCTGTACCGCAGGGCCGCCGAGGATCTGCTGGCCCGTAATCTGGCCTATCGATGCATCTGCCCGGCGCGTGAGGATGCGGAGACTTCCTCCCCGGTGACGTGCTCCTGTGCTGCGCGGACGGTATCCGCGTCCGAGGGCGGTGCGCTCCGATTCCGGACGCCTGCCGAGGGCCAAGTGACCTTCCTGGACCTGATTCACGGCGACATGTCTTTCCCCTGCGCCGATCTCGAGGACTTCGTCCTGCTCAAGGCTGATGGCGTGCCCACCTACAACTTTGCCGCAGTGGTAGATGATGCTGGCATGCAGATCACTCACGTCGTCAGGGGAGATGATCATCTGTCCAACACGCCGAAGCAGGTCCTGATCTACCAAGCTCTGGGCTATGAGACGCCCGCCTTCGCGCACATTCCCATGATTCTCGGTCCCGATCGCAAGCGTCTGTCGAAGCGTCACGGCGCCGTCTCCATCCAGCAGTTCCGCGAGGATGGATACCTTCCTGAGGCTTTGACCAATTATCTGGCTCGACTGGGCTGGGCGCACGGCGACATGGAGCTCTTCGATCTCGAGGAACTCGTGGCGGTCTTCTCCTTGGAGGGGGTGGGCAAGGCCCCTGCAGTCTTTGATTACGACAAGCTGGCATGGGCCCAGGCCGCGTGGTTGAAGCGTCTGCCGCCCCAGGAGCTGCGTGATCGCCTTCTCCCCTGGTTCGAAGCTGCGGGGTTGCCGGTTGCGGTCGATGAGCCGGCTCGGCTCGAAGCCCTGATTCAGACCCTGGTCCCTCGCAGTGTCACTCTTGATGACTTGGTTCGTCAGGCTCGCTTTTACTTTGATGTCCCCTTGGATTGGGACGAAGAAGCATCGGGCAAGGTACTCGTGTCTGCGGTGGTTCCGATTCTGCGGGCCTTGGCAGAGCGCTTGGCTACTTTGGCCGACTGGTCACCGGCCCCGATTGAGGACGCTTTCCGGACTCTTGCTTCTGAGCTGGGTATCAAGGCTGGTGCGGTCATTCAGCCTGCTCGCGTCGCGTTGACAGGTCGTACGGCTTCCCCGGGCATGTTTGAGGTAGCTGCGTTACTGGGGAGAGACCTGACTCTGAAGCGCCTTGAAGCTTCGCTCTCCAAGGTCACGGAGGGTGTGCTGCAAGGCTGAAGGCTGTCCCCTTGGTCGAGGCTCCTGTCCCACCGGGCGGGGGCCTCTTGGCTTTGGGTAGGTTCTTCTGTGTCTTTTTGTGAAGCTTGATGCTTTTTTGATGTGATTCAGGGTGTGAGCGAAGTCCATGTTTTTTCTGTGTTTGTAGTTGAAAGAAGCGGACGTTTCTCCGGGATGAGGGAAGTGTAGGCAGGCGGTGCGCAGGGTGCGCCCGGTGCCGGAAGAGCAGGAGAGCACCACGATGGCTACGCTGGGTTCGATTCATTCGCAGGGTGTGAAGACGACGCTGACCGTGTCGAGCTCGGTGCAGAACATCCTGGCCGAGATCGAGGCGAAGGCTGGCCAGGTGGGTCAGAAGGATGCGAACGGCAAGGAGTTCACGCCTCAGGAGTTCCAGGCGTGGATTCTGTCGAAGCAGACCCAGTTGGATATGCTGTCGAAGCTGCTGAAGGCGGTTGAGGACGGCGTCCGGAAGATGCACCAGTAGCGGGAGTCTTGCGCGGCGAGAGGTCCCTGTCCCACCGGGCGGGGGCCTCTTGGCTTTGGGTGTCACACGGGAAGCACGAGTCCTCGTTTCAAGATCTCCTCCAGCAATTGGCTTCGCAGGATCGGGCTGTCTGCCGGAGAGGCCCAGAACCGGATTTCGAGCCCATAGACCGTCGCCTCGATGCGGGTCATCAGGACCTCAGGCGCGGGTTCTTCTGGTACGCCAAGATGGCGCAGGATGTCCAGCAGATCGGAACGCATGAGGGCAATGTCTCTGGAAGATGGCAGGTCGAGGGTGACGTGTTCCCGTCGCAGATCTCGGGTGCCCGAGTTATGGATGGGATTAGCCAGTAGTCGTGCATTGGGCACCAGAATGACCGTGCCATCGGCAGACTGCAAGGTGGTGCTGCGAGTCGAGATACGCGTCACGATACCTTCGACATCACCACTACGGATGCGTTGTCCAAGGCGAAAAGGCTGACCGACCATCAGCATCAGGCCTGCCAGATAGTTCTCGAGAATATCCTTCAGAGCAAAGCCGATGACCACTCCGGAAACGCCCAGCCCAGTCACGACATTTCCCAGTCCGAAGCCCCACAGCGTAGCGGTGACGGCGACAGACAGGATCAGCGTGCCTCCGTGGACGATCTGCCCTATTGGTAACGCCGCCTCGGTTCCCGGCAGAGCCTTGTGCACGGCGTCGACGGTCACACGCCTGAGCTTCCGAGCTATCCAAATGCCGACCAGGAGCACCAGCAAACCAGCAAGGAGCCTTGGGGCAGCCGAGGCGGCCATGTCCGCCTGGCGGGTGACCTGGGGCCAGGTCAAACGAAACCAAACGGGCCAAGGCATCGTCATGTACAAGAAGACCTTTCAGGATTCTCTTTGGGGAACCCAATAAGAAGAGGGGCCCCGGGGGGCCCCTCCGAACCTGGAGTTGATGACGAGAGTACGAACGTGGCGAAGTCTGCGACGAAGTAGCTGCGAAGTCTGAGTGTTCCAGGCTGAATCCCACTTGCGCGGGGATGGCCTTCTCGGCCGGCTTCAGGTTATCTTGCCCCCTGCCTGCGGGGCAAGAAGCTGTTACAAACCTTAATCGCTCCAGGCTGCGGTCGCGGGGCCCCACTGGCCATCGGCTCCCTGTGCGTGCAGGTAGACCAGTTGGCGAGGGCCTCGGAAGCTCGGCCGGACTCCCTGGGCGATGGCCATGCCGGTGCCGGGTTGTCCCTTGCGTCCAATGAAGACTTCGATGCGGCGGGCGCCGGGAGCAGACACGACGCCGTCCTCCATCCGTACTTCCGGGCCGGCGATGGCCGAAGGCCGGTCCGCCAACTGCAACAGGAGGCGAGCTCCGGGCTCATTCTCCCGCCAGAACCGTGCCACTTCACGGTATGGAGGATCGAAACCATCCCTGAAACTTCCGATTTCCGTCGTATACGACAAGATGCCACGTGCGCCGTAGGACCAGTCCGTCAGGTCCCCGCTGGTCCGATACAGGTCCTTGGATTGCTGGGGCTTGTAGCCGCTCAGCTGGCCTAACTTTTGACCAATCGCCACCAACTCGGTGCTGGGCGGTGGTTGATCCGAGTATCCCCACGGCCACAGGATCAGGTTGCTGTAGCTATGGTAGGTCATCAGGAAGGAAAAGGGCCGAGACGAGACCAACTTCATGACAGCTTGCGTCTCAGGCTCGCTTCCTGGTCCCGATCCCCTGAAGGTGGGCGCCTGGGGATTCGTGGAGGCCCCGCCCTCTCCCCAGTGGTGGGCATAGTTGCGGTTGAGGTCTACTCCCGGTCCTGTTGGGCCGAGGTCCAACAAAAGGTTCCCGAGGTTGGTGTTCTTTCGCCAATCATGGCCTTGGGCGGCCAGCGCGTGACCATCAGGATTGACCATCGGGACCACCCAGATGTCCAGATCTTGGACTGCGGCGGTCATGGCCGGATCCTTCCCCTCCTGGTCCACAATCATGTGCGCGATGTTGAGGGAAATCTCGGGGGTCACGATCTCCCGGGCATGGTGGTTCCCCAGATAGATGACACCCGGACGGGACGAGGCATCGCCTCGATGGATATGCAATGCCCAGATCCTGCGCTGAGCCTTCCCTGCCGTCGTTTCCCACGTGGGTCCCAGATCAACCAGATCGCAGATGTCGGGGCGAGACGCAGCGAGGTTTCGCAGATCCTCGAGCATGGTCGAGTAGGTGTGGTAGCCCTCGTCGAAGTCGTTGTAAATCTGCGGCCCGGTTTCGATCTGCACGGCATCGGGACGCTGGCGCAGCGCGTTGAGCTGATCACGCGTGACTCGTCCGTAGGCGACCTTGCGATTGCTGTCGACTCCCCAGACGTCCATGCCTGAATCCACCATTCGCGTGAGATCCGCAGCACTCTGGTATCGGTAGGAGACGATGGCCTCACGGCTTCCGGTGGCAAAGGCTTTTTCGAGAACCTGCACCCCACGGCCGCCGAGGGCGGTGCCTGTTCCCCCTTGGAAGTAGCAGCCCGCGAGAACGGCAAGCGTGCCCAACGTGGCGGCGAGGCGTGCGAAGGACTTTGGGCGCAAGAGCAAGTCTCCCGAAGCAAGGGGCGATGCTTCCAGATTAATCTCCAGCTTCCGATTTGTAAATGACTTGTTAAGTCGGCAGGTCTTGCCGACTATCGGGGTTCCTTGGCCCGCACCCGGGTAGAATGGCGGGGACTGCCCGGTACCTACCGAAGGAACAAGCCCCGAACTTGGACGAACAAGCCCTCAATGAGGCCAATGAGCGTGTACGCGTTCTTGCCGAGCGGTTCGACGAGGTCATCGGTGAGGTCCGTCGCGTGATCGTAGGGCAAGGGGCACTGCTCGATCGGCTCCTCATGGCCCTGCTGGCTGACGGACATATCCTCCTCGAAGGTCTGCCGGGTCTCGCCAAGACTCTCAGCATCAGCACGCTCGCCCAGGTGGTGCAGGCGGTCTTCCATCGCATCCAGTTCACGCCGGACTTGTTGCCTGCCGATATCCTCGGCACGTCGATCTTCGATGCGCGCAAGGGGCGCTTTACCACGAAGCATGGCCCCATCTTCGCCAACCTGGTCCTGGCCGACGAGGTCAACCGGGCCCCGGCCAAGGTCCAGAGTGCCTTGCTCGAGGCCATGGCCGAACATCAGGTCACCATCGGCGGCGAAACCCTTCCCCTGCCGGATCCCTTTCTGGTGATGGCCACCATGAACCCACTTGATCAGGAGGGCGTTTACGCGCTTCCTGAGGCTCAGCTCGATCGCTTCATGCTAAAGGTGGTCGTCAACTATCCTTCGCGAGCGGAAGAGATGGAGATTCTGGAGCGGGCCGGCACCTCGGCGCGGCCGCAGCTCGAACGATTGGCGACCCTCGACCTGGTTCGCGAAGCCCGGGAGGTGGTCGAACGACTTACGGTTTCGGACCGAATTCGACGCTACATCGTCGATCTGGTTCATGCCACCCGCAACCCGCGCGAGGCTGGCCTCGAAGACCTTGTTCCTCTCATCGCGCATGGGGCTTCGCCGCGAGCCAGCATCTACATGCTGCGAGCGGCTCGGGCGCATGCTTTCTTGCGGCGGCGGGCCTATGTGCTGCCGGATGACGTCAAGGCGGTCGCACCCGATGTCCTGCGTCATCGTCTGGTGCTCGGCTATGAGGCCGAGGCAGGGGAGATTGGGGTGGATACCGTCATCCGCAGGCTACTGACCCTCAAGGTGCCATGAGACCCGACCTGTCCGAGGGACTAGCGCTTGCGCGGCGCCTCCGCGGCATGCATGTTCGAACCTCCCGGCTCGTGCGTTCTCGTTTCGGGGGGGCATGGCACAGCGTCTTCAAGGGACAGGGCATGACCTTCGACGAGGTACGAGAGTATCAGGAAGGTGATGACCCCCGCTCGATCGACTGGAACGTCACAGCTCGAATGGACCGCCTCTTCGTGAAGCGTTTCGTCGAGGAGCGCGAGCGAGCCGTCATCTTGGTGGTGGATGTCTCTGCCAGTCTCGATTTCGGGACCACGGCGGCGGGTACCAAGCGAGATCTCGCAGCCCGCTTTGCCATGGCGGTGGCCCTCTCCGCCTCGGCCAGCCACGACCGGGTCGGGCTTCTGTTGTTCGCGTCGGGCGTCGAGGCCTGGGTTCCGCCTCGTCGTGGCCGGGAACACGCCTTGCGCCTCGTCCGGACCCTGCTCGCCTGCAAACCGGCCACGCGTGGAACCGATCTCGGGGTCGCTCTCGGCGATCTTGGCCACGTCCTGCGTCGTCCCGCCACGGTCTTTCTCGTCTCCGACTTCCTTAGGCTCGACTTGGAGGCCGTCAGGAATCTGGGCTTGAGGCATGACCTCGTCGCCGTGACTCTGACCGATCCGGCAGAGGAGAGGTTGCCCCTCTCGGGTCCCGTGCTCGTGCGAGATCCGGAGACCGGTGAGGAGGCGGTTCTGGATCCGCGGGACGAACGGGTTCGTCGCCGGCACGAGCAAGCTGCGCAGAAGCGTCGCGCCAAGCTGGATCAGGTCTTCGCACGTTTCCGGATTGACGAGATTGCGCTGCATACGGACGAGCCGATCATCCGTCCTCTCATGCGATTCTTCGGGCGCCGGGCCGGACGCAGGATCCGGCGGAGGGGCGCGTGATCCCCGATCCTTTGCCGCCTCCCCCTTGTGGTTGTGTCGTGGCCAGCAGTTTTCTGCCGTCGCTTGCGACTTCGTCCTTTCTTCCCGCAGCTCCTGGGCTTCAGCCCTTCGGAGTCGTTCGCCCCGGCCTGCCGGGAGGGTCAGGGGCAAGCGACGCCTTGGCGCCCCGCAGGATCGCGCCCTCCGAGGCCGCCACGCCTTCTTGGAGAGTGGCCTCGGACAGCGCGGAGCTTACCTTCGAGGGTGGACGATCGCTACGCCTCACGGCTGCCGTGGTCACGGCCGACGAGGATGCGGCACGGGTCACGGCACAGCGAGAAGTCCGGGCAGTGGCAGGCCCTTACGTGCTTGAAGCGGATCGTCTCGAAGTCGGGACGGAGTCGGGGAGGGGCGAGGCCACGGGGAATGTCCGGTTTCGTCTGAAGGGTTACGTTCTCGCCGCCGAGTCCGTGACCTTCGATGTTCCGGAAGAGAGGATCAAGGTCAAGCAGTGGAAAGGCCGTCTGGCCGATCAGCTCGCTCTGGAAGGTGAAGCCCTGGACCTGGCCCCTGAGCGTGTGGATGGATTGGATACCCGCTTCACGCCTTGTCTGGCCGATCAGCCGTCGTACTTTGCCTCGGCTGAACGTCTGTCATGGTTTCCACGCTCCACGGAGCAGAACGTCGAGTTAGAAGGCTTGGGGCTCTGGATCTCTGGATTTCGGGTATTTGGCTGGCCAGGCCTCAGGACCAAGTGGGAGGAAAAGCCCCCCGAAAATAGCAAGGATGGCAACGGGTCCGTCGATACCCAGGTCGGTTTCAACGCCTTCGAAGGAGCATTTGCCTCGGGCAGAGCCGACTTTCGACCTTCTGATCGCTACGCGTTCTCGGTTCTGCCCCGTCTGACGCAGGGCCGAGGTCTCTATCTCGGGACGCTTCAGCGATATGACTGGACAGGCGGGCATATCAGCGGAGATCTCAGTTATCAGACGGCCTTCTCGGGCGGTACGTCCGGCTTGCGCGGGAACGGCACCACCGTGATGGACCTCGGGCCGCTTGGTGGATTGTCGATGGCGATGGGCTTCCGGTCCGATCTGGCGGGGCAGGCGGTCGATCGATTGCCCGAGGTGTCCTGGCAGATGCCCGACCAGCCTCTGGGACCGTTCGCACTGGGCGGATCTGCCCGCTGGGGCATCTTCCGGGAGCGCCTGTCTGTCCTTGATTTCGAAATTGTTCGGGCCGAGGCCCGTACGGCCCAGTTGCAAGGTGTCCTCAAGGGACCGCGGTTCTCATGGGCCGAGGGCTGGTCCGTCCAGCCGGCATTGGTGGGGCAGGCCACTCGCTACGAGCTCTACGGCGGCGATAGCTCGGGATTGAAGGACGTGAGGCTCGGGGTCGTGACGGTGCAGAGCGAGCAGCGCTGGACACCGGCGTGGCGAACGGGCTTGTCCTTGGATCTCCGCGATGCCAGTGGACAGTCCCCTTTTTTCTTCGACCAAGTCAACGGCAACAGCCAGGTCGTCGTGAGCACCCGCTACGATCTGGCGCCCACGTGGTATCTCGGGGGCTATGTCACCGGTACCCGGCTGCCATCATTGCCCGAACGCGGTCTGTTCGTCACGGACTCTGGTCTCAGTCTCAATTTCGAAGGACCTTGTCTGGCCTGGACGCTGGGGTTCAGGCCTTTGACTCTGGGGGTGGATCTGAACTATCGCTGGGCTGTTCGCTGATCCAGACAGACGGGATACGCCCCCGGGCCCGGGGTATGAAACAAGCATGGCCCTCATCAAGGGGAACAAGGCCAATCCTCGCGGCACCGTGGTCCTGCAAGGGGATCAGCTGTTGCAGGCCGAGCCGGAGCCGCCCCGTGCCCCGTCGCTGCCGGCTGTCGAGCGCTCTCTTGGCGCACCTGCTCCCGCTGCGGCCGTACCGGAGCCGATGGCACCTTCAGGGTTTGGATCGTTTCCCGCCGATGAACCTGTCGTTCCTGAGGAGACAGACGAGTCCGATGACGAGAGCGCAGGCGCGGCGGACGAGTTCGAAGGCGTCGTGCGGGGGGGGGCAGCAGACACCGGGTCCTTGCTTGCTGCGTGGGACGAAGGACGCGAGGAGATTCTGGAACAGGCCCGAGTCGCGGCGTTAGCCTCCGAAGGCGAAGCTCTTGCCGATCTGGATCCTGCTCACCTCTTTCGAGAGCGCCATGCCGAGCTTGCCGGTCACCTCGAGGATGTCGTGGCGGCCCAGGCGCTGGAGTCGGCCATGGAGGCCGCCGTTCCGGGTCTCGAGGCCCTTGTGGAGGCTGAGGTCCGTTCGGCGCATTCGCGTGCCCGTGACCTCGCCCGCTGGCGGACCATGGGCGAGGCCGAGGAACAGATCGCCGCATTGCTCGACAACTTCGTCTGGCCCGAGGGCGATCCTCGGACCCTTCTGGGTGATCGTGAGCAGCTGTTGGCCTCCGCGCGGTTGGAAGCCGAACGGATCTTGATGCATGCCCGCGCGGAGGCCGAGTCGATCATCGTCGAATCTCGGTCTCAGGCCATGCAGGACATGGCTACTCTCGAATCGCAGCGGCAGGCTCTCTTCCAGGAGACGCGCGAGCGCGCCTATGCCGAAGGCTACACAGAAGGTCGCGCCCAGGCCGATGAAGAAGGCGTGCGGTTGCTCGAGGAGGCGACCGACAGCCTCAACCGGATCCGTTTGGCCCTGCCTTTGGCCGTCCGCGAGAGTCAGGCCCAGCTCGTGCAGCTGGCCTTGCAGGTGGCCGAACGGATCGTCCAGGCCGAGATTGCGGCCAAGCCCGAGATGGTCCTCGAGGTTCTCGACGCCGCCTTGGCAAGGGTCACGGACATGGAATCGGTCATCATCCGGGTGAATCCCGAAGACCTGCCCATGGTGCAGGCCAAGGAAGAGCAGATTCGCGACCTTCTGGCTCAGGTCAAGCGGTTGGAGTTCCAGGCCTCCGTCAAGATTGCCCGCGGTGGAGTCTTCATCGAGACAGGTTCAGGCACGGTGGATGCGACGATCAAGACTCAGATGTCGGTCTTGTCAGAGGTCTTCCGCAACACCCAGGCAGAGCTTGCGGGCATGACCGTTGTGCCTGGTGCCGATGTCGACTCTGCGGGAGGCGAGTCCTCGTGACCTTCCCGGTCGAGCCCTTCGCCTTGGCCTTGCGTGATACCGAGACCATTCGTGCCCGGGGCCAGGTCACCCAATTGGTGGGTCTGGTCATCGAGGCTCTGCTGCAAGGCGTTCGCATGGGCGAGCTGTGCCTGATCTACGCGCAGGATCGAAAGACCGTCTTTCCTTGCGAAGTGGTGGGCTTCAAGCCGCGCCGCGTCATGCTGATGCCGCTGGCCGAGGTCGAGGGCATTGGCGCCGGCTGTGAAGTCGTGGCTACGGGGAGGATGGTCAGCGTCAAGGTTGGCCCGAAGCTGCTGGGGCGTGTGCTCGACGGTCTCGGTAATCCCATCGATGGCAAGGGTCCCCTCATCTACGAAACCACGTACCCCCAGATGAACCAGCCTCCGAACTCGATGCGACGTAAACTCATCGATACGGTCCTGCCCACGGGCGTCCGGGTGATGGATGGCTTCTTGACCATGGGCGAGGGGCAGCGGATCGGGATCTTCGCGGGCTCCGGGGTAGGAAAGAGCACGCTTCTGGGCCAAATCGCCCGACAGACCGAAGCCGATCTGTCGGTGCTCTGCCTCGTGGGCGAACGAGGCCGTGAGGTGCGCGAGTTTCTGGAGTATTCGCTCGGAGAGGACGGTTTGGCACGCTCGGTGGTCGTGGTCGCGACCTCGGACACCTCCAGCCTGATGCGATTCAAGGCACCGCTGGTGGCAACGTCCATCGCTGAGTATTTTCGCGATCAGGGCAACAAGGTCTTCATGATGATGGACTCGATGACCCGATTCGCCATGGCCATGCGGGAGATCGGGCTGGCGATCGGTGAACCACCGGCCCAGAAGGGCTACACGCCTTCGGTTTTCGCATTGATCCCCAAGTTGCTCGAACGGGCGGGTACGAGTGACAGGGGCTCCATCACGGCCATTTATACCGTGCTGGTGGATGGCGGAGACATGGATGAGCCCATCGCCGACTGTGTGCGCGGTGTGCTGGACGGTCACATCGTCATGCTCCGCAACATCGCCGCCCAGGGCATCTTCCCCGCGGTGGACGTGCTGCAGAGCGTGTCGCGACTGCTTGATGTCCTGGCCACCAAGGAGCATAAGTCGGCCCGGCAGGCGGTTTTCCAGATGATTGCCGATTTCAAGGAAGTGCAGGACCTGTTGAACGTCGGGGCCTATGTGCGAGGCTCCAATCCGGCCTACGATCGGGCCATCTCGATGTGGGACCAGATCAAGGGGTTCCTCAAGCAGGACATTCGCGACAATACGCCCTTCGAGGAGACGGTCCGTCAGATCAAGATGCTCGGATCCAATACCTCAGCCGCCTCGATGTTCAACTGACGTTCTGCACCAAGGCGCCCACTTCGCAAGGGCACCACGGCCCCTAGGGCGTGCCGTAGGCCATCTGTCGGGGTTGTCGGCTTTTAATTTGTTAAGCCCATGTTTGTAGTGTTAAAGGTCTGACAATTCTCCGTCAACTTGCCGTCCAGAGGCTTTTCCTGAGGCGAGAGCCCACCTAAGCTGTGGAGCGTAAAGTTTGAGTTAAGTCTAATGCCGAGGAAAGGTTAATCTCATGATGCGTTTTGCGAAGGCGGCGGCTGCGACGGCCCTGGCGACCAGTCTCGTCGGGTGTGGAACGAGCGTGGGCTTGCTGGGTGCCAATGGGGGCGCATTTGGTGCCAAATCCCGCAACCAAGCCGAGTGGACGTTCATGTTGCACCTGGGCGCCGCCAACAACCTTGAGCCCTTCGCCGGCATCAACCTTAATGAGATCGAGGCGGCCATCGATGACAAGAATGTCAACTTCATCGTGCTATTCGATGGCCAGAGGAAGGGCGATTCCAAGATCTACCGCATGACCCGCGATGCCAACGGCAACAACAAGGTCATCGTGTCGCCCGTCATCGATGACAAGGGGGCGGTGATTCCCGCCGACACCAAGGAGATTGATTCCGGCGACGTTCGCACGGCCGCTCGCTTCACCCAGTGGGCCATCAAGAATTACCCCGCCAAGAAGTACGGGTATCTGATGTGGGATCACGGATCAGGCATCTTCACGCCCCAAGGGCAGCGCGTGAACCTCGCGCCTGGTGTGGACCGCAACGGAATCAAGCGGGTATTGGCCGGCAGCGGCATGAGCGCAAACGGGATCTGCTGGGACGACGAGACGGGCAATCACATGTCGACGGCACAGTTCGGGGACGTGGTGGCTGCGGCGGCTCAGGCTGCCGGCAAGCCGCTGGACATGGTCGGGTTCGACGCTTGTCTGATGGCTCACGTCGAGCTGGTCTACCAGATGAAGGGCAACGGCCTGAACATGGTCGCCTCCGAGGAACTCGAGCCCGGCCTGGGATGGGATTACATGGGGTGGATGAAGCGGCTGACGGCCAATCCCTCGGCTGACGGTGCCCTGACGTCCAAGTACCTGGTGCAGGCCTATGGCGAGTCCTACAAGCCCGGCGGCAACCACGCCAAGGACGGTCGCGAGCAGGAGATTACCTTGTCGGCGGTGAGCTATGCCGGGGTCAAGAACAATCTTGTTCCCGCGATGAATGCCTTGGCCAGCGAACTGGTGGCGTCGTTGCCTGCCGAGAAGGCGGCCATTCAGGCGGCGCGCCGGTCGACTCAGGAGTTCTACAACAGCGACTGTGGCGACATCGGTAGCTTTGTCGGCCATCTGGGCAACCAGACCCGCAATCCCCGCTTGCGTCAGGCTGCGGCCAGCACCCAGCAGGCCTTGGATTCGGCCGTCATCGCCGAGGTCCATAATGGCAAGTGGACGACCGAAGGCACGAAGGGCGCGACAGGGCTCGTGGTGTTCTTCCCCGAAACCAAGTCCCAGTGGAAGAATGCGTACAACGACCCCAACCAGATCGCTTTCGCGGCCGAGGGCTGGCGGAACTTCCTGGTCGAGTACCTGAAGTAGGTCACGGTCACGCACGAGAGGGTGGTCCAGCAGGACCGCCCTCTTTCGGTGTATCCGATGCGGCGAGCGGCGGTGGCTCCGGACCGCGAGGAGTGGTCGGAAGCGGGCGTCAGGGATCCATCGGATCCAGGACCTTGCGGACCTGGGCCGCGATGATGCTCTGTTGCACCTCTGCGGGGTTGCGGGGGACAGGAGTCGCTTCGGCGAGGCTGGGATGGTCCTGCCCGGCATTGCGGCGCTCGCGCTCCGCCACCATCTCAGCCAGCTTGTCCACAACCTCAGGATTGGCTCGTACGAGAGTCCGGAAGGCAGGCTTGTCGACCTCGAGCAACTCGGCGCCCGAGCCTGGGGCGATCACGGCGGTGGCTCCTCTGGGTTCACCCTTGAGGAGGGGGATCTCGCCGAAGGCTTCGCCGGGACCCAAGCGCGCGATGGGTTTCGAGTCCTCGGGCGACCCCAGGTAGATGTCAATGTAGCCTTTGGTCACCACGAACATGGCGTCCCCCGGCTCGCCCTTGCGGAAGAGGACTTCACCGATCTCGGCTTTGCGGGTGATGGTATGGGCAGCCAACAATCCGAGACTCTCGTCGTCCATCGGCTCCAGCAAGGGCACGTGGTGGAGGACCTCGTCTACCTTCTGGATCTGACGCAGGTCATAGAGGCGATCGCGTGTGACTTTCTGGATTTTTTCCGGTGTCTCACGATTCTGCAGGACCAGTCCGAACCAGCGCTCCGATTGGTCGAAGCGACCCAACCTGAGTCCAAGCTCACCGATGAGGAAGGGTATGGCCGCCTCTTCTTCTTCCTCCTCGCCTCCCGCCCCAGGCTTGGTGCCCCCTAGGCTGAAGGCCTGTTCCAGCAGGTCGCTGGCTTGGGCAAGGTAGGCAAGCTCGCGACCCAGATTACCTGTCATGCGGCAGATCCAACCTGCCCGCAGGGCCATCGAGGCGAGGACCTTGGGCTGGGCCCTGCGGGCCCCGTAGGTCACCGCAGCCAGCTTGAAAGAGACCAAAGCCGCAAAAGGCGAGCGATCGGGCTGTCGGAAATCCACGGTCCGAACGAGTCCGGCAGCCTTAAGGGCTTCGGCGACCGCATCATGATGGCGATCATCCAGCTGTGCGAAATCTTTCTTGAGCGCGGCGTATCCACAGGTGGGGCAGACCCAAATCTGATAGTAGAGAGGGTTGACGCCCGAGTAGTGCGGACAATTGTCGGAATCGCGCCGCAGTAGAGCGTAAGTGCCGCTGCGTGGCGTGTAGAGCTTGAAGGTGCCGACGCAGACGGGGCATGTGACGTCCCGGCTCGTCAGGGTGGCGAGCGAGCGGGTCTGGCTGGACATTCGGGCTATTCCTCGCACGGACCCGGGTCAGGATTCCTTGTTCTTGGAAGGGGGCTTCCGCGAAGCGGCTCCCTTGATCTGAACGATCTGCACGGGAACCTTGGATTCTGCCGATTCCCACCGGCGGGTCCCCGCGAAGGCAACGTCGTACTTGTTGCTCGCATTCCAGAGCAACCAGCCGGAAGCCTTGCCATCGCGGCCTCCTTGCAGCTGCCGGTATACATAATCGGCATTGTAGTTAGAGACCATATAACCGAAGGCCTGTAACCAGGGCCGAATGACCGTACCTTCACCGATACGCTGCCGGACCCGAGCGACGCCTTGGCTGATGAAGTAGTAGGGCTGGTCGGCCGGACGCGCGAAGCCGTCGAAGGGCGGGTAGAAATGCGAGGGGTAGACCATTGGGCAGATGACATCCACTTCCTTGGCCATGTCTGCGATCTTCTGTCCCGTGACGGCCATGTCGACATCCTTGCCCCAGGCCATGACACCATACACGTCGATGCCGACGCGGGCGTTGAGGGGCGCCAGAGCCGCCCGTGCCTTTCTAAGGAAGGCGGTGATGATCGCGTGCTTGGGCGTGATCTTCTCGTCGAAACCATATTGGCAATCCCGAGTGTTGCCCTGCGCAGGGAATCGCACATAGTCGAACTGGATCTCGTCGACCCCTGACTTCGCCAGCTCGACGGCCAGCCGGAGGTTCATGTCCTGCACCTCGGGATGGCTGGGGTCGACCCAGAGAAGCTTGCCATGCTCGAGCCACGGCTTGCCGGTGCTCTTGCTGCGTATCGCCAGATCGGGCCGGCGCTTGGCGAGGATCGGGTCATTGAAGAGGACTTGCCGAGCAATCACGTAGATACCCATGGAGTGGAGGCGATCGACCAGCTTGGGCAGGTCCGTGACCGTATGGTCCCACTGGGTCATGGCCCGCACCTTTGGGTCTTTGGCTTGAATCGAGACCGGACCGTCCTTGATGTCGAAGACCACAGCGTTGCCACCCGCGGCCTTCAGGGCGGTGGCGAGCCTGAAAATCCGATCCATCCCTGCCGTGGTGGAGGTGCAGTAGATACCCTTGACCGGAGTGTCCACGCTCCAGCCGAGCGGCTTGGGCTGAGGTCGACGGGCCAGCACGTCGGGAATCACGAGGCTCTCGCCTGGTTTGACCCAAGCGCGCTTCAGGCCACTGGCAGCGCTGATGCGGCGGCGAAGCTCGCGCGAGGTGTAGGCCGTGGTGAATGGCAGGTAGGCCATCGACAGCCCCTCGAAGCTCTGGCCCTGCTGCACCACATGACTGATGCGGCCCCCTTTCCATGTTCCGCCCCGGGGCAGACGGCTGCCGAAGCCGGGGTGGAGGTCCGAGGCCGTGGCCAAGTCCGAGCCCGAGGCCTCAGCAATCCTCGGTGTCGAAACGGCGTCCTGCGGGGCTGAATCGCCGGGGGGATGAGACTCCAGCCGTGCCAACGACTCCGTGGCCGGAGACACGGCCTCGCCCGCGCTGGCCGAAGCCACGGCCTGAACGCTCCCCGAAGCCTCGGCCAGCGAAGGCTTGCCATCCAGCTTGCGAGCCTTGCTCTTTCCTAGCCTGGCCGGGTCGAGCCGATTTGCCTGCGAAGCCGGGAAGGAAACATAGGCCGGGTCACCATCTGACACATAGGGCGTGAACGCCTCCTTGGCCTTGCCGGTGTCTTGGCCCTTGCGCCCGAACCAATGAGCAAACTCGCTGTCGAGCGCCTGAATTCGGGCTACGCGGGCAGGGTTGAAGCCCTTGGCATAGGGAGATGTGGCCGGATTGGCCCCCACGAGAAGCAGCGCTCCGTGCTGGATGTCCTGTCCTGGACCCCCCATCGCGGCGGCCTGCTGATCCGGGCGCTTCGGGATACCGCCCATCGGCAAGGCCACCGTCGTGGTACGGAAGTCGGGACCGAGCACTTTGCGCACAGCGGCCTGCAGACGGACCAATTCCGCACGAATCTGTTGCGGGCTGGCTTTGCTCATGAGCAGGTGAGTCCACGTGTGGTTACCTAGCTCGAAACCCTTGGCCGCAAGGAATCGGAGTTTCGCGCCCGCCGTTTTGTCGTCCTCGAAGAACGAAGGCAGCAGATAGAAGCTGGCTCGATGGCCGAACCCCGGATGCTTGCGGGCCACGTCCAGCATGATGCCCACACCGCAATCGCGCGTCGGGATGGCGAGGCCCGCAGAGTCGATGCCCGAAGCCACGAACTGATCGGCTCGTGCGTCATCGAAGGTCAGGACCACGGGCTTCTTGCCTGCCGGCACGTGGGGAAAGCCATCCAGCATGTCCTGCGTCGTGGCCGTGACATAACCGTTGTTGGCCAAGAAATCGAGATCCGACCGGAACCTGTCGGCCCGTCGAACCCAGCGACTCTCCTCCTTGCCGATGCCGTGGTACTCGAGCACCGGAACAAGGCCAAGCTCGTTGGCTTTGGCGACTTCCGCCGCGGACGCCACCTGCACCGCCTTCGTGGACTGTCCCACGGAATCCCCCGCAGAGGCAGAGGCAGCGGCAGCCGGCAAGCTACCCGTGGCCGCCGATTCCGTCGCCGTGCCCGTAGTTCGAGGGTCAGAGCCCCCTTGGCATCCCACCGAAGCCGAAAGAGCAAGGGCTGGCAGCAGCTGCTTCCAGTGGGGACGGGTTGCCTTCAACGGGTGATCCTCCGGGCGCACATCCTACCACGCGGGCCCCCGAGCTCCCATTACCAGAAGCGGATGGCGCCCTTCTCCTCCTGGATGCCTCGTATGGCTTGGTCGGACTTCGACACCATCACGGCGTCATGGATGCGAATCGTGACGCCCGAGCGAACCAGGTTGCCCACCTCGACTTTGGGCTGGGGGAGGCTATCGAGGTGTGCGCGCACTTGCATGATCTTCTTGGCCACGGTGGCCATCTCCAGCTTGACCACTTCACTGGTCTGCTCGAGTTTGTCCTTCACGGCGCTTTGCTCGGGAGTCAGGCGCTTCAGGCGGACGCGGACGGACTCGAGGGATTGCAGGTGTTCGCTCATCTTCTCGATATTGGACTTGAAGGTCTTGATCTGTTCCGTAAGGTCCGTGAGCTGGCCCACCCACTTGTCTCTGGGAGTCAGCAGCACGGTGGTGGCCGTGCCCATCTTGCTGCCGATGGTCTTGACGACCAGCAGGACGTCCACGCGACATTCGCCACCCACCAGCGAGCCGTTGATTCGACATTCCCCACCCACTTCGACGTCGCTGAAGAGCAAGTCTTCCTGAACCGTCAGATTGCCCCGTACACGCGCCTGTGAGCTTTCCATGAAGCTGACGAGCGCGTCGCCACCTGCGTCCAACACGGCATTCTGACGAACGCCCCCGGCGACGATGAGATCGCGGCCGGCCATGACCGTGGCGCCGTCGACGGCACCTTTGACGTGGATGTTGCCGGTGGCTTTGACGACGAACTTGTTCTTGACGTCGCCACGGATCTCGACGTCGCCTTCGAAATCGATATTGCCTACACCGAAGTCGACATCGCCCTCGACGATGTAGTTGGTGATGACGTGGATGGCCCCGCGCTCAAGGCGAGGTTCCCCTTTGCCCGTCGCGACCACCATGAGTTCATCGTCGGTGAGGATCGTGTTTTTGCCGGGCTTGAGTTTGGCCTCGCGGGGCACGCGTGGAGAGAGGTCCTCCCCCGTCACGGCCTTGCCCATCTTGCCGGGCACGGGGGGAATCTTCCGAGCGAGGACCGTGCCGGCGGGTACGTTGGCCACCACGTCCAGGTTGAAATAATCGACGCGCCCGTCTTCCAGGACCTTTGGAGTGAGGACCGGACGTCCGACACGGAAGAAATACTCGATCTTGGCATCCGTACCGTTCACCGGGGCGACGCCCCGCGCGATCTCGTAGCTGCCCGCGGGCGCCACTTTGCCCAGCCGGACGATGATGTCATCCAGCAGGCCATGACGCACGGTGGCATCCGCCAGCGCTTGGCGGATTTGTTGCTCTGTGGGCTGTACGCCTTGCGGAATCTGGATGTAGGCGGTGAGCTTGTCCTTGGACATCCGCACTTGAAGCATCGGACTTACCCCACCAACCGGCGATACAATCGCGAGACGGCATTGACGGCGTCGTCCCGGTCAGGACCATCCAAATCCTCGATGAGACGTGTCAATTGTTCGATCAAAGGGTCCCATGGAGCCGTCGACCGCTCGGCCCGGGTTGATCCCCAGGGGCCGTGCGCCAGCGCCTCATGTTCCAGAACCTCGGCGTCCTCGGCCAGGACTGTGTCCTGAATAAACCGGTCCGGTCCTTCCCAAGGCAGGCCCCCGCCGTCGTAAGTTTCAGACAGAGGCCGGATAGCGGGCTCGCGTCCGAGCTTTTCGTCCACCAATCGCGACAGTTCTCGAACCGGAATCTCGGACAGAGGACGATCGCCGTCCCCCGAAGGGAAGTAGCCCTTCTCCAAGATGTCACGCTGCAATTCCGGGTCGTCCAGACGGGCGACCTGAGCCAGTTTGGTGATCTCGGTTTCGCCCGAGGGCAAGAGGTCCGGTGCCATGCCCACCCGCTCGAACATCCGGCCGATCTTGGCCAGCTGGAACACGAACGAACGACTGAACTGCAACCTCTTGGCCTGGATCCAGGCTTCGAAGCTGTCATGCCCGAGCTGCTGGTAGACCTTGTCTTCACGAATTCGATGGATCAGCACGGCCAACCGGGTCAGGGGCTGCCGGACGATGGCCACCAGCTCATCGACCTCGCGATCGAGGCGCTCAGCCTCGTCCCGGGATGCCAGTGCCGTAGCGGACGTCTCATCCATCGCGCTGTCATCGTACCCCAAGGTCGGCCGGCCCGGAGTCAGGAACGCTTGCCAAGGTAGCGAGCAAGCAGCTCCGGGGGGACACCATTGGTCCTGGCCAAGTTGCGAAAGATGTCGACGGCTGGCGTGGGACGTCGGCGCAGGCTGGGGTCGTTGGCATCGAGGCGATAGAGTCCGAAAGTCGGGGCCCAGGTGCCGATTTCCCAGTTGTCCGAAAGCGTCCAGTAACAGTAGCCCATCACTTTGGCGCCGTCTCGTACGGCGCGTGCCAGTGCCTCGACGTGGTTGACCAGATAGGCCTCCCGGGTCCAGCCGTCGGGACGTGGCTGGCCGCGATGCGTAGCCATGCCATTTTCAGCCACCAACAGCGGCAGGCCATAGCGCCTGTGCAGTTGCATGGCCGAGTCGTACATGCCCTCAGGGTGGACCGGCCACTTCCATTGGGTGGTGACCTTGCCCAATTCGTCGAAGGCGGCAGCGTAGTAGTAGTCGAAGGCAATGTAGTCGACGGTTCGCCTTGGCGCACCGCCATGCTCATCCTTCCAGGCCATCAGCGCATCGCCGAACTTTTCGGTGGGATCATCGATGGGCACCATCACGCTGGTCTTCTTGCCGTTGCGCCGGAGGAACATGAAGTAGTTGGTGGAAACCCGTGCATCGGGAATTTCGGCATGCAGGGCGTCGTAGGCCAGGACGTGACCCTCGGCCATGTGGTTGAGGGCACGGGCGAAAGACACCGGACTCACTTGTCCGGGGGGCACGATGCCGAGCAAGTAGCCGTTGAGGGCTTCTATGTTGGCTTCGTTGAGTGTGAGCCACAGAATGTTTCGCCCTTTCATGGCGCGGGCCACGACCGAGGCATATCGTCCGAAGGCCGGCACGATGCCCGGTCGTTCCCAGCCCTTGCCCGAGTTGCCGTCGGGAAAAATCGAAAGGGGTGGGTCGTAGAAGGTCGCACGCCCCTTGCGCGGTTCGTAGGGGAGCTTCACCCGATCGACCCAAGCCGGATAGGAGAAGTGGTAGAGGGTCACGATGGGCTGCATTCCGCGCGCGAGGCAGTGGTCGATGACCTTGGCATAGCGGGCGAGGGCGGCCTGGTCGAACTGTCCCTGCCGGGGTTCGATGCGAGACCACTCCAGGCTCATGCGAAAGGCGTTGGCACCTGAGACTGCTGCCAGGTCAATGTCTTCTTCATAGCGGCGCCATGTGTCGGTAGCCCGTCCCGCCGCCTCTCGGGTCCGCCCCGCGCGTTCGAAATCTCGCCACGCCGAATGATCCAGGCCTTCCTCGTTCTGGATGGCGGCCATCGCCACTCCCCAGAGAAAGCCCTTTGGAAAGACGGACTCACGGGCGGCTTCTGCCCTCGCCTTGTACGGAATGACGAACAGAGCCATCGTGAGGACGATCAGAAAGCCGTGGAGGCGACGCAACGTAAAGGCCTCAGGGTCTAGGCTACGGGCGAGGGTGCCGGGCCAGGAGCTCTTCGGGCACATCGTTCGAAGTCGCGATGGCACGGTAAGTCTCGACAGCCCCCGTCGGACGACGGCGTAGCAAGGGGTCACGCGGATCGACCTCGTAAAGGCCGAATCTCGGACGATAACTGCCCCATTCGTAATTGTCGAGCAGCGACCAGTGGATGTAGCCCAGGCAGGGCACGCCTTCTGCCACGGCGCGGCGGACCTGCTCGAGATGCTGCACCAGAAAGGTTTCGCGTGTCCAGCCGTCTGCTCGCGGCTTGCCATCATCCGTCGCCATGCCGTTCTCGGCGATCATCTGCGGCAGGCCCGTGCGTCGGGCGTAAGTCTTCATGATGTTGTAGATGCCTTCGGGTCGGAGCGACCACGCCCACTGCTTGGCCATCCTTTGCACCTCGGTCCACTTCCACGAGTAGTAGTAGTCGAAGGCAATGAAGTCGAGCTTGCGACGGCCTCGTCCCAGCGTGTCTTGGCCGACCATCAGGGCCAGGCCTTGCCAGTCCAGCATCTTGTCCAGCATGCCTCGGGTGGGGTCGCCGGGAAAGACGGCTGCGGGGTCGGTCGCGTGGATCAACTCGAAGAAGTTGGTCGAGACCAGCGCGTCGGGATCCTCTTCATGAATGGCGTCATAGGCGAGGACGTGGCCCAGGGTCATGTGTTCGGCCACCTTGGCGGCTGCGGAGGGATTGACCGTACCGGGCGGAAACGTGGCGGTCAGGTAACCCAGGATGATTTGGGTATTGGGCTCGTTAAGCGTGATCCAGTAGCGAATATCCGGTCCCAAGGTTCTCGCGATGAAGCGGGCATAGCGCTCGAAGGCCTGGGCCATGTGGAGGTCTTCCCAGCCCGGATAGCTTCCCGAACCCTTCTTGTAGGTGTCCAGCCAGGCGGGGTAGGCGAAGTGGTGCAGGGTGACGACGGGTTCGAGGCCTTTGGCCCGTGCCGTGCGCACCATGGTTCTGTAGGCCTCGACCGCGGCGGGATCAATGACGCCGGGCTTCGGCTCTATGCGGGCCCACTCGATGGAAAACCGGAAGGCATTCAGACCCATGCCCCTTGCGAGGTCGAAGTCCTCGCCATAGCGATTCCACGAGTCGGTGGCGCGGCCGGGAAGTGCGGTCGTGCGGCCCGATTCAGCCCAAGCCGCCCAGTTGGACGTCCGATCATGTCCCTCGACTTGATGGCCTGCCGTTGCCACACCCCACAGGAATCCACGGGGAAAGCTGCCGGTGTTCGCCTGTGGCTGCTCGGGCTCGGGCGTGCCAAACCAAGGCCCGGGACCGGGTGACCACGGAGTGATTGCTCTGGTCGAACAGCCCGAGGCAAGCCCCAGGACGGCCAGAAACGCCACGGCCACGACCCGGGGACAGCGGAGGAGTGAACGGGGGAAGCGCAACTCCATGGTCATCGTCCGATACCTGTCCGGTCTTGCGTTCAGGGTGTCGTGACGGCGTAGCGCAGCGTTCTGGACGTCGTGGCGACCCACAAGCCCCCTTCCCCATCCGCGGACGCGGCAATGGCAGGTTCCGGCGGAACGGCGAGGAGTTGCTCCCCCCCGCCGCGCCAGCCGATGATTCCCTCGGGGGCGAGGGCCGCCAGTGTCCCATCACCGAGCCAGGCCAGGCCTGCAACGGCGGCCCTGCGCCAACGGCGGATCGCAAGGCCCGGCCCCAGCACCACGATGCCGTGGCGATCGTCGGAAACAGCCACTCGCTCGTCTGGACCTACGGCCAGGTGGCGTGGGCGCGGGAGCGGTAGCTTCAGGGGATGTGGCGCTTCGGGCCAGTCTCCAGGGAGACCCGAGCCCAGCACGGTGTCGATGCGGCCTGCGCCGTCTACCTTGCGGACACGGCGGAAGTCAGGATCGACAATCCAAGCGGCATCTCCGGCCGTGGCCAAGGCTTCGGGCCGAGCTAACTGAGCCCCGACGGCGCGGGCTCGATCGCCAATGGGCAGGAAGGCCGTGCCCGAGCCTGCGAAAGGAACGGGACTTCCTGAGGGATTCGGCTGCCATCGCCAGACCCGGTGCCGGGCAGGCTCAGCCAGGAGGAGCGTGCCGGCTGGAGCAATGGTCAGACCTTCGATCTTGCCCAGATTGCCCGGCAACGGCAAGTCCTTGATCAGCCAGGAGGGTCCCTTCCTCTGCTGCGCGTGCCAGAGTTGCCCCGATGACGTGAGGCCGAACAGCTCTCCCCGCCCTGCAGCCACCGTCGTTGCGGTACGGGCCAAGGCCTCCGTCTGCGTCAGTCGGGGCCACGACTCGCCCGATGCTTGGCAGGCGACCAACCCAGGAAAGGTCGTGGACACGAGGGCCAGGGTGAATTTCAGCACCCCATGGTGGCCGGGCGTGGCAGACGGCATACCTTGAATCCTAGCAGGAGACGCACAAGACGGTGGCCCTCCGGGTGTCCGGGAGGCTATATTGGACAACAGGCATCATCCACTTCGGGGAGGACTATCGTTCGCATGCAGCCCGTCACCCTTGGCGTCGACCTCGGCCGCAGCGAGATCCGCCTCTACGACGGCGAGACGATGCTGGGGTATCCGGCCTTGGCGGGCGGGCCGGTCCGCTCCGTGGCACGAGGGGCGGCTCGTCTGGTCGAGGATCATCTCGAGGACCACATTACCCTCAAGGTGGGACGTCATAGTCACACCCTGGGGCGGATGGCTCTTGAGCAGCCGATGGTTTTCCCTACATCGGGAGTCGACCTGCTGGAGGACCCGCTCGCTTGGCTTCAGTTGCTGGCGGGGCTTGGTCTCGTGGCCCGGCGTCATCGTGTGGAGGATGTCCTCAAGGTTCGCCTTGGCGTGGCAGTTCCTCATGTCAATGCGCGTCGTCAGGATGCGCTGGATGGCGCCTTGGGGTCTTGGGTCGGCGTACACGAGATCGAGTTTTGCGATAAGCCGCTGACGGTCGAGATCGAGCAGGTGGACGTCTTGCCCAGGACTTTGGCCTCGGTTTATGCGGCGACGATGGACGGTGTCATCGATCCGTCACCGGAAACCACGCTCGGGGTCATCGACGCGGGGCATGTTGCCACAGATTGGATGGTGGCGCGCCTTCCAAGGGAGTTGGCAAGGTTCGGGGGGTTCTCCCAGGCCGTCGCCGGGGTTCGGTTGGTTGAGGTGGTCGAGGATTTCCTGCGCGATGCCGGAGTGATCAGAATCAACCCATTGGCAGCTTTGCAGGCTTCACTGGACGGGCGATACGTCGAAGGTCGCCAGCAGTTGGAGGTGCCAGTCGGTCTGCTGGACGAAGTGCTCGAGTTGATGGCCCAGCAGCTGGCCTTGACGTTGCGACAGGCATGGCGTGACCTCTCTCTCGATCAGGTGTTGCTGGCCGGTGGGCTGGGCGAGCGTCTGGCACCGTGGCTCGAGGACCACAAGGGACTTCCCGGTTTTGTGCTGGCGGCGTCGCCACGGCAAGGGGTGGCCCAAGGTGCCTATGAGTTCGCCATTCGCCAGCCTGCTCCCGAGGCCGCCACGCCGGTCGAGGCCTGAAGCCCATGCTTCGCGACCTGCAGCGTCAGCTGGGGGAGCTTCTGGGGCGACCAGCCGATCCTCTCGGTGCCATCACCCCCGAGCAACTCAAGGTCGTCCTCAGGAACATCGAGTCGCGCTATCACGACCTTCGCGAGGAAAATGCCCGGCTGCGTCGTGGGGTGGAAGAGGCTCGGGCTCTGAACGAACGACTCGAGATCGAGCGGGATGCCGCTCGTCGAGAAGTCGAGCGTGGGCCGGAGTCGATGCTGTCTCGAATGGCCGAGTTGCAGCGTGATTTGGTGGCGGCTCGAGATGGCCAGGAGCAACTGGCCGTCGAGTTGCAACATGCGCGGGAGCTGCTCGTCGAGGCGGAAGCGGAGAGGGCTCGAGCCGAGAAGGCCCGAACTGCCGAGGAGGAGCGCTCTTTAGCCTTGGGTGCGGAGCGGGACCGGCTGCGTGCGGCGATCGACGGGGCGGAACAGGCCGTCGAAGCTGGACTGATGGAGCGACGGCAGGCACTGGAAGATTTGAGAGTAGCTCGTGATGAGGCCTTGCGTTGGGGGGAGAGAGTCCAGGACGTGACGGCGAAGCTTGCGACGATGGAAGCGGAGCTGGGCCTTGAACGGGAAGGCAAGGAGGCTGCCTTGCGCTTGCTGGCCGCCGACCCTGAGAAAGTTGCGCTGTCGGCACGGGTGACGGAGCTGGAGGCCCAGTTGGCGGAGGCTCGTGAGCCGCAGGCCCCCGACCCTGAGAAAGTTGCGCTGTCGGCACGGGTGACGGAGCTGGAGGCCCAGCTGGCGGAGGCTCGTGAGCCGCAGGCCCCCGACCCTGAGAAAGTTGCGCTGTCGGCACGGGTGACGGAGCTGGAGGCCCAGCTGGCGGAGGCTCGTGAGCCGCAGGCCTCCGACCCTGAGAAAGTTGCGCTGTCGGCACGGGTGACGGAGCTGGAGGACCAGCTGGCCGAGGCTGTGGACCGGTTGGTCGAAAAGACAGAGATGACCGCACCAGAGGCTCGGATCGTGGAGCTGGAGGACCAACTCTCGTGGGCGTTGCAGCGGTTGGAGGCCGTTCAGCTGGGTCCTCCCGTCCCCAAGGTCGATGCGGTCGAGGGCGGGAAGGTCGGCATCGATGAGCTTTCAGGGCGATTGGCACAAGCGATCGACGAACGAGATGCGCTGGGTCGGGAAGTGGCGGCCTTGCGTGCAGAGCAAGAGCGTCTCCGGGCGGCCCTCGACCGTCTCGGGGAGCATCAGGGAACCATTCAGGCACGGGTTTCCGATTTGTCCTTGCGGACGCGGCGTGACGCATGGCCAGGGCCCGAAAGCAGTGGCGTGGGAGAGCTGCGCAAACAAATGGAGGATCTGGGGCACAAGCTGGACAGAATGGTCATGCAGCGCACCGTGGAACCCGGCCGCCCCAAGTCGGCTCGGCCCGACCCCGGGGCTGCGCCTTCGCGCAAGCTTGACTGGCTCTTGGGTCCCTGACCGGCGTGCGTCCACAAGGCTTGGATCAGGTCCTCTCCCGCATCCGGGACCTCGAGGATCGTCTTGGGCTGCAGGAATCTCGTCGCCGGCCGGCTGCCAGCTCATTCGTGGCGAGCGTCCCGTCGGATACGACGGGACCCGCCGCACCGAAGCCGGGCCTCGGGGCCTTTCGTCAAGCCATGGCGGAAGCAGCCCGTCGCCAGGGTGTCGATGTGAAGCTGCTCGAGGCGGTCGTCGAGACGGAGTCGGGCGGCGATCCTTCAGCGGTGTCCTCCAAGGGGGCAATGGGGCTGATGCAGCTCATGCCCGGTACGGCCCGGGCGCTTGGGGTGGAACGTCCGTGGGAACCCGTGCAGAATCTGGAGGGTGGGGCTCGCTACCTGCGGGAACAGTTGCAGGCATTTGGGGGGATTGAGCAGGCTTTGGCGGCTTACAACGCAGGACCTGGTGCCGTTCGCCGTCACGGAGGGGTGCCGCCTTATCCCGAAACCCAGAGATATGTCACGAAGGTCATGGAGCGGTATCGTGCCTCAGGGGGACAAGCTCCCTAAAGCTCAGTCGATCCCTGCCGAACATAAAACCGTCAACCCGACGTAACGCAGGAGGTCCGATGATCCGGGGCATCTACACGGCAGCATCCGCGATGCTGGTCCAGATGGGGCTCCAGGATGTCGTCGGCAATAACCTGGCCAATGCCAACACCACCGCTTACAAGCGGGATGAGGTGTCGTTCAAGGCCCGGATGGACAAGACGATGTACCGTGTGGACATGGCGCCGGGTGGTCCTGTCGAAGGGCGTGCCCTTGTCGGCCAGTTGTCGACGGGTGCCGAGGTGTCCGAGATTCGGCCCAATCTCGCCCAGGGCGAGTTGCGGCCGACGGACAATCCGCTGGACCTGGGACTGCGCGGCAGGGGCTTCTTTCTGCTTGAGGAGGCGGGGGGGCAGCAGTTTCTGGCGCGTGCCGGCACGTTCATGGTGGATCGGGATCGGTACCTTGTGGATGGCTCGGGAGCTCGTGTCCTGGGCGAAGAAGGTCCGTTGCTGATGCCCCAGGCCGGGACGATCAAGATCAGCCAGGACGGCGTCGTGACCGTGGGCTCCAAGCTGGTGGGCCGTCTTGCCTTGCGTGAGGTGGAGCGTCCCGTGGAGCAGCTCGAGAAGGTGGGTGTGGGGCGGTTTCGCCTGAAGTCGGGGGAGCTGCGGGCCAGTGGATCCGAGGTGCATCAAGGTTACCTCGAGGCCTCCGATGTCTCGCCGACCCACGAGATGGTCAAGATGGTCACGGCCATGCGTTCCTACGAGAGTTCGCAGAAGGCCATGCAGACGCATGACGAACTGCTCGGCAAAGCGGTCAACGAGTTGGGCAAGGTCTAGAAGGAGAAACCAGCGCCATGATGGGAGCCCTCTACAGCGCGGCCTCGGGGATGAAGGCCCAGCAGCTGAACATTGATGTCATCTCCAACAACCTGGCCAATGTCAACACCGGGGGGTTCAAGAAGTCCCGGGCCGAGTTCCAGGACTTGCTCTACCGCACCATTGCCGAGGCGGGGGTGCCCGTCAGCGGAGGGTCCAATACCCCCGTGGGTACGCAAGTGGGCACAGGCACCCGCTCGATTGCCATCTCCAAGATTTTCAGCCAAGGTGACTTCAATCAGACCGACAATCCGTTGGACCTGACGATCGAGAACGACGGTTTCTTTGTCATCCAGATGCCGGATGGTTCGCAAGCCTTTACCCGCGATGGGGCCTTCAAGATCGACAGGACCGGACAGGTCGTGACGGCGGAGGGATATGCGCTCGTACCCAATATCACCATCCCGCAAGGTGTCGCGCGTCCCAATGTGAGTCCTGAAGGCATCGTCACGGCTACTGTGAATGGCGTGAATACGACCCTGGGACAGCTGCAGCTCGCACGATTTCTCAATCCCTCGGGCCTGAGCGCGGTGGGTCACAACCTTTTTCGCGAGACCAACGCCTCGGGAGATCCCATCATTGGATTGCCGGCCGTTGATGGCATGGGCAGCGTGATGCAGGGATATCTCGAGGGGTCGAACGTCCGTGTCGTCGACGAGATGGTCAACCTCATCGTGGCGCAGCGGGCTTATGAGGCGAACTCGAAGTCGATCCAGACCTCGGATGACATGCTTAGCCAAGCCAACACCCTCAAGCGGTAGGGCATAGAACGTGATGTCCGCTTCCATCGGTCCCGGATTCCCGAGGACGGCCCCCGCTCCCGCTCTCGGGCCGGGGGTCGGTCTCGGTGCGGTCCGCGGACGAGCGGGGGGGCGCGACGATCGTGCCAGGTTGGCCGAAGCCGCAAGGGAGTTCGAGTCCATCATGGTCCAGCATTTGCTCGAGACCATGCGCAAGGCCAAGTTGGCCGAAGATCCTCTCGACAGTGGTAACTCGGCCGATATTATCCACTCGCTTCAGGACGAAGCGATGGCGCGATCCATCTCGCACGGCAAGGGGCTGGGATTGGCCGAGGCCATCGTGCGTGATTTGGATCTGCGTTTGGCGAAGGGTGGGCACTAAAGTTCTCCGGGACAGCGGTCGATGATAAGTGTGGGATGGCGTTTCATCCCGAAGAGGAACGGAAGATGAGGATCGACCCACGGCTGCTCACGCAGCACAACGATGTGGCGGCGACCCAGCGTAAGCGGGAAGCCGACTCCCTGAAGCCTTCGGCGCCGGTCTCCGGCCCGGCGGCTCAGGTCTCGCTGTCCGGTCCCGGTGAGGCGCTCCAGCGTTTCGGGGCGGCGCTCGGCAAGGCCGACGTTTCCAGGCCCGAGTTGGTGGCGCGTCTCAAGGCGGAGGTCGAGGCCGGGATGTACCGGCCGAGCGGGGAATCCATCGCTTCAGCGATCCTTGCTCGCGACGCCGACGCCGTCGACGTCGACGCCCTCCGTTAGGGGTCGGCCATGGAAGCTCTCGAGGTCTTTGTCGCCTGTCTTGAACGGGAGGTCAAAGCCTACGAGAGTTTCTTGGCGCGTTTGCCCCTCAAGCTGGCCTTGATGCGGAAGAACCAGGTAGGTCCCTTGTCTGCGCTGGTGGCGCGGGAGGAAGAAGATCGCAAGGCGCTCCAGGCGTGCGAGTCGGATCGGCGGGTGGCCGGGCGTGCCTTGGCTCTCGGGCTCGATCTGCCTGTGGACTCCTCGCTACGCGTCTTGGCCGCGGGCGTGGGTGGCGAGGGTGCCGGGCTTCTGCTCGGTTTGCGGCAGCGGTTGGCCGAGGTGATCGCGCGCTTGCAGGCCGGCAATGAAACTGCCGCGTTGTTGGCCCAGGCCAGCCTTGATTATGTGGGATTTTCCTTGGGCCTTTTCAGTCGCGCCCTCAATCCCGAGGAACAATTGGCCGACATGACCTATGGCGGATGGCCCGGTGGAACCGGACGCGCTGCCTCCAGCCTGCTGGACCGAACGGCTTAGCAAGTTGGAGGCCCCCTTCCCAGGAGGTCCTCGATGTCTGCAGGCGATCTGACGCGACTGGGCATCAATGCGGCGACGCGAGGGTTGTTTGCCGCTCAGGCAGCCCTCACGACGGCGGGGCATGACATCACCAATGCCAACACCGAGGGCTTTACCCGCCAGCGTGTGGAACAGGGCTCACTGCATCAGCAGTTCCCGATCGCCACCAACACGGACCGGGTGTTCTCTTCCATCGGCAATGGCGTAGAGGTGACTCGGGTGACGCGGCTGCGGGAAGGCTTTCTCGATGAGCGCTATCGCGCGATCAATCTCAACTTCGCCGAGCACGCTTCCATCAACAACGCGGTGCGGGAAATTGAGGGGGTGTTCAACGAGCCCTCGGAGTCCGGGCTCAACGCGACCTTGGCTTCCTTTTTCGATGCGTGGCATGAACTGTCGACGCATCCGACAGAGTCCTCGGCGCGGGCTGCCGTGCGCGAGGCCGGCAACTCGCTGGCCCGGGCCTTGAACGAGACGGCGGCCGGACTGTCGGCTGTTCGTCGCCATTTGGACAGCCAAGTGGCGGCGGCCGTGGACGAGATCAATGCTCACGTGCGCGAGATCGCGGCCTTGAATACCCAGATCGTGGCCGCACAAGGTTCGGGTATCTCCCCCAATGATCTGCTGGACGCCCGTGACCTTGCCCTGGATCGATTGTCCGGTCTGGTCCAGGTCCAATTGTCGACGCATTCTGATGGGTCGGTCTGGGTCTACTGCTTCGGCAAGGGCCTGGTGAGCGGGGTGCGGGCCAACGAGCTCAAGACGCTGTCCAGCACCGACATGGGGTTGTCCAATGTCACGTACAACGGCGAGAGCTTGCGCCCTGAGGTTCTCGGGGGCCGTCTCAAGGGACTGCTCGAAGTCCGGGATGGGGTGATCGGTCGCTCGTTCGTTCCCGAAGGATTCAACCTGCCAAACACCCCCAGTGGGTTGGCCTATCAACTCGACCAAGTGGCCTCGCAACTCGCCGAGGCCGTCAATGAGCTTCATGCCGAGGGCACCAACCTCGCGGGCACGCCCGGGTTGCCGTTCTTTGTCGCCGACGCAAGACGGGTGACGGAAGGAGCCAGTTTGTCACGTACGCAGGTGACCGCGCATTCCATTGCCGTGAATCCTGTCCTGATTGAGGCAGGATTGCCCGGTCTTGATCTTATTTCGGCGGCCGGACCGGCGGTTGATGACGGGAGCGGGACCCTCGTGCCTCCCAAGGCCGCGGACAACAAGACGGCTTTGGCCATCGCCCAGTTGCGTGACAGGCCACTGATTTCTGCCTCGTTTCCCTATGCCGGGGGTACCCAGGAGTTCTCGGTTCAGGATTACTACCGCAATATCCTGACAACTCTGGGCGTGACCGGTCAGGCAGCCGACCGCCAGGAAGCGAACCAGAAGGCACTGCGCGACAACGTGGAAGCGCAGCGGCAGGCCGTCAGTGGTGTCAATCTCGACGAAGAGTTTGCCAACATGATCAAGTATCAGCATGCCTATTCGGCATCAGCCCGGCTCATCACGGTCTTCGACGACATGATGAAGACCGTGGTCGAGCTTGTGCGGTAGAGGAGGAAAGCCGTGCGTGTCTCGCAAAGAGCCATTAATGACGTGACGGTGGCCAACCTCGGAGTCAGCCTCGAGAAGATGCTGAAGCTGCAGGAGAAGATTTCTACCGGTCGTGCCATCAGCCGCCCTTCCGATCAGCCACTGGATTTCAACCGCGCGATGGGAATCCGAGCGGTATTGGAGGGCAACGCGCAGCAGCAGCGCAACATCGATTTTGCCAAGTCCTGGTTGAACGCCACGGATTCCGCCATCCAGCAGGGCTCCGATATTCTGCAACGGGCACGAGAGCTGGCCGTACGCGGCGCCAACGATTCGATGGATCCACTGGCCCGCAGGCAGATGGCGGCTGAGGTGTTGCAACTGCGGGAGCAGATGCGGGTGGTGGCCAACTCGGACTTGGGCGGGCGATATCTCTTCGCAGGTTCGGATCAGCTCGAAACCCCCTATCCTGAGAGTGGAGCGGACCTCAACAACACCGACCGGTTGGCCTTCGAGGTGGGCCTGAAGGTCACCATGACCTACAATGTTCCGGGCGTGACGGTCTTTGGCAGCACGGCCCGCGACGACGCCGGGCAGCTCGTCGAGGCTTCCAATGCGTTTCAGGCTTTGGAAGCCTTGCATGAGGCGCTGACCAAGGATGATGGCAAGGGCATCGCGGCAACCCTGTCCGTTTTCGATGACCGACTCGAGCAGATGCTCGCGGCCCAGGCCGAGGTGGGGGCAAGGGTCAACCGTCTCGAGATCCTGACGGAACGCCTCGCGGACCAGCGGGTCAATCTGCAGGGACTCAAAAGCGAAGCCGAAGATGCCGACATCGCCACGCTCATCACGGATCTCAACCAGCAGGATGCCGTGTACCGAGCGTCGCTGGCCGCCACGCAAAGGGTCATCCAACCGACCCTGCTCGATTACTTGAGGTGAGATCGTTGGAAGTGGTATCCCAGCAGCTCGGACTCCTCACCTATGAGGAGAGAGACCTGCTCATGTTTCCCGAAGGTATCTTGGGTTTTCCCCATTGTCGCGGGTTTCTCCTGATCGACCAGGACGACGTGGCTCCGCTGCGTTGGCTGCAACCCGTGGACGAGCCTGCCGTGACCTTCACGGTCCTCGATCCGTTCCTGTTTCTTTCTGACTATCGCGTGGTCCTGCGGAACGAGGACCGGAAAGCCCTGGCCCTCGAGCCCGGGGAAGAACCCGCAGTCCTCGTGCTCGTCACCATTCCGGAGGACCCCAGTCGCATGACCGCCAACCTCCTCGGGCCGCTCGTGCTGAACTCGCGTACGGCCTTGGGGCGTCAGCTCGTTTTGCATGACAGCGGATATGCCATCCGTCATCCCTTGATTCCTGATGCGCGAGAGGCGGAGACACCTGCCACGCCGGCGCTGGTTTGAACGATGCTAGTTCTCAGCCGCAAGCTCAACCAGTCGATTGTCATCGGCGAGCAAGTCGAGGTGGTCGTCCTCGAGATCAAGGGTGACGTGGTGAAGCTAGGGGTGAAGGCCCCGCGCGAGGTGTCCGTCTATCGGCAAGAGGTCTTCGTCGAGATCCAGGCCGAAAACACGCGGGCTGCAGGCGCGGACCGCAAGGCGGCCAAGGTCTCGGATGCCGGGGCCCTGCTCAAGCAGGCTCTGGGTAAGGCGCCCTTCAAGGGTGCCCCTGGGAGCGGATTCGGGCGGCCCGCTTCCGGGACAACCGAAGGGGGCACCGTTCCTGCACGTGGGCCGGATGAATCCCCCGCCGAAGGGGAAGCACCTCCACGGACGTGAGGCCTGCAGCGGCAACACGTGACCTGTTCCGCTACCATGGATGCCGGGACCGGGTACGATGCGGCAGGGACATGAAGATCAAGCAATTCCGGGCGCCGACGATGCAGGAGGCCATCGCCCGCATCAAGGTGGAACTGGGTTCCGATGCCGTCATTCTGCATCAGAAGACCGTGCGGGTCGGAGGCTTTCTGGGCTTCTGGGCCCGCCATGAAGTCGAAGTACTTGCGGCTGTTGACGAGACGTCGCGCCCTTCACCCGTGGCGCCCCCTTCCGGCGCCCCCCTCGAGAAGCCTGTGGGCGGCGTGCAGGTGGACTTGGAAGCCGTTCGTCCGTGGGACCCTGAGGTTGCGGAGCAGTCGCCGAAGGTAGTCGACGAAGTGCCCGCAAGGTCCGAGGGTCGAACTTTGGCGGTGCCTCCGCTCGAATCCCGTCGAGAGCCTGCCTCGGCTGAGGAAGGCAGAACGGTACCCTCGGACGTGGCGGCCGAAGGGATCGTCGCCGAAGTGAAGCAGGCCGTGTTGCGTGAGATCAGGGGCCAGGTCAGGGACAGCCTCGCCGAAGCCGTGGGTGATGTGACCCAGCGTGTCGAGGACGTCGTGCTGCGCCTGGAGCAGATGGGGCAGGCCAGGAGCACGTGGAGTCCTGCTCAGCAAAGGTTCCACGACCGTATGGTCAAGCAGGATGTCGAGCCCGCTCTGGTGCGACAAATGCTCGCACGCCTGCACGCGCTGGGAGCGACCCACGAGCCGGCTCTCACGGAGCGTTTCCCCGAGGTCCTGGACGAGTTGGTGCGTTTCGGTGGCCCCATTTTGCCGCCGCCGCCAGACCATGATGGGCCGAGGCTGGTGGCCTTGGTGGGGCCGACGGGTGTCGGCAAGACCACGACCATTGCCAAGCTGGCTGCCACGTGGCTGTTGCAGCACAAGGCTTCCGTAGGACTTATCACGTTTGATACGTATCGGGTAGCCGCCGTGGACCAGCTCAAGGTTTATGGGGACATCATCGGAGTGCCCGTAGAGGTCGTCCTGACACCAGGCGGGCTGCGGGAGGCGCTCAAGCGCCTCGAGTCGCGTGATCTTGTCTTGATTGACACGCCGGGTCGCAGCCCATCCCACAAGTTGCATCTGAGCGAGCTGCGTAGTTTTCTCGATGTAGCACCGGGTCGCGAAGTCCATCTCGTGCTTGCCGCGCCCACCACCCGGATCAATCTCGTCCAAGCCGTCGAGAGTTTCAGCCAGGTCGGGGTAGACCGACTGCTCTTCACCAAGATGGACGAGGCCCTGACTCAGGGCGCCCTCATTTCGGTGGCCAATGGGGTGGGATTGCCCTTGTCTTATGTGACGGTGGGGCAGGCCGTGCCGGATGATTTGGTCGTCGCCGGCAGAGACTTGCTCCTGAAGGGCCTGCTGGGCTGATGGAAGACCAAGCCTCCCGTTTGCGCGAACTGGTCCGTGATGGCCAAGTCAGCGTGCCTGCGCATCAGGCCCGAATCATCGTGGTGACCTCCGGCAAGGGGGGAGTGGGCAAGACCAACGTTTCCGTCAACCTCGCCTTGGCCATGGGGCAGCTGGGCAAGCGGGTGATTCTCTTCGATGCCGACATGGGCATGGCCAACGTGGATGTGATGTTGAACATGTCCCCCACCCATACGCTGACGGATGTCCTCGCAGGCCGCAAGACGCTGGCCGAGGTCTTGCTCCCCATCGACCAAGGTGTCCAGCTTGTACCGGGTGGGTCGGGGATTGCCCAATTGGCGGCACTCGAGTCCGCGCGTCTCGAGGCGACCGTCCATCGCTTGTCGGAGCTGGAGCGTCTGTCCGATTTGATGATCGTCGATACGGGAGCGGGCATCTCGCCCAATGTCCTGGGCTTCGTCCTTGCTGCTCCCGAAGTCATTGTGGTGACCACGCCCGAACCCACGTCCATCGTGGATGCCTACGGGATCATCAAGGCGATTGACCAGCGTAACCCTCACGCCCATGTCTGGCTGCTGGTCAATATGTGTGCTTCGGAACAAGAAGCTCGTTCAGTTTATGACCGCCTGGTGACGATCATCGCTCGTTTCCTCGGGGTCAAGGTTCGCTTGCTGGGCTGGATCGAACGGGATGCGCATGTCGGCAAGTCCGTCCTGCAGCAAAGACCCTTTCTGAAGTCTTATCCAGGCAGCACGGCAGCGCGCAGGGTCATTGAGCTTGCCGAAAGGCTTCTCGGGGTATCTGGCTCAAGCGGGGCGCAGGAGCGTCAAGGCTTCTTTGCGCGCTGGGGCCAGTGGTTCGCACCCAGAAACTGAACCGAAATCAGATCGCGTTTATCAGGCTTCCGGACGACGACGCTTCTGAGCCAGGAACTGCCGGCCGCCCCGAATGGTGCCCAGACTGGCGCGCAGATCGGCCTCAAGTTCGGCCAGAACCTGCTGCACATAGCTCTCTGCGGCTCGACGGAGGTTCGTGGCCTCGTGGCGGGCTTCGTCGAGAATGCGCTGGGCCTCGAGACGCGCGGCCGTGACTTCGGGAGCTTCGCCGGCCGGAAGGCGGGAGGAAGACTCACTGATCGAGGCACGGGCCCCGGCGGGCCTTGCAGAAGAACCGGAATCGCTGGTCCGTCCCACGTGAGAGTCGCCAGCGACCTCGCCCCCATGCACCAGGGGTGCGGAACCGTTCGAGCGTCCTGACCGTGTCGGGGGCACCCCAGCATCCCCTTGAGCCACGGTCAGCAAAACAGGGCTTTCGGGATTGAAACCGCGCGACACCAGATCAGGTATGGGGCCTGCGGAACCCGCATCTGCTGCTGAGACGACAGCCTCGTGGCGGCCAGCCGCCACGAGGACGGGTTCTGGTACCGGAGCGGTCACGGGCTTGACCATCCGTTCCTCGAGCTGGTAGCGCCGGACGAGATCCTTGCCATCGAGCCCCAGAAGGCGGGCCACTTGCCGGATGTAGCCTTGCACGAAGACCGGGGCCAGAATCGTGTCGATATTATCCTGCTCGAGAGCCTCGAGATAGGGCAACTTGATGTAGGTTCGATTCGCCACGTCATCAAGCGTCAGACCCATGGTCTCACGGGTCTGGCGAAGGACTTGGGCAACGGTTGTCATGCTTGCGTCAGGTTGGGATCGGCGGTCGAGGGGTGCACCCTGGATAGGCGCTGCTTCAATGCTAGCACGGTCGGGAAGGATGGGGGAGAGGTGCCTTACTGATGGTTCTCCTCCATGCCTCCTGCGGCCTGGTCCTTGCCGGTCTCGTGGCCGTGTTGCTGGTGGCCTGCAATGGCGTGAATACGAGCGATATCTCCGCTGTCGTGGGGGAAGGCCCTTCTGCCGAGCCCTTGGCCTCACAGAACGCGTCCCACACGCCCGCGTGACCCGCCCAACCCACGTCCGAGGCGCTGCCGCCCTTCGAGACTCCAGGTCCTTCCGGGACAGCGGCGACTCCGCGTCCGTCTCGCAGCCCAAGACCCCTACCTACGCCACCGTCAGGTCTCGAGGATTGGACGGTCGAGACCTGGGCCGGCACCGGGGCGACGGGGTCGCTGGACGGTCTGAGGACGGACGCCACGTTCGAAGAGCCTGCGGGTCTGGCTCTGGCCCCCGACGGTACGCTATACGTTTCGGACCACCGCGCCAGGAGGATTCGTCGAATCCGCAACGATGGTGCCGTCGACAGCCTCGTGGGTCCGGATGTCCTCCTGGGACCGCGTGGTCTCGCGCTGGCACCTTCCGGGAGTCTGTTCATCTGTGATACCGACAGCCACAGGATTCTGGAACTGCCTCCCCAAGGCTCGGTTCGCGTGTGGGCTGGACAGGCAGGGATCGGGTTCCGTGATGGGTCTGCAGAGGTGGCACAGTTCGATGGTCCGTGCGGGATTGCCGTGCGCCCCGACGGGCGCGTGGTCGTGGCAGACCACTACAACGAGGAGGTGAGAGAGATTGGCCTTGACGGCACCGTGTCTTCCCTGGTCCCCCCAAGAACCGTCGGCACCGATTTCCCTTTCCACGGCCCCAATTCGGTGGCGGTTCGTCCTGATGGCCAGATCGTGGTGCTCGAGCGTATCTTCGGTCGATTGTCACTGCTGGCCCCGGACCAGACCGTGACACATCTGGCCGGCGGGGGATATCCGACCTACTTGGATGGTCAGCAGGCGGCTGCTGGTTTCTCTGAGCCATCGAAGATTTTTCTGACGCCTGACGGCAAGGTGTTCGTGGGCGATGCAGGGAATCATCGGATCCGGGTGGTCGAGACCGATGGACGAGTATGGACCCTGGCCGGTAGCGGGCCGGTCGGCTCTTCGGGAGGGGGCTTTGCGGACGGCCCGGCCTCCGGCGCTCTCTTTTCCCGTCCGATGGGGGTGGTGGTCGATCTTGAGGGCGATGTCTATGTCGCCGATTCCGGCAACCACAGGATTCGGCGTATCAGGCCTTTCCGGCCCCGATAGCGGAAAGGAGCCGACGGGACTGCTCGGCGCCGTGCCACCGGGTTGTGGGTTGGGGAGGGTTCGTCCCCATGCTAGGCTTGGCCCATGCTGTTGCGGCTGCAGGTCCACCAGTTCGTCCTTGTCGAGTCTCTCGATCTCGAGCTGGCTGCCGGCCTGACCGTCCTCACGGGCGAGACGGGTGCCGGCAAGAGCGTGTTGCTGGCTGCTCTCGCGGCGGGACTGGGCGGCAGAGTGTCCCCGGAGGTCATTCGCCCCGGTGCCACCAAGGCCTTGGTGGAGTTGACCTTTGTTGCCGAGGGATCCTGGTGGGAGTCGTGGCGCGAGGAAAATGGGCTTGCCGCGCTCGAACCGGGGAGGGTCGTGCTCTCTCGGGAGATTACGGCGGGCGGAAGTCGTGCCAGGGTGGACGGGCAGTCCGTCCATGTGGCCACTTTGCGGGATCTGGGGCAACGCTTGGTGGCCATGTCGGGGCAGCACGACCACGTGCGGCTCATGTCGCCTGCCACCCAGCGTGAGATTCTGGATGCCTATGGGGGTCTCGGGTCCCTCGTCCGGGCGGTGGGTCGCACCTACGAGAGCTGGGTGGAGCTGGGCGAAGCGGAACGCCAGACACGTGAGGCTGCCGTTCGCCGCGCGGCCGAGCGTGACTTCCTTGCCTTTCAGCTGGCGGAACTGGAAGCTGCCGACCTCGAGGACCCCGACGAGGACCTCCGGTTGCGCGAGCGCTTGCAAGTCCAGCGTCAGCAGGCCAGGCTCGCGGAGGGTGCCGGCCAGGCTAGGGTAGCGCTGGATGAGGCTCTGGACGGTGCGCTCGGGACCGCAGGCACGCTCTTGCGTCAGCTTGTGGGGGTCGATGCCCGCTTGCAGGGGGTGCTCGAACTTATCGAGTCGGCGGCTGTGCATGTCGGAGAGGCAAGCGATGCCTTGCGGCGCTATCTCGAGCGCGATCTGGGCGATGCCGAGGGACTCGATGTTCTCGAGGCCCGATTCCACTTGCTTTCAGGTCTGGTTCGGCGCCACGGAGGGAGCTTGTCGCATGTGATGGCGCGGCGTGCGGACTTGCAGCGGCAGCTGGCGGAGGCCGAAGGCGACGAGGAGCGGCTGGCAGATCTGGCGAATCGCCGAGACCAGGCGGCGGTAGCTTGGGATCGGGAAGCGGCGGTCTTGACGGCTGCCCGCCACGAGGCGGCCGTGAGCTTGACGGAGCGCCTTTCATCCTTGTTGGCGGGATTGGGGTTGCCGCTGGCCCGACTCGAAGTCGGACTGGTTCCCGGTCCGGAGCGTGGTCCGTTCGGGGCCGAGGACATCCAGTGGATCTTTTCTGCGCAGCCGGACGCACCGCTACGCCAGCTTGGCAGGGTGGCCTCAGGAGGAGAGCTGGCCCGAATCCTTCTGGCGGTTCAAGTTGCCATGCAGGGTAGGCATGCCATGCCGACGCTGGTGTTCGATGAGATCGATACGGGTATCTCGGGGGAGGCTGCAGCAGCAGTTGGACGTCAGCTGGCACGGATGGCCGCGACGGACCAAGTGCTGGCCGTGACGCATCTGCCGGCGGTTGCCGCAGGCGCTGCACGGCACTTGCATCTGCGTAAGGTCATCGCGGACGGTCGGACGCGTCTGGGCATCGAAGACCTGAACGAGGAGCGCAGCATCCGGGTCCTGGCCGAGATGCTGGCAGGAGATGCGCCGGCCGAAGGCGCGCTCAAGGCGGCACGCGAGCTGCGGTTGCGGGCAAGGGACGTGCAGGAGGGAGCATCACATGGCGTCGCGTCGGCCTGAAGCTTTGTTTCGCCTTAGGGTGGGAGACCGCGAGGTCAGGGTCGAGGGGACCGAATCCCTTGTCCGCGAAGCCATGCGTCAATGGATGTTGGCTTGGGGGGAGACGACCGGCGCTTCGACAGAGTCTGGACGGGCAGGGGCGGCGGATGAAGCGGCGGAGAGTCATGCGGCGGTACCTGTGATCAGGGTTCAGAAGAATATCGGTGTGCTTGATCTCGTCGCCCTGAAGGAACCGGATTCGCCCCGCGATCGACTGCTGACGGTTGCGTATTACCTCGAGCGCTACGAAAAGCGGGAGCGATATGGCCTTGATCAGCTACGCATGCTCTGGCTTGAGGCCTATCCGTGTCTGTCCATGGACCCCGAGGCGTGGGAGGACGCCCTGCGGGATGGCTATCTCGAGCGGGTGGCCGACGGTCAGTTCACGCTGACCTTCTCAGGCGAAAGCTTTGTCCAGAACGGCCTCGTCGAGGAGTATCGCGCAGGATGACAACTTGGATCCGAGGGTGGGCCCTGGTGATGGCCGTGGCGTCGCCTGCTGCTGCAGCCGTTCCGATGAGTCGTTCTTCCACGCTGTCGGCCGATGCGTGGCATTGCCTGCGGATGAAGGGTACGGAGCGGCCCTTCTCGGGCAAATTCTGGGATCATCATGAGCCTGGGAGATACCGTTGTGCGGATTGCCGGGCGGTGCTCTTCGACAGTCGGAACAAGTTCGATTCGGGAACGGGCTGGCCCAGTTTCGATCGGCCGACAGCCAGCCATTCGGTGCGTCTCCTGCCAGACCGCAGTCACGGAATGGTGCGGACCGAGGTGCAATGTGCGCGATGTGGAGGCCACCTGGGCCATGTCTTTGACGATGGTCCCCCTACGACCGGGTGGAGGTACTGCATCAACTCAGCCTCCCTCATATTCGAGCCGATGGCCGTGGGGCACAAGAAGCGCTGAGTAAAGCCAGAGACCCCCCGCCTTGAACGGACGAGGGGTCGCAAAGGGCATTAGCGGTTATTTCTTCGCCTGCTGGATCAGTTCGACTTCAAGCGAGATGGCGATATCTTCGCCCACGAGCACACCACCGGTTTCGACCGGCTTGTTCCAGGTCAGCCCAAAGTCCTTACGGTTCAAGCGGGTCGAGGCTTCAGTGCCCGTCCGCATGTTCCCCCAGGGATCCTTGGCCGCCTTGGCGGGCAGGGCCACCTTGAGGACCACGGACCGAGTGACCCCGTGCATGGTCAGGTCGCCGGTCACTTTCAGGCTGTCCTTGCCGGCCTTGGCCACCTTGGTGCTCCGGAAGGTCATCGAAGGGAACTTCTCGGCATCGAAGAAATCGGCGCTGCGCAGATGGTCATCACGCTTGGCATTGCCGGTATCGATGCTTGCGATGCCGATGGTGGCTTCGATGCTGCTCTTCTCGGGATGGTCGGCGTCATAGACGACGGTGCCTTTCACCTCGGGGAAGGACCCGCGCACGTTGCTGACCATCAGGTGCTTGACCTTGAAATGGGCCGCCGAGTGCATGTCGTCGATGGCGTAGGTGATGGGTGCCGCCAGGGCCGCAGGGGCTAATCCCGCGATAGCGAGGGCGGTGGTGCCGATGAGGGCTTTGAAATTCATGCAGGGACTCCTTGTGCAAACCACGGCCGGGTCAAGATGGCAGGTTAGCACGGCGCATCGAAAGCCGTCCAAGTCGCGGATCTCTCTCGAATCACGGACCAACGCCGAGGACGGGACGCCCCTTCTGGGGGGGCGTCCCGCCTCGTACGCACGCTGGCGCGTCGGCTACTGCGGCGGAAGTACCGGTCCCGTGTAGCCGAGGTGGAGTATCTCGACAACTGCGGGGTTGCCCGCGGGATCCGCAGCCTCGAGCAAGAAACCACCGAAGGGCTCTCCCGTCGCAGCTTCGAGCGAGAGGGTCAGGGGTTCACCATCGACCTTGGCCGCGGCATAGACCTCCTTGCCTCCTTGCAGATTCCGGCCAGCCAGTCGGTACTTCACGCCGGCCCGACCCCAGACCTTGACCTCGACGGTGTCTGCAGGCACTTCGGTCTTGATGTTGAAGACGCCGGGCACCGGCTGCCGGGTCGCGGCATCCACGGCAGTCATGATCCAGTCGGAGGTGACGGCCAGCATCAAGGGCACCGCAGATGTGCCCTGCGTTCGGTCAGGATTGTAGATATCCAACGCGAAGCCCGTGGCCTTGAAGGGCAGATCCCAGACGAAATTCCCCATGCCCTCCGGGGCCAGGGCGTATGGCACGCGGATAGGCTGGCTGGTGAACTTCATCTGGTCCAGCGTGCCCATCAGCTTGCCGTCATAGACCTCGATACCGGCCTGGACACTCGCCGGGAGCCCCGACTCAAGACCCGTGCTGTCCAGCTTTCCGTACAAGTAGTAGCCCACGACGGGACTGTTCTCGTCTTCCGTCTCGTGGTAGTGGCCCACTGCAGGGTTCCGCAGCTCGTATAGGATCCCATTCTTGTTGAACAACTGCACCAGGGTGCCTTTCTCGTCCTGAGATACCCTCATCTGGGCCGATTTGGGGAAGGCCACCCCAGACGGAACGGAGATTTCGATGGGCTGACTCTGGAGTGCGAAGGCTTCAAGCCGGACGATCGTCGAAGCTTGATCCTCGATGTAGTTGGAGGCTCTTCGTCCGTAGAAGCTGGATACGCGGTCCCCGAAAATGAACTCTCCCATCAAGCCCTCGGGATTAAGCTGGAGTTGCGCATTCAGGCGTTCGGGCTGCTCGCCCCGCACATGCACGAATTCACCGGCGACGCGGAAGGGTTGTCCGTCGGTGCCGGGCTGGATCTGGACGTTTTCGAGCCTGGCCAGAAGACCCTTGGCATCCACCAGATCAATGGCCAGACCCTGAGACTGGTCGACGTTGAGCTGGATGGGGCCTCCATACGGGTTGCCCTGCGCGAAATCATTGAGGTCGTAGCGTCCGACGAGGTCCGCAGGCAGGCTGTCCACGTGCCCGATGCCATTGCCCTCATCCCGGAGGGCCTTGAAATCGATGCTGGTCTGCAGGAAGTAGGTTCCTCTGACCGACGAGCCATCTCTGTCAATGAGCAGGCCGATATTGAAGGATTCGGGGATATCCGGACCCGACGTGGAGCGCTGCATCACGAAGTAGACGTAGGCTGAGCCGTCGGTGTTCTTTTCGATGCTGCTGGCCGTGCCTGAGGCCACGGGACCATTGGCCCCGTCGAGCGTGAGAAGCGGCAGGCGGCCCCGATCCGTCGTCACGGTGCTCAGCATCATCTTGAGGGGGCCATCCAAGGGGGAAGGAGCCGAGGTCTCGATGCGGTACGTGCCATACACGGCCGCCGGCAGCTCCAGGAGCGGTGGCAGCGGCTCGTGAGTATCCGGCAGCAGCACCAGGCCGTAGCCGGAGTTGAACCCATCCGTGACATCGAAGTTCGTCAGGACCCACCGGCGCATGTCCGTCTGGGGGCCGTGATCCTTCAGGCGGAAGTTGATCCGCAGCTGCCCTGTCTTGCCAGGGCGCTCGACGAGACCCGTCAGGATGGTGCCGTCGTCGAGGGCTTTCAGTTGGATGTCGACCAGCAGGCCCTGCTCGATCCGGGAACCGGAGCGGTCGTAGGAGTAGAAGGTTCCTGTCATCGGCGGCGGCGTCATGGAGTTCTGGGTGTCCAGAGGGCCGAGTTTGAGCTGGACCTTCGGTACGGAGAAGGGATTGAAGGGAGAGCCGGCGAAGTCGAGGTCCCAGGCGCCCGAGGTTTCATAGATGGACAAGGGGAAATCCTGTCCGTCGGGCGGCTGGACCACGGGTCTCGAAAGACCAAACGCGTAGGTCCCGGCGTCGCTGGACAGGTTGCCGCCGTAGAGGTGCCAAGCCCTGCGTCCGAGGGCGGGATCGTATTCCTGGCTCAGCATCGCCGCGAAACGGTAGACCGCGGGTGCACCCGCGCGGTCGAAGAGCAGGCCCGCCTCGAGGAACATCCCTTTGGCCGTCTGCACGACCTTGGCGTTGTCGAGCTTGCCGATGACCAGAGGGTCCTTCCCCGGCTGGATCTGGATGACATCGCCGGTGAGCGTGCTGCCCGAGGCGTCCGTGACGAGGCGCAGCCCCAGGTCGCCTTCGAGGGAAAGGGGAGTGCCCTCGTTCCCGAAGCGGAACATCCACGGCCCAGCAAGGTCCTGCAGCGGAACAACCGGGAAGGGGAGCACGTTCACGTCACCGGATGCGGGACCGCTGTTCGTACCCCCATCCATCAGAGTCACGCCGGCCACGAAGTCATAGTTTCGTGTTCCGTCCGACAGCACCCCGCCCCGCAGAATCCAGCGATTGCTGCCGGGTTTCGCCGGATCATCCACATAGGCCGTGACGTAGGTCGCAGTGAACTGCCGGTTGTCCACGCTGAACACCACCTTGACCGCGGGGCCCGCCGCTGAAGCTTCGAGGCTGACCTTCACGACCTGGCCGACCACGTCGGGAGTGCTGGCGCTGCCATCTTGCAACACGGCCCCGCCGAGCCCGCCCGTGGGCAAGGGCTTGAGCGAAATCCCCGTGGTCTTGCCTGCGAAGGGACCCGTGCTTCCGGAAGGGAAGACGAAGAGGTAGTCCCCACCGAAGGCTTCGATGACCGGCAAGTTCGGCTTGGAGGCATCATTCCCGGGGGTTGGCGGGGCTTCCGGGCCGGAGGGAGAATCGACACGGCCGAATTGGCTGGCGGCCGTGAAGTCTAGCTTGAGCTTCGTCCTGCCGTCGGCTGCAAGCGAGAATGCGCCGGTCAGTTCACCCACCTGACGTGACGTGCCGCTGCTCTCATCGAAGACCTTGCCGATGATGTCCGTGTCGGTGACGCTGAAGTCGACGGAGATGCCGACTTTTCTATCTCTGGGCTTGTCCTTGCGGAGCGTGAGCTTGGTCAAGGATTTGCGCTGGCCGTCAAAGAGCTCGAACGAACCTTGGCCCGCAAAGACCTCCCCATCCTTGACGAAGGTCAGGTCGCCCGTGCGGGGGTTGAAGTCTGCGGTATCCTCGCCATCGACCAGATACCAGGTTCCCGCAAAGGACTTGTAGTCGTTGGCCGCGGCTTGGGTACCGGGGGTCGTCGCGGCGGTGTTGGCCAGGTTCCGGAGTGCTGCAGCATCACAGCC
>JAYKGV010000014.1:0-21049 GCA_035285595.1 Candidatus Sericytochromatia bacterium
GTCGGCGTGGGACCACCCTCGCCGGGTGGTACTGCATTCGACGCCGTGGGCGCAGGCGATGGCGTCGGGCCTGCCGTGGGGGCCCCGGAAGGCGCAGGCGACGGCGTCGGGCCTGCCGTGGGGGCCCCGGAAGGCGCAGGCGATGGCGTCGGGCCTGCCGTGGGGGCCCCGGAAGGCGCGGGCGACGGCGTCGGGCCTGCCGTGGGTGCCACCGAAGGCGCGGGCGACGGGGTCGGGCCTGCCGTGGGTGCCACCGAAGGCGCGGGCGACGGCGTCGGGCCTGCCGTGGGTGCCACCGAAGGCGCGGGCGACGGCGTCGGGCCTGCCGTGGGTGCCACCGAAGGCGCGGGAGATGGCGTGGGCACTAGTCCGGGGAGCGGCGTATAGACAGGCTCCGGATCGGAAGGCTGCGTGGCGTAGTAAGGATCAGGGGTCGGCGTCGGCACAGTACCGGAGGGGTCATAGACGCCACCGTCCCCTGGAGCATCACTGGTCACGCCTCCGGCTGTTTCCGTGGGGATGAACCCGCCGGTTGACGACGTGGGTGTCGTCGAATCAATCAAGATTCCTGCATTGGCATCCTCGATGAGTGCAACCGAGGGTACTGCGGCCAAACGGTTCAGGATGACGGTACCGGCCCCGAAACCCCAGACGGCGGGGTCACGGTTACCGTCACGTCCCAGCACGGGTTGATGGACCCTGTTGAGCGGAACGGGTGGATTGACGGTCCAGATACAGCCCAGCACGACCGACACGCCATTTCGATCCGTGACCGTCATGGTGCCCCGGAACTCGTTCAGGTAGCGCACCATCCGAAAGATGACCCGATCGCCGTAATCGGAGATCATCCGCGAACGCAGGACCGGCAGGCCATTACGGTTCACGCGCAGCCTGCCCGTGCCGGACGCTCGACGCTCCGCCGTGTCCAGGTATCCGAGCGAAGCCCGAGAGTTCGAGAAGGAGACCCTTATCTGCCCTGTGTACACGGGAGTCAGGGACTCGATGTAGACGTGATAGGCCGCCGGATTCTGCGGCGTTCCAAGCGCGGCCTCAACGGTCTGCACATCGGTCACGAGGCCCTGCGAGTTGGGCGGAATGAGAGCTGATTGCAGCTGTGGGGGCGCCGTCTGGATAGGCATCGGCGTCGACGATACGGGCGGATTCTCGGAGGCGGGCGTCCCGGGCGGAGCATCTTCGGGGACATAGGTCGGCTCGGGAAGAGGTGTCGCGCCCACGACGGGCGCGGGAGCAGTCACTCCATCAGTGCCTCCCGTGCTCGACACCACCTCCGGATCTGAAGTCGTCAGGCCACCATTGACCCCGGGGACAATCAGCGTGGACGGTACATCCGCCTGCTGGCTATCCAGAATCTCTCCCGACCCAAAGCCGTAGCTGCCCGAGCCCTCGACATTACCACTTGTTCCTGGATCAGGGTTGTAGAGTTCCTCCGCAGCGGAGGGTGCCTGGGTGCGCCAGACCACTCCGACAAGGACCCGCTCGCCCTTGGCGTTGGTCGTCTCCATCGTGCCGCGGTATTCCTCCCCGAAGCGCGCCACCCGGAAGATGGCTCCATCCCCCAGCGAGGACCCCAGGACCCCCTCGAGATAGGCCACGACACCCTGCACAATCGTGCCCGAGCCCGCCGCCTTGCGGCCGCTGGCATCCATCCATCCCAAGGCCACGCGATCACCTTCGATGGCCGTATCCATCCTGCCGATGTACTGCAGACCATTGGACTGAGTCTCGACGTAGACGTAGTAAAGGCCAGGAACTGCGACGGTCCCGAGACCCTGCTGAACGTCCTGGGGGGTCGGGTCGATCTGTTGCTGGACTTCGGACGGAGTCAGCACTTGCGGCTCGCTCACCTGCAAGGCAGGCGAAAGGGGTGGAAGAGCCAGGCCGTCTTCCGCCGCAATGGTGCCCGCCGGTGCGTCGGTCGGGGTGTAGGGGGGGTACGTGGGCAGCGGAGTCGCCCCGGGAGCCGGCGCCGGGACGGCATAGCCGTCGGTCCCGCCCGTGCCCGTCGTCACCTCCGTCGAATCAGGCGCGAGCCCACCGTTGACCCCCGGAATCAACACGGTCGAGGGCAGATCCGCCGCATTGGCGTCCAGGACTTCTCCTGTCCCGAAGCCGTAACTTCCGGAACCTTCGACGTTGCCGCTCGTCCCGGGGTCAGGAGCGTAGGTTACCTGTCCCGCCTCAGGTGCCTGCGTGCGCCAGACCACACCCACAAGGACCCGCTCGCCCTTGGCATTGGTGGTCTCCATCGTGCCGCGGTACTCATCCCCGAAGCGCGCCACCCGGAAGATGGCTCCATCCCCCAGCGAGGAGCCCATCACGGCCTCCAGATAGGGCACCACACCACTTACAATCCTTCCCGATCCGGAGGCCTTGCGTCCGCTTGCATCCATCCAGCCCAAGGCCACACGATCCGACTCGAAGGCCGTATCCATCTCACCGACGAACTGCAGACCATTGGCCTGAGTCTCGACGTAAACGTAGTAGTGACCGGGAGAGCCGACGGTACCCACCCCCTGAAGCACCTGTTCGGTCGTGGGTGCCACTTGCTGCTGGATCTGCTCCGGCGTCAGCACCTGCGGCTCACTGGCCAGCACGGTCGGCGGCAAGGTGGCCAAGGGCAGCGGGGTCAAGCCCGGAACCGGAGTCAGAATTGGAGCTGGCGCGGAAGTACCAGGCAGGATGGTGCTGGACTCGCTGCCGCCGATGCCGACCGACAGGCTGTCACCCGGCAACGGCGTGTCATTCGGCCTGGGGTCGTAGGCGCCGCCGGTACCTGTGGCATCGCTCTGAAGGCCCCCTGACGTATCGGTGGGAATGAAGCCCGCCGTGCCCCCGCCCGATGTCGTACCGTCGACCTGCACTCCCGCATTGACACCCGGAATCAACGTCGTGCTGGGAATGTCGGCTTGCTGGTTGTCGAGGATCGCCCCGGCCCCGAATCCATAGGTTCCGGCATCTTGGTCCGTGTTGGAATCGTCAGGGGCACCCGCGGCCGGATTGCCGCCGCTGCCGGACTGCGGTACCAGAACTTGCTGAGCCGCGGACGGAGCTTCGATCTTCCAGACCACGCCGATGACCACGTCTCGTCCCTGCTTGTCCTTGGTCTGCATCGTGCCACGGAACTCGTTGCCGAACTTCGCCAGCCGGAACACGGCTCCTTCATCCGTACTCGACGTGTCAAACCGAATCTCGATGTACTCGAAACCGTCTTTGGTCTTGATCTCACCAAGCCCAGTAGCCTGGCGACCACTGGGGTCACGATAGGTGGCATTGACCACGTCTCCCGCGAGCCTGGTATCCACAGAAGCAAAATATTGCAAGCCACTGCCGGCGGTTTCCGCGTAGACGTAATACTTCACCTCGGCCGCACTGCCAAAAGCTTCCTTGATGAGGGAAGGATTTTGCTCCGTAAGGGCGAGCGCCTCTTCCTTCGCGATGACCTCGTCGGCCAGGTTGGGCGGCAACGCACCCGGGATGGGCGGAACAGGAGCCGAACCAGCGGCCAGCACCGCCCCTCCGCTATCACCGGGTGCGTCGGCCACGGCCCCACCATCCGTGCCCGACGGCACGAATCCTGCCACTCCCGACTGCGGAGTGGTGGCATCCACCTGGACGCCGGCGTTTACACCCGGGAGCAACACCACGGAAGGTAGACCCGCAGAACCCGACTGCACGATGCTGCCGGCCCCGAAGCCAAACGCCGCGGAGCCGCTGCCGTTGCCCGCCGTCCCGGGCTTGGGGGCAAATCGGGCTTCGACCGCCGCAGGTGGCGTGGCTCTCCAGACAGCCCCCAGAACCACCTTGGTGCCATCGGCCGTCCGGGTCTCCAGCGTGCCCCTGAGCACGTCTCCGAATCGCGCCATGCGATAGACGGCAACTTCGCCAGAGGCGGCCTTGAGCTCAACCTCCAGGTAATAGATGCCGGCACGCTCCTTGACGCTGCCATTGGCCGTCGCCACACGTCCCGAGCCATCCTTGTAGTCGACCTTGATGAGCGTGGCACCTACCGGCTGGACGGTGGTCACCTGGCCCACGAACTGCAAGCCGTACTGAGAGGTCTCGATGAAACTGTAATAAGCCCCGTTGACCAACGCTTGCCGGAGTCGCTCGACGTCCCTGACCCCCGCCACTGCCGGTGCCGAAGGCTGGAAGGCACGAGGCTGGAGGGCCACCGGCAACGCGACGGCAGCCGGGGCGGCGGGCGCCGGAGTGGTCCTCGCGCCGGAAGAGCGGCCAGCGGTCCTGGTCCCCGTGCCGCTGACGGTGTCATTCGCCGTACAGCCGACCGTGAGCGAGGCGGCAAGAAATGCCGCCAACCAGCGACGGGGGGTGGATTTCTGGTACACGAGGCCTCCAGGGGGCATCACGAGGTCGTCTCCCTGAGTCCCATACCCACAGATGCTTTAGCTGACTCTATTCGGGACGCTGCCCGACTTCGCAGCTTTCCCGCCGACCTTCCCTAAGCCATGCGAGGGCGCAGCGTGCTCCTCCGGCGGATTCCTGGCAAGCCAAGACTTCCGGCAAGGGATCCGATTCCCGTTTCCGAAAACTGGCTTCTTGCACGACCACCGCACCATCCCGACGCACGGACCCTACGGCCCAGCCTGCGAAGCGCGACAGCCGGACAGGAGACAGACGCGCTCCGTCCTCCCGCCACCTCACGGCCAGAGCCCGGCTGACCACGGGAGGCACGACCGGGCCCCACACCTCGAAGGCCGCTCCCATCCGCCAGAGCCTGCGCCGCACGACCAGGCCCGCCGCCTCGCCGTGGTCCGCCCCCCACCAGTGAAGGCCAAGACGCTGGGCCACCGCCAGAGTGGTCCCCGAGCCGGCGAAAGGGTCCAGTACGGTGCCCCCGGGAGGCACCATCCAGCGCAGGATGCGCTCCAGCAAGGCCTCCGGCTTCTGGGTCGCATAACCTTCGACTTCGGATCGAGGCGCATGTCGCAGCGGCCGCACGCCCTCGTCGTCCCACAGGGCATCGAGGCGCTGACGCCTGCCCCATTCCCCCTTGCCGTCAGGCTCGAGAAAATACTTGATGCCCAAGGTCCCATTGCGCGTGACGTGCACCCTGCCTTCGGCGGCGAGACGAGCCACGCTGGCCTCGGTATAGTCTCCCCGCGGTGCCGTGACGTACCACGCCTGGCGTTCCTCGTCCCAGTGCGCACCCCGTGGCCTGCCGCGCCCATCGCGGGGCACTGGCACGAAACGCGCGGGAACTGCGCCCGGAAAGCGGGCCTCTGCGGTCCGTCCGTAGACCAGCAGGGTGTCCAGCACCCGACCCAATTGCAAGCTGGCCGCCTGGCGCCCCAGATTGGGAGCGCGACGCCACATCAGGGCGTTACGGAAGCAATGTTCGCCCAGCACCTCGTCCAGCAACAACCGCCAGAGGGCGTCGGTGCGCCAGTCGCAGTGGACGACCACGAAGCCCCCGGGGGAGAGGACCCTCGCCACCAAGGGCAGGACAGGGGCCATGACCGAGAGGTAACCCGCCCTTCCCCCGGGCCAGCGATCGTCATAGGCCGTGACACCAGAATCCCGGCTGCCGGGAGGAACGTAGGAAAAGGTCTGACCCACGGCAAAGGGCGGATCCATGTAAACCAGATCGACGGTGCCCGGTGCCTGCTCCGCCACATGTGCCAGGAGGGAGAGATTGTCCCCGTGGACGAAGATTCCCCTCGGCCCTTGGCCCGGCCAAACCTCCAGCGGCCGCAGAGGGACGGCCGGGCTGACCTGCCGAGGCCAATCTTCGTGTCGGCCCGGCCAGTCAAGCACCACGCGGCCGGGCACGGTCTTTCCCACAATCCGCTTGCCCATGGCGGCATCGTATATCGTGGGGAGGCATGCCGACCACGTCCCCGTCTCCTCGCCGCACGAACCCCCTCGTCCTCGCGCTCCGACGCTGGCCGAAACCGCCGGAAAAACGAGGCGTGGACGACGGTATGTGGCTTTCGGAGGCCCTTGCCGACCTAATGGACCATCTGCTTGAAGAGGGCGCACCCGCACATGACGCACCGCTGGGTCCGGGCTTCTTGCGGCAACTGCCTGCGGAACAGCGTGTCCGTGTGCTCGAGGTCTTGCCCACGTCGCCTTCCATCGAAGAGCTGGCCCGTTTGCGCGAAGAAGCCATGGCGCTGCGGCCGGGTCCACACGGCGAACTGGTCTTGGCCTCCGGCAAGGGCAAACATGCCGGAGGGGCCTGGGCGACTCCGCCGGAGGTGTCGGCCACTCTCGCCGGGTTGACGCTCGGGCCTTGGCTGGCAGAGATTGCAGGTCGGCCCGACGCCCCCGCACGACTGGCCGACCTGCGGGTCCTCGACCCGGCATGCGGGCACGGAGCACTGTTGGCCGCAGCGCGGGAGTTGCTGGCCCGCTGTTGGCAGCAATGGGCCGGGCTAGCCCCGGATCACGCCCTTGCCCGAGCCACCGGGCAGCTGCTGGGTGCGGACGTCGATCCCTGGGCCATCCGCCTGGCCCGACGACATCTCGGCCCACATGCCGCCCTCGTCTGCAGGGACAGTCTCGTGGACCCTTGGCCCGAAGAATGGCCCGAACGGGTCTCGGCCGTCCTCGCCAATCCCCCCTTTCTGAGCCAGCTACACCGGGATACCGCTCGTACTTCCGAGAGGCAGGCCCTGCTGCGCCGCACTTGGGGGCCTTGCGTGCGAGGCCACGTGGACGATGCCTTGATCTTCGGGGTCGTCGGAGCCAAGGTCTTGGCCGAAGGGGGACGCATGGGCATCTTGTGGCCGGAGAGCGCCTTGGCGACCAGGGACGGAACCTTGGCCCGGCAGGAAATCAGGGAGTGTGCGGCTCCTGTCGGCCTCTGGCAAGCAGGGTCAGGACTTTTCACTGCCCAGGTCCGCATCGTGGCAGTCATCCTCGAGCGCGGGGCCCGACCCGCCAAGATCCTGACCTGGCAGGGACCACGCCGCACTCCCGGTCCGGTTCTGGAACCGCTGACCACGGGACAGGCTTGGTCGAGCCTCCTCGCCGGGGGAGAGGGTATTCCCACCGTCGTCGTTCGGACCCGCGACCGGCTCGGAGCACGCGCCCGAATCACGGCCGACTTCCGAGACCAGTACTACGGCCTCGTGCCTTTCGTGCAGGAAGCTCCAGATGTGGACGCGCTTCCCGCCCACTTGGCACCGTTCATCACCTCAGGCCTCGTCGACCCGCTGGCCTGTCACTGGGGCCGGCGACCCGGACGGTTCGCCAAACGTACCTGGCAAGCCCCGGTGGTCGATACCGCCGCCTTGAAGCTGCAAGGCGGCCCCTTGGCCGCATGGCTGGAAGATCGCCTGGTCCCCAAGATCCTCGTGGCGAGCCAGACAGCTGTTCTAGAGGCGGTCGTGGACGAGGCGGGGGCCTGGGTTCCTGGCGTCCCCCTGATCAGTGTCCTGCCGGCGGCGGGAGAGAATCCGTGGCTCTTGGCCGCCGCCCTGCTCGCCCCTGCCGCCACGGCCTGGGCCCTGCACCAGTCGGCAGGCGCCGGATTGTCGGCAAGGAGCCTCAAGATACCGGCGTCAAGCCTTGCGGACTTGCCCATGCCGGTCAGGGCCGATGCCTGGGAAACGGCCGCTCGCAAGCTACGGGACATGGCAGGGGCCGGACATTCTCTGGATTCGGCGTCCTGGCTGCAACTGGGGCAACTACTGGATGACGCGTGGGAACGAGACACGGACGGACTTTCCGCATGGTGGCTGGCTCGAGGAGGATTCGACCGGGATGGGACGACCACCCATCGATGACCTCAGATGCGGGCGTCAGGATACGGAGCGGTCAACCACTTGCGATCGACCCAGAGCGATCCGAGGGGCAAGGAAGCCAGCAGCATGAGCAAAGGTACCCGCCACAGGGGCCAACGCCGGTCAGAGGCCGTATCGACCGCAGCCACGAACAGCAGCACGAACAGCACGCCGTGCGCCATCCCCATGAACCTGACCGCCTCGGGATGTCCGAAGACATACTTCAGGGGCATCGCCACCAGCAACAAGAGATGGAAGGACATCCCTTCCAGCAGGTTGACGACACGAAGGCGACCGAGCGACGTGGATGGCATGACCCCATGCTAGCCCCAGCGACGACGGATGAGTTCCATGGCCTCGGGATCGGTCCGACCGATCAAGACAGCCACGACCTTCACGCAATCCTCGACGGATACGTCGCGGGTCCAGGAGGGATCACGTCCAAGGACCTTCTGGACGAGAGGCCGGGCCTGCTTCTGGCGAACCTTGAGGGAAGAAACGATTTGCTCCAGTTGACGAGACTTGCCCAGCGTCGCGGGCAGGTCACCGAGGCCAAGCGGCGAGAGAGCTTGGGCTGACCCGACCTTGGGCACGGACGCCAAAGCCCGATCGACCGTCCTGCAGACCAGACTGAACTGTTCGGGAGTCAGCGGCCGATCGGGATACGGCAGGCGATCCGTGACCTGGGCCAACCGCTCGAGCAGACGCTGGAGATCGAGGCCCACGAGCGCAGCTGCCCGATTCAGAGTCAACCCGTCCTGGAGGCGCCACGCCTCCTCCAGCCTCGCAGAGGGCGCCGGGAGTGAGGCCTGGGGCGGCATCACGGCGCCCGCGATCCGCGCCGCGTGGCTTGCAGACTTCGCGGGCGAAAGGGCAGGAACGCGCAAGGTCACCTGCACCGCAGGCGAGTCTTCGGAAGGTTCCGCCACGGGCAGAGGCCGAGACTCTTGCTGCTCGACCGCACGCCGCAGGGTCGCCCCTTCGGCCTCGAGTTCGAAGACCCGTCGCTCGAGGGCCTCACGTTCCCGGATCCAACTGGCGCGCTCCTCGGCTGATCGGAGTTCCCCGGCCTCTCGCGCCGCGGCCGCAGACTCCAGCGCGCCAAGGGCCGTGGCCAATCGTGCCATCAAATGGGCTCGCTCGCGCAGAAATTCGGTCTCCCGCTCCCTTAAGGCACGCTCCAGGTCCTCGACCTCGAGTTCTGCCAGTTCCGCCCGTTCGCGCCAGACATCGACACCACCCGGCCGGGCATGTCCCAAGGCTGCCAAACGCTCTTCGTAGCGTTCCCTGCGCTGCTCCAGCTCACGCCGTACCTCGAGGTTACGCGAGCGCTCGGCCACCAGGCGCTCCTTCTCTTCCTGCACCTTGCCACGAGTCCTGCGGGTCTTGTCGACCTCGGCCTCGAGACGAGCGAGGCCTTCCCGATAACTGGCATGGATCCTTTCAAGCTCGGTCAGACGAGCCTCGAAGCCCGAGCGCGCGACCTCGGTGCCCCCGAGGATATCCAGCAGCAACGTGCGTTCCCCCGAGGTGAGATCGCTCGCGTGCGCCACGAGCCAATTCCGGACCTGCATCAGACCCTCGAGAACAGGAAGAGGCTCGCGCCCACGAGCGGCAAGCAACCGGATCGCCTCTCGCGGGTCCCCGGCCATGCGGCAGGCCGAAAGCGCCTCCTCGATCATGCCGGCCTCTTCGAAGGCCCTGATGGCAGCCCGCCAATCGCCGCGACGCTCGGCCAGGCGTGCCGCCAAGTGAGGCGGTGGAAGCTCCATGCCGGCCACCAGGCGCTCCGCCGTCGCCCAATCCCCCTGTTGCTCCAAGGTGGCGAAGGCAGTTTCCTGCAGCTGCCCGAACCGCGCCACGCCGCCAGGCAGGTCAAGCGCCAGAGCGACCCCGATTCGCACATGCACGAGCCCCCCCACCAGCTCTCGGTGCGCGGCCGCTTCCTCGAGGCGAGCGAGCAGATGATGGCGATGATCGGACAAGGCCGAGAAGAGGCCAGGCGGCCAACGATCCCGATCGAGCTCCGAAAGGGCCTTGAGCAGACGCAACACGGCCCTGGCCTCCATGCGACCCGGGGAAACTTCCTCCGTGAGCGCCTTGGCGACAGGCGTGAGATCCTCGCGATCGGCAGGGCCGAGCAGGTAAGTCACCTCGGTCGCCACAGGCGTCCGGTCGGCGAGATCATCCCGGGTCAAGAGCCGCAGGCCCAGTCCAAGCGCCCGGGCCAGGAGATCACGTTGTCGCTGGCCATCGAGCTCACGGACATCCACCAGGTGTCGCAGGACCTCGCAGGCTTCCACCAAGGCCCGCTCTGATGCCTCAGGATGTTCGTCGAGCTCTCGCGTTCCCTGCCCGACGAGTTGCTCGATGCGATCGAGCGGATCGCCTTGTCCTTCGTCGGCAAAGGCGAGACGGAAGGTATCCAGACTCGCCTCACGCCAATCTCGTCGTTCCTCACCATAGAGCAGAGTCGCAGCCAGATCACCGTGGCGTCCGCTCCCTACGTCCAGGAAGGCCAACAAATCCGTGGCCCGACTCAGGGCGACCCGCAGCCGATCGATGCGCAAACGGGTCTGCAGCCGCTCCTGAACCGTTCCCCCCGCACTCTCGAGCGCCTCGAGCTCGCGTCCGGGCTCCAGCAGCACCACACGAGCCATCTCGAGACCTTTGACTTCCTCGGGCGTCCGCAAGACACCCACGAGGTCGTCGACAAGCCAAGCCGGCGGCTCATCTCCCAGACTTACGACCACGGTTCCGGGCGTATCCGCCACGTCACGCAGGACGGCACAGGCCTCGTCGGGGCCCACGCGAAGATGCAGCAGTCGCGCTTCGGCATGGTATTCAGCCTCGGCACGGACGCTCTTCCGAGGCCGTTGATCCTTCTCGACATACCGCCCGTAAAGCTCGCGGGCCCGATCCACCACGCGGGCAATGCCTGCGGGACAGCGAAGGTTGAGTTGAGCCTGAAAGGTTTCGCGGGGAAGATAACGACGGGCGAGGAGCGTGTTGAACCAACCCACGGAAAAGCCCGAGGGGCGAACCGACTGGCCCTCGTCCCCCGCCACGAGCAGGAAAGGCCAACGCGACGGATCGCCTCCCGTGCGACGGGCCAACTCGACCCATACGGCCAGCTCGACCTGTGCGAGATCCTGTACTTCGTCCAGGACAAGGCGATCCATGCCTTGCAGGATGTCCGGCAGCACGTACGCGGGATCGAGAAGGCGAGCCAAGGCCTCGTGGGCGGCTTCCAATTCGGGGAAGAGTTCACCGCGGCGACCGGGGTCGTCCAGACGCAACTTCTGCCAGACCACCCCGGCCTCCTTGGCAGCAGCCGCACCCAGCTCACCGGTGCGACGTGCCACCCACTGTGCCGTCGTTTCGGCAGGAGGAGCCGTCCAGTAGGCTTCGGGCACGGCACCGGCGCGTTGCGCACGAAGCTCGGCGAACAAGGCCCCGCGACGATCGTGCCACGCCCCGATCTGGCTCTTGCCCAGAGCGAGCCGGGCCACGGCATCAGAAAATTCCCGACGCATCACGGCCAGGCTGCGATAAGGCACATCCCAGCCGATCAGATGTCCCAGCAACTGCCTGAAGGGCATGACACGAAGCTCGGTGTCGGCTGGCACGAGGCCAACGCAATCCGCTCCACCTCCCAGCTGGGCGCGGGTTTCGTCCGCGAGGGCCGTGGACCAGGTCGCGAGCAGGACCCGTTCTCCCCCGCGCAACGCGACGGCCTGCCACAACGCCTGGGTCTTGCCACCGCCGGCCTGCCCCAGCATGAGGCGTACCGGGGCCTCGGAGCGGGCAAAGGCCCGCTGCTCCTCGCTCCACGGCGACTCGAAACCTTCGGGAGTCCCCTCCGAATCCAAGAGCAACGGCACGTATTCGCCGAAGTCATCAGGTTCGATGGCGGCGTGATCATCGTGGTGCCGGACCGCCCGTACGAGGATGGCGCGATCGGGGAGCTCGAGCTGACGCAGGGCCTTGGTACCGGCCTTGGCCCACCACAGGTAGAAGTGGGAGCCCCCGTTTCCCCCGAGCTTGGTGCGGACCCAGCCCTCGTTGGTTCCCGCAGTGGTCTTGGTGGCCGGGCTGGTGCCCCGCAAGACCAGATGGCCCAGCACCACGCTCGATCGGCTGGCGAGGAAACGTCGGTCCGGCTCCGCCAGGGTGGCCATGACCTCGACATGAACATAGACGCGCCACGGCGACTCCCGCCGCGGACCAGGCCGGACCAGGTCGGGGCGGAGGAGAGGCATCGGGGAACTGGCCATGGGGACATGTTTTTTCTACCCTCGGGCCCCGATGGCAGCCCATGAAGTTTTCTTGCGGCTCCCTTCAGGGTTTTGACATAACCAAGAGGGGCTTCGAGGCGCTCGGGCAGGATAGACCTCACGACCCTGAAGTTGTTCCTGCGCGGCCTGCCCTTGGCGGCCACGGTGGCCTGCAGTACCCCGATCCACCAAATCCAGCCGCAGGACGTGGAGGCCGGCGAACTCGCCATGCTCCTCGAGGAGGATACCGAGGAGGCGCTGCCACCGGCCGGAACGGTCGAAGGCAGGCTGTTGACGCTCGATGATGCCACCTATGCCGTCCCCGATGCCTTGCAGGCCGACTTTGACCGTCTGGCGGCTTCAAGCCAGCTTGCAGGATCGGCCATGGCGACGTGGCTGCGCCTCAGAAGCCTGCGGCCGGAGGATGTCCGGATCGCCCAGAACACGACGGTCCGGCGGTTCCTGATCCCGGCACGCCCCGGTCGCTCGCTGCCTCCCCTGCCGGGGTGGCGTGTCCTGACGGCACACCCCCTGCTCCACGGCGTGGTGGCGACGCCCGAGGTCCCCGCCGCCATGCAGGCCCTGCTGGCCCGGACCCTCGCGTTGCCGGATCTGGCCAACGTCGAGGAAGAAACCAAGCGGAGCCTCACCGTGGCGGCAGGTGATCCCCAGTACGCCAGCCTGTGGTCGTGGCCGAAGATCAAGGCCGATCTCGCCCACGATCGTTTCGCCAGCGTACCCGGCACATTGTCCGTCGCGGTGCTCGACACGGGGGTCCACGCCGAACATCCCGACCTTGTCAACCAGATGCAGCCGCGTGAGGCAGGCGACAACATGACCACCTATGCCGACGGCGATCGTCAGTCCCACGGAACCCACGTGGCCGGAACCCTCGCCGCGGAACGCCACAACGGGGTCGGAGTCGCGGGGGTGGCCCCGCAGGCCCGCATCCTGGACATCAAGGTCCTGGGTGACAACGGGTCAGGCTCCAACGTCTGGGTGGCCCACGGCATTCTGCGGGCCGTAGCACGCGGTGCCAAGGTTCTCAATCTGAGTCTGGGTTCGACCGCGCCCTCGGAGGCCGAGCGAACCGCCATCGGCCAGGCTCTCACCCAACTGTCGTCGTGGTGACGGCAGCTGGCAACGCCAACGTCAGCAAGGCCAGTTATCCGGCCGCGAATCCGGGCGTCATTTCGGTCATGGCCTCTACGCCAACGGACACTCGGGCCTCATGCTCCAATTTCGGGTCATAGTGCCTGCTCGCGGCACCAGGCACGGGCATCTTGAGCACGCTGCCCGGCGGCGGTTACGGGTCCAAGAACGGCACCAGCATGGCGTGTCCCCACGTAGCCGGCGCCGCAGCTCTGGTCCTGCAAGCTGCTGCCGACAGGAATCTCTCTCTGCGGCCACCGCAGGTACGAGAGCTGCTTGCGGCGACAGGCCAACGGATCAGCCGCTTCTACGGCACGACCACGGTGCCTCGTCTGGATCTCGATGCCGCCGTCGCCCGTGTACTTGCAGGCAACGTTCCGGCAGACACGCCGGCCAAGCTATCTCTGGGCAAGGCCATCGTCTCGGCCAACGCCGCCCCGCTGCCCTTCGCGGCCAACGAGGTGGTCAAGGTCCGTCTGTAGACCCAACGCGACGGGGCTCGTCTCGCACCGGGCGGGTTCGTTCCCGAAAACACGGGGTGGGCCTACGAGAATCCGTACGCCAGCAGCGGCCAGACCGTCATGAGCCATCTGCGGCCCAATACACTGTATGCCTACCAATTGGAAGCGGAGGACACCGCTGGCCAGCAGTCCGTGTCAGAGCTCGGCACCTTCAGGACGCAACCGGTCAAACTGACCCTCACCCGCACGGGCGGTACGGATACCACGCTGCAGACACGCATCGATCGCAATGTAGCCGGCCTCACGGGGGTCACGCTGACCGTCGCCTCCAGATCCTGGACCTCTCTCCCACCCGGAGATGCGATCTCCTCCTCCCTGCCGGACCACGCCACGAGCGCAAGCGTAGCCAGACTCCTGCCCAATCTGACCTACTACGCCCAGGTATCAGGTACGGAGACCGTAGCCGGAACCTCCGTGACCTCGGCGGTCTTTCCCCTTAAGACCCTGCCTGTCCCGCTGACGCTGGTTTCGAGCCAAATAACCCGGAACAGCGCCACCTTCACCTTCACGAGCACCTCGGCAGGAACCGGAGGAATGAAAATCGGCACCGGGTCCAACCACAGGAGCTTCTCCTACACCTACGCGACGGAAACCGGCACCCGTCATATCGTCACCGTGAAGGGCCTCTCCGCCAAAACCTCCTACAGCGCCCATGCGGTGCTGCGTCAGAGTCACGGCAACGAAGCGGGCCTTTCGGCCAAGATCAGCTTCCGCACGCCGCGCTGATTACGCCTTGCCCCGCCCCCTCGTGGGCGACCAGGCGCTATCATGGGACCCCTTGGAGGATCTTCCCGTGACCGTGGCCAGCGATGCCCCCGCCATCCCCGTGACGATGCCCGACGGCACCGTACGTGAGGTCCCCTGCGGAAGCACGTGCGCGGAACTGGCCGCATCGATTTCGCGCGGCCTCGCCAAGAAGGCGGTGGGCGCCCGAATCGACGGTACCCTGCGAGACCTGGCAACCCCGATCGTCGGCCCTTGTGCCCTCACGATCGTGACGACCGATGACGGGGACGGCCTGTATTTCCTGCGCCACTCCATGGCCCATCTGATGGCCGAGGCCGTCACCGAGCTGTGGCCGGACACCAAGGTGGCCATCGGTCCCGTGATCGCAGACGGATTCTATTACGACTTCGATCGGGCGGAACCTTTCACACCTGAGGACCTGGCCCGCATCGAAGAAGTCATGCGCCGCCACGCAGCGGCAGCCGAGCCTATCGTGCGCTCCGAGATGTCCCGCGAAGAGGCCGAGCAAGCCGTGAGGCACTTCCGTGAAGGCGGCGAACTCTACAAGGCCGAGATCCTGGAAGGCATCCTGGGTGAGGAAGGCAGCGTCGTCAGCTTCTACAGCCAAGGGGCTTTCACAGATCTCTGCGAAGGCCCCCATGTGCCCGACACGGGCTTCCTCAAGCACTTCAAGCTCTTGTCCGTGGCTGGGGCCTATTGGCGAGGGAACGAGAAAAACAAGATGCTGCAACGCATCTACGGGACCGCCTTCTACAAACCCGCAGATCTTGACGCCCACCTGCAGAAACTTGAGGAAGCCCAGAAGCGAGACCATCGCAAATTGGGGCGGGAGCTCGACCTCTTCGGTGTCTACGACGACATCGGACCCGGCCTGATCCTTTGGCACCCCCGTGGCGCTCGTGTACGCCACGAGATGGAGACCTACTGGCGCCAAGCCCACTATGACGGAGGCTATGACCTGGTCTACAGCCCACACATCGCCAAGGTGACCCTTTGGGAACGCTCGGGACACACGTCGCATTACAAGGACAACATGTTCAGTGGCATGGACGTCGAGGGGCAGGAGTATCTGGCCAAGCCCATGAATTGTCCCTTCCACGTCACGATGTACAAGGGCAAAGGCCGCTCCTACCGCGATCTGCCGCTGCGCTGGGCAGAGCTGGGCACCGTGTACCGCTACGAGCGTTCGGGCGTGCTGCATGGGCTGCTGCGGGTGCGGGGCTTCACGCAGGACGATGCCCACCTGTTCTGCCGCGTGGATCAGCTGGGCGAGGAGCTTGATCGGGTCGTCACCTTCGTGCTCGAGATGTTGCGGACCTTCGGATTCACGAAATTCCAAGCCTACCTTGCCACGCGCCCCGAGAAGTATGTCGGGGAACCTGCGCTGTGGGACGAGGCGACAGCCGCGCTACGGGCGGCACTTGAGAAACATGGCCTGCCCTACGAGGTGGACGAGGGCGGCGGCGCCTTCTACGGTCCCAAGATCGACCTCAAGCTCGAGGATTCCCTAGGCCGCCAGTGGCAATGCTCGACCGTGCAGGTGGATTTCAACCTGCCCGAGCGCTTCGACCTGACCTACAAGGGCTCGGATGGCAAGGAACATCGCCCGGTCATGTTGCATCGGGCCCTTCTGGGCTCCATCGAGAGGTTCTTCGGGTGCCTGGTCGAGCACTATGCGGGCGCCTTCCCACTTTGGCTCGCGCCGGTACAGGTCGAGGTCTTCCCCCTGAACGAGGAAGTGGACGCCTTCGCGCGTGACGTAGCCGACAAGCTGACGCGAGCGGGTCTGCGGACGGAGTACCGGGATGCGTCCGAACACTTGAACTCCCGTATCAAGGACGCCCAGCGCCTGAAGACGCCCTACATGTTCGTCGTGGGCAAGCGCGAGGCCGAGGCCGGTACCGTGGCGGTACGCACCCGCTCAGGCAAGCAATCGATTATGGCGGTCGACGAAGCCGTCGGGAAATTGGTCGAGGAAGTCAGAAGCCACGCCACCGGCCTGCCAGAAGCCTGACGAGGTGCATTCCCCGGGCCTTCGGGGTATTCGGAGAGCAGGGGAGACACGCGACAAGGACCGATATGGGCAAGATCGGCGCGTCAGGCACGACCACCCGCACGGGCCCGGTCGGCCAGTCGCCGACGAGCGATCGCGGAGCGTCTCCCCAGACCGTCTCTACGTCTGGCAAAGGTACGAGGGATCGCATCGTACGGCAGGCCGCGCACATTCCGTTGCCCGATCATCGGCAAGGTGACAGCAACGCGTGCGGAACCACGTCATTGGCCATGATCCTGAGCGGCCTCGGCCACCTGACGGATCGAACGGCGATCGATGCGAAGATTCGTCGACTGGACATCTTCACGGCCCCGACGCTGCTGCGGGATCACGCACGGTCCAAAGGTTTTTCGGCGGAACTCTACAACAAAGGCACGGTCGAGGAACTGACGAATTTCCTCGACAGAGGTATTCCCTGCCAAGTCCTGATCGAACCGGGCGACCCCGGCGACCTTAACCTGCATTGGGTGGTCGTCAACGGTTACGAAAGGGATCCGGCGACCGGCAAGGTGACGCTCAACATCCAGGATCCGGCCCGGGGGGCATACGCCATGTCGGCCGAGGACTTCCAGAAGAAGTGGGATGACCTGAAGCTCGCCCACGTACCGACTGGTCTCGACAACCTGTTTCTTGCGGTAGGGCCACGCAGCACGGTGCTGCCGGCGGGAAGAATCGGCGGCGCGGCTCCCGGACTTGCCCTGTCGACGGCCCTCGCGACCGGTTTCAATGCCGCGGACGCCGTACGGGACGGTCTTCGCGGGGCGTGGAACGGCGGCAGGAAGCTCGCGTCCAAGGTCAGAAGCTGGTTCGGCTGATCGCGCGCTAAGTCCGGGCGTTCGCGCCGGCCCGCGCCAACAGCGTCCATCCGGTCACCAGCAAGAGGCCGCCGAGGGGCGTGACTGCCCCGAACACGCGAAGGTCCGTGAGGACCAGCGTGTACAGCGAGCCCGAAAAGACCACCGTACCGGCCGTCAAGCAGATCGCCGCCGTCGGGGCGACGAGCCGGCCCACGGCGTGAGACCACGCCGCCAGCACCAACAAGGTCACGGCATGCACCTGCTGATAATGGGCGGCAGTCGCCCACGTCCCGAGGCGCTCGGGTGTCACGAGGGTCTTCAGGGCATGTGCCCCGAAGGCTCCTGCGAGGACTCCCGTGGCTCCCAGCAGGGAAGCGATGAGCAACAGGTGGCGAGACGCGAATCGAGAAGTCACGAGGGACTTCCCTTGCGACGACGGCCAGACCACGCGATGGGCCGGGTCTCGTTCAGAATGGTGGACATGTCTTCGGGGCCCAGTCCTGCCTGCCGCATGATGAGGCGATCGAGCGCCTGGGCGTGGTCCTGCAGGACCTCCGGACCGACTCCCCGGGAACGAGCCTCCCACAACCCCCGTACCCCGCAAGCGATGGCAGCTGGATCCTGCAGAAGGACCGGCAGCGGGCCGAGGGTCGGTGTGTCCATATGCACGGTCAACGCCGCATGATTCGAAAGCAGCGTCCGGAAGAGCCATGCGGCCAGCCTACTGTTGAGCCAGCCAAGAAGCGCCCAGCCCTCTTCTTCGTCCGGTGCCTCGCCTTCCCACGTCAGGACGTTCACGGTATCGAGCGGCAGCACGCCGGCAGGCAGCATCGTCGCAACGACTTCCGACGCGACATTCTGGAAGGCCAGGGTAGGGCGGGACAGTCCTTCCCAGATACGGCCCGCAAGCGGCCGTTGCTCGGTCCACACGAGCAGTTCCTCGGGCTGCACCTGCAGATAGCGGGACAGGTCGCGACCGCGCACCACGGGCAGGCCGGACACGCCTGCCCGTATCCGCGGGTCACGGGCCGATATGGCCGCTCCCCGCTGGATACGGACCAGTGAAGCCAAGGGGCGGGCGGTCCGCTCGATACGGGCGATGAGGGGACCGCGAGGTCCGGCCACATAGATGGGCAGGGCACTGCGATCGCGAAAAAACGCGGCATCCTGCACGCCTAGGTCTTGCAGAGGCCCTTGGCGCATAGAGGCCAATCGGACGGCGGGAGAGGCGCTGGGTTCGTCGAGGTCGCGAAGCTGGGCCACGAAGCCCATCGCCTCGAGGTTGACCCCCGGGAAGGCCGCGCCGGCGTCAAGCAAGGCCAAGAGGTCGGTACGATCGCGCAGCAGGTCGCGGCACGGAGCGTAAGCACCCGTGCGGGTCACTCCGTGAGGCACGACGAGAGCCACCCGGCCACCTGGGGCCAACAGGTCGAGGGAGCGCTCGATGAACAGCGCCGTCGAATCGTAACGACCGCGGCCCAACTGGTAGGCAGAGGCCACGTAGGCTTTCTGCTCTTCCTCCAAGGCCGCCCCATAAGGTGGATTGCCCACCACCAGATGGATGGGATCGACGAGCAGCCGATGGCGTTGCCCGACATCTCGGCGCAGCGCGTCCCCGTGACCGAGACGGGGAAGGGGGGCGTGACGGGCACCGAGTGCGAGGGCCTTGAGGCCAAGGCGGATCCGGGCGACCCGCAGGGCCCAGGGATCGATGTCGATGCCCATGAGGTGATCGCGGAAGACCAGTGCGACCAGGGCCTCGTCATCCCACGGTTCACCCGGGTGAGCCTGGACCAGGGCCTGCCGGTGCAGGCGATACCGATCGACCAGCATTTCTGCCGCCGCGACCAGAAAATGTCCTGCGCCGCACGACGGGTCGAGAATCCGGAACGGGGCCCGCACCCGGGGGTCGAACGCCTCGAGACCATGTTCGAGGAGCCAGCGAACGATGAGATCCGGCGTGTAGAACTGGCCCAGGGTCTTGCGGGTGCGGCCAAGCCCTGCCTCCAGCAAGGGGCCCAGCACATCGGCACGAACAGATGTCCAGGCCTCCGGTGCCAGAACGTGCGCGACCCGGGCGTCCATGCGCTCGGCGGCAATGGCCTGGCGACGGCGTGAGACCTCGTCCGTGAGCAAGGGAGCCGTCAACATCGAGGCCTCATGCAAGCCACGCACAAGGCCGCGCAGGCGTCCTTCCTCGCCTTCGCGCAACACTCCATCGAGTGCGCAGGCCACCAAAAAGATGGCCGCTTCATCGACCCGGCCGTCGTGGGCCACCTCGTCCGGCAGCAGGTCGCGCAGAGCCACCGCCATCTCGGACAGCAGCGCGAGGTCGCCCTCATGGGTGCGAGCGGCAGGCAGACCGGTCATGGGGACATGCTCCCACAATTGGACGCTGGCCGAAGTGACGGATTAGACTGAACCCATGAAGGACGGAGCCGAGATCGAGGCGAAATACCGCCTGCGACCCGGCGACCGCGAGCGGTTGGTCGACTTGCTGGGTATCCCGACCCGCCGACTGGAGCAGGTCGACCGCTACTTTGAGGTCCCGGGGCGTGTGCTGCGCCTGCGACAAGAGAACGGTTCCTGGTTGTTGACCCGCAAGGATGCGACGACCATAGACGCCCAAGGCTACAAGTCACGCCACGAAGTCGAGTTGGCCCTGCCTGCGGGCATGGAGCGCGTGCTCGAGGATCTGCTGCAGTGGCTGGGACACGGGTTCCGGCTCGAGGTACGCAAGGAACGGCTCGAGTTCGAGCGTGCCGACCACATCCTGTGTCTGGACCGGATCGCCTCGCTGGAGCGACCGGATTTCCTCGAGTTGGAGAGCAAGGGGGCTGACTCGACGCGGATGGCAGCCATTGCCCGGACGCTGGGCCTGGGTCCCGAGCAGATGGAGCGCCGTTCTTATGCCAACCTGGTGGCCAAGGCTACGGGAGTGGATTTGCGGCGCAGCTCACCTGCGGCCGTGGCCCCGCGGGCGAGCCGCTCACGACCCTTCCGGCGGCGCCCTCCCAAGGACAAGGGGTAGGCCGACGACGGATGGATGGCGCTCCCGCGCCATCCATCGTGCAAAGGCTCGCAGGCCGGGCTATCGGAGCCTGGGACATCCTCTGCGGGGAGCCGCATTTTCCCGACGTCTTCGGGAACCTTGTCAGTCAACCCAGATGTCCACACGACCCCAGGCCTCCACCTCGACGCTCAGGTCCCGGATGAGCGGCAGCCCTTCCGAAGTCAGCCTCACAGAAGACAGGCGTACCGTGGCGACGCCGGGTGTCAGACCCACAAGTTGCCAGCGGTGCGGAGCTTCCGGATGGTCAAGGTCCGACAGCAGTTCACGACTGCGACGGCACATCGAGCCGGAAAGCACCCGCAGCATCCGTACGCGTCGCAAGCCCCGGACGCTGGGGACCTGCCGCTTGGGCGAAGGCCTCCACACTCGCGTCTGCGACGACGCGGCCGTCGAGCGGCACCGTGCCCGTCACAGCGGACATGCCGGTCTCCGCCCCGCCAAGCGGCCGAGAGTCACCGGACAGCCCCGCGGGCTCATCGGCCACATCGACGGGTGCAGGACTCACCGTGCAGGCCGTAAGCCAAAGCATCAAGAGCGCCTGCCGCCACATTACCTGCATGCCGCCTCCGGAATGATGCCTGAGCGTCACCCGGCGGGATGACGATATCTCAATATTCCATATAGCCAAAATTTCATGATGCCCGTCAACAACAGGTATGG
>JAYKGV010000015.1:0-6829 GCA_035285595.1 Candidatus Sericytochromatia bacterium
GATCACCAAGCCGACTTGCAGGGTCGGAGAAGCGAGCCCCGACACCGTGCCGCTCCTCCTCGAGGGTAAGTATGAAGTGCAGCCGGGCAGCCAGATCCTCGCGAGTCTCCAGCACGCCATCACTGAAGCTCAACAGCACCACCGGATGCTTCACCGACCAATCCCAATGCTCCTCGGCGTGCAGACCCTTGAAAAGCTCCCGGTTTCCCTCGAAGAGCTCCTTGAGCGTGTCGAGAAACAGGCTCTTTCCGAAACGCCGGGGACGGGACAGGAAGTAGTGCGTGCCTCCTTCGACCAAGCGGCAGGCCATCGGTGTCTTGTCGACGTAGTAGTGCGCGTCCTCGCGGATCTTCGCGAAGGTCTGGATCCCCAGCGGCAGCTTCTTGCGTGGCATCGCTCCCCCGGGGATATCATACCTCTGCCTGATGCCACGACCCCGGACCAGAGGTGCCGGCATACGCACCTGACAGAATCGTCGGTGGGTCAGGTGCGTTCGGGCGTATCTCTGGCCTCCCCCTGCAGCGCAACCCGGCGCCCATCATCCCGGGAGGAAGCCGGTTGGAGCTTCCCAGTCCAATCATGACGGGCTCACGGACACAAGAAGGCCGCACCGAGCGGCACGCTAGCCTTGTTTCTGCGGAATCGAGGAGTGCCCTGAAGACCTGTAACGTGGAGAGGCATGACCTCGCCGATGCATCTGACCACACCTTTCAGTCTCGATCTCCCGGTCGCGACTCGGCTTCTGAGGAGCTGCCCGAATGGCCCGGGTTCGCTGGCCGAGCAAGGTTTCGGCTCCCCTGAAGCTATGCCGGTGCGTCGAGGGACATTCCTTGACTGAGCTTGAGCGCCGGATTGCCATGGACCTCGGCGCGACCGTGCTGCTGGCCTTTGCCGATAATCCGCTGGAGGGGCATTCTGCCCGGCTGGAAAGCCTCACTCATCCTGCTCGAATCCTCTCCTACCGGAGAGGCAGAGCTGCACTGGCCAATATTCTGCAACGCCTCGGGCGAACGGAGGATCCTTGGAGCGTGAGCTTTCCTCATCCCGAGTTCAGCATCAGCCACACCGCGGCACGGGCCGTAGCCGCCGCGTGGCCGCAGGGCAAGGGAATTGGGGTCGACCTCGAAGCGGCGGACAGGCACGTTTCTCCAGGTGCTATGCGACTGTATCTCACGCAAGATGAACTTGCCCGCCACAGCGATGCCCCCGAGGAGACCCGCCTGCGGCTCTGGACCGTGAAGGAAGCGCTCTACAAGGCCCATGGCCACAATGCAGGCCTCGTTCTCTCGTCCTTCTCGCTGGATGACCCCGAGGCATTTTGCGGGACGGCCACGAGTGCCGGACGTTCGTTCCGCTATGGGTCGTGGGCTAGTGAGTCAGGTTGGCTCGCGATGGCCCTTTGCCTGTGAGCTACTCCCCCGGATGCCTCCTCGCAATGGCCAGCAGCCCCTGTGGATCAGACCTACGGTGACGTGGCGGACGGCCTCGGTGCCCCTATTCCGATAGCCAGAGCCGCCGCACACGTCCCATCTGCACTTCCGTGAAGACCGGACGCCCCTCATCATCCAGGGCCAGTCCTCCGATATCTCCCAGTGCCGCTTTCCGCAGAAGACCATCCTGAGCGTCCTCTCCCGCTCCGGCCAAGGTGGTGATGAGCCCCGATGACAGGTTGATGGCCCTGATGCGGGGCGACTGCCACGAACCGACTAGAATACGGTTGCGCTTGGCATCATAGACGATCGCGGTGGGGAAGGGCAGCCCAGCTTGGGTGGCCGGCCCACCATCACCCGACACCGTCGAGTGTCCGGAACCCGCCAAGACATGAAGCCTGCCGTCACCCTTCTCGATCCGCAAGACGCGGTTGGCGAACGTATCCGTGAAAATCAACTGCCCTTCGGCATCGAAACAGATGCCATAGGGTGCCGACAAGGCTGTCTCTGCAGGAGGACTCTGCTGGTAGAGGGCGGACATTCCGATCGGAACCGTCCCCTGAACGCCATAGCGGCCGGCCACCTTGTCGATGACGTACGTGTCGGGCTTGGCTTCATCGGTCCACACCAGACGACGGATGACCCGATGGGTGATGTCGGCGATGTAGACCTTGCCATCAGGACTCAAGGCCATGCCGATGGGGCTGCGGAGCGTGGGCCTCGGCGAGCCGGTCCTGACGTTGCCTTCGCTGACGACTCCACCCGGATGCGGGTCCACGAGAGCCCTGAGCGTGCCCGCGGGATCGATGTGGTAGACGCTGGAATTGCCCACTGCTCCCAGCAGCCAGCTGCCCCCGGGCAGGGGTTGCACGCTGCGAGGGTCGAAGAGAATGGTGCCCTCGGCGGCTCCCCCTACGCCGTAGACGTCCTGGATTTCTCCGGCCAAGATACGCGCGGTGATGGACTCTGGCGTACCGTTACCCGCCATCGTCGACATCGTGCCATCGGGAGCGATCCTGCGGACGCGGTTGTTGCCGGTGTCGGCCACGAGCCAGCTGCCATCGGCCCTGCGTACGAGTCCAGAGGGGTTCGAAAAGCGTGCGGATTTTGCGGGCCCACCATCCCCTCGAAACCCCGGAATACTTCCTGCCATCGTTTCGACGACGGAGAGCTTTTCGCCAAGCAGGTCTTCCCACTGTCCTCGAAGGAGAGGAAGGCTCGTGGCAAACTCGACCAGATATCTGCGGTTCATGTCAGGTATGCGTCCGACGCGCAGGTCGGGAATGGAGATGGCACCTAAGGTGAGCCCCTCTCGCGTCAGGCGTGTCAGTTCGGGCAAGGCCCGCAGCCCTGGATCGAGGTCCCCGAGTGAGGCCGTGGCGCCCCGTTCGAGTGCGCGCTCGCGCAGGAACTCGGTCACCAGCGTGCTGGCGAGGTCGAGGCGCAGGACGGCCTCCTGTCGCTCCACAGGAATTTGGAAGCCGACAAGCCGGCGATTTCCCGACAGGGCGGCATTGACGACGACGGTTTCCCCAGCCGGTGCCTTGGCAAATTTGAAGGCTCCGCTGTCATCCGTGGTGGTCGCGAGGACCTGACCCGTCTCAGGATCGAGGAACGGGCGTTCGCGCGTGTCCGACAGATAGATGAGGGCGCGCTGCAGAGGCACCTCGGCAAGGCTCGCGACGCGCCGAGGCGAGGTGCCACCGCCCGCAAGGCCGGCCGAATGGTTTGACACGAGGCCCGACGCGACCCAGACCTGGCCGCTCAGTCCCGCGGCGTGATTGGAGACCAAGCCTCCGGCGTTGTTGGCCACCAGCGACTCGATGTCGACCAAGGCACGCTGCGCCGCACCCGACGCAGCAGGGTCTACGCGTTCCGGATTCAGCGTCGGCGAGGCCGACCCTACGGGCTGGCTCGAGCCGGGAATCAAGGGCAGGTAAATCTGCGCCTGCGTCCGCCCGAGCGAATTCGCACTTTGACAGGCGCCTCCTGCAATAACCAGCAGAGGCAGCAGGCACCACCGAAGGGCAGGCAGCATGCGAACCTGACGTGAACCTCCCATTGCTTTCACTTTACCCTTCGGGCAGGTTCAAGTTGGCACGAACAGGTTGGCTTGCCTGACTTTTGCTCACGTAGCGGTCGTTCATCAGGGGGTCTTGGCCCGACGGATCAATTGGCCCACGCCGTCACGCGTGCTGCTCTCGAATTTCCCAACCGTCCCGTAGAATGAGAAGGCGTGGGTCGGTCGCCGATGCGATGGCCGAGATATCCGCGACACAGGGGCATGATCCCGTGTTTGACGTCCGCCCGTGGGCGCAACCGAGTCCCTTTCCCTGTGTGGACGCGAGAGCTGATGCAACCTTGCTACCTCTCGCGGGCCGTGATGCTTCAACGTTCAAGATGGGGGGTAGCCCTGTGCTTCGCTACGCGGCGGTCTTCGCGACCTTGATCTCATGTCTTTGGCCGGCGGCTCCTGCCTACGCCTCGTCCTCCGCATCCTCCGGGGCTGAGGTCTCGCTCATCTCGCATCCGGTCGGCTGGGCGGCCTTGGCCATCTTTCTGGTGGCCTATATCGCCGTCATGGCAGAAGAACACCTCAAACTGCAGAAGTCCAAGCCGGTGCTGCTGGCCGCAGGTCTCATATGGATGGTGATTGGCGGCTACTACGCCGTGCACGGAGACACTACGACGGCGGGCACGGCCCTGCGGCATCACCTGTTGGAGTTCGCCGAGCTGTTCCTTTTCCTGCTAGCCGCCATGACCTTCATCAACACGATGGACGACCGGGGTGTCTGGGCCGTGATGCGCAGCCGCATCTTGAGGCTCGGTCTTACGTTTCGGGCGCTGTTTTGGGTCACGGGCGGATTGGCCTTCATCCTGTCGCCCGTGCTCGACAACCTGACGACGGCGCTTGTCCTCGGGGCGATCATCGTGTCTGTAGGACGCACCGCCCCGGCGTTCGTCCCCCTCGCGTGCATCAACGTCGTGGTTGCGGCCAATGCCGGCGGCGCCTTCTCGCCCTTTGGCGACATCACCACGCTTATGGTCTGGCAGAAAGGTGTGATAGCCTTCGGGGAGTTCTTTGCCTTGCTGGTACCCGCACTCGTCAACTGGGTGGTACCGGCGTTCCTCATGGCAAGAGCGGTCCCCTTGGAGCGCCCTGCCCCGGAGCAGGAAAGCGCCCTGATGGCTGACGGCGGGACCATGGTCGTGGGGATTTTTGCCCTGACCATTGTGATAGCCATTCTCGGGCACTCCCTCCTGCATCTGCCCCCCGTGCTCGGCATGATGTTCGGGTTGGCGTGCCTGAAGATTTATGGCTACGTGCTGGAGCACAGAGAGCGCAAAGGCAGCATGGGGCTCGTCAACGAGGCCGATGACGTCTTTGCCTCGGGCAAGCTCGTGAGTGCCAATGGGCAAGGTGCCTTCGACTCCTATCGGCAGCTGGAAAGGGCCGAATGGGACACGCTGATGTTCTTCTATGGAGTCATCCTTGCCGTGGGCGGACTGGGGACCCTGGGTTACCTGAGCTGGTTGTCAGGCACGCTGTACGGCGACTGGGGACCCACGGTGGCCAACATCCTGATCGGACCGCTCTCAGCCTTCGTGGACAACATCCCGGTCATGTTCGCGGTATTGGCCATGAATCCAGACATGTCCCACGGACAGTGGTTGCTGGTAACCCTGACCGCCGGGGTCGGGGGGTCACTGTTGTCCATTGGCAGCGCGGCGGGCGTGGCCCTCATGGGCCAGACCAAGGGGGTCTACGGGTTCATGCAGCACCTGCGCTGGAGCTGGGCTATCGCCCTCGGCTACGTGCTGAGCATCGTGGCCCACTTCACGGTGAACCGACACCTCTTCTAGCGACGTGGCAGGGCAGGCGTCCTCAATCGAGGGCGCCCACCCCGAACAGCCGTCTTTCCACCGCGTGTCGGCGCAGGTCTTCCCGGTGGTCAGGGTGCGCGATCGCAACCAATGCAAGAGCTCGTTCGCGCAAGGACCGTCCCCAGAGGTTGGCGATACCGTACTCCGTCACGACATACTGGACGTGGCCGCGCGTCGTCACCACTCCTGCCCCGGCTTCGAGCGTGGGCACGATGCGGGAGCGGGTTCCGCCCACGGCGGTCGAGGGCAAGGCGATGATGGCCTTGCCTTCCTCAGCCAAGGCCGCCCCACGGATGAAGTCCATCTGGCCGCCGATGCCGCTGTAGATGCGCGTTCCGATGGAGTCTGCACAAACCTGGCCCGTAAGGTCGATCTGCAAGGCGCTGTTGATGGCGATCATGCGACGCTTGCGCCGGATCAAGGCGGTGTCGTTGGTGACGTCGGAGGGCTTGAAGCGCACCGCCGGATGGTCTGCAACGAAGTCCATGACCTTGCCGGTCCCCAGGACGAAACTTGTGACGACGGGAGCGGCGTGATCCTCCGAGGGCAGGTAGGCGATGGCGCCTGCCTCGTGCAGATCGACGAGGGCATCGGAGAACATCTCGGTATGGATGCGTAGGTCCCGCTGACCGTGCAGGGCCGCGAGGACGGCGTCGCTGATGTTGCCAATACCCGTCTGGAGGGTCGCGCCCTCGGGAACCATCCCCGCCACCAGCTGACCGATGGTCGTGGCATCTCGGTCAGGTCGCGTCTGGGGATGCTCGACGAGAGGCCGATCGGTGACGGTCCACGCGGTGAGTTCCGAAAGATGGACCATGCCGGCACCGAGCGTCCGAGGCATGCGCGCGTTGATTTCTGCAAGGCGAATCCGCGCCGAGCGAAAAGCCTGCAGCGCCACGTCGACCGAGCACCCCAGCGTACACCAGCCGTGGGCATCGGGAGGGGACAGCTGCACCAGAGCCACGTCGAGCGGTAGAGCTCCTGACCTGAAGAGCTCCGGAATCTCGGACAGAAAAACGGGGACATAGTCCGCTCTGCCCTCGGCGACGGCCTGGCGGACTCCTTGGCCACAGAACAAGGCCTTGATGCGCACGTGCCCCTCGAGGCCGGGGTCTGCGAGGGGTTCGGGACCCTCCTTGTGCATCTGGACCGCCATGATGCCCGAGAGGCGGGCCGCACGCACCGCAAGGGCCTGCTCGAGCGGCTGGCTGACCGCGCAGCCTCCGTGCAGGAAGACGTGTTGGTCGGACTGGACATGGGCCACCACGTCCTCGGGCGCCTCTGCCCGGGCCTGCCAGGTCTTCGCAAGTTCATGGGTCGGGAGAGTTTGCGGCTTCACGATGCTTTGCATGATAGCGCCGCCTGCCCCCGCAGGAGTCCGTGACGGACCGCAGGCGGACACTCCACGCGTCAGCTATCGTTGGGAACACCCGGACAGGGAGCTGGAGGTGGCTCCTGTCCGCATCCCATGCGGGGGTTCACGGAATGACGAAGTTGCCGACTTGGTTTCTCTC
>JAYKGV010000016.1:0-136464 GCA_035285595.1 Candidatus Sericytochromatia bacterium
AGACACGGTGCCGGTCTTTATGACGCGTCACCATGACTCACAGGTCGATCAGGGCCTTTCTTGGCACCTGCAAAGTCTCTTGCCCTCAGTGGTCGAAGCAACCCCCCGCAGCCCGGCGTAAGCCTGGGAAGCGGGGGGTTGATGCTTTGGGGGCCCGCCTGCAGAAGGACATACGGAAGCTTGGACTCTCCCGGACGGGTCATGGGAGTGGATGGGGGCGTCAGGGTATGGAAGGGGTGGTCCCGTCGCAACGGGGTACTCCCCATTCACGGAGGTCTTTCCGGCTTTGCTGCTTCTTTCCGCTGACCTTGATCTTCGCCATATGACCCCTCCGACTGCGCAAGCACCTTACCAAGTTGCTCAGATCATTCGCTCGGGTGGGGGGGGCTCTGCCCCGGGAACGGCCGGTTCGCAGCCGGGTCGTTCAGCCGGTACCCTCATCGCGCAGCCTGCTCTTGAGGGTGGTCCACTCGCGAGGGCGCAAAATCTGGGGTTTCAGTACTCGAACATTGCGGGTTCGGGATTGACCTATCGGAACTGGTCCAATCCTTCCTTGGGCTTCTCGATTTCTGCCTTTCCCCAGCAGGAGACGGTGAATGGCGTGACCTCGGGTGTTCTGAACTACGGGGGGCAGTTGATGTTGCCGTTCTACAACAGCGGAACGACACGCCTTTACGGCCTGCTGGCAGGAGGTGTGGGTGATTTTGCGGAGACCCGCGATACCAATATTGCCCCGGGCGTCGGCGCGGATTATGCCATAAGCAGCCAGTTCCTGATCAACGTGGGGCTTGGCTTGTCGGTCTTCAACAGCGTGCCCAAGGTGGGTGGCACGCTTCCCCCTCGGTTCGGGCAGACGTTCGGGTATACGCTCGGTGGTCAGTTCTGTTTCTGAGTCGTTTGCCGCCTGAACCCAAGCGTAGAGCCCCTTGAGGAACATTCCCCAAGGGGCCCCTTGCGTCAGGGCTGCGCGGATCTAGTGAGGTTGCCGCAGCATCTTGCGGACTTCGTCGATGTGCTCGGTCTCGCCACGGACCATTTCCCTGGCCAGCTCCTCGAGCGCAACGTCGCCGTCACGCGCTGCCATGTCCGCCAGGCTCTTGTAGAGCTGCAACGCTTGGAGTTCATGATGGAGACTCTCTTCCAAGATGGCATTGATCCCATGCTGGTTGGTCTCCTCGACCGACTGCGACAAGAGGGGAGGGTGTCCACCGTAGGATGTGATCTTCTCACCGATGATGATCGCGTGAGTCTGGCTTTCGGTGGCCTGATTGCGGAACCACGCCTGGATGGGAATGCGGTTGTGACCCATGACCATGAAGGAGTAATGCAGGTACCGGATGATGCCTGCCATCTCGGCCTGGTAGATGCGATGCAGGCACTGCATGGCGTCTTCTGCCAAGATGTCGAAGGCCTTGGGATCCGCGGTGGCGGTCGACATGTCGAGATCTCTCCTGAACGTAGGGGGCATGGGCGGTGAGGGACTCGAACCCGCGACATCCTCGGTGTAAACGAGGCGCTCTACCAGCTGAGCTAACCGCCCCAGGTTTCCATGTTAGCAGTAGTCGGGCCTTGGGAGGGCGTCCAGGATCCGGTCTGTCCTGCCATTGGGTAGGTTATCGTAGGCGGGAATGACCAGTAGCCTCGTTCGCTCCAGATGTCTGGCCGCCATCAGCGCAGGATCATTCGTATCCATGAACGCAATGCAGGGGATCTGTGCGTTGATTGCAGAGCCCGCAGTACCATGATCACCCACGAAGAGGTCCACTCGGGGTGCGAGAGCCAGGGTGCCGTCGAGAATGCTGGTGGCGTGGCTGTGCAGGGCGCCGCAGCCGTCGCTCAGGAAGGCGACTCCGTCCCAGGCATCGATCCATCCGTCCACCGCAGCCGGGGTCCCCACGGCCGGGGGAACCACCAGACCACCTAGCCTGGAGACACGTGCGGCGAGGCCCCGGTACAGGGTCACCATGGCCCCTGGATGCCCTGTCCCGAAACTGATGCATCCCCCGGCTCGTGCGGTAGCGTCGAGCAGCGCGAGGCCCTGCAGCCAGGAGTGGGCGGCGTGTACGGGATTGATGAATCCTGGTCCGTCGAGAAATTGCTCCGGATTCGGCAGCCCGCAGGCCACCCCCATCTCGCGCGCGAGTTCCGAAAGTCCGGGGCCTCGCCTGCGCCAGGCGGCGCCGAGGATGCGGATGCCAAAGGTATAGAAGGAATCTCCTTCGCGCATGCGTTGCAGAGCCACACGATTGGCGCGGGCCGAATTCGTGGTCACGCCTGCAAGTCCAAGCGTCAGTAGCTCGCGAGCAAGGGCCTCGGTTTCAGGCGACACGGCTCATCGGGCTCCGTAACTCGTGTGGTGGTCCGAGGGCCTTAAGCTGTGCGTCCAGCCATGCAGCGGGATCCTCCCGCAGCATCCGGCACCTCATGGCCTCGTGCCGCCTTCTGCGTTCGTCAGTCGGCATGGCCAATGCCCGCGAGAGCCCTTTGGCCATGCCGTCGCTGTCAAGTGGATGGATGTCGAGGCAGTCGGGGGATAGCTGCTCCCACGAGCCCATGTGCTGACTTGCAAGGAGAACTCCGTTGCGACGGTTCAGCAGGGCGCCCTCCTTGGCCACCAGGTTCATGCCGTCTGCCAAGGGGGCAACCAATAGCGCATCATAGGCTTCCAAGGCGAGCAAGGCACGGTCCCGGTCATCTTCCCAGAGCGCCGTCACCAAGGGGCGGCCCTGTCTTCTCCACCGCGAATTGAGGGTCTCGACTTTGTCCTGAAGCATCTGACGGTAGTTCATGTAGGTCGGACTTGACATTCGGCTTTCCGGGGCGAGGCAGAGGACCGATAGTCTCCCGAGTAGACTGGGTTCCATCACGAGGAGTCTTTCGATGGCATCGAGACTGCGTCCAAGGTTTTTGCTCGGGTCGGTTCGACCGACCAGCAGGATTCTGGCTCCGAGGTCTGGCCACAGTTGGTCGAGTTCGAGGTTTCTTCCAGTTCCGTGGCTCATCCGCACGCGTCTCTCAAGCCGGAAGGGGTCAATAGGAACCGGGTGTGGTTCTATCCGCACGCTACGACGACCGATGCAGATCATGTCCTTCGGATCCGTAGGCTTTCCGCCGAGCAGGATGCGCATCCGCTCGACATCTTCAGCGGTTTGGACGGCCAGGAGGTCGGCACCCAGCAGTCCCAGGCGCAAGCTGGTGGCAATGTCGGGCGGCAGCCAGCGCCAAGCCCCCGGATCAGGCACAGGAACATGAAGAAAGTGGATGATTCGCGCATCGGGCCGCAGGCGGCGCAACAAGGCAGGGGCAAGCATGAGCTGATAGTCGTGAATCTGGACGACAGGCGCACGTGAGGCCTTGCCAATGGCCTCGGCAAGGGCCAGTGCCAATTCTTGGTTCGCCTGTCGATAATTCCCAAAGGCCTTGCGGGCATTATCATTCAGATCACTGGGACCGTCCGGCCGAAACCATCCGTGAGCAAGCGGCCATAGAATGTCATGGCACCAGGTATCTCGATATCCTTGAAGGATTTCCTCGGCCAATTTCACGCGCTGCTTGCGATTATCATGTCCCGCTTCACCTTGGATCCCCACCCACCCGGCCAGTTGGTCATCTTGCCAAAGACCCTCCAGTGACGTGGCGAGTCCCCCTCCTCCTGCCGGAGGCAAAGGAGGTAGACGATGGGCCGCGACCCAAGGTTGGCCAGTGACTGGAGTCATCAGGACTCTTCCCCCTGTAGTGCCGGGAGGCGTGGCGGACCTCCGCATCTCAAGTTGTCGTGGGGGCGTAACTTGCGCAAGGGCCGAAGGCAGAGTTCGTCGTTTCCGGCCATGACCTCATCCGACCCTGTGGCGACCATGAGCTCATGTCGCTCCATCGGGTGTTGTTGCTGGCACCACCGTTCTTGCCGGTCCCCCCCGAGGGTTACGGAGGGACGGAGCGTGTGGTAGCCCAGCTGGCTCGCCATCTGCCGGACCTTGGATGGCAAGCGGAGGTGTTTTCGGCCGGGCATCCCTTGAGCCCTATTCGCCGCCCGCTGGGATTAGGGTTGCCACAGCCGTTGGCATGGAACGCCGAACTTGCTCATGTCTCCGCTGCTTTTGCTGGTTTGCGATCAGGGCAACTGCGAGCGGACCTCGTGCACGATCACACCCGGACGGCCGGCCTGCGGGCCGCGACTGATCTGGAGATTCCGATGCTGACCACCGTGCACAACGATGTGGACGAGGATCGCTCTACAGCCTATGCCGCCGTGCCCGATGACCGACTGGTGTTCCTGTCTCGCGCCCATGCGTTTCGCTACAGTCGTTCTGGTGACCGTGTCCTCGTCATCCCCAATGGGATCGACTTTTCAGAGTGGAGTTTACAGGCCACTGCAAGGAGATCCTTCCTCGTTTTTCTCGGTCGCTTGTCGCGCGAAAAGGGTCCCGCGAGAGCAGTGGACATCGCACGGCAAGTGGGTTTGCCTCTACTGATGGGAGGCGGCCTTGACCCTCACCAGCCGGATTATTTCGCCATGGAGCTTCGCCCGCGCCTCGCGGAGGCCTCGGACGTGCGCTGGCTGGGGGAAGTGCATGGTGAGGAGCGATGCCGTCTGCTTGGCACAGGACGAGCGCTTCTGGCACCGCTCGACTGGGAAGAGCCCTTCGGGCTGGTTCTCCTTGAGGCCATGGCCTGCGGCACTCCCGTTCTCGTGAGTGACAGAGGTGCGGCACGGGAGCTGGTGTTGCACGGTCGTTCCGGCTGGATCGTCGGAAACGAACAGGCGTGGCCGGAGGCGGTCGCGTGGGCCGCAAAGGCAGATCCACGACAGGTGCGCGCGACGGTTGAGGAGCGCTTTTCCGCGCAGCAGATGGCCCGACGGTACGTCGGGTGCTACGAGGCCCTCCTGGCACGGGGGGAGAAGAGGGGGAATCCGTGATGCGTTGGCTTGGCCTTGGGGTCGGGGCGGTCGCAGGAGCGTTGGCAGGTATCTTCTTTGCGCCCTATCCCGGACGGGAGTTGCGGGATAGGGTGCGCCACGGTGCCGCAGGGATGGGCCAGGGAGTTCGGGGGAGGGCAGGGCGTTGGATCGGCTTGGCAGCAGGCCGGTTCCATCGTCTCGGCAATCGCCTCGAGCAGTGGGAACACGCTGCAGTCCGTGGCACGACGGCCGTGCCGAGGGTGCGTGCCGTGATTCATCGCGAGGAAGGAATCTCTCAGCGATAGTAGGAGCCGAACCATCGATCCGCATCCAGGGCTTCCAGCCCTTCCGGATCGGTGGCGGCGACAAAGAGAGCGCGGGCATCCGTGGGCAGGACTCGGATGCGGGTTCCTGTCTCGCGGGCCACGTCCTCTACGGTCAGATTGTCCAACAGGGTCCGGCTGCCCGGGCGAAGCATGATGTCCGGCAGCCAGACCTCACCTTGAACGCCCGCATCCCTCATCCCGGCGATCAGGTCCTCTCCCGTTCTCAGGCCCGTGACGGTGATGCTGGGCCCCCAGGTCCTGGACTCGAGAGGCAGCAGGCGCACGACAAGGCCTGCCATCTCGTTGAGTCGGGCGGCGATGGGCTCCATGACTCTTAGAGCTGCGGGTCCCGTCAGAATCGTCACGGGCCGGGAAACAGGGGCACGTGCGGGTAGCTTTCGGGCCATCCTGTTCCAGTCGTTGATGAGGAGTCTGCAGCCGCCGACGCCATCCCCAAGGTTGCCGTAGTCTCCGTAGTGGCGCTCGCCTGGAAATGCCATGCCGGACAGAATGTAGAACTCATCGGCGAGTCTGACGAGGTCATCGCCCCTTGTTTTCCGGAAGTGACGCTGCAGGGGACGAATCTGCCGAATGACCTCGCGGCACCAGTCGGGTGTGGTGGCTTCCAGTCCGGGCAAGGCAAGGGAGGCTCGGAATCGCGTGGCTCCGAAGGGCACGATGTTGATGGACAGCAGGTGTTCGCTCCAGCGGGCGACAAGGTCCTCGATGGTCTTCTTGAGGACCGGCCCATCGTTGCGGCTTTTGACCAGCACAATCTGCGCGTGGAAGTCTATGCCCATGCCTGTCAGACGGTCCAACTGGGCGTGCAGTCTTTCGGCCAGAGGTTGTCTTAACATCTCCCGACGCAAGACCGGATCGGTGGTATGGATTGAGATGTACAGCGGGGAAAGGCGCATGGCCTCAATCCTGGCCCAGTCTCGCTCAGCCAGGTTCGTCATGGTGATGAAGTTGCCCTGCAGGAAGGACAGCCGGTAATCATCGTCCTCAATGTAGAGGCTCGGCCGGAACTTGTCCTTGGGCATCTGGTGGATGAAGCAGAATTCGCACGTGTTGGCACACTGTCGAACGCGATCGAAGACGGCCTCGTCGAAGGCCAGTCCAAGGTCCTGGTCTTCTTCCTTACGGATGACGAGGCGAACTTCCTCATCATCCCGGACAAGAGTCAACTCGACCTCGCGTTCGGTAATGGCGAAGCGGTAGTCGATCAGGTCCTGAAGGGGTTGATCGTTGACTGCCACCAGACGGTCACCCATGGAGCAACCGGCCGCCGCAGCCAGAGAACCTGGTGCGACGGCCGTGATCAGACCGCCTTTGGGGAGGCTGTTATGCCTCGTCCTCGTTGATTCCATCCGAGTCGCTGGATTCCTTCAGGGAGAGGGAGATGCGCTTCTCATCGGGCCGGAACCGCTTGATGATGGCGTTGACCATCTGACCGACCTCGACGACATCTTCGGGACGGGCCACGTTGTCGCCCATCTCGGCCGTCGGAAGCAGTGCCTCGACTCCAGGCTCGATCTCGACAAAGGCCCCGAAGGAGGCCAACTTGGTGACCTTGCCGGGTACCTGCATGCCTTCGCTGAACTTGGCCGTCAGGCTGCTCCAGGGATCATCCTGCAGCTGCTTGAGCGACAAGGAAATCTTGTGAGCGTCACGGTCTACTTTCAAAACCTTCAGAGTGACATCATCACCGATGTTGAGGACGTGGCTGGGATGCTGGATCCGCTGCCAAGAAATCTCGGAGATGGGCAGCAAGCCGTCGATGCCGCCAAGGTCGATGAACGCCCCGAAGTCCGCGATGCGAACGACCTTGCCCGAGATGATCTGACCGACGTCCAAGGTCTGCATGATCTCGGCCCGCAGCTTGCCCTTCTCGGCGGCGACGGCTTGGCGATGGGACAGGATCAGCTTGTTGCGCCGCTGGTCCACTTCGATGATCTTGAGGGGCACTTCGGTACCGATGAGCTCATCGTGAGCACCCTTGGTGCGAAGCTGGGAAGCAGGAACAAACCCGCGAAGCTTGTACGCGTCGACGATGATGCCGCCTTTGACCACTCCGGTGACGCGTGCGTGGATGATCGCTTCCTCTTCGAAGTCCTTGGTGGCCTGCACCCAGCCACGGGCCTGATCGACACGCCGCTTCGAGAGCGTGAGCTGACCATCCTCATCTTCTTCGCGAAGGACGTAAAGCTCCAGCTCCTCACCCTCGCGGATGTGGTCGTGCGGATTGCTGACAGGGCCATTGGCCAATTCCTTGATGGGGATCAATCCCTCGGACTTTCCGCCGACGTCGACCAGGATCTGGTCCTGACCCACGCGTACGACGCGACCGATAACGATGTCTCCGGGCTGGACGTCGACGAAGGTCGAATCGTAATCGATGACCTCGTCGTCGAGATCGGCCACGGCTGTCGGATCAAGGGTGTTCATAGGGGGAGGGAAACCTGCACTTCCAAATGTTTTAACGGGTGCGCGTGAGGCACCTGCATCACTTTACCATGCCTGGGGCGACTGGGCACGAGGCTGCTTAAGTAAGGGCCAGCAAGGCCTCCCGGACCTCCGCGATGCCGGCGTCTGGCGTGGAGAGCCCTGACGCCAGGCCGACGGTACGGAAGGCCTTGAGCCAATCAAGGTCAAGCTCCTGGGCGCGTTCCACCTGCAGGGTGGGGACGACCGAACGGCACGCGTCGGCAATCTGGCGGGTGTTGGCACTGTGATGCCCTCCCACGACCACCATCGCCTCAACTTCCGCGGCCAGGGCCAAGGCGGCGTCGATTCGTTTTTGCGTGACATCGCAGACCGTGTTGTAGACCTTGAGGTCCATGGCCTTCATGGCGAGCTGCCCGATGATGTCTCGAGCAGGGGCAGGGGGAAAGGTGCTTTGGATGACCACGCCCAGCCGGGCCTGCAGGCGCGGGAAGAGCCGTTCGACGTCCTCGGGCGTCTGGCAGACTGGAACCGCACCGTAGTCGCCCGCGGTCAGGGCCTTGACCTCGGGATGGTCGGCCTTGCCTATGACCACGAGGGGGTAGCCTGCCGTGCGGAGTGCCTCGGCGCGGTGATGGGTTCGGGTGACGAGCGGACACGTGGCGTCCACCACCTGCCAGCCGGCACCCCGTATCTGTTCGAGTTCGCCCGGGGCGATGCCGTGCGTGCGGACCACCAGCGTGCCCGCGGGTTCCTCCTGCCAGTCCGAGACATGCCGCAAGCCTTGGCTCTCCAGCGCGGCCACCTGCTGAGGATTGTGCACGAGGTGGCCATAAACCACGATGTCCCTCTGCTCTTCCCTCGCCGCAGCCCCTGCCCGCTCGGCCAGCCGGACCGCTCGTTCCACCCCGTGACAAAAGCCGGTGGCCTTGGCTTCGATGACTTTCATGACTGCATGATAGCGCGCCTCGTGTCCCAGAAGCGGGGGTCGGAGACGGCCGCGCACGAGGCGTCGGCAAGGGTGACGGGGGCACTGCAGAGCAAGCTGGCGATTCCGGCCGTCATGGCCATCCGGTGGTCCTTGCGGGTGGGAAGGGCGCCTTCGACGGGGCGCAGCGGTTCTGTCGCCCCTCGTCCGTGGATCTCCAGGTCGTCACCCGAGAGCCTTGCGTGGATGCCGAGGTTCGCGAGGAGGTCCACGATGGCGGAGAGGCGATCGGATTCCTTTATTCGCAGCTCGGTTGCGCCCTTGATGACCGATATCCCCTCCGCACGGGCCATGGCCAGTGAAAGGATCGGGATCTCGTCCAGGCAGCGCACGACTTCGGCCCCTTCGACGGTGACTGGCTTGAGTGATTGCGAAGCTCGGATCTCAAGGGTGCCTACCGGGTCATGCCCACGTACCTCGCGAACGCCAAGCTTGCCGCCCATCCGCTCGAGGACCGTCATCCAGCCCGTTCGACCCGGGTTAAGGCCCACGCCTTCCATGGTGATCCACGACCCTGGGACCAGCGTGGCAGCCACGCCCCAGAACGCCGCGGCCGAGCAGTCCCCGGGAATGTCCATCTCGTGGGCCGGCGGTCGCCAAGGGCCACGCAGGCGAAAGCCGCGTGCGGTCCGCCGCAGGGGCGCATCGAGAGATTCGAGCAAGCGCTCGGTATGGTCCCGCGAAGGATGGGGCTCGGTCAGGCTCAAGTGGCCTCCGGCTTTCATGACCGCGAGGGCCAGAGCCGTCTTGACCTGCGCACTGGCGACCGGCATCTCCAGCTCTAGAGTGGCCGGAAGGGGACGGGCGGTGACGGCAAGTGGGAGGCGTTCGCGTGCCTCCTCCACCTGAAGGCCCCAGGCTCCAAGTGGTCCGATGACACGGCCCATCGGACGTGTCATCAGGGATGCATCGCCCGTCAGCGTCTGGCGGGTGCTCCATCCGGCCAGGAAGCCCAGCAGCAGGCGCGCCGTCGTGCCCGAGTTCCCACAGTCCAGGATCTGACGCGGGCGCAGGGATTCGAGTCCCCCGGTGACACGGGTCACGTGTCCGTCGCGATCCAGCGACAGCCCCAAGGCAGACAGGGCTTGCGCCGTGCGGGAGACATCCTCGGCCGGACTCAGTCCCTTCACGGTCCATGGCCCCTCTGCCCACGCAGCGAGGAAAAGGGCCCGATGGCTGACGGACTTGTCCCCCGGCAAGGGGGGAGTGCCACGCAGCGGCCCCACCGCCGGATGCAAGACGAGGGCGTTCACGGGCATCATGGTGCCATGCGGCGATGGGGACCTGCCTGGGCCTGGATGATGCTCATCTGGATGCTTTCGGCACGCGGCGCCTCCGGGCAGGATTCCGGTCACCTGCTAGCCTGGGGACTTGCGCGAGTCGGTCTTCCCTTGCCCCGTGATCCCTACGAAGCTCATCTTCTTCACGTCGTGGCACGCAAGGCCGCCCACGTCTGCGCATTCGCCGTCATGGCCCTGCTGGCCCTCCGAGCAACTGGCGGCCGCTTGCAGCTGGCATGGGTTTGGGCTGTCGCGTGGGCCATGGTGGACGAATGGCATCAGACTTTCGTGCCGGGGCGCGGCGGCGCGTGGCGTGACGTCCTGATCGACGCCTTCGGCGTGTCGTGGGCCTTGTGGATCGCATGGGCGTACAAGATTGGTGGCGGCAGGCTTGGGCGGCGTGTTGGCCTGCCCTCTGCCCAGGGTGTCGGCAGGCCGTGACCGGCGGGGTCTGCGGGTCTTGTGCGGCTGCCTGGAGGCCGACCGCCTCGATACTGGCCAGTCCACCGGGTCTGCCCATCTGGACCCTTTCCCCCTATCGTGGGGCGATGCGCCGAACCTTGTTGGCTCTCAAGCAGGGGGATCGACCGGATCTGGTAAGCGCGCTGGTACGTACCTGGGCTGGACCGCCTGCTGTGACGGGGTGTCTCGTGCCGGTGCCCACTTCGCCCGACCGCGTCCGACGCAGGGGGTACGACCATGCCGTTCTCCTCGCCGAGGCACTGGCGGCGCGTTGGGGCTGGAGGATGGCCCCACGAGGGCTGGTTCGGCGGATTTCGACTCCCCGACTCCATCCCCTCGGACCCGCCCGACGGCGTCAGGTGCTGGAGGATGCCTTCAGGGTCGGGCAGGTGCAACAGGGTCGTCCGGTCTGGTTGGTGGATGATCTCCACACGACAGGAGCAACGATGCGGTCTTGTGTGTTGACGTTGTCTGGCTCGGGATGTCACGTTTCCGGAATCGTCGTCATGGCTCGAGCGGCCTCTGGGATACGCTAACATGGACCGCATGGCCTTGCGTTCCCTACTTTCGGCGGTCTTGTGGGCTCCTTGCCTGATTCTGGGCCTTGTCGCCGCGGAGCCCGGGAGTGCCGAGGAGGCTTTGGTCTTGCCGCAGGTGCGCATTGAGGCCGAGTTCGGGCCAACTGCGCCCGCGGGCATCGTCAGGCGATTCCAGGATGAGGCGGCTTTGCGATTGCCTCGCTGGATGGCGGAGGGTCCAGCTTCAGGGGCCGTGGAATCGGGCTGGTCCGTCGAGCTCGAGGAGACCCCGCGGGGCGTGATTCTCAAGATGGAAACGGCCGCTGATGTCGATCAGGCGGCGCAGGCTTTCCGTCAGCCCTTGGCCGGCCTGTTGGAAGAGGTGGGAGGTGCGTACACCACGCGCCTCGAAGTCGTCCCTTCGGCTGGGTCCCCGGAACGGACGTCATCCTGGATGGCCTATGCTGCAGCCGTCGGTGCGGCGGTTTTGTTGCTCGGGGGCTTGGGTGCCACGGTCGCCCGCCGTCGTGTCTCTCGTGCACCCCGGGCTAGCTTGTGGGGACTGCCGGTCGTCGGTGTGCTTCCGGAAAGTCTCCTCCGCCTTGGGCGTCTGTACCATCTTCAGGCCAAGCCCTGTCAGGCGATGGCGTGGTTCTTTGCCCAGCGGGCCGAAGGGCGGCGAGAGGTGTTGCTCTCTGGCCCCACCCTCGAAGCCGCGGCCGTGGTGGCCGTAGGGTTGGCCGTGCAATTCGCCCGTCGAGGGGAGCGGGTCCTCTTGGTTGATGTGGCTGGCTCCGGCGAGGTCTTTCAGGGGGTCCTTGCCCGTTTCGGGCCGCAGGACGGAGAGGCCGCGGTACCTCTTGCGTCAGCCCTCCCCGGGGTCGACCACATGGCTCTTGGGGAGAGGCCCGCGCGTGCGGGCAGCCTGCCTGAGGAATTGACCCGAGAGTACCGGCACATCCTGCTTGTCCTCCCCGACGGCCCCAGACCCTTGGGAGTGCCTGTCCTCGAGATCGTGCATCGCGTCCGTCCCTTCGCTGCCTTGGCCCTTTTGCTCGCCCGTCGATCGCTGGGTTGGGTGCTGATCGGCGATGCTGTTCCCGAGCGGGTATCGGATGCTTATTACACGCGGTACTACTACGAACGACTCCACGATCCGGCGGGTCCCTCCCATGCGTTGGCGTGAGGGGTTCGGATTTCCGCCCGTGATACGATGAGGCCCGCACATGGAGGAACTTGATCCCGCCCTGCTGCAGCGCGCGCTGGACTTGCATGCCCGTTGCTCCGTTGTCGATGGCCATGCGGACACGCTCGATCGGTCGTTGGATGGTCATCTGGCCTTCGGGGTGCCGCAGGATGGCCTGCAGTTCGACGTTCCTCGCTTTCGGTCCATCGGGGGAGCGTTGCAGTTTCTCTCCCTCTGGGTGCCCGGGGATGTAACGGGCCTGAGGGCCTTGCATCGTGCCATGCGGCTCGTCGGTGTCCTTCACGAGGGCCTCCGGCGACACGGGACGTTCGAGTTGCTGGAGCGAATCGAGCAACGGACTCCGGGTGTGCCCGGCGTGATGCTGTCTCTCGAGGGAGCGGACCCACTGGCCGATGACCCCCGATTGCTCGAGGCGTTCCACGCCTTGGGGGTTCGGATGGTTTCGTTGACGTGGAACGGCAGGAACGGTTTCGCGGACGGCTTGCTGGTGGCCGAGCGTCCTAGTGGCCTGACGCGTCTGGGCAAGGATCTCCTGCGTCGCATGGCCGACCTCGACATGGTTCTGGATCTCGCCCACATAGCCGAGCCTGGTTTCTGGGACGCGCTCGAGACTTACCCGGGACGGGTGGTCGTGAGTCACGCCAACGCACGTGCTGTCTACGATCATCCCCGCAACATGAACGACGATCAGATTCGGGCCATTGCCGAGCGGGGTGGGGTCATCGGCACGGTCCTTTATCCTCGGTTTCTCGGCGGGAACGGAGGCCTGACCATGGTAGCGGAGCACGTCAGACATCTTCGGGCCGTGGGTGGGGATGGAGTGCTGGGTCTTGGTGCCGATCTCGACGGGATTTCGGCGTTGCCCGAGGGGTTCGCCGGAATCCATGACCTGCCAAGGGTGACCGCCACGCTTTTGGATGCAGGTCTGGAAGACGGAGTCGTGGCAGGCTGGCTCGGCGGGAATTGGTTGCGAGTTCTCTCGTCAACAGGGGCGTCATGTTGAAGACAGCGGTATCGCTCGAGGAAGTTCGGCGGCATGATCCGGCGGACATGTTTGGCTGTGTGGCAGGCTGGGGCCAACGGGCCCGGAAGGCCTGGGAGGCTGCCCGTCAGCTCGCGAGGGCTGATGCTCCGCCTCGTCCTGCTCGAGTGGTGCTGGTGGGTATGGGCGGCTCGGCCATTTCCGCGGATGTGGCCGTGGAGTTCCTCTCCTCCCGCTGGAGCATCCCGATGTTTGTCCATCGAGGTGCCGGCTTACCTGCATGGGTAGGCCATGAGACGACGGTCGTGGCGCTGAGTTATTCCGGGGAGACGGGCGAGACACTGGCTGCGGTCCGACAGGCCGTCGAGCGGGGCGCGCCCTTGGTGGCCCTGACCTGCGGGGGGAGGATGGCGACATGGGTGGCTGAGGCAGGCGGCACTGTGTTTCCCTTGCAGCCGGGCTGGCAGCCTCGGGCTGCCATGGGCGAGATCCTGTTCACGTTGCTGGCCTTGTTGTCCGCCTGGGGAGCGCCCATCGAAGCCGACCCTGCCCTCGAGGCCGCAGAGGCCTTCGGGGAAGATCTGGCTCGAGGCGTGCGGGAAGACCATCCGGCCCTGATGTTGGCCGAACGCGTGGCCGTTGCGGAGCCCGCCTGGCCCATCATCCTCGGTGTCTCCGGCACCACGGCGGCCCTTGCCGCGAGGTGGCGGGGGCAGTTCGCAGAGAACGCCAAGTGTCTCTGCGCCTCGGCGGTCCTTCCGGAAGCCACCCACAACGACCTGGTCCCCTTGGCGCTCGATCGCTCGCGGGACAGCCTGCTCGTGGCCTTGCGAGATAGCGGCGAGGATCCGTGGCTTGCTCGTCAGGCCGATGCGGCGCTCGAGATCGCAGGTCGGCCGATCGTGACGTTCCGTTCCAATCTTTCTGATTCATTGGCTAGATTGGTGGAGATCATTCTTATGGGCGACCTCGCCTCGGTGCTGCTGGCGTGGCGGCGTGGGGTAGACCCCACCCCCATTGAGCCTCTACTGGCCTTGAAGGCCAGGATGCGTCAGCCATGAGTGTCGTCCTGCTGGCGGGCGGGCCGGGCACACGGCTGCATCCCTTTACGCATACGACCCCCAAGCCTCTTCTCGAGCTGGGTGATACGGCTATTCTCGCCATGCAGCTGGCGCTGTGCCGCAGGCATGGTCTGAGCGATGTCGTCCTCAATATCCACCATCTGGCGAACACGGTGCCGCAGACCTTGGGGGACGGGGCGGCACATGGCGTTCGCTTGCGTTACAGTGTCGAAGAGACGCCTCTCGGCACGGCAGGACCGGTGGCCCTTGCGTCCTCCATGCTCGATGCGGGGCCGCACGTGGTGTTCAATGGCGATGTCCTGACGGATCTCGATCTGACGGCCCTGCTTGACGCGCATCGCCGTTCTGGAGCGGCCGTGACCCTGGCGTGCACCGAGGTTCGTGACCCTACGGCCTTCGGATTGGTCCTTGCGGATGAGGCGGGTCGCGTTACGCGGTTTCTCGAAAAACCGACGCGCGACGAGGCTAAGGTGCTTGTCGATCGTTTCTGGATCAATGCAGGTACCTACGTCCTGGCGGATGAAGTTGTTCGCCGGATCCCTCTGGGGCGTCCGTTCAGTTTCGAGCGCGAGCTCTTTCCGCAGTTGTTGGCCGATGGTGTTCACCTGCAGCGCCATGAATCAAGCGTCTACTGGAGAGATTGCGGAACGCCCGAGGCTTGGCGCGCGGCGACCCGGGATCTGCTTGACGGTGTCACACCGCCGCCGGAACACTGGGTGCGGCAGGTCCGGGACGGGCATGTCGTCTGGACAGGTGGCGAGGTGCGCTGGGGGGAGGACGTTCTTGTCACGGGCGGGCCGATTTTTCTCGGTGAAGGCGTGCGTCTGGCTGACGGGGTTCGATTGGGCCGCCACGCCGTTCTTGGTCCCGGGGTCGAGATTGGGGAACGTGGCCGTGTGTCCGGTGCCATGCTGGGACGGGGGTCCCGTGCGGGCGCGGCCGTCCGGCTCGAGGCGGGCATCGTCGGGTCGGGGTCTGTCCTTGGGGATGAATGCGTGATTGGGTCCGAAGTCCTTCTGGGGTCGGGGACCGTGCTCGCGCGCGGGACGAGGTTGTGATGACGCAGCTGGTGTTCGGGACCGACGGCTGGCGCGCTCGACGCGGCACCGACTTCACATCCGAGTCCCTCGCCCGGGTGACCGAGGGCGTGGTGGCTGCTTGGCGCGAGGAAGACCCGACAGACGAGCGGCCCGTGCTGGTTGGAGGGGATACCCGCGAGGGCAGCGCGGAGGGCGTGGGCTTGGTGGCCGGTATCCTGTGCGCCGCGGGGTTCAAGGTGCAGAGGGTCGAGGGCCCGGTCACGACCCCGAACATGTCCCATGCGGTCGTAAGGCGGGGTGCGAGAGGTGCCTTGGTTCTCACGGCCAGCCATAACCCGTCGTCGTGGAATGGTCTCAAGATCAAGCGGGATTTCGGCGGATCTGCAGAGCCCGAATTCACCCGGCGGGTCGAGGCGTGTATCCCGGACAGGCCGCGCATCTCTCCTGTAGCTGCCCTTGAGGTGCCTGTCATCGATCCTCGCCCCGACTACCTCGAGGCCCTTGGCCATCTGGTGGATCTGCAGGCCATCCGTGCCGCGATGGTTCGACCGGAGCGTCCCTTGAGGGTGGTCTTCGATGCCATGCATGGAGCCTCTGCAGGGTACTTGCCCCGGCTGCTCGCCGGCCCTGGTTTCAGCGAGATTCGTTCCTCTGCGGATCCCGCCTTCGGTGGTGTGCATCCCGAGCCGATTCCGCCTCATCTGCTTCCCCTGCAACAGGTCTTGGCGGCGGGACTGGAACCTGCCGTCGGACTGGCGTGCGATGGCGATGGAGATCGTATCGGTGCCGTGGCGGAGGGGGGGCGTTTCGTCAACCCACACGTGATTCTGGCCTTGTTGGCGCGTCATCTGGCGGAGGTGCGCAAGTGGCCGGGTGCCATCGTGAAGACTCTTTCCACGTCCACGATGATCGATCGTCTGGCGGGTCGACATGGGCGAGATCTCAGCGTGGTGCCCATCGGCTTCAAGTACGTGGCGGCCGAGATGCGTGCCCGGGAGGTCTTGATTGGTGGGGAGGAGTCCGGGGGCATCGGTTTCCCGCGGCATCTTCCCGAGCGGGATGGCCTGCTGAGTGCCTTGCTTCTGCTGGAGGCATGTGTTCACCACGGCTCCGGGCTCGGCAGCCTCGTCGATGACTTGATGGATGAGTTCGGTCCGCACGCGTATGATCGCCGGGACGTGTCGCTCGAGGCTCCCGGTCAGGTCCTCGGGGCCCTTGCAGCCTTGGGTGCTTCACCTCCGGGGGCCGTGGCCGGGCTCGAAGTCGTGGCGGTGACTCAAGTAGATGGTCTCAAGTTCGATCTCGAGGGAGGAGCCTGGTTGCTGCTCCGGCCTTCCGGGACCGAACCTCTGCTTCGGTTGTACGCGGAGGCGAGAGATCCGTCTGCTGTGGTCGACCTGCTCGCCGAGGGGGCGCGCCTTGCGGGATTGGGCGGACGGGGAGCGTGAGGTTGGACAGGCCGAGGGTCATCGTGCTTTCCGGGGGATATTCAACGGAGCGTGAGGTCTCCTTGCGTAGTGGGGCTGCGGTGCTTGCGGCCTTGCAAGCGCGTGGACATGACGCGAAGGGCCTCGATTTGCTGGATCTGCTGCCGGGAGGGACCGTGACTCTCGGGGAATTGGCGACAGCCGCGGACGTGGTATTTCTTGCCCTGCACGGGGCTGGGGGGGAAGACGGTTGTGTCCAGGGCATGCTGGAGCTTGCAGGGCTGCCCTACACCGGCTCTGGGGTCCTTGCCAGCGCGACGGCGATGGACAAGGCAGCCACCAAGCGGGTCTACCGGTCTTCGGGGCTTCCGGTCGCCCCGGACCAAGTAGTGTCGGCCTCGGAGCTCCATACGCTGGACCTTGCGGCGTGGGTAAGTCGCTTGGAGGGCGAGCTGGGTTGGCCGGTGGTGCTCAAGGCCGTGGGCCAAGGCAGTACGCATGGCATCGAGGTCGTCCGAGGACCGGAAGGCATGACTGATGCGTGGGCGCGGGTCTCGGAATTCGGAGAGGACATCCTGGTCGAACGCTTCATCAGGGGCCGCGAGTTCACCGTATCCGTCTGGGGGGATGTGGAGTTGCAGGCCCTGCCTGTCGTAGAGATCGTGCCGAAGGTGGCGGACTACTTCACGCTCGAGGCAAAGTACCAGCCCGGTGGTGCCGACGAAATCGTGCCGGCGCGACTGCCTGCGGCAGTGGCGGAGCGTCTGGCCGACTTGGGAATGGCCGCGCATCGGGCGCTGGGCTGTCTGGGCGTGTCGAGGACTGACATCCTGCTGGACGACGAGGGACACGCCTACCTGTTGGAAACCAACACCCTGCCCGGTCTTACGGAAGGGAGTCTCTTGCCGAAGGCCCTGCGCGCCGCAGGTTGGGATCTGGGCACCTACGCCGAAAGGATGATCGCGTGGGCCCTGGCCCGTGGCATTCGCCAGGGTGGCCGTACGTGAGCGGCATGGCTCCTATGCTGGTCGTCGTCCTGTCGGCGGCTGTGCCCGTCCTTGCCCTGACGGGCGTCGTGCTGTCGATCCGCGGCCTCAAGTCCGGTCTGTTGGTCGTGGCCTTGGCTTGGCTTCCCAAGTTGTTCCTTGCTTTGCTCGCAGCAGGAGCGACAGGTCTGCTGCGTGACGGGGCGACGGCGGCTTGGAGCCTGCTCTTGCTGCTGCTTGGCTGGAGCTTCGAACGTCTGGCCGCCCGGCTGGGCCTGCGTCTCTTCCGCTTGGACCGGCAAGTGATGACGGGGGCGGCCGTGGGTTTGCTCGTGACCTTGTTCACGGCGGCCTCCGGAGGTCTGGGGCTGATGCTGTTGGGGGCGTTCCTCGGGGCCTTGGCGGGCTCGCTTCTCGCATCTGCTCCGCCCCGAAGAGCTCTGGTGGATGCGCTGGGGGCCATGCTGGCCTTGTTCGGGGGAGACGGTATCCGGCTGCTTTGTACGCTTGCGGTGGCGGCGGCGGCGGTCTCCGGATGAGAAGGGCCGCCGTCTGGGCGGGAGTGATGCTGTTGGCTCTCTCCGAGCCAGCCTGGGGAATCCTGGTCCAGGATCCGCCCGCGGCAGCGCCCGAAGGGGATTCGGCATGGGAGCTTCGAGGCGCTTGGTCCGACTTCTATGAGACCCTTGAGGATGGCGTGGTCAAGGCACGCTGTACGCCTGGGTTGCCGGAGGCCGATTGTCCCTTCGTCGAGTCGCGCACGGCCTGGGCGCTCGAGTGGCGCGGACGCTGGAGTCTTGGCGAGGGCAGCGGCTTCGAGTTCCACGTCCCCGGTACCTTCGTGCTTCAGCATGACAGCGGCGCGCGCTTGCCGCCCGGATTGACGCCCACGGCGCTGGGCTTCGGCGATGTGCGGCTTGTGCTCGCCCGTGACTTGATGCAGGAAAGGGATCGCTCCTTGGTGGCCCGTCTACGAGCCAATTTGCCGCCCAATCCCTCTCCGATGGGTCTGGAGCCCGTGAACTGCGTGTTGCGGGATGGCCAAGGACAGGTGGTCACCGGGCCTGACGGGAACGAGGTCCGGGTGGCCTCGCGGCTCGAATGGGCCGCACCCAGCGTCGACTTGCGGGCTACGGGGCTACAGGACTTGCTGGACCGGGATCTGCAGTTGGTGGGCACCCTCGGGGTCAACGTACCTTTTCGGCGGCAGCTCACCGAGTCGCTCGTGCAGTGGCGGGGGCTGGCCTTCGAAGGAGCCGCGGGCCTCACCTGGCGACCGTTGTCGGTGGCGGCGCTCCATCTCGAGGCTCTCGGTACCTGGTCGAACCCTTTCGAAGAGGATCGCCGCATCGTGTGCCAGACCGGCTATCAACGGCTCGACCTGACTCCGGGTCTGAGTTTCTCCCTGTTCGACGGGGTCGAGGTCTGGTTGCTGGCGCGGCTTCCCGTCTTGCAGGGTGGATATTGGCGGGACTGGGCCGTGGTCGACTTTCTTGCAGGCGTGCGTTCCTCTAATTGGCAGCCGTGAGAAGCCGTGGGGATTGGCACACCCCTCATGTGACATGGATCAACAGATAGTTCCACTTCAGAGGCGACAACGGCCCTTGGAGAGGGCCGCATGGAAGGTGCAGGGGCTGTCAGGCTTAAGGTGGCGGGGGATTCTCGCCCCTCAGCCGTTGCTGGGGCCATCTGCGCGGGCCTGCGCGAACGTGGGAGCTGCGAGATGCAGGCCATCGGCGCAGGAGCGGTCAACCAGGCGGTGAAGGCACTGGTCGTGGCGCGAGGCTACCTCGAGATCGAGGGCGTGCAGCTTCTCTTTGTTCCCTCGTTCATGGATCTTGACGTCGAGGGTCTCGAACGGACGGCCGTCCGTTTTTTGGTGACAGGGAGGCGTCTCCACCCTTGACGGTGGGCCGCTGGCCGGTCAAGATAAAGGTCTGTTCGCAGGGCGCCGCACCCTGCCGGTTTTGGTCAACGCCTCTTGGCGGCCGTCCGGGGCGCGCAAGTCCGGGCTTAGGCCCCTGATATATTTGAAAGGACGGTTTCCCTTTGTACGCCATCATTGAAACGGGCGGCAAGCAGATCAAGGTCGAGGAAGGGCGTTACATCGACGTCGAAAAGCTTCCTCTCGCCGAAGGCGATACGATTGAGTTCGATCGTGTGCTGATGGTCTCGGGCGGAGACGGAGTCAAGGTGGGTGCTCCTGTCGTGGCCGGTGCCAAGGTCGTTGGCAAGGTGCAGCGGCAGTGGAAGGGCCCCAAGCTCATCGTGTACAAGATGCGCCCCAAGAAGCATTACCGTCGGAAGAACGGCCACCGTCAGCCCTACACCCGGGTTCTGATCGAGGCCATCAAGGCCTGATTCGAGAAAGTACCAGAGGAGCAATACGTCATGGCACATAAGAAGGGCGTCGGCAGCACGCGCAACGGGCGCGACAGCAACTCCAAGCGCTTGGGTGTAAAGAAGTTCGGCGGGGAGTTTGTCCTGGCCGGCAACATCATCATGCGGCAGCGTGGGACCCGCATTCTCGCGGGTGACAACGTCGGCGTCGGGCGTGATCACACGCTGTACGCGCTGGTCCCTGGTCACGTGGCGTTCCAGCGCTCGGGTGCCGATCGCAAGAAGGTCTCCGTTCTTCCTCTGACCGTCGAAGCCTGAGTCCGGAGACACCGAGGGCCCACGCCGGCAAGGCAGTGGGCCCTCGGTTCTACTTTGGGCGAGCTTGACGTCAGTCTTCGGTGTCGGGCGAATCGGGTTGTTGTCGACGGAGATAGTTGGCGAAGTCCGTAGCGGTGACGTTGGCCACGAAGTTTCGGAAAGCTCCTTCATCTCCTTCGTCATCGGCCATGCCATGGGTCATGAGCGATCCCACGTCGATTTGCAGCAGGGCGCTTTCCGCGAGGAGGGGAAGTCGGGAGGCCAAGGCGACTTGGATGGCTTCCAGTGCCGTCAGGCCAAGTCGCTGCAACTTGCCTGCGTTGTCCCGATAGACCAATGCGCCCACGATTAGTGCGCCCGATTGCAGAGTTGCCTTGATGCCGCCCAGCGGCTTCAGCTCCAGCCGCAGCGCCACCCCCCCGAGGCGTTCGATCAGGGGCACGATGCCTGTGGCCAGACGGTTGGGGCCCTGGGTGGGATCCAACGTGGCGGTCATCGCAATGATTTGCTCGAGGGCTTCGCGAGAGGTTTCGAGCACGAACCCCGTGAGTTCCTTGCGTGAGCCAAGAATGAGGCCTTCCCGACGCTTCCCCTGGGGGTCCCGGGGCATCTCGAAGGCTCCCAGCAAGGCTACTCGGCGCAGTCGATGCGACACGTCAACTCCCGACAGGACACCATTCCTGTCGGGAGTCATTTTATCACGCCGCGTTGAAGGTGTCCCTCCGACGGGTCACGCTTCCACGAGCAGCCGACGCTTGCGTGCGCCCTCGAGGCGCTCGCGAAGATGCTTGCCGGCGACCCAGACCGCTGCCTTGCGGGCAGGAATCTGGAGCAGGTTTCCGGTGCGCGGGTTGCGTCCTTCGCGGGCTGCACGCTCGCGGACATGGAAGGACCCGAAGCCCACCAAGGTGACTCTTTGTCCTCGGCTGAGCGCCCGAGTGATGGTGTCGAGAGCCGTGTTGAGGCAAAGGGCGATGTCTTTCTGGGGCATCCTTGTCTTTTGAGCGACGTGGCGAACGAGTTCTTCCTTGTTCATTGGGGCATCCTTGACGGAGTTGACCGCCATGAGGCGGCCGGTCGGGGTTTATTGCGTTACATTTCTTAATGAACGCATGTGGATTATCCATTGTGCCTGTGAGCGCGTCAAGCAGGCCAGAAGGTCGCGCGTGCTACCATGTCGGCCTCGGGAGGGTCCGGGATGGCAGGGCATTCGAAGTGGGCGCAGATCAAGCGCACGAAGGCCAAGGTCGATGCGGCCAGAGGAGCCGTGTTCACCCGCATGTCTCGGGAGATCATCGTTGCCGCGCGACTAGGCGGGGGAGACCCTGCGGGGAACTTCCGCTTGCGGGCCGCCATGGAGGCCGCTCGCAAGGCAGGCGTACCCGGCGAGAACATCAAGCGTGCCGTGGCCAAAGGCATCGGTGTCGACGGGGCTGAAGTTCTGGAGGAGTTGCGGTACGAAGGCTATGGCCCGGGAGGAGCGGCGTTTCTTGTTCGTGCCTGTACCGACAACCGCAACCGGACAGCTGCTGACTTGCGAACCGTGTTCGGCCGACTTGGCGGCAACTTGGGCGAAACCGGTTGCGTCGGCTATATGTTTGCCGAACGAGGTGTCGTGCTTCTCTCCTCGGAGGAAGACCTCCTTCCGTCCGAGGAGGAGGTCCTCGAGGTGGCTCTTGAGGCGGGGGCAGACGATATTCGGTTGTCGACGGGAGCCTTTCTGGTGTTCTGTCCGGTGGCCGGACTCGAATCGGTTTCCGATGCCCTGCGCGCCGCAGGATTTCCGGTCGCCTCGGTCGAGGTCCAGGATGTTCCGGATGTGCAGGTGACGGTCGAAGATCCGGACCTAGGGCGCAAGCTGCTCCTGTTGGTCGAGCGTCTCGAGGAGCTTGACGATGTGCAGCGGGTGGCTGCGAACTTCGACCTTCCTGATGACCTGCTCGCACGCCTGACCGCCGAAGACCAGGATTGACCGTGCGCTCACGCCGGCTCCCGGGACTGATGGCAACCGTGTTCCTGTGGATGTCGCCGGACGTGCGGCTGGCCGCTGCGGCGCCTGCCGTCCCGGGCGAAACGCTCATCCGGCAGGTCGGCCCCGAGGGGGTGACGATGCAGCTGCCAACGGGAGTTCAAGGCCGGCTCTTCCGGTTGCCCGGCGATCGTTGGGTCCTCGACTTGTCACCGGCGCGTTGGCCCACCGGGGCGTCGAGGCTCCTGGACGTGGGACCGGGGCGCCGGATCAGGCTCGGGCAGTGGCGACCGACGGTGGCGCGGCTTGTCCTCGAAGGCCATGGCCCCACCCCGCCGCTCTGGGTGTTGCGATCTCACCGGGATGGCCAACACGGTACTCTGCGTTGGTCTCTTCCCCGTGGCCGACATGCCGTGGCTGCAGGGAAGCCCACGCCAGGCCCTCGGCCCTCGCCAAAGTCAGCACCTGCGGCACGTCAGCAGCAAGTCGTGGTTCGTGACCCCAAGGGTCCTGACGAGGGCAGGGAAGAAGCGCGTGTGGCTCCTGAACCTGGCGTCACCCTGAGACGGGTCGGCCCACTCTGGTTGGTGCGCTTGACGGCGGATCGCACGACGCGTTACCGACTCGCGCGCCGAGGGCAGCGTCAGCGTTTGCACGTGACGACAGAGGGTGGCAAGGTGCCGCTCGCAGCCCCGCGTACCTTGGCAGATGCCGGATTTGACTTCAGGATCGAGACGGCCAGTTCCTCCGCCGACGGGACCGAGCTGGTGCTGCAGTGGCCTGCCACCTACCGTTACGAGGCTTTGCAGACGGCGGATGGTCTATCCCTCGTGCTTGGCTTCCAAGAACCTGGCGAGGCGCGCGACCGGCCTTGGCGGGTGACGGTCGACGCAGGACACGGGGGAGCGGATCCTGGCACCCGGGGATATTACGGGGATGCCGAGAAAACCCTCGCGCTCGAGTTGGCCCAGGCCTTGGCTCGGGCCCTCGAGAAGCGAGGGGCCCTGGTGCAGGCGACGCGTCAGTCGGACCAGACCTTGTCCTTGCACGGGCGAGTGGACATGGGGGAAGAGTTTCGATCGGACGCACTGGTGAGCATTCATCTGAACCACGCAGGCAAGCTTGGGACACATGGGGTCGAGACTTACTGGTACACGCCTTTCAGTACGATGCTGGCGCGACGTGTCCACCGCCGCCTCGTCGAGGCACTGAGAGCCCCGGACCGAGGCGTGCATCGGGAGAATTTCGTGGTGGTCAAGTATGGTCGTTTCCCTGCCTGTCTCGTGGAGGTCGGGTACATGTCGCATCCCGGGGAGGCACGGCTACTGAAGGATCCTTCCTATCAGCAGAGGGCGGCGGAAGGTATGGCGCGGGGCATCCTCGAGGCTCTCGAGAGTACGAGATCCGCAGGAAGGAGAGGCAACGGTGACCGACGACAGCGCTGAGAGGGGTACGGAGGCATTGTCTGATGACCCCTTGGTAGCCAAGGTGTTGACCGCACTCGTGCTGGCCGCGGCCTTGATGCTCGGTGGGCTCGGCACCTGGGCCTGGGTCCATCGTCCACGCTCCGCCCCGGACCTGACTACGGGGGGATCCGGTGCCCAGACGTTCCGTCTTGAGGCGCCGGAGGACGGCCCCGGAACCGGCGGCCATCAGGATGGACCGCCAGACCCTTCGTCGATGAACCGGAACGAGAAGGTCCGTCGGCTTTTCGGCAACATGTAGCTGTCAGGTCAGGGCCTTCTGCCACCGCTGCCGTAACGTCCCCCGCCCCGTTGACCCTCTTCGGCATCTGCCGGCCGGGCCTCGTTCATGACCAGATTCCAACCGGTCATGTTGGCGAACCTCGAAGGCACGATGGCCGTGTCGACATCCTTCCGGATCTGTTCGAGGGAGACCCTGACGGCTTCGCCCGACCCTGAATCGGCCACGATTGCGAATTCGTCACCGTCTTCGTCTTGTCGAATCTCGACCAAGGTCACTTGATGGAGGACCTCTTTACCGCCTTGCTGGCCCGTCACGCTGGCCGGGACGGGGAAACCGGCGTCCAAGGCCTGACGGATCCCCCGCCACGCGAGGTCTCGGTTGATATCCGTGACCGGGACCGGAACGGCCCGATCGCCGGCCACTGCCTCGTAAAGCTTCTCGGCCTGGACCTCGGTGAGACCACCGGGCACGCTGGCTGCACTTCGCGATGAGGCGGATGCGGTGCCCTCCGGGTCGTAGATTCCGTCCCCTCGACGTCCGCCGCCATAGGCGCCGCCGCCACGCCGGCCCCCGCCGTAGACACCGCCGCCACGGCGCCCTCCACCGTATCGGCCGCCGCCGATACCGTCGCCGTCACCTCCGTCATAGCGCTCGGCGTGCGCCATCAGGGCTTCTTGCAGAACGGCGTCGGTCGAAGAGCGACCGGACGTTTCGCCCTGCCAGTCAACGGGTGCCAGCTCGAGGAGGTCTTCGTTGGCAAGGCGCACCTTGCCTTCCCAGAGCAACCCGGTCGCCAGCCGCAGATATTCCGCGGGGTCCTGCTGGGCCATCAGGGTTTGCAAGGAAGCCACGACACACGTATTTGTCCCTTCGCCTTGGTAGACCTTGTCGGGATAGGCCACCTGGTTCACCAGATTGGCCAGTTGTCCTGCGGGTGACAGGCCACGATCCTTGAGTCCACCCGCCAAGGTGGGTGCCTGTGCTCGGGATGCCAACAGCTGCAGAATGGTTGGCGGAACATCACTTGCCCGGCCAGTCGGTGCCTTGCGCAGCAGCACACCTTCCTCGAGCAGCTTCGCCAAGGCCTGCTCCGTACCTTCGAGCGTGGCCCCCTCCAGCACCCCACCGAAGGTGCGTGCGAGCACGGCGTAACTCTCTCGATCGGGACCCGACAACTCCCTGAAGGCTTGCCTCTGAGGTCCCGACATGGCGGCCACGAACCCTTCGTGGGCCGACTTCAAGGGCACCGCGGCATTCTGCGCACGGGTCGTACGGGCTGCGAGAGTTTCTGCCGCATCGGCCTGATTGAAGCGCTTTTGAGCCTCGGCCAGCTGTTTGGCTTCTTGAATCTCTGCGGCCACCTCGAGCATCTTGCGACTCTTGCCTTCGAGGCCCCGCTCCTGCGCGACGGGCTGCGGCCCGCCTACAAGCCCCTGCCACAGGCGTTCGGCCCAGGACATAAGGCGGCGCAGCAGGGAGGGGGGCGAAGCTTGAGAGTCGGCCAGTGCTGGCGCAGCGGGCAGAGGAGCCGTGCGCTGGAAGGAATCCGTGGCAGCCTTGGGCAGACCAGAGGATTGGGCCGGAATCGTCTCCGCGGTGGGTGCGGGAGGAGCGATCGGGGCCGTCCCATTGATGCGCCTGACGTCGTTCAAAAGACCCAAGGTCTGGCTCCTGTCGGGAAAGCGTGGTTCGCCAATTCTTTCATGCGGTCGAAACACGGGTGCTGGACGGGGTTTTACGCGGATTTCATCATCTTTTGATTGAGCGCGGGACCGTCGCCCTCTGACGGTCCTACAATGGGGAGCCTGCCCCGGGGGGAGTCCCGGCCCGATGGGTCGGGGTGTCTCGAGGGAGGAGTCGCCCATGTCGGCCTTCAAGGGCATTCGTGGAGCTTGGCGTGTGCTCCTCGTGGGCTGGGGCGTGTCCCAGTTGTGGGCGTGTCGTCCTTCGGAGCCTCCGGACGGGACGCCCGTGGAGGCTGAGCGTCCCGTCGCGGTCCGCATCGAGCGTCCTGTCCGACGTGAGGTGGCGAAGGAGTGGGTCCTGCAGGGGCATGTCCAACCGACCCGGGAGTGGAGAGCGGTGGCGCGCTTGGGCGGGCGCGTGGTTTCGCTTGCGCCGGAATGGATCAGGCTGACCCCCGGTGCCACTCTGGCCGTGCTCGAGGTTCCCGAGCTTGCAGGCCAGATCCAGCAGGCCAAGGCGGCGTTGGCCACGGCTGAAGCCGGTCGGGCCACCGCCGAGGCCAACCTGCGGCAGGCGCGCGATCTGGGGCGCCGCATGCAGGATCTGGCGGAAGGGCAAGTCATGAGCGACCAAGCGCGTGCCCAGGCACGAACGATGATCGACGTGGCGGAGGCGCAGCTCGCCCAGGCCAGGGCTGCCCGGCTGCAGGCGGAGGGTGCCCTGAAGACAGTGCAGGCCCAGGCCGACGAGTCTCACGTGCGCCTGCCTTCCGCCGGGGTCGTGACCCAGCGTTTGGTCGAGCCTGGAGCCGCCGTGATGCCGGGTCAACCTCTGGCCGTGGTCGTCGAGGAGGGCACTCCGCACGTGCGGGTCGCCTTGCCCGAGCGTGCAGCCGCAGCCGTAGCGCCGGGGGCCATGGCCACGTTGGAGGCTGTCGCACTTCCCGGGGTGAAGATTCCCGCCCGGATCGAAGCGCTCGCTCCCGTGCTCGATCCAGGCACCCGCACGCGTCCCGTCCGAATCGCGCCCGTGGGGCGTCACGGCCTCAGGCCCGGCATGTCGGTTGAGGCTCGCCTGAAGGGCAAAGGCCATCAAGGATGGGTGTTGCCCCTCGGGGCGTTGGTCACCGAAGAGGGAGCGGAGGCCGTTTACGTCGTGAGGGACGGTCGTGCGGCCAAAGTCCCCGTCACCACTGGCTGGCGGGATGCCCGTCACGTCGAGATCGCCTCGGGTCTCGTGGGCGACGAAGGGGTCATTGTCCAAGGTGGAGATTTCTTGCGTACCGGGGAGCTGGTGGCCACGGGAGACGCACGGTGAACTTCTCGGAGCCCTTCATCCGGCGCCCTGTCCTGACGTCGATGCTGATGCTCGTGACGCTGGTCCTTGGTCTCATGGGCCTGGCGAGGCTCTCGGTCGACTTGTTCCCCGACGTGGAATTTCCGGTCGTCGTGGTGTCGGTGGCCTACCCCGGGGCCGCTCCACAAGAGGTCGAGGCGCTCGTGGCCAAGCCGATCGAAGAGGCCATTGCCGGGACGGCAGGGCTGAAGTCACTCAGCAGCACGAGCCGCGAAGGCGTGGCGATCGTGGTGGCCCAGTTTCGGCTCGATGCGAATCCCCAATCGGCGGCGGCGGATGTTCGCGACAAGGTGTCGGCACTGGGTGAGCGCTTGCCTGCCGATGCAAGGACTCCGGCCGTCCAGGTTTTCGATCCGGCCAGCGAGCCCATCATGACCTTTGCCTTTGCAGGGGGCCGCCCCGATGAGGTTTCGGTCTTCCTGCGCGAGCGTGTCCGCCCAAGGCTCGAGGCCTTGCCAGGTGTCGCCGCCGTTCGGCCTTTCGGTGACAGGACGCGCGAAGTCCAGGTGCGCCTCGAGCCTTCGCGGTTGGCGGCCGCCCGTGTCGCGCCGATGGCGATCCTCGATGCCTTGCGTGCGTGGAATCTCGACTTGCCGGGAGGGCGCATCGAGGAAGGGGGGCGCTGGCTGGCCCTGCGGACCCTCGGACGAGCCCGGACCGTCCGGGAGCTCGGCGATATCGGCGTTCGTGACATGAAGGGCGGAAGCGTACCTTTGTCCAGTGTCGCTCACGTCGAGGAGAGCTTCCGACGGCCTGTGACGGCGGCCCTCGTCGACGGCCGGCCCGCAGTGGTCTTCGGCATCGTCAAGGCGCAGGGAGCCAATGCCGTGCAGGTCGCCGCGAGGGTCCGCACCACTCTGGACGAGCTTCGTTCTGCGCTTCCAGAGGGCGTGCGTCTCGTGACGACCCGTGATCAGACAGAGTTCATCCGGGAGGCCAATCTCTCGGTGTGGGAGCACACGGCCGTCGGGGGTCTCCTGGCCGTGGCCGTGCTTTTCTTGTTCCTGCGCAGCAAAGCGGCGACCTTCATCGGTGGACTGGCGATTCCACTCTCCATCTTCGGAACCTTCTGGTTGATGCAGTGGGCGGGATTCAGCTTCAATCAGCTCACGAACCTCGGGCTGTCGATGGTCGTCGGCATTCTGGTCGATGATGCGGTGGTCGATCTCGAGAACGTCTGGCGACACCTCGAGCAAGGCAAGGAGCCCATCCGCGCCGCCATCGACGCGACGGCCGAGATTCAGCTTGCGGTGACAGCCACCACGCTCACCATCGTGGCCGTGTTCATTCCCGTAGCATTCATGGACGGCCTGATCGGGAAGTTTTTCGAGCAATTCGGGTGGACCGTTGCCTTTGCCGTACTTGTGTCCCTGTTGGTGGCACGTACCGTCACTCCGATGCTTTCGGCCCGCATGTTGCGTCCCGGGGCTACGGCCACCGCGACAGACCATGACACGGGCTTCGTCTGGGCCGGGCCTTATCGTCGCCTGCTCGCCTGGGCCTTGCGCTGGCGGCGTACGGTCCTGTTCGGAGCCCTGGCGGCCTTCGTGACGGGATTGGCCCTCGTGCCGTTCATCCCCAAGAGTTTTCTGGAACAGGCCGATGCGGGTGAGTTCATGCTGACCCTGAAGGCACCCAAGGGCAGTTCTCTACAAGAGACTCTGCATCTTGCGCGAGGCGTCGAGGGACTGGTCAGGGCTCGTCCAGAAGTCAAGACCGTGATGACTCAGGTCGGCTTGCGTGATCAGCCGGATCTCGCGCAGATTCACGCAGTCTTGCATCCGCGCGGCACGAGGCGTCTGCGTGATGTCGAGGTGGCTCAGGAGATCCGGGATCGTGCCCAATCCTTGCCCGGTGTCAGGACTTCGATCATGGTCATCGGGGCGGTGGCTCAGGGTGACCAGAACTATCCCATCTATGTTCAGTTCCGTTCAGAGGACATGGGGGCACTCGCAGCCGCCACCGATCGGCTTGTGGCGGCATTGCGCCGGCATCCCGGCCTCACGGATCTGGACACCAGTCTCGGCACGGCCCGGCCGGAGGTGCGGTTGCTGCCCGACCGGCTGCAGATGGCGGCCCGCGGTCTGAGTCCCGCGACGGTCGCCGCCACGCTGCGGCTGGCGACCGAAGGCGAGACGGCCACCTCTCTTCCGCTCGGGGGAGAGGATGTGCCGGTGCGGGTCATTCACGCTGCGACCGTGCGGGGAGATGCCTCGCGCTGGACGGAACTCGAGGTACCGGGTACGGCAGGTCCGGTGGCGTTGGGCCAAGTCGTCGAGGTGCGGCGGGGAGCCGGCTATGCCGAGATTCAGAGGCTGGATCGTGGCCGGGTGGCCACGGTGGTCGGCAATCTTAGACCTGGCATGGCCTTGGGTGACGGGTTGGAGATCGTGGCCCGGGAGGTAAGACGCCTTGACCTTCCGCCCCACCTCAGCGTGTCACTCGAGGGCCAGGCCAAGGACATGGCGGAGAGTTTCACGGGCCTCGTCCAGGCCCTTGGCCTGGCCATCCTGTTCATCTATGTGATTCTTGCCGTCCAGTTCGAGTCGTTTCTGCATCCGTTCACCATCATGCTCTCGTTGCCCCTGTCGGTGGTGGGAGCCTTCTGGGCCCTGTTCGTCTCGGGGACCGAGCTGGGGATTACGGCGATGATTGGCGTGATCATGCTGATGGGCATCGTGACCAAGAACGCTATCTTGTTGGTCGATGTCACCCTGACCTATCGCGCAAGAGGCATGAGCGTGGAAAATGCCTTGCTGGCAGCGGCACCCGTGCGATTGCGACCGATCTTGATGACCACGGCGGCCATGGTGATGGGCATGCTACCCATGGCCTTTCGCCTGGGCGCGGGAAGCGAGTACCGTTATCCCATGGCCATCGTGGTCATCGGTGGCTTGATCGTGAGCACCTTGTTGACCTTGCTGGTCGTCCCCGTCGCCTTCGCGGTGCTCGAAGGACTGGGGGACCGACTGCGACGTCGCTGGGGCTTTGCAGGAAATGCGAGGATCGTGGGTACGGTAGAGGGTCCACTTTCGACGCCATGAATCCATCCTCATCTTTTCCCGAACCCGACCCCTACGCTTTGCTCGGGCTTGCTCGGGATGTTTCCGAGGACGAAGTCTGGGCTGTCTTCCACGCTCGGGCTGCTGCACTGGTTCGTGGTCGTTCCGGGGATGACTACACCCGGTTGCTCGATGCCTTGCAGATTCTGACCGATCCGCAACGTCGCGCGGCGCTTGACCGGCGTTTGGCGGGTGTCGAGGTCATGTCCCCGCCCGTCCAGGAGGCACCGCCGCCGCAGCAGCCGCGGGCGACCAGAACGCCCACCTTGGTCTTGCGGAAGGGTCTGGACGAGATCATGGAGGAGGCACGTATCCGTGAGCTGGCCAAGAAGCTGGATCAGGAGGCATCCTCGGATACCCCGTCGCCGGGCCGGCTGGCGCTGAGGGCTTACCTAGCCTTCCGCCTGGACGACGAGTCCAAGGGATTTCAGTTGCTCAAGGCGGCTCTGGCCGCCGATCCCGCCTGTGCCTACGCCCATTACGCCTTGGCGGTTCATGTGCAGCAGCGCGGGCGTTCGGAAGATGCGTGGGGCATCCTGCAATGGGCCTTGCCGCATGTCGGTGGAGACAGGGATCTGTGGGTTCGCATCATGGATCTTGCCGCAAGTCTTGGTTGGCCGGACGGCCCGTTGCCCACCTTGATTGCGGCCATGGGCGAGTTCCCGGGGGATGTGCAGATGGCTGAGCTGCTCGTCCGACGCCTGCTGGCGCACGACCGAGGGACCGATGCCTTGGCACGGGTCAGGGAGGTCGTGACGGCCGTTCCCAAGGATCCCGGTGGGTGGCGTCTGCAGGGATGGGTGCAAGCTGCGCTCGGGGACGGGGCGGCGGCGGAGACCTCGTATCTGCGGGCACTGGAACTGGAGCCCCGGCACCCCGAAGCCCTGCGCGAGCTCTCCCGTCTATATGTCCAGGCGACGCACCCTGCAGCGGGTTCGTTGCTTGCCCGCGCCTTGGCTGTCCTGCCAGACGATGCCGGACTGTGGGGTTTGCAGGGCATTCACGCCCTGCAAAGCGGTGATCTTGGCGGCGCGGAACGTCATCTTTCACGCGCTCAAGCCCTGGCACCCACGTCTGCCGAGTTTGCCGGGCCGCTCGCCGAAACCCTCATTCGATTGGGCAAGGCGACGGAAGCCCTCGAACCGGCTCGGCGACTGGCCGCCACGGACAAGGCTTCCGAGCGGGGGCCGTTCTTCGTCGGCGAGGCGTTGCACATGCTTGGACGTTTTGAGGAAGCCATCCCGTCTTACCTGCAAGCGCTCGACCGCTGCATGGACCCCACGCCCGTCCTTTACGCCCTGGCCCGCTGTCACGCCGAGCTCGGCCGACCGGTGGAGGCTCTTGGATATCTGGAGAATGTCGCTGTGTCGGATCCGGAAGTGTGGGTCTTGCGGGCACGACTTCTGGGGGCGAGCGATCGGCAGGAGGAGGCCGGGGCCGCTTGGCAGGAGGTTCTGCGACAGGTTCCCGATCGGGCCGATGCCTTGCTGGGATTGGCGACCAGTCTTCTTTCCGGCGGAGACGAGACGGCGGCTTGGCCCTTGATCGACCGCTACATGGCGTCGTGGGGCCATGATCCTTCGGCTTTGGACGAGCTTGCAGCGATGTGGACCGGTCTCGGCCGCCATGATCTGGCCGTGGAAGCCTATCAAAGGGCCGTGGGCCGCAGCCCGGGGGAGCGGGCGCGTCACGAACGTCTTTGGGCGGCCATGGAACAGGCCGAGCAATGGCAGGCGTTGCATGCGACATTGACGCAGGCCATCCGCCTCTTCCCGGAAGATCCTGAGTTGGCCCTGCGTCTGGCGTCCTCGTATGAGCGGATGAACCTCGTCAGCGAGGCCGTGTTGGCGTACCGGCGCTACTTGCGCTTGGCTCCGCGATCGGCCGAGGCAAAATCCGTCCGAGCTCGTCTCAAGGCTCTTGAATGATCCGCCGAGCTTCGTTCGGCTGCAAGAGCGGCACACGTCGCATCGTGCGGCGCGCCAGATAACCGCGCGCCCGGGGGGCGGCCGAGTCTCCGGGTGCCAGTTCGAGAAAGCGGCGGAAGGCCTTGGCTGCCAGGTCTCCTTGGCCTTGACGATGAAGGGCCACCCCCAGGTTATAGTGTGCGGCGGCAAGTTCCGGGCGGGTCTTGAGCGCCTTGCGGCAAGCGGTCTCGGCATCCTTAGACTTGCCCAGCGAGATGAGCGCCAACGCCCGCCCGACCTCCGCGATGGCCGGATCCGCACCGGAACGACCCGCCGCCGTAAAGTTCTCGAGTGCGATCGTGTGACGGCCTTCTTGCCAAGCCTTGGCTCCGTCCGCAAGGAGCTTGGCGGGTCCGGACAGGTGTGGGGCTCTTGGCGCCGGAGGCAAGGTGCGCCGCGGGCGCGTGCGTTCCCCGGGAACTGCCTCCGCCTCGGCCAAAAAGGGTGGTGTCAAGGTCGGAGCGGGATGCACCGGCCTTTCCGAACGGCTGAACAGCCCTACGATCACGAGGAGACCGCCAAGCAAAGGCAACAGCAGTGGCCAGGCCCCGGGGACGGTGGAGGGCGTCTGGGGTGGCGGGTGATTCGACCTACGGTCACGCAGCGGCGTGACTTCGGGGGGCGAAGGAGCTGCTTCCGCAGTTTCGGGCTGCTGGAGGACCGGTGGAGGCGAAGGCGGCAGCGCGGAACTCCCTCGTGCTCGTCGCTCGGCTTCGTGGCGTTGCATTTCCCGCCGTCGGGCGAGCTCAGCGAGAATGTCCTGATCCGTCAGGCTTGCAGGCTGGGAACTCTGTGTGGCGGCCACTTCCGTGGGCGCCCCGAGGGTCGCGGCGATTTCAGCCAGCCTGGCCAGTGCAGCTTCGGCCCGTTCCCGGGTTTCCGGGGTCGTGGCCACGTCACGTCGCCGTTGCCAGCGGACCCTTGCGGCATCCAAGGCTGTGCGAACCACTTCTTCACCGGCGGTTTCCGGCAGTCCCAGCAACTCGCGAGCGGTCATCATACGGCCCACCACGTACCGTGGACGGGGCCACAGGTCTTGCAACGTCCCTTTGGCGCGGGCGCAAGGCATGAGGGGCAGGACGTTCTGGCTGCTTCGGATTCGGCAAGGACCCGGGCCGTCCAGCCCAAGCGATCGAGGCGCGCCCACATGGTCGCGGCCCATGCGCCGGGAAGGCCCGGAGCCTGCAAGGCATGCAGGAGACGTGCCAGCTGTCTGGCCTGTTGACGGCCAGCTTCGCCTTCACGGTGCTGGAGGCCACGTTCGGCAAGGCTTCTCGTACGGGCAAGCCAGGCGGGGTTCGTCCTCAGTTGCTCTGGAAGCCGCCACGGTTCGCGGCCAGCGGCTACGGCGACCCAGCGTTCGTCCTCTCCGAGCAAGCGAAAGGCACCTCCCCGCCAGCAAAGACCCCCCAGCGCAAGCGCGATGAAGACCGTCACGGCCACCTCCGGGTCTACCCCTGGTGCAGGGGAGTCGGGCCGACCGCCCCACAGGAGCTGCCACCCAGGGCGCAAGGCCCTGCCGCCGTGGCCGGTGAAAGGATGTAGGTCGGGATCGTAGAGACCGCGGGCCGAGCGCGATCGTGAACGCTGCCCTGCCGGCGCCGTCGCGGACATGGCGGTGGCCCGCACGGCCCGTGCCGTCAAGGCCCCCATGAGGTCGGCGACCTGGGGCACCACGGGCAGGGCTTCCTCACCCACGAGGCGCTGGACCCAGCCGGGACCTCCGGCGGCTTCCAGCAAGGCTTCCGGATGGTGGGCGGCAAGCCAGACAAGGGCATCTTCCACGGCGTGCTCGTGCTCGTGTTCCATGCCGGGCAGGGCTTCTCGGGCCAGGACAGGACCAAGGTGTGCCAGGCGTCTCCCGGCTTCCCGTTCAACCAAGGTGTGCCAGGTCCCTAGCGTCCGTATCATCCGTGCGACCTGATCCTGCAGGTCCTCGAGACACACCCGGCGGATCTTCATGGTCTGAAGTTCCGACAGGTCTCGCCACCAAGGGGTGATCCGACTCGTCACGCGAAGGACCTCTTCGGCCGCGAGAGGGGCGGGCAGGCCCAGAAAACGGCTGCGTCCGGGCTTCAGGCTTTCGAGGGCTTGCGATACCTCCCCTTCCGACCTGTCGAGGGCCTCGCGCAAGGCGGCTTCTCGTTCGAGGGACGCCTGGTGTCTCTCTATCAAGCCTGCGTGCAGGTGCTCCAGCACACTCAGCCAGTGCGCCACGATGCCTGCTCCAGGACGCCCTTGGCCCGAGGACCATAACTCCGCCTGCAGCCCTTCTCTCAAGGTGTCCACTTGTGCACGCCTCAAGGAGTCGGGTGGCGACCATCCGGGCTCGAGGACGCTCCGTCGGACCTCCAACTCGGCAAGCAGCCACGATCGCAGACTTTCCCCCCGGACGGGTCCGGCCTCCTGCATCGCGCGGGCAAGGGTCTCGAGGTCGGCCTCGGCGGACTCTGGAACATCCACTCGGGCCCAGAGCCCAGCAGGAAAGCTGACCTCATCCGTCGGGTTCTGTTCGAGCAAGTCTTTGAGCAGACGGCTCTCGAGGATGGCCTGGACGCGTTCTCGGTCGTGCCCGGAGATCACGCCCCGCCAGGAACCGCAAGGGACCGGGACCTCCGGGGTTGCGAGCAGGTCTCGGAGCAACAGGCTCGCGGCGGCGGAGACATCGGGCGTCCTTCTGCCCGCTTTTTCGCCTTCTCCGACCCAGGTCGAGGCCACGTCACGGGAGGCCTCGGTTGCCCAATCCCGGAGCATGTCGTGCAGGACGGCCTCTGGCGCCGAAGAGCACGATACGAGATGCACCACGCCTTCCCCGACCGAGAGGATGCGTCTCCAATAGGCGTCCTCCCTGGCCAGGGTGCCTTGCAGGCCCGAGTCGCCGGGAACGTGGGTGACCCAGGGACCGGCCCACCAAGGACCATCAGGGTTCGTGCCCAGACGTTGTACGGGTCCGGGGAAGTCGAAGTCGACCCCCTCTCCGGTCAGCGCGACGAAGCGCGGCCGCGGAACCAGACCGGGCGTGACGGCCATGGCCAGCAAGGCGTCGAGGATACGCAGGACTTGCATGCCTTCCTTTCCCAGGGCCACCAGCAAGGTCACGGCGATTTTCTCCACCAACCACGGGCCTGGGCTCGAGCAAACCGCACCAGCCGTGCCCTGGCCTCGGAGCCGTCCTTTCCCAAGTGCGCTTCGCGCAGGTGCTGGCCCTCCCCCCAGGTCAGCCACCAGCCGTCGGCACGTTCTTCCCGCATGACGCTCGTAGCCTGCCATAGAGCCGCTCCCGGATCGGATGCACGGGGTCGCGTCGCGAGGGGCAAGCTGGGAACGACACGTTCCGGAGAGACCAGGGAAGGCCAGTTCCAGCCTCTTGCGGCCACGAGGTGCGCTTGGGACCAGGGAACGAACCATCGCCCGAGATGAACACCCCCATGTCGACGAAGAGGCGAAGGAGCCGAGGTCTCTTGGTGGCCACGAGGGGGTGGCGTGATGGGCATGCGATCGCAGGCCTCCCAAGCCTCCTCGATCAGTCGCCAAGGTCCGGTCGCAGGCGGCAGGTACTTTCTCCTGAGCTGCCAGCCTTCCTCCCGGAGCCGTGCGTCCAGAGGGCGTTTCGCGAGGTCACGCGCCCGCACCAGTTGCAGCAGCACGCTTCGATCGTGCTGCTGCGCCTCATCGGCCAGTTCGGCCAAGGCCAGCGGTAGTCCTTCCTCATCGAGTTCGGGCCGAGGATCTTCTTCGCCCGGCAGGTCACCGACGATGCGAGACAGAGCGCGGGCCATCGCCTCGGTTCCTTCCGTCCGCCGTACGCCCTCCAGGTGAGCACGCAGGCTGTCCGCCATCCAAGCGAGAGGCCACCGGGCCGCGCGCCACGCTCGCAGCGCGGCCTCTCTTGTCGGCAACGGTTCCTTCGGCCAAGGCCAAAGTGCGGTGCGCAGCAACTCTTCGACCTCCGGGGCAAGTTCGGCCTCTGAATCGAAGATCCTCCACGGACCGGGCAAGCCCGGGAGGCCCTCAGACCCGGGGTGGTGAATCTCGGGACCGGTTGAAGTGCCCACGGGGTGCGGGCGCAGACTGAGCGGCAGAGACGTCGGTGGCAGCTCGTCCTGTGCCCACAGGCACAGGGCGGTCTCAAGGATCAGCTCCGGGGGATGTCCCTTCTCGTCCACCAACTGATACACGGCAGGACCCGCCAAGCTGCGTCCCCGGGAGACCACGGCCAACACGGCAAGTGTCTGCGGAGCTTCCCGCAGTCGGAGATTCAGGGCACGTGGCGCCACCTCATCACAAGCCAGAAGGACCACGGTTGTCGGTCCGGGGGAGTCGGGCCATCCCCGGAAGGCTGTCGTGCCGACCGGCAGCCGCGGCCTTGCCCGTTCGAGGGCCGCCTCGGCGCTTCGTCCCAACAGATGGACTTCCGGTGGCCTCATCCCCGTATCCATGCCGCGAACCACAGGCTTGTCCCTGCGACCGTGAAGCCCGTGGCCAACATGACTTGGGTCAGAGGAGCATGTCCCGGACAGAACGCCACGATGGCACCCAGGACCCCGACAAGACAACTTGCGGCGAGTCCCGCAAGGGCCGCCTCGAGCGGGCGCTCGGGAGCCTTGGACAGCAAGGCCCGCGGCAGGCCCCAGGCTACCCAGACCGCCGTGGCGAGGGTCGCGGCCGCGAGGGTGAGACGGGTGATCAGGACGTCATCCACGTTCGCGGGCCTCCTGGTCCTCTTCGAGGACCAACTCCACCGTGGCCTCCTTGAAGCCGGTTCGCCGGTACAGCGCACGCGCAGGAGTATTGTCGACGTGCGTGAAAAGCCGCAAGCGCTTCATGCCCGACCTTGCGGCCAGCGTGCGGGCATCTTCGAGCAGCAGATGGCCGATGCCTTGGCCGCGATCCTCGGGACGCACGGCCAGGACGACGATGAAAAGCTCCGCGAGACCCGTCACCGGATGATGGGAAGGCAAGGACCAGCAGAAGCCGGCCACCCTGCCGTCGCGCCGCTGGAACACCCGCACGTGTCCACCTTGTTCCGCGTACCATGCCCATTGGCTTTCGATTCGTTCTCGCACTTCACTGCGGGTCAATGAGGCGAGGTCGGGATAACTGGACCGCACTGCCTGCTCGAAGAGATCCTTCAAGAGGGGCCCGTCCTGTGGGCCGGCCGGGCGTACGGTTCCTGCATCAACGTTCACGGGGCTTCAATACTCCGGAAAGCCAGGTCCTATAGGGGCGTTCGCGATCCGGCGCCTGGTCCTTTCGCCAAGGTGCCCACGGCCGTTGCCACCGCACGCCACCTACAAGGTAGCGGTACCGACCGGGATGCTCCAAAGGCCATGGGTCCACAAGGTAGCGGACCTTGGGCTGATCCAGGTGTCCCACGACGCTCCAGTGCGCGTCCTGGTCCGAAATCGAGGCACGCAGCACGATGACTTGGTCGAGGGGTTCCTGCCAGCTCAGCAGCGTGCCTGCGGGGGCTTCGGCGAGCTTGACCTCCAGCTTTGCGGCTCGAGGTTGAGGCCAAGGCGGCAACACGTCTCTTGCGGCCCGCAACAGGGTGGGAGCCGTGACAAGGGCCGCGGCCACCGCGAGCCCCGTGAGCGTGCCGCGAACCCTGTGGAGCTGCTGCCGAAGCACCGGCAGATGATTCAGGGACGGGTTCAGCGAGGGCAGATCCAACAGAGGGGTCAGGGGTGCGAGGCCCTGGGGTGTCCGTAGCATGAAGCGACATTCACCCCGTTCTGGTGCATGGACAAGGGTCAAGGGACGATGCCCCTGGGGCACGAGAACAGGCTGGACCAGCAAGGCCCGGTCGCGTTGGCGACGCAATCCTCGGTCCTGCCACCAACGCACAGGATGGCGCCACGCGCTCGATGCGGGCCGCGAGGGTGCGGGCGGCATCCCTGCCATGCCGGGAGGGGCATCGCGTCGGACCGCCAGATGGGCATATGCCGCTTCATCCTCGTCCGCCTCCTCCAGCAAAGCCAAGCCTTCCTCACTGTCGAGCACGGGTGCTTCGGATGGAGGTTCCGTACGCACAGCCGCTTCGATAGGACCTTCGTAACCCTCCTCGGCCAGTAGCTTGAGCAGAAGTTCATCCTGATCGTCGTCCATGCCAGGGAAGGTGAACGCAGGGGTGTCTGCCGCGGGAACTTCGTGGGGCAGGGGATCGAGGTCGTCGAGCCGCCGAGCCGCCTGTCGAGAGGGGCCAGGCAGCATCCAGCCGATCAGGCCCAGCTCGACCAGCCGTTCGAGATCGCCCGGGCCGAGACGTTGGATGGGGACCACGGCCATGATGCGGTGCACGGTGATGCCTTCGGGGCCCCAGGCCGTGTCGCCCAGCAAGGCTGCTTCGCCTTGCAAGGGCCATTCAAGGTCTACCGGCAAGCTGATGCGATGGGCCTCCCCAAGCGTGTCGAGGCTGCGGAACCGTGAAAAAGCTGCCTCTGGCAGGTTGACCAAGGTTTCCATAGTGGTCTCGGGGGGGGCATCCGTCGTCTCCCGGACCTGGACAGCCTCTTGTGGCCCTGTCAGTAGCTCCGCATCCTGCTCGCTTTCCGGCAACGGAGGAGGGGCAGGGGTCGGTGCCCGGACAGGTTCGAAGACCTCGTCCGGAGCCGAGCCCAGGACCGCCCGGAGCGCATCCAGATCCTCGAGGTCGCTCCAAGGCTCTTCTGGAATCTCCTGGGTGAGGGCGGCGGCCGCGGCGGGTGACGCAGGCGGCTGGGACTGCCCATCGGACGGTTGGACCTGCAGCGGTTCCAGCGGTCCGGTACCGTACCTTCGGAAAAGTGACTCCAGCTCGGGATCCTGATCGAGGTGAGCCACGGATTCGAGCAGAGCCTCGTCGATTTCGGCTTCCTGCCATGCATCCGTTTCCCTGTCAGGATCCGGATCCGGTCCGGAAGGCTCCTCGACGGCCGGCTGCGGGTCCGGTGCCACGTCCGCTCTCGGTGGCCAGTCTTCCTCGAGGCTCCTTTCAATCTCGTGGGGCTCGTCGGGGGCGGCCTCCGATATCAAGTCCTGATCGAAGGGTTCAAGCCTGTCCTTCGACTCTTGCTCCAGGTCTTCCGCGTCTTCAGGGCTTTCTTCGCTTTCGAGCCCGCTTTCGTCCTCGCCACGAAGCAGCGATGGCTCGAGCTCTTCGAGGCTCGGAAAATCCATTTCCCCGGCCAAGTACCGTACCAGCAAATCCTCCGGATCTTCGAGGCGCTCCAGCAGGTCCAACTGAGCGGCTTCGAGGACGAACACAGGGGCGTCGGGCAGGGGGAGGATTACGAAGGTATCTGGTTCGAGTCCCGATGGCTGCTCCAGGGGGCCGGCGAGAGCGGGATCCTCTTCTTCGGGCCGTTCGGGCACCCTCGTCTCTCGTGCGAACGCCTCTGGCCGTTGCGGGACCGGTGGGATCGGATCCGCAAGGTTCTGAGCTTGCGTCGGAGTCGCCACGGGAGAGACGGGATCTGCCAGATTGCCCACGATCTCCTCGAGGGTCACAGATGGCGGCTCGGGGGATGGAGCCTCGCTCTGAGGCTGAATTCTTGGCGTCAGCCCGCCCAGCCTGACCGCTTCCTCAATCTTCTCCGGGTCGTCCAGCGGCAGCCAGCCTTCCGGGGTGTCGACCGGGGGCCACGCATCGTCGGAGTCCTTGGAACGCCATCTGAAGCCCAGGCCGGGCAGATGGAAGGTGGGCGGCAGGCTACCCTCCGCAAGGAGGTCACCGGTTTGGGACTTTTCCGGCCTTTCCTCGGTACGTTTCCCGATGTTGTACCGCGCGGCCATCTTGTCCAGGCGATCGGTTCGGGAACCGACCCCACCGCTCTTGGACCAGCCGTGGCCCGTGAAGGATTCCGGGGGGCGTTGTAGCGCGACAGGCTGTACCTTGGGCACGACCAGTCGGTTGCCGGCTTGTTGGCGGGCCTCGGCGAGCTGGGCATCGTAGGTTCTGCGCAGCTGCTCGTCCAACAGGAGCACGCCGGCCTCGTCGAGCAGCTCCATGGCAGATCGGGCGTCGTGCTGCAAGGATGGGTGATCGAGCCGACTTTGCCAGAAACTGCGATAGTTGGCGATGGCAGCGGAAAGATCGGCAATCGAGCCCTTTTCGGGCAATCCCAGCAGGGTGTAGTAATCCGGGACCTCGGCATTGCTCCCGAGTGGGGCGGTACCCGCCGTGAGGCCAACGATGGCCTCCTTGATGACGGCAGGATCCCTGCTGGGGAGACTAACGACCCGCACACCCTCCGTGGCCATGCGCTCGATGAATCCGCGGGAGTCATTGAGGGGGGCCGTGGCTGGTGTTCCAGACAGCAGGCAGAGATGGGTCGAGGCCAGCAATCGGGGAGCCTCGGGTCCGAAGGCCACGCGAATCCCCCGTACGGTTTCATTCAGGACATCTTCCGTGCCGGCTACGATGACCCCGTCCCAGGTCCGGCCGGAGCCGCAAGCATCGAGGAAGGCCTGCAGATTGCCGGGTTCGTGACGTAGGGCCTCGAATTGGCCTGGGGGCCAGGACACGGTCCGGGGCAATGCATCGAGTAAAAGCCAGGCCATAGGTCAGCGCCCCCAGGCATCCCAGGGCGGTCGTGCCCTCAGGCCGACTGCTGCCGTGTCCCAGGGTTGTCCCAGCAATCCGTGGCGGTCTTGCGGCAGGATGAGGTAGCGATAGATGCCTTCGGTTTCGACGTGGTCCTGGAGCGACCGGCGGGCGTCCAAGCGTCGCTCGCCTCCGAGCAGCACCGTCGGTCCCGGAGGATCCAGCGCCTCACGCAACACCCACAGCCCGTGGACGTCGGGATCCGGGCGCCGTTGCCCAAGGGAGATTGTCTGACGGTCCAGCGAAAGCCCGAGCGTGCCTTGAATGGGACGAAAGGCTCCGGTTCCCGGCCAATCCACGGCGACGGCCCGGGACCAGTGCAGGGGTTGTCCGTCCGGGTCAAGCGCCGCCAGGCGATACCACAACCGGGTCGTGGGTGGGTCAGCTCCCAGCCTGGGGCGAGGCAGGGCCATCCGGTCGGTACCGGCGGGGATCATGTGCAGGCGCCGGCGATCCCCGGGCCTGCACTCGGCCCGGGTACAGGCATACAAGGCGAGGGCTTCTTGCCGGGCCTCCCAGCGAAGCAAGGGGTCCGTGCCCTCGCGCCGGAGAGCGAACGTGCCGGGACGCTCCATCCACAGGAGTGCAAGCCATCCAAGCAAAGCAAGGATCACGCCTGTTCGGCGATCAACAGGAGCCAGCACCTCGGTGAACCCACGTGCGATGACCCGAGGCCATGGCTTGCGGGCTCCCTTGATCAAGCCTCCCGTGGCGGGATCGAAGATCGGCTCCGAGCGCCCGGGCCGGCGGGGCATCCGTCCCACCGACGGGCGTCGGAACATCACCGCTTCCGCACCCACGTCATCGACCACGAGGCAGGTCTGCCAGAGGTGAGGCATCAGGGCATCGTGCAAGCCTCCGTCTTCCCGTACAAGACCGCCGCCTGGCCGCAGGACGTAGGTCCCTACCGGCACCATGGCCGTACCCGGGTGATGCGTGCCGGTATGCAGCAGGCCTTGCATGACCCGACGGGCCTCGGTGTGGTCGCCAGGTGGTCTGTCCCCCTCGTCTGCGAGCGGAACGGCCGCCAGGATCGTGACGTCGATCCGGCGTCGACCGTGGGTGTCGCCGGCCAAGGCCACGCGCCCGAGCAGCAGGCCACGCCGGGTGACGACCGGAGGCCGGGGGTCGAGGGAGCGTCTGAGGCTGGTTGGCATGCACAGACGCAAGCGGGCATCCGAGCCAGGGACGAGCCACAGGTCGTCTGCCATGCGACCGAGACCGACAGGGGCAAGGGGCCAGTGGGTCGTCGGGTCCGTCTCGGGGGCATCGGGTGCTTCGAGCGTCGCCCACGAGTCATCCTCGAGGGTGTCCGGATCAAGGGGAGAAGAAGTCGGCAAGCCTTCGCGGATGGGATGCTCGTCCCCGATGCCCAAGGTGTCGAGCGCCTCGCCGAGTGTTTCGTAGAGTCCCGCCAGATCAGCCACCGATGAGCCGTCGTCCGGCTCATCGGTGGCGACCGACCGTGGGGGTGGAGCTTCGGAAAAGGGCGTGTCCACCCGGTCCTGGATGGGCGAGGGCGGCAGGGCGCTGGTCGGAGTGGATGCCTGCGCCGGTGCGGGGGATTCATCCGTAGCAAGCCCCTCGCCATCCAGGACGAACCGGGAAAGCGCAGGGATGGCCGCTCCACCTTCCGGAAAGGCATCCTCGAGCGAGGACAACAGGCCCAGTCCGCCCTCAATGTCCGTGCCCCGGGCCTCCTCGTCGGTGAAGGCGGCCAGCAGGGCCTTACGTTCTTCGGCCGTCGTGCGAGCGGCTTCGAGCCCTCCGCCGGATTCGGGTGACGACGGGCCTGCCGCATCGTGGGAAGAACCAGCCGGAACCATGGCCCTATTCTACCCTCGCGGGCAGGCTGGTACGATGGAGAGCTACGCCGGAGGCCCCATCCATGCAGGAACGTTACGATCCCCACGTCATCGAGCCGCGCTGGCAGGCCTACTGGGAGCAGCACGAGACCTTCCGGGTCACCGAGGATCCCGCGCGGCCGAAGTACTACGTCCTCGACATGTTCCCTTATCCCTCGGGAGCCGGGTTGCATGTCGGTCATCCCGAGGGTTACACCGCCACGGACATCGTGGCGCGCTACAAGCGGATGAAGGGCTTCAACGTGCTTCATCCCATGGGATGGGATGCCTTCGGGTTGCCGGCTGAGCAGCACGCGCTGGCGACCGGCGAGCATCCGCGCGAGATCACCCGTCGCAACATCGACACCTTCAAGCGCCAGATCAAGTCCTTGGGATTTTCCTATGACTGGTCTCGTGAGTTCAGCACGACCGATCCGGGCTACTACCGCTGGACCCAGTGGATCTTCCTGAAGCTGGTCGAGCGCGGACTGGCCTATGTGGCGGAGGTGCCGGTCAACTGGTGTCCGGCTCTTGGCACGGTCCTCGCCAATGAGGAGGTCATCGACGGCAAGAGCGAGCGGGGTGGTCATCCCGTCGTGCGCAAGCCCATGCGCCAGTGGATGCTGCGTATCACGGCTTACGCCGATCGGCTCCTGGAGGACCTGTCGGATCTGGACTGGCCCGAAAGCGTACTCGACATGCAGCGTCACTGGATTGGGCGTTCGGAAGGGGCCGAGATCACGTTTGGGATCAAGGGCCATGACTTGACCTTCGAGGTCTTCACCAGCCGTCCGGACACCCTGTTCGGGGCAACTTACTGCGTTCTGGCGCCCGAGCATCCCTTGGTGGCCCAGGTGACCACCGGGGCGTGTCGCGAGGCGGTCCTGACCTATCAGGCCGAGGCCGCCCGCAAGAATGACCTCGATCGCACGGATCTGGCGACTGAAAAGACCGGAGTCTTCACGGGAGCATATGCCGTCAACCCGGCCAATGGAAAGACGATCCCGATTTGGATTGCCGACTATGTGCTGGCTTCCTATGGCACGGGAGCCGTGATGGCCGTCCCGGCCCATGACGTCCGGGACTGGGAGTTTTCGCGGGTGATGGGCTTGCCCGTGATGCGGGTCGTCGAGGGGGGAGACCTGGCTGAATCCGCATGGACGGGAGACGGCGCTCACGTGGCGTCCGGCTTCCTCGATGGCTTGGATGTCGCATCGGCCAAGCGCAGGATGATCGAGTGGCTCGAGCAGGAAGGATGTGGCCGCCGCAAGGTGAATTACCGCCTGCGAGACTGGCTGTTCAGCAGGCAGCGTTACTGGGGTGAGCCCATTCCCGTCGTCCACCATGGGGATGGCTCCTGGTCGGCGCTGGCCCCCGAAGCCTTGCCCCTGCGGCTGCCCGACCTCGAGGAGATCCGTCCGAGCGGTACGGGCGAAAGTCCTCTCGCTCTGGCGAAGGAGTGGGTGGAAACCGAGGTCGAAGGGCAAGCGGTCCGACGCGAGACCAACACGATGCCCCAGTGGGCAGGGTCGTGCTGGTATTACCTGCGCTTCATGGATCCCCACAATGCCGAAGCGCCTTTCGGCAAGGACAAGGAAGCCTATTGGGGCCCCGTCGACCTCTATGTCGGGGGCGCGGAGCACGCGGTACTGCACCTGCTTTACGCCCGATTCTGGCACAAGGTCCTGTACGACCTGGGCTTGGTCTCGACCAAGGAGCCTTTCAAGCGTTTGTTCAACCAAGGGATGATTCTGGGTGAGAATGGCGAGAAAATGTCCAAGTCACGGGGCAACGTCGTCAACCCGGATGACGTCATCAAGGCCTACGGCGCGGATACCTTGCGCATCTACGAGATGTTCATGGGCCCGCTCGAGGCCTCCAAGCCGTGGAACACCCAGAATGTCGCGGGTTCCCATCGCTTCCTCGAGCGGGTTTGGAAATTGGTCGTCGGACCCGACGGCCTGTTGAGTCCTGCCGTTCGCGACGTGGATCCGCTCGGGGCCCGGGATCTCGAGCGTGCCCTGCATAAAGCCATCGCCAAGGTCGGCGGAGATATCGAGGCCTTGCGGATGAACACGGCCATCAGCGCCTTGATGATCTTCCTGAACGAGGCCTCGCGCGCCGAGGTTCTGCCGCGAGCGACCCTCGAGCGCTTCGTGCTTCTGGTCTCTCCTTTCGCGCCGCACCTGGCCGAGGAACTGTGGCAGCGGCTCGGACACCCGAGGAGTCTGGCGCATGAGCCCTGGCCGATCTATGACCCCGCGATGACGGTCGACGACATCATCGAGCTGGCCATCCAAGTCAACGGCAAGGTGCGTGGGCGTATCGAGGTTCCGGCCGATGCCCCCGTCGAGGTGGTCGAGAAGGCGGCCCTCGAGGATGCGGATACCCGGACTTGGTGCGAAGGGAAGACCATCGTCAAGGTCGTGGTCGTTCCCGGGCGCCTCGTCAACGTCGTCGTGCGCTGAGGGCAGGCACGTCGCCGAGCATGCCCGCGGCCAAGGGCCACGCCATGCCGGCGACGATGAGCACCGTGCCGATCGCCTCGACGGGTTCCGGCCAGAGCCCCATGAGCAGGATACCCAGCGCGATGCCGGCAACCGTTTCTCCTGGCGACGCGAGCGACACGATGGCGGGTCTCAGGGACCGGGAGGCCGCTTGGACCAAAGTGTGGCCGAGGACGGTAGGCACGAGTCCCAGGCCTGCCATCGCGGCCCAGCTGCTCCAGGGCAGGTCGAGGCGCCACAGCTGGGGGCCGCCGTGTCCGATCAGGTGCATCAGCCCAAGACCCGTCCCGACGGTGAGGGCAGCGCTGGCATAGATGACGCTGGCCGACGCAAGCACGCCGAGATGACGAACGGGGCGGAGTAACGCAACGTAACCGCCGAAAAGGACCACGGCCAGCAGGATGCCGAGATCGCCCTCGAGCCGATGCTCTCCATGCCCCGCGCCCTGTGCCACTACCAACGCTCCCAGCGTCGCGAGGATCAGGCCGACGGTTTCGGTTCGGGTGGGCAGATGCTTGTAGACCACACCACAGACCAGCAGCACGGCCATCGGCTCCAGGCTGACCAACGAGACGGCCGCAGGCAGAGACGTGTGGGCCAGTCCCCAGAGAAAGGCCGAGAAGTGCAGGCCCAGGATGGCACCCGCGGCGAGGACCCGCAGAGCCTCATGTCGGGGCAGGTCGCGCAGGGCCGGCCACAGGGTGCGATGACACGCCAGACCCGTGGCGAAAGCGGCAATCACCAAGCGGAAGAAAGCAGCTTCGAAGGGGCTGGCTGGGGTGGCAAGCCTCGCCATCGGACCGCTGGCACCGAAGGCCAGACTGGCCACCAGAAGGAAGACCCAGGCAAATCTCTCTTGCAGGTGTCCCGAGTCCCGGACCGGCACAAAGTCAGGCCGAGACGGCCTGCCAGGGTTCCATGCGACCCTTGCCCCACAGCTGCTCGAGAGCGTAGAACTCACGCACTTCGTCTCGCATGATGTGCACGACAACCAGGCCGCAGTCGAGGAGAACCCAAGACGCCTCCTGCTGACCTTCCTGCTTGATGTCATTCATGCCGGCGAGGGCCCACTGCTCCAGGATGTGATCGGCAATGGCACGTACCTGGGCCGGGCTGCCGGCGCTACAGACGACGAAGTGATCGCACATGACCGAAACGTCCGTGAGGTCGATGCGCATGATGGCCCGGGCCTTCTTGTCATCGGCGGCTCGAGAGGCGATGTCGCAGAGTTCACGGGCGCGATCCAAGCGATGTTTTCTCCTTGAGGTCTGTGGAAGCACTTCCAGTATGACAGGAACCCCGACTTCACGGGGCGTTCCGATACAGGCCTTTGCGGCGAATCCGATCCTGTACGCCCGGGGCGAGATCGGTGGGTGTCTCTCCACGGGCAAGGGCCGCACGCACGGCGGTAGCCGAGACGGCTCGCGGGGGCATCGGGATGTGGTCCATCGGCAAGATCGCGAAGTTCCGGGACAGGGACGAGGCCAAATCCGGACGTTCGACCACGGCGAAACGGATGCGTCGGGCCAACTCGTCGATATCGCGCCATCCGGCCAAAGTAGGCAGATGTTCCGAACCCAGGGCCCACCACCAGGTCCCGCCGGGATGTCGTGCTTGCAGGAGCCGTACGGTGTCGATGGCCCAGGAGGGCGCGGGCCGGGCCAGATCGACGTCGCTGACGTGAACGCCCTTCAGGCCCACGGTTCCTTCCCGGCACATCTCGAGCCGATCCGCGTCCGACGCTCCAGGCGCTTGTCGCTTGAAGGGCGATCGTGCCGCCGGGATGATCCAGACGTCATCCGCGCCCCAGGCCAGCAGGGCCTCGACCACCGCGCGGTGACCTTCGTGGAAGGGATCGAAGCTACCCCCGTACAAGACGCGCCAGGGGCGCGGCTGCGTGACCTCCGGCATCACGTGCGGACATGGCCCGAGCCGCGTCCGAGGGTTTTGATCGTCGTCAGCTCCCGCAGTCCCATCGGCCCTCTCGCATGGAGCTTCTGGGTGGAGATGCCGACTTCGGCGCCGAAACCGTACTCGCCTCCGTCCGTGAAGCGGGTCGAGGCGTTGACGTAGACGGCAGCTGCGTCGACTTCGCGCAGGAACCGCTCCGCACGCCCTTGGTCACGGGTCACGAGGGCTTCGGTATGGCGGGTACCATGTCGCGCCACATGGGCAAGGGCCTCCTCGAGGTCTGACACGATACGTACGCCCAAGACGAGGGAGAGGTGTTCGGTGTCCCAGGTCGCGTCCGTCGCCGGTTCCATCGGGATGCCGGCTTGCCGGGCCGATGCCAAGGCTTCTGGGCATCCCAATAGTTGGACCCCTGCTCGAGACAGGCTGGTCAACAGCCGAAGGGGCTCGGGGAAGGCTCTGGTCAGGAGCAGGGTTTCGGCGGCGTTGCAGACGCCGGGGCGCTGGGTCTTGGCGTTCAGGACGATGGCTTCCGCCATGGCGGGGTCTGCTGAGTCATCGACCACGACGTGGCAGACTCCGACCCCCGTCTCGAGCACCGGGACTCTGGCCTCGGCCACGACCCGACGGATCAGATCGGCACCGCCTCGGGGAATCAGGACGTCCACGAGCCCTGTCTGACGCATCAGGACCCCCGCAGCCTCGCGCTCCGGACGATCCACAAGGGCCACGAGGTCTTCCGGAAGGCCGAGGTGTCCCAGGGCTTTGCGGATGGCTGCGACGAGGGCCCGGTTGGTCCCGAGGGCGGAGCCGCTGCCCCGCAGCACCAGGGCATTCCCACTTTTCAGGCACAGGGCCGCTGCATCGATCGTGACATTCGGGCGGGCCTCGTAGATGAAGCCCACGACGCCGAGCGGCACCCTGACCTGACAGAGCTGCAGGCCGTCGGGCCGGGTCCAGCCCCTGACGATCTCCCCGAGGGGGTCAGGGAGGGCCGCGATGTCTCGCACGGCAGCGGCCAGCGCCGCCAGTCTCCTGTCGTCCAGCAGCAGCCGATCCAGCAGGGCTGGTGCCATGAGCCCTTGCCGGCCATTCGAGACGTCTTCGGCGTTGGCGGCGAGGATTTCCGTCCGGACGTCTTCCCTTTCCAGGATGTCGGCCAGGGTCAGCAGAAGGTCCCGGCGCAAGCTGCCGTCCGTCCGTGCCAGAATGGGAGCGACATCGGCCACCCGGCGACAGAGGTCACGGACTTCGCTCTCGAGGGCATTCACGAGGCATCTCCTTGCGTGTCGAAGAGCACCATGTCGTTGCGATGAATGGCTTCTTCGGCGGTCATGTGGCCGAGAATGCCCGCGATGTCCTCGGTCGGATGTCCGGCGATCCGGCGCATGTCCTCGTCGCCGTAGTTGACCAGGCCTTGTCCCAGCAATCTCCCGTCCGGGCCGGACAAGCGCACCACGTCACCGGCCGCAAAGCTGCCCTCGACCCGACGGATGCCGGCGGGAAGCAATGACTTGCCTCGACCCTGCAGGGCCGTCACCGCACCCTTGTCCAGATGCAAGGTGCCTCGTCGACCATCGGCCGAGGCCAGCCAGCGTCGGCGTGAGGCCTGCTTGCCTTCGGGAGCCAGGAAACGTGTGCCCGTGACCTCTTGCCCGGAAACAAGATCGAGAATGGCGCGCGGGGCCCGCCCGGGCAGCAAGGTCATGGGAATCCCGGCGGCGGTCGCAAGCCGGGCGGCCTGGATCTTGGTCGTCATTCCCCCGGTCCCCAGATCGCTGCCCGCGCCACCCGCCATCGCCTCGATCTCCGGGGTGATGCGAGGCACCACATCGAGGCGTCGAGCGCCAGGTGCCGCCGGATGCCTGTCATACAGCCCGTCGATGTCGGTCAGGATGATGAGATGATCGGCATCCACCAGACCCGCCACGTGGGCCGACAAGGTGTCGTTGTCGCCATACCTCAGCTCGTCGGTGGCAACGGAGTCATTTTCGTTGATGATCGGCACCACGGGCGGGTGAAACATCAACAGACGGGCCAACGTGCCCCGGGCGTTGAGATAGCGCTGACGATCCCCGAGGTCGGCTCTTGTCAGCAGCAGCTGGGCGGTCGCGAGGCCGAGCGGAGCCAGAAGGGTTTCGTAGGCGTGCATGAGCAGGCCTTGTCCTACGGCTGCTGCCGCCTGCTTGGTGGCAAGATCCGCAGGCCGACCGAGACCCAGCCGCGCCCGGCCTGTCCCCACCGCACCGCTGGTCACGAGCACCACGCGGTGGTCTTGGCCGACGAGTTCGCCAATCACTGAGGCCAATGCAAGCAGGAAGCGACCGTCCGGACCACTTTCCCGCGTGATCGTGCGGGTGCCGATCTTGACGACCAGAATCACGGTCGGATGCTCAATCCACCCAAGTGAAAGCCAAGTCGGCCACATGCACGGTATCGCCATCCTTGGCGCCTAGCTCGCGCAACGCGTCGTAGATGCCGCTGCCTTTCAGGCCACGTTCGAAACGGTGGATGGCTTCCGGACTTTCAGGATCCCAGTGCGCGAGCAGGCGATCCACCGTGGGGCCCGTGACCTCGAAGCCTTCCGGGATTCTGCGTGCGGTGAACGGCGCCTCCGGGGGGGGCTCGGGGAGTTCTTCCGGCAGGAAACGAGCCGGCTGGGGCAGCGTGGGCAGCGTGCGGCGCAAGTGATCGAGCAGGGGCTGAAGGCCTTGTCGGGTCGCAGCCGCTCCGGCAATCACCGTCACGCCTTGACCTTCCAGCACCTCTCGCACCCGGGCTTCGTTGGCCCGAGCCTCGGGCAGGTCGCACTTGTTGAGGAAGGCCACACGCGGACGGGCCGCCAACTCGGGGCTGTAGGCCCCCAGTTCGTGTTCGATGGTGGACCAGTCGGTCAGCGGGTCCCTTCCTTCGAGGCCTCCGGACAAGTCGAGGACGTGAATGAGCAGCCGTGTGCGTTCGACGTGGCGCAAAAAGGCATGTCCTAATCCCGCACCTTCATGCGCTCCCTCGATCAGGCCAGGGATGTCGGCCAGGATCATGGTGCCCCCATCTTCGAAGCGGACCACGCCCAGCTGGGGTTGCAAGGTCGTGAAAGGGTAGTCGGCGATTTTGGGACGGGCGGCGGAGACCGCACTGATGAGCGTGCTCTTGCCTGCATTGGGGAGGCCTACCAGACCGACGTCCGCAAGCAGCTTGAGCTCCAGGGTCAGCTCACGGACGACGGGTGCGCCGCCAGGTTCGGAGTGGGTGGGGGCTCGATGGACCGGCGTCGCAAAGGCGGCGTTGCCTCGCCCCCCACGTCCGCCCTGAGCGGCCACCCAGCGATCGCCGGGATCGGCAAGATCGACCATGACCCGGCCGCTGGCGGCGTCCCGGATGACGGTACCACAGGGAACCTTGACCACGCGGTCCGCTCCCGAGCGGCCCGTGCGGTTCTTCTGGCCACCGGGCTGACCATCCTCCGCCTCATAGTTGCGTCGAAGCTGGAAATCCAGCAGGGTCTGCAGATCCAGAGTCGCCTCGAAGACCACATCCCCACCCTTTCCGCCATCCCCGCCCCAAGGGCCGCCATGTTCGACGTACTTCTCCTGCCGGAACCCCACGCATCCCGCCCCGCCTCGGCCGCTGGAGACCTTGACGAGGGCCTTGTCGACAAAAAGGCTCATGCGTCAGCGGCGCGCCCTTGGCGCATGGAGCCCAAGACCAGCATCACGATGCCGATGTTGATGCCGATGTCGGCGATGTTGTAGATGGGGAACCAATTCTGGCCGTGCACGACCTGGATGAAGCCCCAGCTGATGTCGGGCCCGGGCCAACGCATATCGAACATGTCTGTGACCCCCGCGAACCGGATACGGTCCACGTAGTTGCCCACTGAGCCGCCCAGGAGCAGGCCGAGCCCGACCGCTTGCCACCATCTCGGAGCCGCGAGGCTGCGCTCGTGTGCCATGATGAACACCACGACCACGCCTGCCACCAGTGCCAGGAACCCGACGTTCCCGGCCAGGATACTCCACGCTCCCCCTGTGTTCTTGACATGCGTCAAGGCCATCCAGTTCTCCTTGATGAACGGAATGGAATAGGGCAGACCCTCGCTGGGCTGGCCGACCACGGCCAGGTGCTTTTCTGTCCATGCCTTGACAGCCATGTCGAAGCCGAGCCACGCCACGAAGACGGCGTACATCAAATGGCTGGCGAGCGGTGTGCGGTTGTCCACGGTTCCCAAGCTAGCACGCGCGACCCCTGAGGGCCAACGGCTCCCCGATTGCTGTTGAAGACTGGTGAAGCGCGGCACAAGGGCTTGATAGGCGGCCATCAAGACGGGGTAAGCCTAAAGGGGCGTCCATGCCTTTCTCCTGCCATCCCTTCGCGAAATCGAGGTCCCCGACGTGTCCGCCAAGATCCTCGTGGTCGACGACGAACCCAGCATCGTCAAGTCCATCCAGTTCTCCTTGGAGAAGGAAGGCTACACCGTGGTCACCGCCACCGACGGAGCGCAGGCCGTCGAGGTCGCCCGCCGCGAGAAGCCGTCGTTGATTGTCCTCGACTTGATGCTGCCTACCCTCGATGGCTATGAGGTTTGTCGTCAGGTACGGCAGGAGATGCCTTGCCCCATCATCATGCTGACGGCCAAGGGTGAAGAGATCGACCGCGTGGTCGGCTTGGAGGTCGGGGCGGACGAATACGTCACCAAGCCTTTCTCGCTACGTGAATTGCTGGCCAGAGTCAAGGCCCTGCTTCGCTTGGTGGCTCGTTTCCAGGAAGCCCGGGTGGCGACGCCGGACAAGATCGAGTTCGGGGACTTGTGCATCGACCTCACGCGGCACGAGGTCACGATGTCGGGCAAGGTGCTCTCCTTGACGCTTAAGGAGTATGAGCTGCTCAAGCTCATGGCGCTCAATGCGAACAAGGTTCTTTCGCGAGAGTATCTCATCACGCAGGTGTGGGGATACGACTTCACGGGCGAAGGCCGGACGGTCGACGTTCACGTGCACTGGCTGCGCGAAAAGATCGAGCGTGATCCCAATAACCCGGTCCGGATCCAGACCGTGCGAGGTGTCGGCTATCGGTTCGAACGTCGGGTGCGTGCCGGCAGCGAGGCGTGAGCCCGGTTCTCCTGTTCGTCGGCATCTGGGCCGCTTTGGCCACGGTGCTTCTGGTCCTGCAGGCACGAAAACTCGGCAGGATGCACGCGGATCGAGCCACGGCGATCGCCTTGTTGGAGCAACTTGGCGATCGCGCCCTTGCCCACGCGTGGGATCCTGGTGCCGAGGTCGTCGTTCCCCCTGATTTTCGGCCGGCCGTCGAGACCGTGCGGCGCCTCGGGGATCAAGTTCATGCCTTCCACTTGCTTAATGTCGAGCAACTGATTGTGGACCGGGCCGAGCTTCAAGCCGTGCTGTTCTCGATGTCGGAGGGCCTTGTCATCTACGACATGGAGCTGACGCCGGTGCTGACCAATCCGGCCCTTCGGCAGATGGCCCAGCCAGGGATCCACAGGACGATGTTTCTCGAGCCCCACACTATGTTCCACGCCCGATGGGAGGACCCGGAACAGTTCGAGGGCATCGAGTCGGCGATGCGGCTCGAGCCCACGCTTCCCCGGACGGACATCCTGGCCCTGAAAGAGCCGCGGCAGTGGCTCAAGCGGTATTCGTCTCCGCTCTTCAATGCCAAGGCCCAGCAGATCGGTCATGTGGTCATCTACCACGATGTCACGGCGGAGCGCCAAGCCGACCAGATGAAGTCCGAGTTCATCACCAACGCTTCTCACGAATTGCGTACGCCGGTCACCAGCATGAAGCTGTTGCTGGAGAGTGCGGTGGATGTGCTGGACGGGGTGCAATGGCCAGAAGGAGGGGCTCGTCCCGCTGATCTGGACATGCTGGAGGGATTCCTGCGGGACGCCGTGGCCGAAGGGGACCGGATGCATGTGCTCGTCAATGACTTGTTGGACGTTTCCAAGTTGTCCTCACAGCGTGCGGATCTCAACCTCCAGCAGGTCGAGGCCTTGCGTGTGATCGAAGAGGCGGCCGCGACGGTGATGCCGCAGGTGCGTCAGCGGGACCAGCAACTCTCTCTCGACTTGCCCGGCTCGGCACTTCTGGTGGTGGACCGGGTCAGACTGCGCCAAGTGCTGGTCAATCTGTTAGGAAACGCCGTGAAGTATACCCCGATGGGGGGCGAGATACTGCTGACCCTTGCTCATGGCCCCGAGGGTTGGTTTTTCACCGTCGAAGATAGCGGGATCGGCATTCCAGAAGAGGATTTGCCCCACGTGTTCGATCGCTTCTATCGGGTCGGTCGGGACAGGACCCGTGCGGGAGGGCCGGGGGGCTCGGGACTCGGTCTGTCCATCGTCAAGGCGGCCGTTGAAGCCCACGGGGGCAGGATTCGGGCGGAACGGCGTGAAGAGGGCGGCACGAGGATGCAGTTTCTGCTTCCCGATCACCCATCGTCCGTGTCGCCTCTGTCCGGAACATCGAGCCTGTAGCCGAGGCCGTGCACGGTATGCAGGTACAGGGGGGAAAGTGGCTCGGGCTCGATCCACTGCCGAAGTTTCACCACGTAGTTGTCGATGGTCCGGGTGTTTCGGACGGCCTCGCGCCCCCAGACCTCGTCCATGAGTAGCTCCCGGCTGACGACCGACCCCCGGTGCCGCCACAGGCATTTCAGCAGCTCGAGGGCCCTCGCGGGTACGGGCTGTCGCTGGCCATCGCGCTGCAGTTCCATCCGGTCGAAGTCGATGAGGGCAGAACCGAGTCGGAACGGGCCTTGAAGTGGAACCGTGGGCAGTGGTCCTTGCGTGCGTCGCAGGACCGCCTGGATACGCCCCAGGAGCTCGAGCGGGCTGAAAGGCTTGACGACGTAGTCGTCCGCTTCATAGGTGAATCCGGCTACCCTATCGGCCTCCTGGCCCTTGGCCGTTACCATGATGACGGGCAACCCCGGAAGTCGTGCCCGAATCCCGCGCAGGACCTCGAAGCCGTTCATACCGGGTAGCATCACGTCCAACAGGACGAGGTCCGGCGGTGCCCCCGGGGCTGTCGCACAGGAAAGTCCCTCGGGGCCGGTGGTCGCGGCCACGACCCTGTGGCCCTGGCCCTCAAGCAGCTCAATCAAGCCCTGACGGATGGCCCACTCATCCTCCACGACGACGATGGTCGCCATGTCACGCGGCTCCTTCCAGGGGGGGCCAGAGGGGCCAGAGAACCACAAACCGACAGCCTCCCCCCGCGGGCTGCTCCAGGGTCACGGTGGCGTCGTGTGCGGCCGTGAATTCACGCACCAGTGCCAGCCCGAGGCCGCTGCCTCCTGGCCCATCAGGCGCAACGGCGCGGTAAAAGGGTTCGAAGACCTTCTTGCGATGCTCAGGGGCAATGCCCGGGCCCTGGTCCTCGATTTCGAGGCGAAGTTGACGAGGAGGGGCACCTACGGGTTGCAGCCGCACGGTCACGAGGCGACCGCTGTCCGAGTAGGCGATGGCGTTGCCCAGCAGATTGAGCAAAACTTGCAGGAAGGCGTCACGGTCCGCCCGTAGGGGCGGAAGCTCCTCCGATGAGGGCTCGAGAACGAGTCGGAAGCCCTTTTCGTCCGCCGCAGGTTGCACGATGGCCAACGCATCCCGGACGGTGACGATGGCCTCGACCTTCTGAAAGTTGTAGGTTTTGGTACCGCGCTGGATGCGGGCGAAGTCGAGGACCCGGTCGATGAGGCGGCCCAGGCGTTCGCTCTCCAGAATGACGGTGCGGGCGGCACCGGCGGGATCCCGAGCCAGTCCGGAGGCGAGCAACTCCGCATAGATGCGGATGGCGGTCAGGGGGGTCTTGAGTTCGTGGGAGACACCGGCCACGAACGAAGCCTGCATTCTCGCGAAGGCCACTTCGCGTCCCAAGGCGCGGGCTATGGCCAGAGTCGCCGCAAGGACCGTGAGGATCAGCACCGCAAGCAGGGACCAGCTTCGGCGTTGTTGCGTTGCCAGGCGTTCATCCAGCAGGCCAGGAGGCCAGCGTACCGTGACCGAAAGAAAGTCCAGCGGCGCCTGCAGGGGTGCCGCGGCTAGGTCTGCCTCCGTGAGATCTCCCCAGATCAGATCGGGAACAGCCCTCGGATCCAAGCGCAAACGACGCACGCCATCCCTTGCGAGGTCTTTTCGCACGCCCTCCACATCCACTTGGAATCCGCCGTAACCTACCTCGGCCCGCCCGACCAGTCCGAACAATCGACGGGAGGCACCTTGGCCGATGACGACCCAGGCCGGCGTGCGGAATTCCCGCTCCCGGATGGCGGGCCAAAGCTGATCGGCCACCATGCCTTGTCCGGTCGCCGCATGGGCACGGCTATCGCTGGTCCTGGCCATGCGCTCCAGATAGTCGAGATAGGCCGAGGCTTCATCTGGTCCCACGGCCGCCTCGATCCGGGGTACGAGGCGACTGCCCGCTCGGGTGTCGCCCGTCAAACGCACCAGTCGGAGGTCGGCCATCAGGCCATAGGGGATGCCGTCCTCGGATTTGTCCGTGCCTGCCAAGCGCGCCACTGCTCGATAGAGGGCGATGGCTTCCGCGGTTCGTCCCCCGCGTTCCGCCAGCCGGCCCATTCCGAAGGCTGCCTTGGCCCGGATGCCCGGATTCGCCGACAGCAACAGAACACGTCGGTAGGCAGCTTCGGCGGACGCCACGTCCCGGCGGGCGAACTCGGCTGACAGGCCTTCCTGGAGGGCTTGGGCGACCTGTTCTGGAGTCGTCTGGGCCAGAGGGAGAGGCAGATCCGCCATTTTTCCAGGTGGTGCCAACGGTTGGGTTCCACCGAGTCGATATTCTCGATCGATCCAGAAGGGCTGGGTGATCCAGGGTCGTTCCTCGGCAAGATAAGGCCTGCCACGGCCTTGGCGTCCAAGGGGAGGCGAGAGCCGGGAGAGCCGGCGCCCCAGCTGGTCTCCGAGGTCGGCGGCCAAGGCCGATGCCTGACTCTGGCGGGCTTCGGCCATCGAGCGGATGAGCAAAGTGCGTTCCCGTTCCAGCTCGCGGATTTCCGCCATGACGAGAAGAATCGTTGGCAACCCCACGAGCAGGGCAAGCAGTCCGAGGACCTTCCCGGATGGCTTGGCAAGCTGTCTCAAGGCAAACCAGCCGTTCCGAGGCCCTTTTGGGCCAGAACCTTGAGCGGATTGCCCGAAGCATCGCGGCCGTCGGGGAAGAACTCGAGGAGTTGCTGCCAGGCCTGACGGGCTCCTGCAACGTCTCCTCGTGCCTCCCGCCGCCGCGCAAGCAAGGCGAGCGCTCGACCGCCCGCGCGTGTGCCATCCGGCCAGAGGTCATTGCGGCGATCGTCGGTCAGGATGTCTTCCAGAAGGCGTTCCCCATCTTCAAGAACGCTCGCGGCTCCTGTCAGCGCGCGGCCATCCAGGTTGCTGCGAGGATGTTCGCGCGCCAACTCCCGCAATGCGATCGCAGCCTCTTGTCGATCCTTGCCGTCGAGCCGGCTTTCCAACAGGGTCAGCCTGCGGGCCGCCCGTCGCCAAGTCTCGGCCGACAGGCCGCCGGCCATCGAACGTGCCAGGCTCTCCAGGTCGAGACGGAGAGTGCCAGCCGACAATTCCGCATCGGCCAGTGCCTGCTGCAAAAGCTGGGTCGCGGCATCCGACCGGCCCAGCTCCCAAAGGCGCTGGCCTTGCTGCTTCCATAACTTGGCTCTGGTGGTGGCCGGCAGCCCACCGAGGCCCGGGGTTCTCGCTTCCAAAGCACGGAAGGCCTGGAGTCCTTCGTCCGCCGTGCATCGGGTGCCAAGCTCCAGGACAAGCTCTGCCATCGTGCCCGGTGGCATGGTCTCTCCGAATGCCACCACGAGTGCCAACTGCACCGAGGTCGCCCTGCGTGCCTGTCCGGCCTTGAGCAAGCGTCGACCGGCGGCATTCAGCCGTCGAGCGGCCTCCTGTCGTGCGAAAAGATCCACCTGGGTCCGGAACGCGATTCGATCCTCCTCGGGTAGCAGGGCTTCCCAGCCTTGTCCCGGCCGCGTGGGTGACAAACCCCGCAGGTCCCCACCGAAATCTTCGGAAGTACCGAGTCCCCCGGTCCGGACCCAGCCCGTCGCGGCCCGCAGGTGGGCGGAGCGTTCGTTTAATGCGGTGCGATAGGCGGCCCTCGCCGCCTCCTCCTGTCCGAGGACGGCGTAGTGGTCGCCCAGGTCCGCAGCGGCATCGGCCAGAACCTGTCCTGTGGCTTCCGGGATAAGGACTTCCAATCGGGAAATGGCTCCCGGGAGATCGCCTTCGGCCACGGCCAGCAGCCGTGCTTCCGCAAGCTGACGCATCGGATGGTTCGGCTGCGGCTTTCCGACGGCCGGCAGACCCGCCAGCAAAACGAGCCCGATCAGCCACCAAGGTAAATGGCTGCGCGGCGGAGTAAGGCTCACCGCCTCTCCATGCCCCGCCTCAGGGGTCCATGAACCGGCGGATGCGCATCACCATAAGGTCGTTTTCGTCTGAAAAAGGGGCGGCCTGGAGCACGGAGATCATCTTGGACTTGGAGGTGTTGGGGAGGTTGATCAAGTCTCGATCCGTGGCGACCCTCATGGCCGCCCGGACACCCGGCAAACCCGCATCGTCGACGGCCGGAATCTCTTCGAACCAACCGCCCCTGAGCGCGAAGCGCGCAAGATCCAAACCTGGCCCCTGATCGCCCATGGCCCGAAAAAGCTGCGCCCTCTTTCCGACGCGGGCCAGACTCTCCGACAACACCCCATCCTCACCCTTGCCCGCAGCGGGTGCCATGACGAGTTGGATGCCTTCTCGGTCGGGATTCCCGCCATTTCGTCCCAGCAGGCCCGAGATGAGACGGGCCCGTTGCTCGGGGCTGGCGGCGTCGATGAGATCGGGGCGCTTGCGAACGAGAGATTTGTACCCCGAAGGACCCGTACCCCCTATTTCCTGGTCGAGTTGCCGCTGGAGCTGCTGGCGAAGATCGTCACGAGTGGACAGCTTGACCCGATCTCGCGGAAGTGGGGCGGGCGCGGGAGCTGAGGCGGCAGCCGGAATCGGCCCGGCGCCGCGGCGCAGGAAAGGGATGGCAGACAGCCAGTTGGCAAGCGAAGGCAATGCTGGCATCGGCATCAGCCCGGGATCCGTGCGGCCATCCGCAGCAGTGCTGCGGCGTCGGGATGGGTCATCACGGTGTGAACCTTGTGGGCGGTGGTCCGGGAAAGTTCGAGCAGGCCACCGCCGGGTGTCGCCAGGACCTGGGAAACCTTCGAGACCCGCATGGTCCGATTCTCGGTCAAGAAGCCCGCCACCACTTTCTGGTCGATGACCCGGACGTGGCGGGTGCTCCGTGCGACTTCGCGCAGGGCCGGGGGGGCGGCGAGGGTACGCACGGACCTAGCGCCTGCCGTCACGCGCACGGTCCGGGTCGTGGCATGAGCCCCCTGGGTGACCGTTTGTGCAGCGGTTGGTGCGGCCGCAGCCACCTTGCGCGCCTTGGCTGCCTGCTGCATGGCCTGATTGACGGGTGCGGCCGTGGCGGCGAGTCGTGCCTTCTGGGCGAGTTCGCCAACTTCTTGGGCTTTCTGGGCGGCCAGGGTGACCTTGCGTGCCTTGGCTGCCTGCTGCATGGCCTGATTGACGGGTGCGGCCGTGGCGGCGAGTCGTGCCTTCTGGGCGAGTTCGCCGACTTCTTGGGCTTTCTGGGCGGCCAGGGTGACCTTGCGTGCCTTGGCTGCCTGCTGCATGGCCTGATTGACGGGTGCGGCCGTGGCGGCGAGTCGTGCCTTCTGGGCGATTTCACCGACCTCCTGGGCTTTCTGGGCTGCGGTTGCGGCCTGCTTGGCCTTCCGGGCAACCTGTCCAACCTGCTGGGCGGCTTGCCCGGTGCGGGCGGCGCCCGTTGCCGCCTGAGATGCTCCGATAGCTCCACTCGCAGGCTTGAGGGCGCCTGAACCCAACATCATGGACCCGATCTCGAACATGCCTCGCCCGATCGCACGACCGGGTCGGCCTTCGCGGATGGCCTCCGCATAAGGTTCGGTGAAGGCGCGGACGACCTCTCCGGGCCGTGTCACCAAGGCGATGGGAAGCATGGCCAGACCCTTCACCGTCTCGATGGGGTGCGTGATCATATGGAAAGTGCCGCCCACCATGTCGCCAGCGCCTTGGAGCGCACCCACGACCACGTCCCCCACGAAGCCTCCGAGACCCTGGGGCTCTGCCGGCGGGCGTCTGCGGCGTGCCGTTGCGTCAATCTCATCCTGAGGTGCCGGACGCACGCCGTCCTGCGTCCGGTACACCCGACCGGCTTGCGGGGTCGGGCCCAGGACCTGGTTTAGGTCGCGCACGAGCTTGGGCATGGAAGGCTCTCCTGAAATATCCTATCCCCTCCGGAGGGGGCAGCCTTGTGACTGGAAGAGTTAAGCCTCTCCTAAATGTGGGTTTCTGCAGAGGCCTACGTGTGTTCTTTTCCGAAGCTTAGGCGACGCTTAACCATAGGGACGCAAGCCTCGTGGCGCTTCGCCGGACAACACCCTCGTGAGGGCACAGCCCGAGTCGTCACCCCAACCCAGCATTCCCCGGAGGAATCCCGATGTCGCTGATCACCCGCCTTGTCCGTGAAGAAGAAGGCCAGAGCATGGTCGAGTACGGCATCATCGTGGCTGTCATCGCGGCCGTCTGCATCGGCGGCTACAAGGCAGTGGGCGCTCAGGTCAACAAGTCGATCGACACCCTCATCAAGAACATGAAGTAGCTTCGGATCCCGATTTCCCAGCCCGGGACGGCCGTGTTCTCACGGCGTCCCGGGCCTTTTTCCCGGGTACAGTGCTAGCCGTGATGCCCTTCTTCGTATCGGACCCCGTCCGCTGGACCGTTGTGCCGGTCTTGATCGTGGCTGTCGTGACCGACGTGCGTAGCCAGCGCATCTACAACTGGTTGACCTTTCCGGCCATGGGGCTCGCGGTCCTGGTTCGGGTGGGCTGGGGCTGGTGGACCGCGGGGGGGGCGCAAGCCGTGGAAGTCCTGGGGGATGTCCTGGGAGGATGGTTGGTCTTTCCCTTGGCTTTCCTGTTGATTGACGCGGTCTATGCGGGAAGGTGGGGACAGCTCAAGGGCATACGGGCCGGCGACATCAAATTGATGGCTGCGGCTGGAGCCTGGATAGGCCTGTGGCCCGCCCTGTCCGCCATTCTCGATACCGCACTCGTCGGCGGCGTGCTCAGTTTCTTGTGGGCCGCGCTGCACGGGTCCTTGGGGGGGGTCCTGCGCCAGGTCAGAGGATTCTTCGTGGCGATGGGCGCAGGCTTTCGCCAGCCTGCTTCCATGGTGGGGACCTCGCGTGCACCCCTCTTGCCTTACGCCCTTTCCATCGCATTGGGGACCGTGGCAGCTTTGGCGTGGCCTCCCATCTGGCAATGGGGTGGCCAGGCATGAAAAAGTCGAGGTCCGCGCCGAAGGGCCAGGCGATGGTGGAATTCGCCTTGGTGTTGCCCCTTCTGCTGCTGCTGACCTATGGCACGATCGAGATGGGTCTCGCGGTGCAGCGGCGCCTCGTCCTGACTGGAACCGCCTTCGTGGCGGCGCGCGTGGCGGCTGTTCACGGCGAGACGGCCGAAGCGGGGGTGCGTCGCGTGCTGGAACTCCACGCCGCCGACTCGGGTGCCGGTTGGATGTCCCGGGCCCGTGCCGACCTCGACCGAAGCTCGAGGTCCTTGACCCGGGTGACCGTGAGTTGCAGCGAGCAAGGCTTCACCTCCGCGCTTTCCGGAGCGATGGTCGCGACGGGTGGTCGACCGCCGGTCGCGCAGGGATGGGCGGTTTCGGCGGTCGTGCGTCCCGAGTTCGTTCCCGGGCGTCTGCGTCGAGGTGCGGCTCAGGCGCCCACGGATCTGCAAGTGGACTATCGAGTGTCCTTGCCTGGACTGGATCGCCTCAAAGGATTGGGAGAGGTGGTTCGCAAGTTGCCCGGCGGGGGCTCTGGCACCGAACTGGCCCTTGCGGCCGACCCGACGGTACAGGCCACGCTGGCCAATCCGATGGACCGCAACGGTTCTGTCTCCCCCAGCAAGCGCTACGTGGCACCCGAGAATGAGGATCGCGAGTTCCGCCAAGCGGGCAAGCTCGCCGACGGGCTTTCCCAGCTCGACAAAGTAGTCAAGGCCTTTTATGCCTCGTATGTCGTGGCAGCCACGGTACCTGGTTCGACCGGGGTCGATGCGACCTTGGCCGCCGTGGCCAAGGGCTTCGCGCAGGTGGACGGCACCCTCTCGTTGGCTGGAACGGCCGAGCGCTTCGACAAGGCCCAGAAAGCGTTCTTCGCGGGGACCGTCCGGTGAGGGACCGTCGCTCGCCCCGAGGGCAGTCGCTGGTTTATTTCACTCTGGTTCTGGCCGTGATCGTGGGTGTGCTTTACGCGACCTATGATCTGGCCCGGCTGACGACGGCCAAGATGCAGGCCCAGACGGCCGTGGATGCCGCGGCACTCGCCGGGACGGCCGTAAAGGTATCGATTCATCACACCCGGTCACTGGCCTATGCGGCGATGACGGGCCAGGCCACGCTTGCGCGGTTGAAATTCGCCAAGGCTCTTGCCGTCGTGGGCTCCAAACCGCCGTTGCCCGGGCAGCCTTATCTCGCTGCCGAAGAGTTCGACAAGTGGGTCGGCGAGGCCAATGCCCACGTGGCCCGATTGCGACGCCTCAGGGCGGGGCTCGTGGCTTACAACTCCTGGGTGGCCCGCGAGGGGCCGGCCGTCGTGGCTGATGCCGCTCGGCTTGCCTTCAATGCCAATGTTTCGGGCATGAACGCCGCGATGGGTGAAGGCACCGCCGCCAACGCCCGCAACCTCTCCCTCCTCGCCGGTCCCAGAAACTTGCCTGAAAACGGCGGTCAATTCGCTGCCGGGCGGTTCGTCGGGGGCGTAAACTACCCGGGTGAGGCGGCAGGTGCGGGAGGGGCCGCTGGCAAGACTCTGGTCTGGGCCGAGCCCGTGTACCGTCCGCTGGGATCGGCGTTGCTCGGTGCGTCGCATCCTCTGGTGCTGCCTTCCGTCGCTGCGGCAGGCCTCGTCCCCGCGGGTGAGCTCAAGGCCGCGGAGCCTGGTTCGGGCGAGGCGGGTGCAGGAGGGGTCGGGCTGCGCTGGTACACCCCCCGCCTTCTTCAGGTGGGGGGGCTCAACGGATATCCACATGAACTGCTGCACTGATCGCAGCTCGCCCCGCGGCCAGGCGCTCGTCGAGATGGCGATCGTGCTGCCCGTCGGCGTGCTGTTGCTGCTGGTGGTGGGTTATCTCGGTAAGGGATTGCTGGAGCGCCAGCAGGTCGTGATGGCCGCCCGGCATGCGGCAAGGACCGCGGCTCATCAGGCCATGGCGGGCTCTGCGGCCAAGATCACCGGTGCCGGTGTCCTGCAGTCGGCGACTGGCATGGCGGGTCGGACAGCTGCCGTCCGTGACCTGATTCCGGAAGGGATGGCCAAGGCCCCCGATTGGTCAAGCGCCGTCGCAGGCACCGCCACGACGCACTTGAGGCCCCGCCCGCTCGGGCCCGGAGCGATGGGTTACGTCGCCACTCAGGTACAGCAGGTCGAGGGTCGAGCCATGACCTTCGGACTGGGATTCATCCTTTATGGAGCCAAGGCCGAGAGCCGCATGCGCCTGCTGGAGCCTCTGCGTCGCCAGGTGCAGGGCGTGGCTCGCCAGGTCGGTCGTCCACCGTCCGGGTTGGCGGCCCCCCTTGCCGTGTCAGCGCAGGCTTTCATGCCGGGTGAACTGCCGGTTCACCATCCGCAGGTGGGGCTCCTTGAGCAGAACCGCTGGATCCGCGAGATTGTGGAGGGCCCATGACCGGGATCGTGCTCCTCGCGGCCTTGACGGGACAGCCGGAGATTCCCGGATGTACCGGGGTGACGGTGGGGGGAAAGGGGATAGCCCGCTGGGCTCGATTGTCGGGTCCTCCGGCCACGGCTCTCGACCGGTTCGATGCATGTTGGCGACGGGCAGGTTGGTCTGCCGAAGAAGAACCCGCGATTCTGGACGGCGGAGACGCGCCAGGCCGTTTGCGGTTGTGGCGCAGGGGGCCGTGGAGGGCCACGATCTTCGAGGCTCGGGACGCAGGCGGGCGTGCGCTATGCTTGGTCTTGATGGATCGTGGGTCCCCCGGTGGGGCCGTCCGACCTGCCCCGGGAGGGCCCTGAACGATGTCTGATCTGAGATCGCGCTTGCGTCGCCCCGACGAGGGTCCTGTTGCCGACCCGTCGCCTGCGGCGTCGGGAAAGTCCTCGAGACGTGCCAAGCCTTCCTCCCGCCGTGGCGGAAAAGGTGTCCGGGAAGGTGGCCAAGCAGGAATCCTAGGTGGTTTCGACGTCAATCGACGCCTGTTGCTGGCCGCAGGAGGTCTCGCGGGCCTCGCCGCCTTGCTCGCCGTGACCTATCTGTCCGATGCGTCGGACCGCATCGCGGGGAGCGGAGCCAAGATCAAGGTCTGGGTGGTGGCCCGCGATTTGCCTGCTCGACATGAGTTGCAGGAGGGTGATCTCGAGGAGCGCGAGGTGCCGGCCCTCTATCTTCCGGCCTCGCACGTTCCGGCGGGGCGCGCCATGGTCGGGCGGGTCACGACCACGCCCCTCTGGCCTGGCGAGGTTCTGGTCGAGGGACGGGCCGTGATTGCGGGGGCTGCAACCGGCGTCTCACCTCGTATCGGTGCGGGCGAGCGGGGTTTCGTCTATGTGCCGGATGGCTTGCAGGACGTGCCTCTGGTGCGGCCGGACGATCGGGTGGACTTGGTCGCGACGGTGCCTGAGGCAGAGGGAGGCGGTCGGTTGGTATCTCGACCGGTTGTTCATGCCGCACGGGTTATCGGCGTCGGGGATCGCTTCTCGACCGAGGCGACGGAGTCGGTCACAGGACCCAATGGGGCCGTCACCCTGGCGGTGCCCCAGGGGCGGGTGCAGTTGCTGGCGGTCCTGGCCGAGGCCGGTCGCCTGCACTTCATCCTCAGGTCTCCGGGAGACGTGGCGACCGGTGGTCAGCCGGACATCCGCGAGCTTGAGCGACTCGTATTGGGACAGGTGGCACGTCCTGCCGTCACCAAGCCACTGCCCCCGCGCACCGTGGTCAAGGTTGTCAGGGGGGCCGCCCCACCGCCTCGGATCGTGAGAATTCAGGCGCCACCCGCAAAGCCTCCTGTTCGCAGGGTCCCCCAGGTCGAGATCTATAACGGGGCTTCTCGCCAAGGCGGAGGCAACTGAGCAGGGCTGGCGGGGGTATAGAGGGGGGACGCAGCCATGAGCCGACGCCATCTTGTCTTTCTTCTCGCCCTAGTTGCCGCCTTGGGCCCGTGGCCTTCCCGGTGGCCCGGGGGGGCCCCTCCGGCATGGGCCAGCGTAGCCGATTTGACCGTCCGCCAGGGGCATACTACGGTCTTCCGCGTGCCCCGAGGTGCAACCCGAGTGGCCATCGGCGACTCCGCGGTCGCGGCCGTGACGCTGATTCAAGATGGAACCGGCGAGAATCTCCTGATCGAAGGTCGAAAGCCGGGGCTGACCAATTTCCTGGTCTGGACGGCCGCCAGTCGCCAACCCTCCAACTATCGCCTCGAAGTGTTGTCCGGCCGCCGCACCGAGACCGTCGTGATTCGTGTTCAAGTCTGGGAGCTGTTGAACGGGAATGACAGCCAGACGGGTATCCGCTGGTCCGAGGGCTTGGCGTTCCAGGAGGCGCCGCCTACCGCTCCCTTTGCCCTTGGTCTTCCGGTCCGGGCCGGCGTCCTTGAGGCTCGTCTCCAGGCCCTGGCTCAAGCGAAGCGAGCCCAGCTCGAAGCTTCGCCAACCCTCCTTGCCCTCTCGGGTCAGGAGAGCAAGTTCCTGTCGGGTGGTGAGTTGCCTGTGGTGGTCCAGACTCCCAACACCGTCGCAGTGGATTGGAAGCCCTTCGGGGTGGGCCTCAAGGTGACGCCCGTGGTCGAGGGAGAGGAAATCCTCCTGCGGATCAAGCCTGAGGTCTCCAGCATCGACAGGTTGAATGGGGTCCAGACCGGCAACTTCAATATCCCGGCCATTGCCACCCGCATGGCCGAGACCCAGGTGGCTGTCAGGCCAGGGCAGGAGATTGTCCTGGCCGGCCTTAAGCGCCGTACGTTGCGTACGGTGGTTTCACGTGTGCCCCTTCTCGGGTGGGTGCCTTTATTGGGTGCGTTTTTCACGTCGACCCAGCAGGAGGAAGAAGAGGGCGAGCTGGTGTTCCTCGTGACCCCGACGCTTTTCAAGGAAGGCGAGGCCATGCCCGAGAAAGGCCATGGCAAGGCGCGATGACTGCGCCGCGCCTCACGGTGCTGCTGTCCGCCCGTGGTGGGACCGGTCGCAGCATTCTTGCGGGAAACCTGGCCCTCGCCTTGTTGCGTCGGGGGCGTCAGGCCGTCTGGTTGATCGATGGCGACGAGGTCTCTGGCGGTTTCCAGGCAGAGGCCTTCGATTTGCAGGCGGGCCACGCGCACTGGGGGGAGTCCCTGCGTCACGGGACGCCCTTTTCCGAGACCCTCGTGCGTCACGGCTCGGGTTTGGACCTGTTGCCGGCACCGCCCATGGGGTGGGGCCAAACCTTGGACCCGGCTGCTCTTGCGGCCCGCCAGCGCGAGTGTGCCGCAGCTCACGTGGTACTGGATCTTACAGGTCCGGGCCTGCTGGCCGAGTCTGCCCTTGGCTGGCTGGATCTTGCTTCTTCCGTGGTGCTCGTGGTGCCGCCGGACATCCCGTCCCTGAGCGCGACACGGAATCTGCTCGACCATTTGAGGTCCCAGCATGTGGCGCTTGATCGCGTCTTGCTGGTCGTCAATCGTGTGGGCGTCGTGCAGGATGTCACTCCGCGCGACGTGGCGTTCGAACTGGGGCTTGACCTCGTGGCCGCAGTGCCGTTCGACCCTGCCGTCGTGGCCTCGCTCAACCGTGGCGTCCCCTTATTGGCTCCGGCGTCGCCCCCGGCGACCGCCTTCGGCAAGGCCGTGCTCGGGGTGGCCCAGGCCGTGCAGGCTTCTCCGGTCGTGGACTGGGTTCCGCTGGCCGCCCGGCTTGCGCGACGCGCGGAGGGGACAACCCCATCCACGTCGGGAGATTCCACGGCCCTCGTCCCCATTCAGGTCGCGTGGAGCGAGGGGCACGCCGAGGTACGGCAGCGCCTCCACCGTTTGCTGGTGGAAGAACTCAAGCGATTGGAGCTTGGGCTGGAGCGTCTCGTGGATTCCCAGCATCGCCTGGAGGTCAGGCGGCAAGTCCAGCGTACGGTGGCCGAGCTCATAGAGGACATGCCCGAGACGGCGGCGATGGGTCGAGACGAGCGCACGGCCCTCGCGCGTGACGTGACGGACGAGGCCGTGGGGTATGGTCCGTTGGAGCGTTATCTGGCGGATCCGGCCATCAGCGAGATCATGGTCAACGGTCCCTCGCGCATCTTCGTCGAGCGGGAAGGTCGCCTGCAGTTGATGCCCGACTCCTTCACGGACGAGACGCAATTGCGGGTGGTGATCGATCGTATCGTGGCCCCGCTGGGTCGAAGAGTCGACGAGTCGAGCCCGATGTGCGATGCCCGATTGCCCGATGGTAGTCGCGTGAATGTCATCATCCCGCCCTTGGCTCTGCGCGGTGCCACGATCACCATCCGCAAATTCCCGCACCGCAGGATGACCATGGACCATTTGGTCCAGTTTGGTTCCTTGACTCCCGAGATGGCCGATTTCCTGCGACAGTGCGTGCGTGCCCGGTTGAACGTGTTCATCAGCGGGGGAACGGGCTCGGGCAAGACGACCCTGCTCAACGTGCTGTCGTCTTTCATTCCGGAAGAAGAGCGCATCGTGACCATCGAGGATGCCGCCGAGTTGCAGCTGGCCCAGACCCATGTGATTCCGCTCGAGGCCCGGCCGCCCAATCTTGAGGGTGTGGGGGCCGTGCCCATCAGGGATCTGGTCCGTAACTCGCTGCGCATGCGACCGGATCGGATCGTGGTGGGTGAGGTCAGAGGCGGCGAGGCGCTCGACATGCTGCAGGCGATGAACACGGGACATGATGGTTCTCTGGCCACCGGCCACGCCAACTCCCCCCGGGACGCCATGGCCCGCATCGAGACCATGGTGCTGATGGCGGGGATGGATCTTCCTGTAAGGGCCATCCGCGAGCAGATCGCCAGCGCCCTGCATGTCGTCGTGCAGGTCTCACGGCTTTCGGATGGGTCGCGCAAGATCACCCGCATCACCGAAGTCACGGGCATGGAGGGTGAGACCCTGACCTTGCAGGATCTCTATTCGTTCGAGCAGACGGGAGTGGATGCCAAGGGCCGTGTCATGGGAGCCTTCCGTGCCAGTGGCCTGAGGCCCCGTTTCGCCGAGGTCTTCGAACGGGCCGGAGTCGGGCACTGATGGATCCGCGCCTGCTGTTCGTTTTCCTGCTGGCTTTCCTCTCGGCCGGCCTTTTGGCCGTGGTGGTGGCGCGTCGTTATGAGGCCCGCCTGGGTCGATGGCTGGAGGGTTATCTGGCGCGTACGCGCAAGGCCCTCGCACGCACGCGCAATCCCTTGTCGACCGAGCGTTTCGCTCGCCAGCAGGCTGGTCTCGTCGGCCTCTGCGGCCTGCTGGGTTTCGTGCTGGGGGAGGGTTTGGCGAGCCGGGTCTTTCTGGCGCTGCTGGCTGCGGGGGTCGTCTGGAGCTTGTCGAATCGTTGGTTGGATGTGCAGTGGCAAAGGTATGTCAAGGAATTTGAGGAACAACTGCCCGATGCCGTGGGTGTCCTGGCCAATGCCGTCCGCTCGGGATTTTCGGTCCAGCAGGCCCTGGATCTCGTGACACAGGAGTTCGCCGATCCCATGGGAGCCGAGGTCCGCGAGGTCATGCAGGAGCTGACCATGGGCGTGCCTTTCGATCAGGCGGTCCAGAGCTGGTCCGATCGCATGAATCACGATGACCTCGACATCGTGTGCACGGCGCTTGTCATCCAGCGGCAGACGGGCGGCAATTTGGGCGAGATCCTGGACAACCTGGCCGGAACGATGCGGGAGCGTCGGCGCATCCAGGGGCAGATCCGCACCTTGACCACCCAGGGACGATTCTCGGGTTCGATCCTCTCCTTCCTGCCCGTAGGACTCTACTTTATCCTCCTGCTGATCGCGCCTGATCGCATGGGTGTGCTGTTCACCGAGCCTCTGGGGTGGGCGCTCGTGCTGATCTGCGTGGTGATGGTGACCACGGGCAGCCTCGTCGTGCGCAAGATCGTGGCCTTGGACGTCTGATGCCTGTCGCCCTGCTTTTCCTGTTGATTTTCGTGGCGGTCTTCGGGGCCACCCTTCTGGGCGTAGTGGCCTTTTCGAAGCCCCAGGCCCGATCTCAGGTGCAGGCGCGCCTCAAGCGGGTGGCTCGGCCTGGCGCTGGCATGTCGCAGCGTCCTCCGCGCGCAAAGACGGCGCCCTTGCGGGTGCTGGAGGACAGGCTCAAGCCGTTTGCGGTCGAGCGCTTGTCCGAAGAGCGGATGGCGGCCTTGCAGGCACGGCTCCTGATGGCCGGGGATGATCACACCACCCCGGCGCGGTTCGTGGCTCGGCAGTGGATCTTTGCGGTGCTTCTTCCTGTGGTGTTCCTGCTGGTGAACGGATCGGTCCTCGAGTTGCCCCAGACCGGAGTTGGGGTGGGGCTGGTGCTCGCCGGCGTGGCAGGATATAGATTGCCAGCGTCGCGTCTCGACCAGGCCATCGAGCTTCGGCAGCAAGCTATCCTGCGGCAACTGCCGACCACCTTGGACTTGTTGACCACTTGTGTAGAGGCCGGCATGTCCCTGACGGCGGCGATGCAAAAGATCAGCGAACGCATGCGTCCCCATCCCTTGCGGGAGGAGATCGAGAAGACCCTGCGCCAGATGCAGTTGGGGCGCAGCAGAGGGGATGCGCTGCGTGAGCTCGGTCGCCGCGTCGGCCTGAAGGAACTCAACAGCGTGGCCATCGCGATGGTCCAGGCCGAGACGATGGGGGCTTCGATTGCCCGCACCCTGCGAATTCAGAGCGGCATCATCCGCGAGGCCCGCTGGCAGAGAGCCCAAGAGCAGGCTCAGAAGGCCCCGCTCAAGCTGGTCTTCCCCATCACCTTCCTGATCTTTCCGGTCATCTTCATCATCATCTTCGGTCCGCTCGTCCTGGGCATCCTGACGGGGAAGGCCTAGCATGCCCAGCTTGTGGCTGGAGGATCGCCTCGTGGTGGCCCGGCTCGAGGAAGCCCGTACGCCGTTGGCGCGATTGCGAGGGTTGGGCCTCAGGCAGCGCCTCGAATTCGATCAAGGCCTGCTGCTGGTGCCGTGCAACAGCATTCACACCTTCTGGCCGTCCTTTCCGCTGGACGTGTTGTTCCTTTCCCGCGACTTCCGTATCCTTAGGATTCTTCATGACCTTCCACCGCGACGACTGTCCCCCGTGGTCTGGCGTTCCCGGCAGGTCTTGGAATTGACTGCCGGAAGGGCTCGGCAACTCGGGCTCGAGGAGGACATGACGCTGAGGTGGGAGCCTTGAGGTACCGCGGAACAGTCGTTGTGGCCGTGGCGGCCGCCGCAGGCCTCGGACTGTCCCAGGTGGCCGCGGCCCGGAACATCGACCCGGCGTCGGCCGGGGCATACCTTATAGAACGTGGTTTCCTGCCAGGAGTCTGGGGAGGCAGCGCTTCCAATCTTGCACGAGTATCTCGCTATGACGCGGCGTGGATTCTGGCTGCGTTCCTGGATCCTGCGGATCACGCGTTCATGGTGACGGCGTGGGCCGATGTCCCACCTGGTTTCTGGGCCTTGTCAGCGGTCAACCGGGTGACGGCTCGTGACCTGATGGAGGCCGATGGGGCGAATTTTTCCGGGACGTCGGCCATCTCCCGGGGGGCTTTCATGGTGGCCCTCGACAAGGTCCTGCGTCTCAGGGCCGCTCCGTTGCCCGCGCCGCCCGAACGCCGCCTGGTCCTGACGGATATCAAGGGCTTCTCCGGACAAGACGCGTTGCAGCGGGCTGCCAATGATTGGCTGCTGCTGGACAGGGGGGGGGCGTTCCGACCGCAGGAATATCTGACCCGCCAAGATGCGGTGTCATGGGTCTACAAGGCGGCGGCTCTGGTGGATCCGGGAGTGGCGGCGCGTCTGCTGGCTTACCTGCGACCTTCTCCGACGCCGGTGCCGTCTGAGACTGAGAGCCTGCTGCCGACGCCTGGTCCCGGCTCGACGATGGCACCCCCTCCCACGCCCGTGCCAACACCTCGTTTCTCTCCCACACCGGGCCCCTCAGTGACGTCGTTGCCCCGTCCGACCCCCGCGCCCCGCACGACTCCCGCGTGGTCTCCACGCGAAACGCCCCCCCCGTGGTTGATCATGCCTTCCTGGGATCCGACGCCCGTCGTCGCTCTTCCCACCCCTTCGCCGGTCCCGACTGCCGTCGCGCCGCTGCCCACCCCCGTACCACAGGACAAGCCACAGGGGGTGTCTGCCTCATCGCGCCCGGGATGGCGCTTGCCCAGTTTGGACTGGAGTCGTAGGCAGGGTGCGGCCTGGGTTGTCAGTGGCTTGGCGGTGGGGGCCGGTGATGGTCGAACCTTCCGCGACTTGAGCTTCTACTTGCCTGGCTCGGTCGATGCCGGTCTCTCACTCGAGGTCCCCGGCTGGGCCCTCGAAGCCAGGGCGCTCGGGCGCTGGTTTCCCGGTGCCGCGGCCGGCCTCGTCCAGTCGGAGGTCTCGGCGGATGCCTTCTGGTTGCCGCAGGCAGCCGCGTCGGTTCGTTCAGGGGTCGGCCTCGGACTCCAGCTGGGCTTGCAGGTGCCGACGGGCACGACCGATCCGGAGGCCGGGAGAACCTTCGTAGGTGCCGGTCCGTCGGCCGTGGTCAGGATGCCTCTGGGGCCCTTGCAGGCGTGGGCTTTGGCCCGAAGCCAAGTTGGGCTTGCCCTGTCGACTTCGGTCGGTCCCGGATTCGGAATTGGCGGCGAACTTGGAGCGCGGTGGCCTTCCCCCTTGGGGCTGCCGGTGGATCCCGTGTTGTCGTGGCGACTGCAGGGTGTGTTGCGTTCCAGCGGCTCTCAGGATTGGGTCCAAGGGGTGGGTCTTGGTGTGGGCAGGAGTTTCTGATGGTTTTTCTACCGTGGACGGTTGCGGGCCTGGTGGTCGCACTTGCTTTCGGGGCGCCGCCACTTGTGGAGGGACGCCTGCGAGAAGGTCTGGCCGCTGGCGTGGCCGACGTGGGTCTGAAGGTGGGGAAGGTGGCTTGGACCCCGCGTGCCGCGACGCACGACACGTGGGGCGTGGTGGGTGACATGGAGGGTGATTTCCTGATGCCAGCCACAACGTCGGTGCCGCCCCTGGCTTGGGAACTTCGAGGCATTCGGCTGGACATGGCCTCTATCTTCAGAGAACCTGCACTCGCCCAACCTGCGAGGTTACGATTTCAGATCAGACTCCGTGATGCGGAGGTTTTGCCGTTCCTGCGTGCCGAGGCCTCGTCCATGCTCAAGCAACTGCCTGCGGCGCTGCCCATGTCGCCCGACATCCGCATCAAGGATTTCACGCTTGCGGAAGGTCGCGTGCAACTGCAGATTTCGGCGACAATCCCGCTGGCTCCGGTGGCCCTGCCGGTACAAATTGGCCTGACGCCTGTCCTGTCCCCCGAGGGCCGGTTGGGCCTCGAGAACGTCTCCGTCCGCATGATGGGGCAGGAGTTGGCCCGTAATCTGCCCTTGCCCAAGCTCGTCGACGTAGCGTCCTTGCTGCCTGCCGAAATCAGTGAGCCACGGGTCGAGGAGTTCGTCATCGCCGACGGTTGGCTGAAGCTGACCGCCACAGCCCTGGTCCGGGATCTGCCTCGCAGTCCCTGAGCCTGCGGGCGAATCTTGTGTGCGTCCACCTTTCCGGGCAGTGTGGGGTGCGTCACAGGAGGGGACCATTCTTGGGGATCCCGGGATTGTGGGTTGAGGGAAACGAGGCCCTGCCGTTGCGCGGTGCGGTCCTGCTGGTGGCCAACCATCGCAGCCCCTTGGACGTGTTGTGGCTGTCTCTCGCCAGCCCTCGGCCCGTGCATGTGGTGACGGCCGCATGGTTGCGTCTCTTCGGCTTGGGTTTATGGGGGCCCGGGATCGGGCTGCACCCTCTTCCGTGGCACGCTCGTCGGTCGGATCTGGTGCATCTTGTCCGGCCGATGTGGGACCGAGGAGAGGTCGTTCTGGTGTTTCCGGAGGGCATGAGCGGGGTCATGTGGCCCGCGCCGAAGGGCGGCATGGGGCTTTGTCGCCTCGGAGCCGGTGCCTTGGTTCGCGAGGCCCGTCGCTCCTCTCATGGTTTGACGGTCGTGGTGGCCTACGTGCAGGCTCAGTGGTTGTCCTGTGGACTGGCCTTGCCACCGGTGAGGATCGGCTTCAAGCGGCTCGGACCCTTGCCCGTCGCCCGGGATCGGGAAGACGACGATCATGTGGTCACTGTCCTGAAGCAGCAGATTCTCTCCTGCTGCGCGTGACAGTCGATCTGTCTACAGGCGCCAGGTCGACTTGCTGCCGTCTGGACGAGTCAAGACGGGGTTGCCTTCCGCATCGCTCGAGATGTCCGCAAGCTTGCCGCCGGGGACCGGGGCACCTTGATCATCCACCAGCACGACCTCGCCGGTCAGTTCGCTCGTGCCCGGCAAGTTGCGGGCCAACAGCGCCGCGTAGTCGTAGCGCATCACGACCTTGAAGCCATAGTCACCGGCCGCAGGGACCTGCAGGAACGTGAGCTGTGACTGGGCGCCTTGAAGATCGAACTCGAGGGTTTCCCGGATCTCCCCGGGGGTTCCGGTCTGGTTATCTGCCGCCGTCGGCGTGCAACCGGATCCGGCTGGGCAATTCTTGAGCCAGCCGCCGATCGTCAAGACCTTCTTGACAAGGTCGGTCCCGGCCGCCAGATCGAAGGCCAGCGTTTTGCCTTGGGCACCCGGCTGGGACAGGCTGCCCGTGACGGCGACCCTCCCGGGCAGCTGTACTTCTCGCTGATCCTGCAGGAAGGGCACCTTGTAGGCGGCGAAGGCCGATTGATCCACCGTCACGTCCACGACCGTGCTCCCACCCTGATTCAGCACGGTACGCTCGGTCTTGCGGAGGCTCCGCGAAGGCGAAGCGTGAACGCCAAGGATCACGGAGGGCAAGGCCGTTTGGCCGGCGATCCATCCCTCTCCGGCCCATTCGAGGCTATGGGTCCCCGTAACGGCCACCGACGAGGAGCCCAAGCCCACGCTGGCCGTCCGGTACTCCAACTCGTCGCGGTAGGTTTCATCATCGCCGATGATCCGTGAAAGGGTCTTGTCGGCTTCGAATCCGGTCCCCGTCAGCCGGGCCACGTGGGGGGTGCCCGCCACGGGCAGGCCGTTCGCGGGGAGCGTGGCGTCCATCTCGAGGTCGCTGGGGAAGGGCAAGAAGCCGAAGCGGTCTTTTTCCGCATCCAAGGCCACGGCGGCAAGAACTCTGCGCGCCCCCGTCAGGTTGTTGCCCATGGGCATCGTGAAATTGTTCCCCATGGGCATCGTGAAATTGTTGCCCATGGGCATCGTGAAATTGTTCCCCATCGGCATCGTGAAGTTGGAGCCCGAGTTGACCTCCTGGAAGGCGGTAAAGGCCCTGTCCACGTTCTGGGTCTTGGTCAGCTTTTCAGGGCTGATGTCCGGCAGGGTGTAGCTGACCGTCCTGAGCGGCGTCGTGAGGGACGATGCCGTCGAGGTTCCAGGAGCCTGATTACAGGCGGCCAAGACGACGGAGCCCAATCCGAACAGGATGCGGCGCGATGGGACCATCGGGGGGTTCCTTTCGGGGGATACGAGCTTTGTCTTCATCATACCCAAGGTGGAGGCCTCAAGGTGACGGAACGCCCCCTTGAGGGGCAGATTCCCCTCGAAGGAGTCGCGCCACGGTCCTTCCGACGGCCTCGAGGGTGGCGGGGGACAGCCGATCGTAGCCGTCGGCATGGGTGTGCCATGCGGGATCCTCCATGTCGATCAGGTCGACTGCGGGTATCCCTGCGGCGATGAGGGGCGTATGGTCGTCGAACATTTCAGCTCCGGCCCTGCCCGTGAAATGATGAGATGCCCCCTCACGGACGGCAGCGGTCTCCAGACGTTCCAGAAGCCACGGTGCGGACTTCAGTGACGCGCCCTCCCGCAGGAACCTCACATCCTTGCGCCCGACCATGTCGAGCACCAAGGCCCAGCGAGGGCGTTCTCGGGCCAGAGAGGGGGCGATGGCGCGACTCCCCTGGGCATAGGTCTCGGGAGATTGCCCGAGGTCCTCGCCGTCGACCAGGACGGTCGCCACGGACAGGTCACGGGGCAGCAGCGGCAGCAACTCCAGGAGTACGGCGACTCCGGAGGCTCCGTCATTGGCCCCGGGCCCCGGGCGCTGACGAGCGGCAGGCTCGGGATCGCGATCGCACCAGGGTCGAGTATCCCAGTGGGCCATGAGCACCACAACGGCGGGGCCAGGGGGGCCTGTGCGCCCGATCAGGTTCACGCAGGAGACGGGCCGATCCTGCAGGGTACCCGTGAATCTCCTGACTTCCAGGCGCCCCCCCCTTCGTACGATTTCCTCCTTCAGCCAGGCTGCGGCCTGGCGATGAGCTGCCGTACCCGGGACCCTTGGCCCGAAGGCCACCAGTCGTCGTGCCAGCATCAGGGCCCGCTCGCCCTGGAATTCGGGCGAAGGGGAAGCGACGCTCCCGAGCCAGACACCCCACAGGACCAAGGCGATCGCGAGCGACCTCAAACCCCCTCCAACAGGGCCAGGGCCGTCTCGCGGTCTCGCTCGGCGGCAGCCGTTTCCAAGGCCTCCTTGACCGTACCCAAGCTGGCCGCACGCTCAACCAGCGGCAGGGCGAGGACTCCGGAAACGACGGCCAGCTTACGGGCACGGCGAGCTGCCGCTGACCAGTCCCGAGAACGTAACTCCTCCTGCAGCGGTGCGCTGAGGCGGGCAGGGTCCGTCGCCAGCATGGCCAATGCCGCCATCAGGTCATCATGGCCGACGAACAGCGCGGCCAAGCCCATCTCCGGAGCGGTCGTCCCGTTGGCCATGGCCTCGCGGATCTGGCGTAGCTGGGCAATCCAGCGCACGGCCAATCCCGTCGTACCGTGGGCCAATGCACCCGAAAGGACCAGTGCCGTACGGGCATGGTCCAGCGCCAAAGCTGGGTCTTCCCGGGTGAAGAGGGCATCTCGCATCGCTTGCCAACAGGTCGCGAGACCGCTCGAAAGCGCCGGAGGGGACACTTCGGGAATTTTCCCGTGGCGAACATGCGTCAGGATGGCAAGGTCTCCGAGGACCTGTCCCGACAAGGCGTGACAAGCAGCGAATCTGTGGGCACGGGCAAGGGCCTGTCCTTCGTCGAGATGTCTCTCCAACTGGGACAGGCGACCGCGGAGCTCATCGAGCAGACCTGCCGCATCCCTTTCGATGGCGGCTGCCGAGGCCAAGGCCTCCTCACGCCGTCCGGCGTCCAGTGCGGTGGCCAGCGCCCGAGCACCCTTGACGGCTCGTGCGGCGCGGTGGACCGATGGATCGGCCAGTATCAGGCACGCTTCGGCCAATCCCACCGCCAAGGACAGGCTGGCAGCAGGGGCCTCGGACAACGCAAGCGGGGCCAGTTGGAGCTGCCAGGCCTGGATGGCCTTGAGACGGCCGGCAATGAGCGGTCGAAAGGGATCGGCCTCGGCCGCGATCCGCTCGAGGAGGAGTTGCACCTGCCGGGCCCGCTCAGGGCCCAGAGCCTCCTGCCACGCCGGGTTCATGCGGGAGGGATCCGGACCAAGGTCAGGACGTCTCCTGCGCCGACGCTCCACGGGGCCTGAAGCCCCTCGATCGGGGTCTCGTCCAGCCGACAAGCCTGCCAAGCGCCCTCTTCGGGTCCGTCCCAGTCGACGGGGCGACCGGTAGGGTTGTGCACGCGGAGGATCGTTCCCGTGCCTGAGTGGGCCGGCTTGAGGGCCGACAACCTGAGGCCGTGGGGCAGCGGGCTCGTAAGCAAGGGGTCCGGAAGCGGCAGACCGCCGCACAGCGGCTGCCGGACGCCTCCGACCTGTTCGGTCACGAGCGTCCTGCGGGCTCGATCGAGGGCTCCCAGCGAGGCCCACCAGGCCGGAGTGTCGTCAGGGCGGTGTTGCCACCTGACAGCCACACGAGCGATCGCGGGTCCTTCGCACTGCGCTTCCGGAGTCGGAAAGGCCGGCCCGGCCCCGCCGCCCCGGGTCCTGAGATCATCCCGCGACAGCCAGCCCACGGCGCGGAGCAGGGTCAAGGCAACGGATCGACCACCTTCCGTGATCTCCGCCTCCGCCAAGCCACGGGCCACGACCTGCGCCCCAGCCGACGAGCCTTCAACCGCGACCCAGCCAAGGTGGGGAAAGGTCGGAGGCGTGGCTTCGGCGAGAGGTGCGACGGGCAGGGGGCCCAATCCCGTGCCGGGCTGGCGGGGCACGGCTCCGAAGGCCGTTTCCGACCACCACGCCTTGGCATCGGACAGGCCGGAGTCCACCACCATCCGCAGACGATGGTCATGGCTCATGTTCTCCCAGCGGGTTTCGAGCCAGAGCGTATCCTCGCCTGCCACGAGGCGCACGGTCGTGATGAGATCCGTACGGACCGCCGCCACCGTCCGGCCTTGCCGGTCCGGTGTGACGCCCACGGGAATCTTCAATTGATGGGTGATCACCAACTCCGCGGCAGCCGCAGACAGCGTCCGCACGTCATAGTCGACCATGGTTCCCTGAATCAGACGGTCGTGCGTCGGGGGTGAGTAAGTGTAGCTGTCACCGGCATCTCCGCCGTCCACGAACCGGAACAGGTCGGGAACCGTCAGGCCGAGGCCGCGATGTCGGACCTGAAGACGTCCCTCGGTAATCTCGAGGCGCAGCTGTCCGTTGTCGGCTCCTTCCGGCCATACCTCGAGCGCAGGAGTGGGCAAGGGTAACGGACACCCTCCCGCCATGGCACGGAGATACAGGGGCTGGCCGATGGCCATCTCTGGCAGATAGGCCATGACCTCGAAGCGGGCAACCGGCAGGGTGTCGGGATGGACGTCGATATCGCAGATGAAGTGACGATCGGACTTCCGCGAGACCGGCAGGGTGGACACACCCTCGAGATGGACCGTTTCCGGAGCCTCCCCGTCCTTGTCCGGCCACAGCACCTCGATCGGATGCCAGCCCGCAGCGGGCGCTCCCGCTGGGTCGAAGACCATGACTCCCGGTGCCACCTCGCGGGGGGCGAAGGTTCGCAGCACCCGTGCAGTGATCTCTTTGCCGAGGTTCTCGGCCTGGCTTGTGCGGGCCGCCATCTCCCGATGCACCGCGTCGATCGAGCAGCCGCAGATGCTGTCGTGGGGATGATTCTTCAGGACGAGCTCCCAGCCTTCGGCCCAGAATCCCGGAGCGACGGGTCTTCCGCCTCGTGCCGCCAACACCATCAAGGGCTCGACCGTGCGCTCCCATTGGTCTTCCAATGCCGCATTGGCCTGTTTCAGATAGGTTCTCGTGCTGGCCACGTCGGGCAGTAGATAGGCTCGCCCCTGATGCCGCAGCTCACCGTGCACGACAGGCAATGTTCCCTTGTCCGGCGGGGGCAAGGCCTCCTCGATCCGACCCAGACGTGCTCCTACCGCGGCGACCCGCTCCGGCAAGGCTGCGGAGGGAGCCAGATGATCACAACCGGAAAGCAGCAAGAGGGGCCGGTCCTTGCGGGACTGGGCGGCAAGGAATTTGTCGTGGGCTTCTTGCCTCTCGACCGCCGACGCATCCGACCACAGGTGAATGTTGCAATATCCTGTCGGCAGGAAGAGCGAGGCGAGGCCTCCACCCGAAAGATCCTCCCACCAGAAGTGATCATCGGGGGGATCCACGCCGCGCCACATCAGTGCCCGGTCCATGCCGAAGCCCCTGAGAATCAAGGGCAGCTGGGCGGGATGACCGAACTGATCGGGAAGGTAACCCACCCCCGGCCCTTGCGCCCCGAAACGTTGCATGCGTGCGCGGCCGAACATCAAGTTGCGAATGAGGGATTCCCCGGAGACCAGGAACTCGTCGGGCAGAATGTACCAAGGGCCGATGGCCAGGCGTCCCTCCCCCACCTGGTGGCGCAGGCGCGGCTCGTCCTCGGGATGGATTTCGAGATGGTCATCAAGCAGCACCGTCTGGCCGTCCAGCAGGAAGTGCGGCAACTTGCCTTCCTCGAGCAGGTCGAGCACCCGTCGCACGGCATCGGCCAACCTGAGCCTGTAGCCCTGGAAGGTCCGGTACCATTCGCGGTCCCAGTGCGTGTGCGGAACGACGACGACATCTGTCATGCCGGCATCATAACCCGTCCGTGGCCAAGGCGGTCCGAACGTCTGGAATTCAGACCGGGACATCCTCCATGTCCCAGACCTTCGCGGTCACGAACAGGTCGAGCAGGGCACGATCGATATGCCCCGCCTTCGCTTCGTCTTGCAGAATATTTATGGCCTTGGCGACCGGCAGCGCACGCTTGTAGGGGCGGTCCGCGGCCGTGAGCGCATCGTGGATGTCCGCGATGGCCATCATCCTCGATTGGACAGGAATGGCCTCGCCAGTCATGCCGAGAGGATAGCCCGTACCATCCAGACGTTCGTGATGGGCACCGGCAATCTCGGGGATGCCGGACAACTCCCGCGTCCAGGGGATCTGGGCGAGAAAGCGTTGCGTGTGCACGACATGGCGCTCGATCTCGAGACGTTCCGCAGGATCGAGACTGCCTCTGCGAAGCGAGAGCAACTTGACCTCGGCAGGTTCGAGGAGCGGCCGAGTCTCTCCCTCGAGGTCCTGCCAGCGGTATGCGGCGATTTGTTGGATCATCGCGAAGTCGCCGTCATCGAGCACGCTGGGTTCGTTGGCCGAGGTGATGGCGGCAAGCCAACGCTCCAACTCGGCCTCGGCCTCCGCGAGCGTTCGATCCATGTCGGCACAGCATGTCTCGTAGTGTTCCGGGCCTTGACGCAGCACCAGGTCGAGGCGACGTCGGGCGTCTTCGAGACGGCGTATGCCGCGCAGCATCGCGATGCGGTCCCGGATGCGCTCAAGGTGCCACGGGTATAGTTTCTTGGCTTTGACCAGCACGTCCTCACGCACGCCGACCTTGCCAAAGTCGTGGAGGAGCGAGGCGTAGCGGAGTTCACGCAGTTGTGAACGAGAAAATTGGGTGGTCGCCAGAGCTCCGGATGGACAGCGGTCGACCACGCGTGCCAGATTCACGGTCAGGCTCGCGACTCGGGCACTGTGGCCCGATGTGGTCGGATCACGACTCTCGATGGCGGTCACCGAGGCTTGTACGAAACCCTCGAACAGGTCCTCGATATTTCTGACCAAGCGAGCATTTTCGAGTGCGACACCCGCCTGCGAGGCCAAGGCCGATGCGAAGGTGACGCAGCCTTCACTGAAGCTCGTCACGAGTCGCGCCACGTGTTCGGGACTGGTGAGCACCGCGGCCGGGTCGCGCTTGCGGTTGATCAACTGCACCACTCCCACCACGTCACCCAGACGATCCCGCATGGGGACCACCAGCATCGACTGAGTCGTGTAGCCCGTCTTGTGGTCCCAGGCCCCGTCAAAGGCGAAGTCGGCGTCCGCGGGCAGGTGCGCGACATCCTCGATGAGCAGGGGCTCTCCCGTCAGGGCCACCGTGCCCGCGATGGATTTGCGGTCGAGCGCCACGGTGAATTCCTCGTAGGGAACGTGCAACGAGTCGTTCTGGGACAGTTTGAAGCGCAGGATCCTGCGCCCTTGCTCATCCTCCTCCGCGAGGTAGAGCGAGCCGGCATCGGCCTGGGTCACCTCGCGGCATTTTCGCAGGATGAGCGTCAGCAAGGCCTCGGGATCCCGCTCGGTGCTCAGCGCGAGGCCAATGCGGTGCACTTCTCGCAGGCGCTCGACCTGACGATCCCGGTCTTCACGGGCGGATTGTCGTTCCTGTCGAAGATGATGTTGGGCCAGGGCCGTGCGCAGGAGCATCCGCCAGTGGGCGGCTGGTGACCCATCGGGCAGCCAGCCCCACAGCAGCTCCTCCGGAAAGCCGTCCGCCGGGGGGATCAAGCCGGCTCCGCGGCCCAGCAGCAGGCCTCCTTCTTCTACGTGACGCTCGAGTTCCGGGCGCAGATCCCCAAGGCCAAGCAGATCTTCCGGCACGACCACGATGCCTGCGGTGGCCAGCGCGCCTACCAGGCCCCTCCGGCCTGCATACCGCCTCACGGGAATCCCGGGGCCGAGGTCCTCGGAACCCCAATTCGAGGCATCGTCCAGCCATACCACCCGGCCCAGGGGATGGGTTCCCCGGACGAGTGGCTGGGTCGAGGAGCTCGACATGGGAAGATGATAGACGAAAGCCCCACTGCTTGCATGACTGATACGCTGCCCGCCACGTGCCTGGGCCACTCCATCCGCAAGGTGCTGCTGTCCTCGGCGGGAGGAGAGGTCAGGGCTTGGTCGTGGGAGGAGGGCCGTACCCTCCTCATCAGAGCAGGATACGGCTGGGTGGAGAGCGGTCTGCTTCCCGGAGAAGTCGTGCTCTTCTCGGGGCCGGTTCATCCCGGGGCCTGGTTCGCTGCCTGGGGCGTCTGGTTGGCCGGAGGGCGGGTGGCTTGGGTCGAGGATCCCGCCGATGTGCCTGCCGCCAAAGAGCATCTCGAGGCCAAGGCCTGCGTGGGCACGGCGGGGGAGGACCCGTGGGGCCGCATTCCGTCCGAAGAACTAGAGGAATGGGTATCGGAGGAACTCCAGCGTCGCGTGGGAGGGACTTCGCCAGAGGAAACCGCCCTGATTCTCGTGCCTCGCGGCCACGGGGGGCTCAGGGCCGACACGTTCTCCCATCGTGGCTTGCTCGCTGCAGCACGATCCGTGGTCAGGCATGCCGGGCTTTCTTCCCGTGATCGCCTGCTCGTGGGCGTTCCCCCCGACCATCCTGCCGCCTGGGGAGTCATGTTGGCCTTTCTGGTTTCCGAAGCGTCCTTGATCCTGCCGTCCGCCGACCCCTCCTCGCCTTTCGCGGCGGAGAGGTTGGCCACGGTGTGGCTGACGCCCTCTACCCTTCCGGATCGCCGCGTGGCCATGCTCGAGGCCCGGATGACCGGCTTGGGAGGCAGTGTGGCCTTGCTGTCACGACTGGCTCAGGCCCAGGGGCAGGCGGCATTCCGAAGACGAGCTGGTTCCTTGCCCACCTCGCTCGTGCAGGCATTGGCCTTGCGTGCGGCACGGCAATGGTTGCTGGATGATCTGGTCGAACACCTCGGCCCCTCCTTGAGGCTGGTACTGGCGACCGGGGATCGTCCGCTCGATCGGACGACCCGCATCTTTCAAGCGGCCGGCGTGCCGCTGGTGCGTGCCCTCGCCTCTCGCAGGACGGCAGGGTTGTTGTCGTGCGAAAGCCCGTGGGATGCGGATGGCGGCGACTTGGGTGAGTTGGGCGAAGAGTGGCGACACGAAGTGACGGATGCGGGGGACTTGCTGATACGTGGGGCGGGGTGTCTCACGGGTCGAGTCAAGGACCCTCGGGGCTACGAGGCCTTGTGTTTCGCGGGTTGGACGCGGGCCGGCATGCGGGTGGAGCTGGAGGGGCGCCGGGTGCGGGCGGTACGCCCCGAGGAATCACCGGAAGAGGCCCCGTGGCCTGTCACGGACTGGGCCGCAAAGCTCTGCGAAATGGGTGGAGTCACTGGTGTGACAAGGCTTGAGGGCGTGGGCTTGTTCATCGAGGCTCCGGCACGGACGCCCGGGTTGAACTGGTGGGGTGGTGGTGCCGAGCCCTTGACGCGGGGCGTACCTCATCCTGCAGTGACCCGTCGCTTGCTGGATCTGCTGGGAACCCCCGACGCAGAGCGCGAGGTCTTGGCGTGGCATGTGCTGGACAGGCTGCCTCGGACTTCGCTCGGGGCTCTCGACACTCGCACGTTGCGCCGTGAATTTCCTTTGCTCTCGAAAGGTAAGCCATGACTGTCGAACTTCCCCCCACGACTCGGCTGACCCGGTTGCTGGGCATAAGGGTTCCGATCATTCAGGCCGGGATGATCTGGGTGTCCGGTGCCAAGCTGGCTGCGGCCGTTTCCGAGGCAGGTGGGCTGGGTGTGCTGGGAGCGGGCAGCATGCGGCCCGAGGTCTTCCGGGAGCAGGTCACGAAGCTCAAGACCCTGACACTGAAGCCATGGGCGGTGAACCTGCCGGTGTTCTACAAGCACATAGACGACATCGTGCCCATCGCGTTGGCAGAAGGTTGTCGCATCTTCATCACCTCTGCCGGCAATCCGGCGCGCTGGACGCCTCGCCTGAAGGACGCGGGCGCCCTCGTGATCCACGTGGTCGCCACCGCCCGGCAGGCCGAGAAATGCGAGGCGCTCGGCTGTGACGCGGTGGTGGCCGAGGGCTTCGAGGCCGGCGGTCACAATGGTCCCGATGAACTCACCACAATGGTCCTGGTTCCTCAGGTGGTACGGTCGGTCTCTCTGCCCGTCGTGGCGGCGGGGGGCATCGTCGATGGTGCCACGATGCTGGCTGCTCTCGCCCTTGGCGCGGCGGGGGTGCAGGTGGGCACCCGCTTCGCGTGCACCCGGGAGTCGTCCGCGCACGAGCATTACAAGCAGGCCATCGTGGCGGCGGGGGAAACCGACACGGTCTTGGCGCTCAAGTCCTTGATGCCGGTGCGGCTGCTCAAGAATGCCTTCTGGGAGCAGGTCCGCCAGGCCGAGGCCCGCGGGGCCTCTGCCGAGGAGTTACAGGCGTTGCTCGGGTCGGGACGGCCGCGTCGTGCCATCCATCTTGGCGAGTTGGCGGAAGGGGAGATCGAAGTGGGCCAAGCCGTGGGAGCCATTCGGGACATTCCGGCGGCAGGTGCAGTCCTCGAACGGATGATGGACGAAGCACGGCTGATTCTCGGCGGACTATGCCCACGGGGGTAAGGTGCGCATCGTTTATGATGCGCAACGGCCAGGTGGCCCCGGATCGAGACCACCTGGCACGTGTGGGGCTGCGACGGTGACGATGGCAGCGGCCTGTCAGAAGAGCCCGGCGAAGTTCCGGATCATCGAATCCGAACCCGCCGGGCCCTGTGACTACTGTTGGATTACGGGACGCTGTACGCCAAGGACGGACAGCTTTTCGCTGATCAGCTCGACCACTTGCTGAGCTTTATCCTGTTCCGGACCACTCTTGATGGCGGCCACTGCTCTCTTGGCCGCTTTCAGTTCTTCGGGCGCCTTATCGGCAGAGTACAGAGCCGTGCCCAGCCTTGCGACCACCTCTGCGTCATTGACGCTGGCTGCAAGTTCGACGAGATTACGCCAAACGTCCGCCTCTGCGCTGGGGTCCTGGACCTCGCTGGCCCAGTAGAGCAAGCCTTTGGACGTCAGCTTGGGCGGGGTGAGATTTTCCGGCCGCCAAGTTCCGAGAGGAGCAGACGCAGATAGATTGACGGCCTCGATGACTGCCAACTTCGGTGCCTTGATCGATACGGGCTTCGGAGCCGCCTTGACCTTGCGCGCGCCCATCTGGGCGGCCACGGTGGCTCCGCTGGCCTCCTGGACCCGGGTCACCCCCTTGGCCGAATCCCCTTGGAAGGCCCGACCTGCACCGCCCGCCGCCGCGGCGACAGACAGGCCATCACGCACGTTGGCTTGGAAGCTGGCCAAGGGCCGTCGCCCCACCTCCTTCACGTCCAAGTGGAAGGACACGAAGGTGGGACCTACCTTTTCGGTCTTGAGAATCCCCTGAGCCACGAACACCTTCGGGGCGGCCTTGGCTGCCCACGGTGTCGCGTCGCTCTCGGTCGTGCCGTACGTCGAGGAAGTCGTGTAGCTCATGGCCTTGCCCGACTTGGGATCCTGCCAGTCCGAACGCAGCGTGCGACGGTACGTGACATCCTTGAGGAACTCGTCGCGCTGCTCCCACTTCTGGACCGTGTAGTCCTTGTAGGGGGTCTCGGTCCAGTCATAGCGGGTCTTGTCGACGCGTGTCGTCGCCATGGTCATCTGGATCCGCCCCTGGATCTTGGTGCTGTACACCGGGGCGTGATCCACCGCCTTGAACTCGTGGTGGTTCTCGACAGGAGAGGATTCGCGAAGGGGGTCGACGCGCTCGTTTCGACGCACGGTCTTGCGAGACCCGGCGACTTCCTTGGAGTCGATGGCTTCCACCTTATCCTGCGCCGGCTTGAAGTCGGAGACCCGCTCGGTGCCGACGTGCTTGTAGTCGGGCCACAAGTCGGGAGCCGCCCACGCAGGGCACGCGAGGACCGTGGTCGCCAGTCCGGCCGAAAGGCCGAGGGCACGGGACAGGACTTTGTGACGCAGGACCATGGGGAGCGCCTCCCTTCGGATGGATGTTTGCCAGCGGTTGCTGTTAAGAGGCATGCCCGAAGGTCGAGGAAAATTCACAACTCCGGCGAGCTTCTCCGTCGCGAGGCCAGAGGGTTCTGGATGACGGCCGCGGCGTTTGCGAAGATCTGGTCTGCGTCCTGGATGCCGACGAGGACGGCATCGACGAAGGACCGGGAAGCGTTCCACTGAATGCTCTCCCGGGCGACATGCGCCAACCGCCCCTCACCTATGGCCTTCATCACGAGGATGCCTCGACCCCGGGAGTGGTGTTCGGCGAGGGCGCGACTGTAGTCCTCGAGACTTGCATCCATGTGGTCCCCGAAGCGGTTGAAGTTGGTCATGACCACGTCGAGCTCCTCGTACGCAGGGTGGACCAGCAGAGCCTCAAGCGTGTCGATGTTGTGACTGGAGAGCGCGATAGCCCGAATGTCACCACGTGCCCTGCGCGTCTTGAGCGCCTCGAAGGCGGGGAGGCGCAGGTCAAGTTCCGCCGGATCGTCGACATCATGCAGGAAATAGAGATCGAGCCACGCGACCTCCATGTCCTGCAGCGCGAGATCCAAGCTGGCATGGGCTTCGTCTGCCTGGTTCGCGTGGGTCTTGCTGGAGATCTGGACGGAGCTGCGGGGAACCCCCGCGAGACCTTCCCGGACATGCGCATGGGTTTGGTAATCGTCCGAGGTGTCCCACCAGGTGATGCCGACCTCCAGCCCCAGCCGCAGCAGCGCCCCGAGCTCGCCCGTGCCCATCCCGCTCTGGGCGCTGGGGTGACCGTTGCTGGCCGTGGTGCCCGTACCAAAGCCCAGCAGCGATACCTCGACGTCACTCCGGCCGAGACGCCGGCGGGGCATCGCGCCTTCTTCCAGGATCATCAGTCGGTCACGAGGGCCGGGTCTCCCAGCCAGTAGCGCTCCCACTCGGCGATCTGGGACAGGGTACTCATGTCTTCCATCCGGTCAAGGAATACCTTGCCGATCAGATGGTCGGTCTCATGCTGGACGACCACGGCGGGAAAGTCCTCAAGCTCCAGTGTCTGGGGCCGGCCCTCCCGGTCGAGATAGTTGACGGCGACATGGCGAATGCGTCGGACCTTGCCGCGCAAGCCGTCGACCGACAGACATCCCTCCCACACCTCGAGGCGTTCGTCGGTCAAAAAGGTGATTTCGGGGTTGATGAGGACCGTCAGGGGCCAAGTCGGCGCGTCGGGATAGCGCGGGTTGGCTGCCATCTCGATGACCTGGATTTGCTTGGACACGAAAACCTGCGGTGCGGCGAGACCGATTCCTCCGGCGTGGCGCATCGTCTCGATCATGTCGTCAATCAGGCGCTGGGTTGCAGGATCCGCCAAATCCTCGAGGGTCACGGGTTCGGCCAGCTGCCTGAGGATGGGGTTACCGAGCTTGGCGATCTCCAGTAGGGCCACGTGGCCACCTCCTTCTGGTTTCAATTTACCCCGGCGGCATCAAGGCTCCCGTCCGGCCGTGCGGACGAGAGCCTTCCAAGCGGCGGAAGCCTACTTGCCCAGAAGCGCCATCAGAAAGGACGAGGCCTTGTTCAGCAAGGGGCCCAGAAACTGGTCCCACAGATTGGAGAAGAAACTCATGACACCGACCTTGCCCGCCGGGGCAGGCGTGGCGGGGCTCGTTGCCGACGGAATGTAGGTGTCTCCGGTCATCGGGGCCGGGTTCGCGGGACCCGTGGGCTGCAGCGGCGGTGGGCTCCACGGGGCCACGCCGGGGACCATGGGGTGGGAAGCTGTGACGGGTGTGCTCATGACTCGGTCCCCGTCACTTCATGTTCTTCAAGAGGGTGTCGAGAGCCTTGTTACTCTGGTCCCCGATGGCCCGGAACCCACCCACACATACGGCGGCGATGACGGCCACGATGATGCCGTACTCGACCATGCTCTGGCCGGATTCGTCGTGAACCAGGGTCTGCAGGAACGTCATCGGCTCTACTCCTCGTGACGCCGGGGGGTGACACGGTTGTCGCCGAGGAATGCGTCATCTCGGTAAAGAGACGGAAAAGTCCGCTTGAAGCTTAGGTGTCAAGGAGCCTGGGACAAGGCCTTGTGATGCTGGATGAGCTGGCGGGAGAGTGCCGCTTGGACCAGTTTGGCCGAGAGCGCCACACCGACAGTCACAGCCGCGGCGATGAGGCCGTACTCCACCATCGCCTGGGCATGTTCTTCATGCCGCAATCGTCTGAGGAAAACGCCGGAAGGCGTCATCAGTTGCCGCCTGAGAAGGCCACGGGCACCAGGACCTCGAGGGACAGGGGCCACTGGGCGTCGTCCTTGCCGCTCAGGCGCGCGGACACGGTGAGCGGACCATTGGTCCGGGTCTTTCCATGCTCGAGGATGCCGTTGGAGACGACGGGCAGTTCCGCCTTGCCTTGGCCGAGCACGATCTTCTGTTGGTCTTGCCCGACAGGGTTGACGGTGCCTGCCCGGGGGTCCTCGCGCAAGGCGGAGGTCGCCACCCGCAGGGTGATGGGCACGATGGCCCTGTTCTGACTGTTGGCGAAGAGAGGCAACAGATTGGCGGGATTGCCAGGGTCGAGGGCGGTCAGCTCCATGCTGGTGAACAGGGCGCCCACGCTTCCCGGGGCGCCTTCCAACGTGACCACGGGGTTCTTGAAGGAGGCCGTGACCTGGTTGGTGGCATCCTTCGTGTAGCTTACGGTGACGGTGGCTGGTTCCACGGACTTGAGGGAGACCTGGGCCGCGAAATTGACGAACGGCAGGGGGATTCCGCATCCCACAAGAGTGGCTGACAAGACCAGGACCAGGGACCGGATGTGCATCAGCTCGTGAGGCCCGCCTGGAACGTCCCGCCCGAACCGTGGTAGGCACCCCGCATCATGCGCTGCAGCTCGTTGGGCTTTTCGGAGTAGGACAGGGCGTCGTCCAACGAGATCAGGTCGTCCTGATACAGGTTGAAAAGAGCCATGTTCATGGATTGCATGCCTTCCATGCTTCCTTTGTCCAAGACGCCATAAAGGCCATCGATCTCATTCTTGCCGATGAGGTCGGAGACCGTGGGGGTCGAGACCAGCACCTCGATCGCGGCCACACGTCCTTGACCATTCGCCCGGGGGATGAGGCGCTGCGAGATGGAACCCCGCAGGATCTGGGAGAGTTGTTGCCGGATTCCCTCTTGCTCGTGGGGATCGAAGCTGCTGATGATCCGGATGAGCGTCTGGACCGCGTCCGTGGTGTGAAGGGTCGAGAGCACCAAGTGACCCGTCTCGGCTGCTTTCACGGCCGCCATGATGGTCTCCTGGTCGCGCATCTCGCCTATCAGGATCACGTCGGGATCCTGCCGCAGCGCGTACTTGATGGCGGCAGGAAACGACATCGTGTCCTGGCCTACTTCACGCTGGGTGACGACGGACTTCTTGCTGGTGTAGACAAACTCGACCGGGTCTTCGACGGTGATGATGTGCACGTCCTTGGTGGTGTTGACGAACTCGAGCATGGCCGTGAGCGTGGTCGACTTGCCTGAGCCGGTCGGACCGGTGCACAGGATCAGGCCTTGCCGCTCCAGAGCTAATTTCTTGATGACCGGTGGCAGGTTGAGGGTGTCGACCGTGGGGGTCTTGATGGGAATGACCCGCATCGCCGCCCCGATGTTGCCTTGCTCGAAGTAGACGTTGACGCGAAAGCGGGATAGCCCCTCGATAGTCAGCGAAATGTCGAGTTCGCGGGAGTTCTCGAACTGCTGGCGTTGGTCCGCGCTCATCAGCGAATACAGGGCCTGGCGGGTATCGGCAGGGGTCAGGGCCTTGTACTCGGTAGGTACGATGCGCCCGTCGATCCGCAAGATGGGAGGAACCCCCACCTTGATATGGATGTCGGAGGCGCGCTTCTGGACCGCATTGCGCAGGAAGTCGAGAATATTCATGGTTCAGCTGGACCTAGACCGATCCGCCCCCTCGGGCGACGTTTGCCAAGGGGTAGCCGACGCATTTCTCGGCGAAGCGTGCGATGTCGAAGAGGTTCCGGACCTGATCAGGGGCGGTCGACTCCATGGACCACGTCTCGACGACTTGGCCTCGTTCATCCGCGAAAACCAGCACGAGGGCAATGTTGGAGGGAATGAAGCGGCCGGGCTGGACGGTCCTGAGTTCGTCAGGGGACGGCGGATCGTAGCGGACTTGCACGTCGGTGATGGTGTGAATCTTGCGCTTGCGAACCAAGTGCGCCTTTGGAAACAGCGAGATGTTGATGAAGTAAGCGCTGGTCACCAGAACCACGTCGATGGAATAGAAATTGTTGGCCTCGGCCCCGGTGCCACCGGCTCCCATGTCGACCGAGTAGTAGCAGGCCACGATCGTGTCTTGCGGATGCACGAGATCGTACAGACTCTGGATGAGGACGGCGCCGGCGCCCCCTGCCGCATGCGCGCGCTTCAGGAGATCGGCGAGGCGAGGATGCTGGAACGCATTGGGCGGGCTTGTCTGCCCTGATGGCGGCGCGGCAGGCTGGCCCGTCTGCGCGGGGGCCTGCGCGGTGATGGCCGTGGATTCGGCGGTCATGGCGGATCCTGAGCGAAAGGAGAGATGGTTCGACGGCACCATGCCCCCCTCGGGCACGGGCTAAACGCCCGCGCCGAGGACTGCGTGTCCGCCCATGTATGGCACGAGTGCCGCGGGAAGGCGAACGGTGCCGTCTTCCTGCAGCCCATTCTCCAGGACGGCAGCCAGGCACCTCCCGACCGCCACGCCCGAACCGTTGAGGCTGTAGGGATGTCGGAGTTGATCCCCATCCCGGTACCGAGTCTGGCCCCGGCGCGTCTGGAAGTCCGTGCACAACGAACACGAACTGATTTCGCGGTATTTTCCTTGGCTGGGAAACCAGACCTCGAGATCGTAAGTGATGGCGCTGTTGAAGCCCAGATCTCCCGTGCAGAGCTGGACCACCCTATAGGGAAGCTCCAAGGTCTGAAGCACGCGCTCAGCATCGGCCACCATGCCCTCCAGTGCCGCGACCCCGTCCTCCGGGGCCACCAGCTTGACGAGTTCCACCTTGCGAAACTCGTGCACCCTGATCATGCCTTTGGTGTCCCGTCCCGCAGCGCCGGCCTCGGAACGGAAGCAGGAGGTGCCCGCCGTCAGGTTCATCGGCAGCTGGGCCGCCTCCAGGATCTCCCCCCTATGCATGTTGGTCAGCGGGACCTCCGCGGTGGGAATCAAGTAGAACGGCCAGTCGGTGATCTGGAAGAGCTGGTCCTTGAATTTGGGCAGGTTGCCGTTGGCCGTAAGTGTCTCCGTGTTCGCCAGCGTCGGGGGCAGGATTTCGGTGTAGCCGTTGGCCACATGGAGATCCAGCATCAAGTTGAGCAATGCACGCTCGAGGCGGGCACCTTGTGCCCGCAGCAACACGAAACGGGAGCCCGCGAGACGGGTGGCCACCTCGGTCGACAGCAGCCCGAGACGCTCCCCGATGTCTTCATGAGGCTGGGCTGGCCAGGGGAAGGAGACGGGCTCACCCCAGCGTCTCACTTCGAGATTGTCTTCTTCCGACGCCCCGACAGGCACGGATGGGTCGGGCACATTGGGGATCTGGTACAGCAGGCCCTCCGTCGGATCCAGTCTTGCCTTCTGGTTCTCGGCCAATTCGGCCTCCATGGAGGCCAGGGTCTCGCCCAATGCCCGGACTTCGGCTTGCAGCGTCTCGGCATCCCCTTCGCCCCGTCCCGTTCGAATCGCCCCGACCGTCTTGCTCTTGTGGTTGCGTTCCTGTCGCATCACATCGATACGGGCCTGCAGCGCCCGAAACTCGGCGTCCAGCTCCAGTAGCCGATCGACCTTGCCTGGGTCGTCGCCGCGATGGCGCAACGCCACGCGGACAGATTCGGGATCCTGGCGGATCAGTTTGATGTCGAGCAAAGGAGATTCCTCGTCAGGGGAACACGGTCACGGGCCCCATGGTGGCATGCCGGCCGGCGAGCGGGGGAGAGGGATGGCGGGGGCTCCCGGGAACAGCAGCATGTCGAGGATGCGGGCCGTCAGGCCCCAGATCGTGTGCGGGCCGAGGACGTAGGCCGGCAGGAGGCGTTGCGCCTCGGGGAGTTCCGGATGATGTGGCTTGAGCTGTGCAAGCGTTCGCCATTGGCGGGTTTCGGGGGCCTCGAGCACGTGCCAGGGGCAATCCAAGACGAGGTCCACCTCGCGGCCGTCGGGTCTGGCAGGCCATGGCGAAAAGAGCTCGGCCACGATGGGCTGGACCCGGATTCCGTAGAGCGTCTCGACGGTAGGCAGAAGGCCAAGGGGTGTCACGTGCTCCGCTTGGATGCCGGTTTCCTCGCCAAGTTCCCGCAAGGCCGTCGCCAGGAGGTGGGGATCCTCGGGCGATCGCCCCCCCCCGGGAAAGCAGAACTCGCCCTTGTGGGTCGGGACAGCCATCGTGCGTCGCAACACGAAGGTACCGTCCCCCGAGGAGGTACGACATACGGGTACCAGAACTGCCGCTTCTCGCCCGGTTCCGGAAGACAGCGCGTCGAGGGGCAGCAGGCGTGAGAGGTCGGGGCCACGGGCGTTCAAGGCACTCATCATACCCGTGGGTGATATCCTTGGACCTGTTCGAGAGAAGGGTGAGGTGCCGCGTGAGGGCAAATCCGGGACGGGCAAAGTCGCTCGCGTGGGCCGTATTGGCTGCGGGGGTCACCCTGTGCTGCCTGGCCGGTGGAGGCTGGGCCAAGCCAGCCGTGCGCCCCACGGCCCCATCGGAGGCCACTCGGGTTCGCTTCGGATTCGTCGATGCGACCCGCATTCAGGCCGAGGCTCCCGGACTGCAGCTTGCTCGTCGGCGGATTGAGGCGGAACAGTACCGTTACGACCAGGAGCTTCGCGAGGGGCAGCGACGGATTGCAGCCATCGAGGCCGACATTGCCTCCGCCGATGCGCTGGTGGCTTCTCTTTCGGCGGAGGCTACCGCGGATCCGGCGGTCCGGCAGAAGGCCTTCGCGGAGCGCGAAGCACTCGATGATCGCAAGTTCGCCCTGGCGGACGAGGTAGGGGCTTTGATGGCGTCCCGTCGTCAGGCGCTCGATGATGCCCGTCGTGCCCTCGAGGATGAAGTGGTTCGGATCCGGGGCGCCTTGGCCGAGTTGGCCCGCGGGCGTCGCCTTGAAGGTGTTCTGGATGGCCGGCATGCCTTCTACGGAGCCGTGGACCTCACGAGCGAAGTCTTGAGGCGACTGGGATCCACCTTGTCGGGGCCGACTCCGATGCCCTCTCCTGCGCCTGCTGCGACCCAGGGTATCTCCCCCTGAGGGGCTCCGGCCGCCCTCGCCAAGCGAAGGCGGCCGGAGGGGCCGGGTCGGGGGTCAGGCCCAGGCTGCGAGCATTTCGGGCTTGTGGATGGTGATCTGCTGATGGGCAATGGAGATGATCTCTTGATCCTGCAGGCGATTGAGCGCACGAGTCACCGTCTCGCGGCTCGATCCCACCATGTTGGCCAGATCCTGATGGGTCATCTTCATGTTGATCAGGATGCAGTTGCCGCCCACCAAGCGTCCCTCAACGCGGGAGAGGCTGCAGAGGGTCGAAGCGACGCGCTCATGGACATCCTTGAAAGCTAGATCCTCGACCTGCTGGTTGACTTGCCGAATTCTCCGGGTCAAGTCACGCAGGAGCTGCAGGGCGATGCGCGGGTGTTCGAGGACGACACGCTCGAAGTCGCGCTTGCTCAAGGTCAAGGCGACGGCCGGCTCGTCCAGGACCTCGGCGGTGGCAGACCGGGGCATCTCGTCGAAGATGGCCATTTCCCCGAAGAAAGCCCCCGGCTGCATGATGGCCAAGGTCTTCTCGCGCCCGTCTTCGGTGATCTTCGAGATCTTCACGCGGCCGGAGCGAATGATATAGAGCGTATCCCCTTCATCCCCCTCGTGAAAGATGATGCTCCGCTTGGGGTGGACACGCTCGGAGACGATCGCGGCGATGCGCTCGAGCGCGTCTGGGGCGACCTGGGAGAAGATGCTGACTTTCTGGAGGAACGCGAGGCTCTGCGCAGGGGTCGAGGGAATAAACCGGGGCTCCTTGGGCGGCACGGGGAGATCCTTTGCTGGTGGGGGGCGGGACAGGTGGGTTGCTTGTTTATCAACAAATCGTCTATGCGAGCGAGTGTAGCAAACGACAATGTTGGCCTGTCAAGGATGGGACAAGGTGTCTAACGCATTGTGATGTTGCCGTGTGACATGTTCGGCGCTGACGTATGAACGGTTCTTTGCCGGCGCGGTGCGGAGAAGCGCCGTTCACTGTGCGGCAGGGCCGGGTTTTTTTGGCTGCTATGTCATATGTGAAGTTTTGTAAAGATTGGCGAACTCCGCGCGTGGAGCCGACTCCGACACTTGGCTGGGTCGATCTTATGTTCGAGAAAATCGACCCGCGTTGTCCTCAGTCGACAAGACGCACGCGGCGGGTCGCGCTGGCTGCGCGAAGGGCACGCGTCCGATCGATCGTCTCCTCGGTGACAGGAGCGAGCGCTGTCAGGGTCCAATCCAGAGAAGTGTCGGCGGGAAGTTGGCGGTAATCACCCCGAGGCCGAAAGATCGGCCAGTGTGCGGGGGGTGTTTCCGACACCTCGGCTGGCCAGCTCGGTGAGGTCACGAGGTCCTCGAAGAGAGACTCGCCATTCTCACGGCGAAAGGCGAGATGGTAGAGGACGGCCTCGGGCACGGGATCCCAGCTCAGACGGCCGGTTCGGGACAAGGGCAGCGGATCTGCCGACGGGGTGGCCCCGAGGACTTTCAGGCCATCGGGTGGCTCCAAGGGGGTCTCGGCTGGTCGGATTCCCGGAGAGGTCGTACGCCAGCGTTCGGCATTGGCACCGTCGAGCGCACGAATCACGTAGATGTAGCTGGCGTTGGCAGACAGAGCGTCCCGATCGACATGGCTCCGTGCAGGGCCGGCGGTCAGCACCTTGATTTGGCTGCCGTCGACCCGGACCACTTCATAGCGAGGAATCGTGGGAACCTCACCCCACGAGAGCTCTATGCGCCGTCCTGACGTATCCGTGACGGCGATGGCCGACAGCGGCATGAGGTTCTCGCCTGTTCCGGGTACCTGGGGACAGCCCACCAGGAGCCCGGCGGTCATCAAGGATCCGGTCCTAGACCACCAGCGCACGCAGTCGCTCCTTGTCCCGGACGATGAAACGGTGACGATCGATGACAAGGACCCCCCTGTCTTGGTAATCCATCAAGACGCGGGTCAGGGTCTCCCGTGAGGTACCGGTTCGATTGGCCATTTCCTGGCGGGTCATGGTGGTTTCGAAGGCACCATCCCCGTCTCCCGCTCCGGCTTCGTCCGCCATGGCGAGCAGCAGGCGGGCCACTCTTCCCGGGGCCGACAGGAAGGCGAGACTCTCGACGTGCCGATCGGTCTGTCGCAGGCGCCGGCTGAGAACCAGCAGCAATTTCGGAGCGATGCCCGGCTGGCGATCGAGCAGTGCCAGAAAATCCTCTCGGGAAACCAGGAGGATCTCGGAGGTTTCCACGGAGACGGCCGTGGCGCTCCGGGGCTCGCCATCGATCAGCGACATTTCGCCGAACAGATCCCCCGGACCCAGAAAGCCCAGGATATGTTCCCTGCCATCATGCATCGAATTGACGATGATCTTGATCTTCCCGGACATCAGGACCCCGCAGCTCGTGCCGGGATCCGCCTCATAGAAGATGATGGCGCCCTTGGCCAGTTCGCGCCGTCGGGCGATGCCGGCAAGAGCGGTGAGCTCATGCCCGTCGAGGTCCGCGAAGAGGGGGGTTTCCTTGAGGAAGCCCGCCAGGTCCCGGACACGCTCGACCATGACGCGAATTCTAGCACCTTGCCTTGTGAGCCATGCGTACATGTCGTACGATCAAGTTCCTCGTGATCCGGGGCCGGACGGCCCCGCGCGGCGCTCCGCCGCCAACCCCGCCAGGCCCGGAAGGGAGCAACGGTACGCGGATGTGGGCGGGTGCCGCGGGTCACCCGTCCGGTCTCCGGGTCTCGGGGATGACCCAATGAACTTCGGTGGTCCTGTGCGTGCCCGGGCGTGACCGCCCGCCGCAGGATGGGCGCATGCCCCATATTCGATTCCCGCGGGTCAAGCCTGCATATCCCTTGGTCTTCGGCCTTCTGCCGTGGGTAAGCGCCCTCGGCCTGCGTCCGGCGATGGCCGAGGACGTGCCGTCCTGGCTGGAGTCCGCTCGACGCGAGGTGGTGGCCGTCGAAACCATGGAGCGACCTGCTTCGCCGTTGGAGGGGTTGTTGCCCCATCTCCCGGGTGAGCCCGGTGCGAGCCAGGGAAGAGGAGCAGGTTTCCGTTGTCTGGGCGAGGGCCTGATCGTGACCAGTGCCCATGTCGTGCAGGATGCCGAACTGTTGCGGCTGCGGACCTCCGAAGGAGATGTATGGCCCGCCCGCGTCGTCGGCCTCGATACGGCCTCTGATTTGGCCCTGCTTTCCGTCAGGGGACAAGGCTGGCGTCCCGGAACCGGACTTGTCCTCGCCCCGGACGACGTGCTGGCGGTCGGAGATCCCGTCACGGCCATCGGGCATCCTCTGGGACTCGAAGGAACCGTCACACGTGGCATCGTGAGTGCCCTCGAACGCTCCCTTCCGCTTGCCGACCGGATTGGGTTCATCCAGACGGATGCGGTTCTGCAGCCGGGGTCCTCTGGTGGACCTTTGCTTGATGGACGCGGCAGAGTCGTCGGGGTCAACGCGGCCGTCGCGCGACATATGCAGGGCATCGGTTTCGCCGTACCGGCCAAGGTGGCCCGGTGGGTCCTGTCACGTCTCGGCTCGGGACGGCCGATCGTCAGGGGGAGTCTGTCTGCAGCGTGGCGTGAGGCGACGTCCGAGGCCTCTTGGCACGCGCCGGCGCGAGGCGGTGTGCTCCTCGGAGGCCTGGCCCCCGGCGGGGCGGCGGCTCGGGCGGGACTGAGGCCGGGTGACCGCCTGCTGGCCCTTGCAGGCCGTCCCGTCCTGGGAACAGCCGATGTGTCCCGTTTCCTGCTGTGCACGACCCCCGGCGAGACCCATGAGGTGCGTTTCGAGCGGGCGGGACGCGTCGAACGTGTCATACTGACCTTGGATGCGGCATCAGGGGAAGATGAGCTTCGAGGAGAGCTTCCGGCAGATCGTCGGCCAGCTGCCCGGCCATGAGCCGCGGCCGGCCCAGGACCTCATGGCGTCGACCGTCCAAGATGCACTGAATCGTCAGCGCCACGCCTTGATCGAGGCCGGGACAGGATGCGGCAAGTCCTTTGCTTACCTCGTGCCGCTGCTGCTTGGCGAAGGTCCCGTCGTTGTCTCGACGGCCTCGATTGCCCTGCAGGAGCAGCTGCTGGTCAAGGATCTTCCCTTTCTCGAAAGGGCGCTTGGCCGTCCGATCGACGTGGTACTGGCCAAGGGCCGCAGTCATTACCTCTGCCAGCAGAAGTTCTGGGAGCTGGATCGGATACTGCCCCTGCAGGATGCTCGCCGTGAGGCCTTCGAGGCCTTGAGAACCCGATTGCCTTCGTGGGACCTCGACGTAGGCAGTCTTGACGTGAACTTGCCGGACGACCTATGGGCCGAGCTTGGGCAGTCATCGGAGGATTGTCTCGGTCCCCGGTGCGAGTTCCACGACCGAAATCCCATGCGTGCCCAGCGCCAGCGCATGGCCGAGGCGCACCTGATTGTGACGAACCATGCATTCTACCTGGCCGATGTGGCCATCGGCGGCCAGTTGCTGCCGCCTCATCGGGCCGTGGTCTTCGACGAGGCCCATCACCTGCCGGCGGTGGCGACTCAGGCCTTCCTCGCCAGTATCGGCCGTTACAGTCAACTTGCCTTGCTGCAGAAGATCCGTCGCAGGGTTGCGCCCGTGCCCGAGCAAATCTCCCGCGACCTGATCGGGCTCGAGGCGAGCCTCTTCGAGTGTCTGCTCTCGACGGCGGAGGGTGGCCCGATGCCGCCGTCGCCTCAACTTGCGCAGCAACAAGGACGGACCTCGTTCCGGCTATTTCCTGACGGGCGTTTCCTCGACGTGGCCGAAGGCATTCTCGAGCAGCTCGGTGAACTGCGTCAGTGGCTCAAGTCGGCACCGGAACCCGCGGGCCTGCTTCCCGAGCTTGCGACCAAGGCCCCTCTCCATCGCGAGCGTTGTCGGCTGCAACTCGATGGCCTGATGCGTCGCTGGGAACATTTCGCGCGCGAGGCGGATCCTGCGGGGGATCGGGTGGCCTGGGTCGAGCTGGATCGGCATCGCGGCAGCTTCGAGCTCAAGAGTGCGCCCCTTGACGTGGGGACGACCTTGGCGAATGAGCTCTGGAGCAAGCGCCCGGCCATCCTGACGTCTGCCACCCTGGCGGTGGATGGAGATTTCGGTTACTTCCGGCGTCAGCTTGCCCTGCCTGATCCCCTCGAGCTGGTCGTGCCCAGTCCCTTCGATTACCGACGACAGGCCACCCTGTACGTGCCCCGCATGTTGCCCCAGCCCAATGAGCCGGGCTTCGCCGAGGAAGCCCGGCGCTCCATCCGGGACATCCTCGACTTTTCCCAGGGAAGGGCATTCGTGCTGTTCACGTCCTATCGGGCGATGAGGGCAGCCTACCGGACCCTGGCGCCCGATCTGCCGTTTCCAGTGCGCCAACAAGGCGAGGCCCCCCGCACGGTCCTGCTCGAATGGTTTCGCCAGACGCCCCACGCCGTATTGTTCGCGACCTCCAGCTTTTGGGAGGGCGTGGATGTGCCGGGCGAGGCCCTGTCGTGCGTCATCATCGACCGTCTGCCGTTCTCGGTGCCTGATGATCCGGTGGTCCAAGCCCGGGTCGATCGGCTGAAAGCCCGCGGCCGCGACTGGTTTTCCGAATATACGCTCCCCGAAGCGATTATCCGTCTGAAGCAGGGCTTCGGCCGCCTGATCCGGACCGGGACGGATCGTGGGCTGGTGGCTATCCTCGACAACAGGTTGCTGACCAAAGCCTATGGGGCGAGCATCCTGAAGGCCTTGCCCGACTGTCCTACCGTCCGGGATCTCGGGGAAGTGCACAGCCTGGGCTAGGCGTCCTCAGAACGATCTATAGTAGACGGTGCCAATCGTCCGGTCGGTCATGGCGTTGCGGGACAGTCCGAGATCTGGGTCGAGGCCAATGGCCAAGCGCAAGCCTTCGCCCTCCGCGATTCGCCATTCCACGGCAGGCGTCACCTTGACTTTGGCTTGGATACCAGCCGAAGGAGCTATGCCCGGCAGGTCCGACATCGCCCGAAACGCGGTGACGCCAAGACCGAGCCAGCCATCGGGGATGACCTCGATCTGCCCTTGCCATGTCCCCAACAAGGCCTGCCCGAGGTAGAAAACCGGGACGGGGCCGGCTGCCAGCGGCGTCAAGGGCTGCTGCCAAGCCAGATTCAACGTCTGGGACCAAGCCAGGTCGCTCCACAGCATCGCTACACCTGCCTGTCCGGTGGGCAGACCGAGGCCCGTCACCTCGGCTGCGGCGCCGTTGGCTCGTCCCGTCGGCAAGGTCAGCCCGCCCCACAAGGCGAGGGATGGCCAGTAACCCTCGCCGTCCCGGATGGTCCAGGCGCCTTGAAGGGCGATGTCGGCCCATCCGCCTCCTCGAGTCTCCTGCGGGATGGGGTCGCCCGTCTCCTCGTCGCTCACGTCGAGCGGGGCAACCTTGCCGAGAGCGGCCCACCGGGCCTTGTCGAGTCGATTGAGCGCACCTGGCAGGGTGAGCGTGAAGGCCAGGCCTTGGCGGGGATACCAGGTCAGGGCCGATTGGATCTGCAAGGTCTGCAGGCTGCTGCCTATCGGTTTGTCCACCCAAGCCCCCAGCTCGTTGAAACTACCCGTGATGTCGCGAACCGATACTCCGGTCTGCAGGAGCCAAGCGTCCGTACCGCCGAACATGGCGCCCGCGCCCGCCATCGATCCGATGTCCGCCCCGCTGCCCGGCAGTCCACAGCCACACGTCGTGCAGGCAAGGACCCCGGGGGCATGGCCCAGCCACGCGGCAAGCAGTGCGGCGACAGCTATGCGATGCGTCACGATGGTTCGGCCTGTGAGGAATGCGCCAACAGATCGACCAGTGCGGTTTCGAGCGGCCCGGGAGCGGGCGGGCCCGACCATTGGCGCCGGATGCGGCCCTCCCGGTCAGCGAGAAACAAGGTGGGATAGCCGCGGACGCCGCGGAATGCTCTGCGGATGTCGGAGCCGGCGACAAGAAGAGGAAAAGGCAGAGCGAGTTCCCGTGCGAGGGTCTCGCGTGCGTCGGGCGAACTTGGGGCGTCCACGGTCAGGCCCACGATACGCAGTCCCGAGGGTGCGTACTTGGCGTGAAGCCTTACGAGCTCGGGCCACCCTTCGTGACACACGGTGCACCAAGGGGCCCACAGGACCACCAGGACGACCTGCCCCGCAAGACGCCCTGAGTCCTTGGGCGGGGCCTGTTGCAGCGAGGGCAAGTCCAGCGGGGGCAGCCGATGGTCTCCCCAGAGGGCTGCCTGGGACGGCGCGGCATGAAGGATGGACAAGGCACATGCCCAGGTCGCGACGGTCCGGGGTAGGTGCCTCGTGCCCCACTTTCGCAAACCTGGTCCAAGCTCCATGTGGAGAGGTTGTACCCGTTTCGTCAGTTGTCGCCGGCTCCCGGCAACAGTTCCTGGCTGCCCGCGAGCCTCGTGGTGATCTTGGGTGTCACGACGATGATGATCTCGGATTCGGATTTGCTGTCCACCGTCGTCTGGAAGAAGCGGCCGAGCAAGGGGATATCCCCGAGCAACGGAACCTTGACGACACTCTTGGTGACATCCGTGCGCTTCAGGCCGCCGATGACGATGCTTTCGCCATCCTTGACGCGCATGGTGGTTTCCACCTTGCGCGAGTCGATGATCGGCACGGCATTGCCATTGACGATGACATCACCGGTCTTGGCTGAAATCTCCGGCGCAAGTTCGAGCGTCACGAAGCCTTTGGTGTCGATCCGGGGGGTGATATTGAGAATCTGACCCGCTTCCTGAAATGTGACCTGCGTCGTGGCGAAACCATTGGGGGTGATGGTCACGTTGGTGACCGGGAACTTGTTGACGATCTGGATCGTGGCCTTTTTGTTGTCCTGTGCGGCGACCCTGGGGTTGGCGAGGACGGTAGCATTGTTGTTCTGGATGGCAGCGTCGAGCCGAGCATTGAAGTTGGCGGTGAAGTTGCCCAAGGCATTGAAGGTCAGGGCGGTCCCGCCACTCGAGGTTGCGGGATTGCCGGCCTGATTGCCCACGCCGCCCGCCGTCGTGTTGGGATTGCTGTTATTGAAGCCGGCACCGAACTTGGAGCCACCGAAGCCATAGTTCAGACCCAGCTGTTCGCTGACCCGTGTCGAGACTTCAATCATCCGGACTTCGATCAGGACCTGGGGCGTGGGGATGTCCAAGGCCTGAATGAGCGCCTTGGCACGATCCAAGGTGTCTTCCGACGCCGTCATGATGAGGCTGTTCGTTCGCTCGTCACTCAGGATCCTGATGGTTTCGTTGCCGGCTTTTTCGTCTCCCATGGCCAGCGCCTGCTTGATCTTGGGTTCCAGATCCGTGACCTTGCTGTTATCGATGCGGAACAACACTGTCTGCATGCCTGTGAACTTTTTCTTCGAGAAGACTGCTCGGGTTGCAATCAGCAAGGTCGAGCCCACGCGTCGGGCCTCCAGGTCCTGCATCTTCATGACGAGGTTGAGTGCTTCCTCGAGGGGAACGGCCTTGAGTGAGATCGTCACCTTGCCTTGGACCGAGTCGTCGATCAGGAGATTCATGCCGCCCTTGCGGCCCATGGTCTCGAGGATTTGTCGGACGTCCACGTTGGCCAGGTTAAGGGTGACAAGTGTCGGATTCTGGATGAGTCGGGTCCGTTCCACGCCGAGCGAGCGGTCACCGACCGCCCGTACGTCGCTGCCTGAAGCCTGGGCCCAGGCCGCCGACGTGAAGTTCAGGCCGGCGAGGGTGGCGGCAAGAAGGCTGGTCACCCGCAGGAACCGATGTCTCATGGCGTGGCCTGTCCTCCGATGTTCTTGACGAAGCGGCGTCCGCGGCTGAGCAGGACCACCTGGTTGGCACTGATGCCAACGACCTTGGAGCCATCCTCCAAAATCTCGCCAATGCGTGCTTCGCGAGTAAGGCCGTCAAGCTCCAGCACGGCCAAGGCTTCCCTGCCCGTGTTCAGGACACCTTGCAGCTCCCAGAGCGGTTCGTCCGGATCCAGATAGATGATCTCCTCGATGAACCGCCCCCCGGGGCCGAGACGACGGACGGTCCTGGCCACCTTGCCGGGAGGGGGAACGATGACGGGCGGCGGGGTCACCTTGGGTCTTTGGATGACGGGCAAGGGGAGCGGGGCGATCTGCAGCTGAGGATCCTTCAACAACGAGCGGAAAGGATCTTCTCGACCAGATCGCATCCTTGCTTCCCGGACCAGGTTGTCGATCTTGGATTCCCGCATTTTGGCCGGCTGTGCCGAAGGCGAGGCGGAGGCGGAGGCGGGTTGCGGATCCGGCGGGGCCCCGAATTCGGGATTACCCGTTTCTGCCTTGGCCGGGCCTGTCGCGGCGGACCCGGGCTTCGAGGGAAGGGGCTGCTGGGCTGTGGCTGGCATGTGGAGTCCGATGGCCAGCATCGCCAGGAGGCCGGCTTGCGCCTTAGTGGTCCAAGGCATAAGTCGTGACCTGGAAGGTGATGTTGAGGTTGCGATCCATCGTCAGAGACGGTTGCGAGAGTCCCGCGGAACCCTCTCCGGTCGGTTCCGCCTTCGCCCCATGGATGGTCGGAGGGCCCACCTGCAGGACTCCTTCATAGGTCGCCAACCGATCGAGGAGCTGGACGAGATTTGGGAACTTGCCCGAGACTTCTAGCTCGATGGTTTGCAGGCCCAGATCGGAAAACTCGGCCGGCAGCGAGGTGTCACTGGGTTCCTTTGGCTTCTTTTGAAAGTCCCGTGGCGCAAAGCGAACGATCTCGATGTTGGATTCAGCCGTCAAGGAGGCCAGATCGACGAGCAGGATGGACAGTACTTGCGTTCTGACGGGGATACCCCGACGCATCCGGTCGAAGGCGGCCTCGATCAGTGTTTCCCGTCTTGCCAGATCTTCCTTGGTTGTCGTCAGGCTCGTGGCGGCCACCAACTCCTGTTCGTTGAGCTGGATACGATCTCGTAGGTCGAGATAGGACATGAATGGGGGGAAGGTGTTCAAGTAGACGTTGAAGAGAAACAACAGGACCGAGGCCACGAGGGCACCGAAGCGTTGTTGTTCCGGGTTGTAGCTGCGACCGAACAGTTCCAAGTTCACGGATCAGGACCCATTCTTCGGTGCGGATTGTCCCGAGGCAGCTCCCTCGGCGGCGGGCGCACCCGTCGGTGATGTGGCGGCGGTCGTGGCCTCGATCTCCTCCTGGGATGCCGCACCGGTCCGTGGGGTTGATGGGCCGGTGGGTTTTTTCAGGCGAACCGAGATCTCGAACATCATGGCACCCTCCTTGTCCGACTGCAGGCGGATGGGGCGCAGGACGGGGTCCGAGAAATGCCTCGCTGTCTGGAGGTTGGTGTACAGATAGGCCACGGAACGGGAGTCGAGGGAGGCGCCCTTGAGTACGAAACCGTCTCCGTTCGCGGTCAGATCGGTCAACCACAGGTCGGTCGGAGTCAGCATGCGCAGCTCCTCGAGGACCTCGGCCCACGGGTTGGATCGCTCGATCTTGGCTTGCAGGGCCGTATACGCGCTCTCCTTGGCCTGAAGTGCCTTTTGCCTCGCCAACAGGGCGCGCTGCCCTGCCTTGGTCTTGGTGAGCTCGGTATCCTGCACCTTGATCTGTTCCTCTGCCGGAGCGAGGAGGCTGGTCTCCACGAAGCCGGTCAGGCCTGCCGGAAGGAGCAGGGCCGAGAGAGTTCCTACGAGGACGATGAAGACCAATCCTGGATCGAGGTTGGCGATATAAGGCGGCAACTGGATGCCGGCGAATTCCTTGACCTCCGGCGGCAGCAGGTTGACCTTGAGGACCTTCATTCGCCCAAGGCCCCTCTCATCGCGAGGCCGATGGCCGCCGCCAGGGTAGGACCTTGCGCAAGCAGGACATCCCTCGGAAACTCCGCCTCGTCGAAGACGATGTGGTGGAAGGGATTGATGGGTTCCACAGGCATCGCCACGCGGCTGGCCAGGTAGCGGTCGATGCCCCGGATGTTGCCGCCACGTCCGCTCAGGATGACACGGTCGATGGGGTCGGCCCCTTGGGCAAGATAAAAGTCCAAGGAACGGCTGATTTCTCCCGTGAGCTCGCCCAGAGCCGGCCGGATGCTCTCGGCGGCCTGCTCTGCCTCCGGGGTCATGTCGAAGCCGCCCTGCGGATCCACGTCGACTTCGTCCAGGAGCTGGCGGGCCGTATCTTCGTCGACACCCATGCTGTTGATCAGCAGATCCAGCAGGTACGCGAAGCCAATGGGAATCGAACGGGTGAAACGAGGCACGCCCGAGACCAGAATGCTGATGTCGGTGGTCCAGCCTTGTACGTGCACGAGGGCAATCGTCATGTCATCCCGGCATTGATCCGTGTCGGCAATTGTGCGAAGGATGGCGAAGGAGGCCACGTCCAGTGCATCAAGCTGCATCTCGGCGATCTTTGCGGTTTCGATCAGGGAGTTCACAAGTGTCTTCTGCGCGGCCACCAGGATGACTTCATATTTCTGCGTGCCGTCTTCTTCGATCTCACCCGCCTTGTCGAAGGTCAGGTTGACATCCTCCAGCGCAAAAGGGATGTAGCGTTCAGCCTCGTAGTTGACGACTTCTCTCAATTCGCTGTCCGGCATCACGGGGAAACGCACCGGCCGTACGATGGTGGATTGTCCTGCCACGCCACAGACGGCGCGACGGCTTTCAATGTCGTTGTCCACCAGCAAGGCCTGGAGCGTGTCCGCCAGGGCCGTGGGATCCGTGACTTCGCCCTCTTGGACCGAGTTCCAGGGCGTGTTGCCGAGCACGACCTGGTGCAGGACGAGATCGTTCTTGACCCGGCGGATTTCGACGATGACGATGGTGTCCGACGTGATGTCGAGGCCGATGCGGATGATGGGCTTGAAGATGGCCCGCAGCTTCTCGATGGCTTCGGTGACGGTTTGCTGAAAGTCCGCCATGTCAGGACAGACCCTCCAGATACCATCGCAGCAAGGTGTCACCGGTCAGCATGGCCAGCCAGCCCCCGAGGACCATTGCCGGACCGAAGGGGAAGGGGCGCGTTTGCCGATCCCGTACGGCGCGCCACGTCGCACCCGTGTCATAGCCCTGTCGAACCCATTCCACCACGATTCCGAGCACGCTGCCGAGGATGAAGGATCCGGCGAGCGCCACGGTCAGCGGGCGTGGCCCGAGCCAAGCCCCAAGCACGGCCGCCAGGTGGGCGTCTCCCCTCCCGAGCGCATCGCGTCGGAACATTCGGAAAGCCACGGCCTCGAGCGCCCGGAACCCGAGATAGCCTGCTCCGGCCGCGAGGATGGCCCCTCCGGGGTCACCCGCGAGCGCCTGCCACGCGAGCCCACCCCACAGCAGGGGGAAGGTCACGCCAGTCGGCAGCATCATGGTGTCCACGTCAATCCAGAACAGGACCATCGTGGCGGCAAAGAATGCGGTCCAAGCAAGCGCGTGTACCGTAGGTCCGAAGTGGTGGAACACCAGCAGGCACCCACCGGCCGTGATCATTTCGACAAGCGGGTAGCGCAGAGATATGGCGGTCCGGCAGCGGCGACAGCGGCCCCGCAGGAGAAGCCAGCCGAGGACCGGCACGTTGTCATGCCACGCGATGGCCGTGCCGCAGGCTGGGCAAGCGGAACCCGGACGCGCGAGATCATAGCCTGAGTTGACGGGGAGAGGCTGGACCACCGTGTGATCTCCCAGATCCCGACCGTGAGGCTCAAGCACGGGGAGCGGGACGACGAGGGCGCGAGCGGGCCCATATCCCCCCATCTTTGGCAGGCGGTGGACGACGACATTGAGAAAGCTGCCCAAGATGGCCCCATACAACAGGACAGCCACCGGGAGTATGCCCGGCGGCCACCACGACGCGTCGAAAGGGCTGGTCATCGTCAACAACCGCTTGTACCACCCATCTCAGGCATGTTAACGGTCCTTTGGTGACGACGCAGTGACGGAAGACCCTTCACGTGCCAGCCGTTCAAGTGCCCGTTTGGCCACACCTTCCATCCTCTGATCTCCCTTTGCCCGGGCGTCTTCCTCGATGGCTTCCCACAGCTTCCGTGCCAGCTTCGTGTCATCACGCCTTTCCGCGAGGCCGGCGGCCATGCGCATCGCCATATGGCGCATGCGTTCATCCGTCGGCGTCGTGGCGGGTCTGCTCGCGGTCGAGAAGGCGGCGAGGGCTCCTTCGACATCTCGACGGACGAGGAAGCGGACAAAACCCAGTTGCAACTCGAGGTGCCGATCGCCAGGACGGTGTTTCAGCCCCCGAAGCAGCAGGGCCTCTGCGGCCTCGCCTTGGCCCGCGTCTCCAAGAGCCCAGCTGCCGAAAAGATAGGCAACCAGATAGTCGGGGTCGAGGGTCGTGACGGTCCTCAGGCCGGTGTCCAAATCTCCGAATTTCCGGTGATCCTCCGGTTCCGTCAGGACGGCGCCGTCGTGCTGGAGAAAGGCCAACCACGCCAAGTCCGCCCACAGCGCGTCGAAATCCGTGGCCACGACCTTGGCGACGGCGGGTGGCACAGGACGATAGTCGATGGCCGATTCTCCACGCAGTTGGGAGTGAACCGACACATGACTGCCGACGGCAAGGCTCGTGCCGGCCAGCAGCACGACGCATGCGACCAGATCAGGCTTCACGGCCACGGAAGGCGAGCACTCCCGCGGCGAGAGCCGCAAAGGTCCACGACAAGCCGTGCAGCAGAGCTTTGGCGGCGACGCTCGCGGACAGCCCTTCGCCGTGGATGATCCGATTCTTCAGGTCGAGCAGGGAAAAGTCCGGCAAGGCGTGACCCAGCGCCGTGAGCAGCATCCGGCCGGGGCCGTCGAGTTGAGAGGCCAGGCCGTGCAGGCTGTCGAGGTTGTGTCCTGTCACATACAGGGCAAGGGTTGCCAGCAGCGTCACAGGGGTGGAAGCCACGGCCGAGAAAGCCACGGCGATGGCGCCCACGAGCACCGCCTGCAGGCAAGTCAACAGAAGTTGGCCTGCAAGAGGAGTGGGAGGGCCGTGGCGCAAGGCCAGCAGGACAAGCAGAACCCCACCTTGGAACAGGACGAGCTGAATGGCCACGGCCATCAGGCCCATGGCCTTTCCCAAGAGAAAGCTGCTGCGTGAGACCGGCTTGGAGAGGACCAGAAAAGCCGTCCGTCGCTCCCATTCTCTCGGCAGCATCTGGGCACCTGCAACCGCGACGAGCAAGACCGATGTGAGTTCCACACTGGCGAAGCCCAGATCCGCCAGAAGTCGGAAGTCCTGCCCGAGAGACAGCCCCCCGAGGGGAATGGCGGCCAGCACCAGCACGACGGAGGCGAGGAGTCCGCCGGACACCACGCGTTCACGGAGCAGTTCACGCCAGGTCTGTCGGGCGATGGCGAGGACGATGTAAGCAGCCATGGCTCAGCTGGTCGGGAGTGGGGCGCCGGTACCCCTCACATGGTCCATGAACCACGCTTCGAGGTCGCGCTGTCCTCGGGTCAACTCGTCCACCCGGCCCTGTGCCACGAGACGCCCGGAGACCAACAGGCCCACGCGGTCACATATTTCGGCGACATCCGAGAGGATGTGAGAGTTGAAGAAGATGGTCTTGCCTTGCCGCTTGAGGTCCATGATCAGCTCGCGGAACTCATGCCGACCCACGGGGTCGAGACCGCTCATGGGTTCGTCCAACAGGACCAGGTCCGGATCGTTGATCAAGGCCTGAGCGATGCCGACCCTTTGAAGCATGCCCTTGGAGTACTTCCGCAGTGGGACCTTGCGGGCATCTTGCATCCGAACTTGTGTCAACAGGCGTTCTGTCCGTTCCCGCAACACCTCGCGCGGCAAACTGAAGAGTCCGCCGCAGAACTGCAAAAACTCCTCACCTGTGAGGTGCTGATAGAAATACGGGTTTTCCGGAAGGTAGCCAATCCGCGAACGGGTCCGAGGGTCCTCGGGGTTCGCGCCGAACACCTTGAGTTGGCCTCGTGTCGGACGCACCAGCCCCAGGAAGAGCTTCTGGGACGTGGTCTTTCCTGCTCCGTTGGGACCCAGGAGGCCATAAGTCTCACCCCGGCGCAGCTCGAGGTCGAGATCGACGAGCGCCAGCCGCGCAGGCTGGCCGATCTGGGCCGGGTAGGTCTTGGCCAGGCCGCGTGCATCAAGTATCAGGTCGGTCATCGCACAAGAAGGGCAGGAAACAGGATAGGGCTTGACCCCCGCCCACAGGGAGCAGGGGTCAACCTCGTGGGACGGATGCTAGTTGTTCTTCAGGAAGGAGACGCTGACGGCGTTGTCGGCCTTCTTGCCGGATGCCGTGATGACATAAGTGTCACTCGCGGTGCCTCCCACCTCATAGCAGATGGCGCCGTAGTGGGTGGCCGCACTGGGTGCCGCATTGGATCCTCCGCCGATCACCTGCCCGACGGGACGTTTTGCTGCATCGGGGGGCGCGACATTCGCACCCTGTTGCGTGTTCCAAGGCGTCTTGGGGTAGTTGCCGCTCGCCATGTACTCAACTTTCTGGACGACGTTGCCGTAGAAGTCAGCATTTGCCGGATAGACGCCTGCATTGTCGACGCTGTACTGCTCCAGCGCCATCTGGACGCTGTGGGCATTGGCCTGGACACCGGCATTCTTGGCCTTATCCTGCGCACCCATGAAATTGGGTACGGCTACCGAAGCAAGGATGCCGATGATGACGACCACCACCAGCAACTCGATAAGGGTGAAACCACTAGACTTGCGCACCTTAGAGGGCTCCATTCCACTGCGGGGGCTTGTGGCTAGGAACGTTCCCCCTGCGCCGAAAGCTTAAACCATCGAGGCTGAATGGGCCAGCAAAGGCCTCGCTGGTTCTAAAGCGAGTGCTCTCTATTGATTTCCTGTTAAGGGCGGGTTTGACGCTCGGAGGCGAGGGGTAGACTGGGTTGGGGGGCCCTGGGCGGTACCCCGCTTGCAGGAGCATCCCTTGGCCTTCAATCCTCTGAACCGGCTGGGAGGTGGCGGGATCGACCCCGCCCGCTTTCTTCCGGGCTCCGGGACGGCCGGTAGGCTCACGGGGCCGCAGGACCCCACGCTCGAGGCGGCCGCCAGGCTGAAGCCCGCCGGACCAACGTGGTTCGGCTTCCACAGCGAGGCCTCCATCCTGGCCCGTTTGGCCCAGCAGGGCACCGCGCCCACCCCGGCTCACCTGCGCATCGCGCAGCAGATGTTGAGGTACGGCGTGCCTCTCCAGCCCTCAAACATCGAGCAGATCCGAGCGCTTTGGCAGGCGCTCGGCGGAAGTTCACTCGTCGATCTCGAGGCGCTCACGGCCCTGTTTGCGAGTGGCTTGCCGACCGAACCTGAGAATTTCAGGGCGATGTCCCGGCTGCTGGCCGGTGGACCCACCGCCCACCTGCTGGCACGGATGGCGATGGTGCTCAGGGAGGCCGGCCCGGCAGGTCCCCAAGCCGAAGGACTCAAACAGGCTCTGCAGGCCTGGTGGAAGCTGGGCAACGGGCCGGAGGCCCTGCCCGGTGAGATGCCCCAGTTCCAGCAATTGGCCGTCAAGATTCGCCAGCAGGCTCAGGTTCTCGCAGGTGCACGCTTGCCCGAACCCGTCCAGCGCGATCTTCAGGCGCTCAACGAACACTTCCGCGCCCACGAGATGCTGCAGCGGGCGCCGCAGCAGTCCTTGTACATCCCCTTCTTTCAGTGGAGGGATCAGCAGCCGCTCCCGGGTGAATTGCTCATCCACGCCGATCAGGACAGCTCTGCGGAGCGTCAGGCCAGGTATGCACAGGTCACGATTGCTGTCGACACCCGAAATCTTGGCCGTGTCACCATCGACCTGACAGCCAGCCGAGGCCATTTGGGAGTGGCTTTCGAAGTTCAGGACACCCTCATCAAGTCGTGGTTCGATGCCCGCACGCCCGAGCTCGGCAAGCGTATCGCGCCGCGAACGGGCTATGTGCTTGCAGGCATGCGGGTCGATGCCGTCGGCAACGGTCGCAGTATTTCCCTGCTCTTGCCACGGCGGAGAGATCTGCGCCGCCTGTCACGGGCCGTGGGGGTGCTATGAGGAAGAACCGCCCGGATGACGACGCGCTGTGGCAGAGCCTTGCCACCGTGGCCGAGGCCTACGGGGCGCCGCCTGCGGAAGCCGCGGCCCTGACCCGGGTCCTGGGCCAGCTTGACCCGCGTTCGATTCCACCCGAGCTCGCTGCGGCGGTGGCCGAGACCCTCGGATTTGTCTTTGCATTGGACCAGCAGGCAGAGGGTCGCCCCCAGAAGGAGGATCGCCGATGATTCGAGGCATCTACACGGCGGCGTCGGCGATGCAGCTCAACACCCACGTGGTCGACGTGATTGCCGACAACCTCGCCAACGCCGCAACCACTGGCTACAAACGGAAGGAGCCGGTGGTCAGGTCGTTCGGCGATGTGTTGGTCGAGTTGGCGAACGGGGCGGAGCCTGGCCATGTCCAACTGGGGGCCAAGGTGGATGAAATTGCGCGCGACACGCACGCCGGCAGCCTGCGACGTACGGACGGCCTCCTCGACGTGGCTCTGGAGACCGATGCCCACCAGATGCTCGTGCAACGGGCAGACGGTACCCGCATGTTCACCCGGAACGGACAGTTTCGGGTGGACGACCAGCGAAGGTTGGTGACCAGCAGCGGGGACCTTGTCCTGGGGAATGACCTTTCACCCCTCTATCTGCCGGAAGACTTGGCAGGGCTGCAGGTGGCGCCGGACGGTACGATTCGTCGACAGGACACGTTGGTGGGCACGCTCGGTCTGTTCACGCCGACACCTGCCCAGCTCCAGCGCTTCCCGCTCGCGCTCGGGGGCCTGGTGCCGGCCCAGGGGGCATTGGTTCGTCAAGGATATCTCGAGTCCTCCAACGTCAACATCGTCACCGAGATGATGGGGCTGATGGAGGCCAACAGGCATTTCGGCCTCGGCCAGAAGCTCGTCTCGGTCCACGATCAGTTGCTGCAGAAGGCCAGCAACGATCTTGGCCGCATCCAATAGGGTCCACCTGCAAGGAGGTCAGTCGCCGTGATGCATTCGATCTGGACCGCAGCCACTGGCATGCAGGCGCAGCAAATGCGCATCGATGCCATTGCGAACAACTTGGCCAACGTCAACACGACGTCCTACAAGAAGAGCCAAGTCGATTTCCAGGATCTTCTGTACCAAGCCGTTCAGGCGCCCGGACTCGAGACGGCCGGCATGCAGGTCGGGCTCGGGGTTCGTCCCTCGGCCATCTCCAAGTACCACGCCCAGGGCAATCTTCAAGTCACCAACAATCCGCTCGACGTGGCCATCGACGGACCGGGCTTCTTCCGGGTCCGCTCGAATGACTCGCGGGTCGAAGGCGGCGCGTTCACGCGCGACGGGGCCTTCAAACTCAATGATCAAGGCTTCTTGGTGACGGCATCGGGTCTGCAGCTCGATCCTCCGGTACAGATCGGGAATGCGACGGAGGTCCGGATTCGCGAGAACGGCCAGATCTTCGGTCGCCTTCAGGGACAGGGGCCGGTCGTACCGCTGGGTGACCTGCCGTTGTACCTGTTCGCCAATCCCGCAGGCCTGACCGCGCTGGGCAACAATCTTTACTCTATCTCGGCGGCCAGCGGGCCGGTGATCGGGCCAACCCCGGGGGGTACCGAAGGCGCCGGCAAGGTGGTCCAGGGTGCGCTCGAGGCGTCGAACGTCGAGCTTGTCACAGAGATGGTCATGATGATTGCGACCCAGAAGGCTTACGACACCTCTTCAAAAGCCATCAATGTGTCCGACAAGATGATGGAGGCGACCAACGGCCTGATTCGTTAGGCACGGGGAGATCAAGCAGCGTGTCCCATACCAGCAGATTCAAGGCGGCGCTCCCCGTTGCCTTGCTGCTGGCTGTCGCAGGTTGGCCGCGGATGGGGCAAGCCAGCCCGGCGACCACGAAGGGCGCGTTGGAGCTCTTGCGCTCCGCCGTGGCGACCCAGTTCCAGGTGCCGATTGCGGACACGGAGGTCAGACCGCTCCTGCCGGACCTGCGGACCTTGGCAGGCACCGTACCGGACGGGGTCCGGCTGCGCCTGCCGGCACCGCCCCGTCAACTCGGCCCTGCCGTCGCCGTCAAGCTGGAGTTGGTCTCCTCGGATGGTCGCGTGGTCCGTTCGGTATTGCCCCGATATGCGATCGAGGCTTGGCGTGACTTGCCCGTCGTCAGCCGGGGGCTGTCCAGAGGTGCGGTTCTCGGGTCTGCGGAGCTCGAGGTGCGTCGCATGCCGCTCAGCAGGGTGCCGCGTGACGTCATGCAGGAGCTTGGCGCACTGATCGGGGCGAAGCTTCTGCGTCCCTTGGCGAGTGGCAGCGTCGTGGTGCCGGCCTCGGTCGATCTGCCGCCGGTCATTCGACAGGGGACAACGGTTCGCGTCGTGGTTCGCAGCGGCGGTCTGCAGGTTCTCGGCCAGGGGACGGCTCTGCAGGACGGCAGAGTGGGACAGTTCATCCGGGTCCTCAACCCTACGTCCCGGAAGGATTTCATGGCCCGGGTCCGCGATCCGGAAGTGGTCGAGATCAATATGGGCGAGGTGGAGGAATGATGACGAGGCGAGTGCTGTCGGGTCTGTTGTTCGCGGGCGTCCTGCTCTCGAGTCAGCCGGGCCGGGCGGATTCCTTGTTCCCTGACAGCAGTTACGGAGGACTGATCAGCGATCAGGTCGGGGATCGCCGCATGGCGATCGGACCCGGCTCTCTGGTGACGGTGGTGGTCACCGAGAACATCCAAGCCGAGCAGGCTGCGACAACCCGAACCGTGAAAGACTCCAAGGTCACATCCTCCTGGGACTTCGGCAATATTTTCGGGATAGGAAACACCGCCGCAGCCAATGGCCTGGAGGTGAACGGCAAGACAGACTTCAATGGTGATGGCGTGACCCGTAGGGGCGGTAACATCACGATGCTTGTGGCGGCCCAGATCACGGAGATCCTTCCGGATGGCTCGATGCGCATCAAGGGTTCCAAGGAGCTTGTCGTGAACGACGAGAAGTCGACGGTCGTCATCAGTGGCGTCGTCCGGCCCTGGGATATCGGCATCGACAACCGTATCCCCAGCGAGCGCATCGCAGGTTTCCAGCTTGAATACCAAGGATCGGGTCCGAATACCGCCAAGACCACGCCGGGGCTGATGTCCCGTTTCTTCAACTGGCTATTCTGACGGGAGGCGTGGCATGAAGCCTTATCGGCGGATCATCGCGGCGTTGCTGGTCTTTGGCATGTGGGTCGTGGGCGCCTTGCCCGCTCAGGCCCAGGTGCTGCAGGGCAAGCCTGCGCGCCTGAAGGACCTGGCCACCGTCTCCGGGGCTCGTCCGAACATCTTGCACGGCATGGGGCTGGTGGTGGGCCTCGATGGCACGGGAGATTCGCAGGCGACGGGGTTCACCGAGCGCGCCTTGCGCAACTTCATCCAAGCCGCAGGCATGTTCCCGACCGAGCGTCTCAGGACCAGGAACATCGCCGTGGTTTCGGTCGACGCTCGATTGCCGCCTTTCTACAAGCCGGGGCAGACCATCGACGTGACGGTCTCCTCCATAGGAGATGCGCGCAGTCTTAACAATGGCGTGCTCATACCCACGGCGCTGAAGGCCGCTGACGACAAGGTCTACGCCGTGGCGCAGGGGCCGCTCAGCACCGGCGGATTCGGGGTCGCGGCCAATGGCAGCCAAGTCAAGAAGAACCCTACGCTCGTCGCGAGAATTCCGAACGGTGGCATCGTCGAGCGTGAGGTGCCGGTGACCGTTCTCGATGCAAACGGTTTCCTGTACATCAACCTCAACAATCCGGACTTCGTGACCGCCTCGCGTGCCGCAGCGGCCATCGGTCGATCCTATCTCGGCTCGGCCCAGGCCTTGGATGCGGGGACCATCAGGGTCTACGTCACCAACCAGTTTCGGGACAACATGGTGGACTTGGTGGCTCGCCTGGAAGGTCTTGAGGTTGCACCTGACGCGGTGGCCAAAGTGGTGGTAGAGGAGCGGACCGGCACGGTCATCCTCGGTGCCAACGTCAAGATCGACCCCGTGGCCATCAGTCATGGCGGTCTGATTGTGAAGGTGGAGACTAAGTTCAACGTGTCACAGCCCAACCCTCTTTCCGGCGGGCAGACGACCGTGACCCAGGAGTCCCAGATCACGGCCGAAGAAGAAAAGGCCAAGGCCGTGATTTTTGATAAGGGGACGACCTTGGGGACCCTCGTTCGGGCACTCAACGCGCTAGGGACGACCCCGCGCGACCTAATCACGATCCTGCAGAACATCAAGGCTGCAGGTGCCTTGAACGCGCAACTGGAGATCATCTGATGCAGGTGCCGCCGCCTCCGGGATTGCCCCCGGGCCGCTCTTTCGCGACCGCATCGGCCTTGCCTGCATCATTGCCGGCACCCCTTCCATCGGGTGCACCTCCCGGACTTCCCGGCATCCCGGGGGCTTCGCTGGCCGTTCCGGACATCTCCTCCGGAACCACGCTTGAGCCCCAATCCCCCGAAGAGGCGGCCAAAGCGTTCGCAAGCATCCTTTTCGGGTACATGTTTGCGGAGATGCGCTCCAAGGAAGAGGACAGCCTTCTGGGGGGCGGAGACACCGAGATGTTCATGGACTTCTTCGACCAGGCGATCGCACGGAGCTTCGTCGACCAGGGCAACCCCTTGGTGGATGAGCTGATGGGGCGTTTGCTCCCGAAGGATCCAGCCGCCGGGGATGCCGGCCGCTCATGAGCGACAAGCGAGCGACTCTGCCGGGCGCCAAGGGTGCCCCGGCGCTGGATGCCGCGCAGATCAAGAAGTATGAAGGGCTTGTCCGCAGCATCGCACGGAAGCAGTTGGGTAAGTTGCCCCAGCACTATGAGCTCGAGGAGTTGGTCGCCGACGGTTGGATGGGGCTGATGATGGCCCACGATCGCTTCGACCCCGAGCGCGGGGTGAAGTTCGAGACCTTTGCCACGTATTACATCCGTGGCGCGATGCTCGACAACCTTCCCAAGCTTCCCAAGCCTCCCAAGGTGAAGACGGACAAACCCGCCGAAGGGGCTGAGGCGGCACCGTCCGAAGGGGAGGAGGAGGCCGAGGCGGCCTTGATGGTCAACCGCGTGACCGAGTTGGCCTACAGCTACCTGTTGTCGCTTGACGATCCCGCGGGTGGAGACGGTGACGACGGTTATTCCCGGCTCGATCAGCTCGGGCGATGGGATACCAAGCAGAAGGAGCTCGAGGAGCAGGATCTGCATCGCATTCTGAAGCTGACCATCCAGCTGCTTGATGATCGCGAACGCATCACGCTCGAGAATTACTATTTCAAGAACATGAGCTTCGCCGAGATCGGCGAGATGTTAGGGCTCTCGGAGTCGTGGGTCAGCCGGATCCATCGCCGGGCTCTCAGTCAGGTGCGGCAGAAGCTGGGCAAGAAGAAGTCCATCGACGACTTCATCAGCTGGTAGGACAGGAGGCGTCATGGACCTCTTCGGTAAGGAAATCCGCGGTCTCGAGCGCGCCATGGATGGTTTGGCGCGGCGCATGGAGGCGACGGCCCTTAATATGGCCAATGTCCATACGCCGGAATTCAAGCGTCGGGATGTAAAGTTCGAGGATTCTCTGGCCCAGGTTCTGGACCAGATGGAAGTGCCCATCGACCCGGAACGTACGGAGGTGCCCGAGGATCCCGGTTACCTGCTTGAGCAATGGGCACCACGCACCGATATCGAGGAGCGTGCGAGCCAGCGACTGGATGGTAACGGCGTGGTCCTTGAAAAGGAAGTTTCGGCTGCCACGCAGGCGGCGCTGCGTTTCAATGTCTTGGCCACGTCAGTGGCGCAGGACTACCGCGAACTCAAGTTCGTCATCGACGCCAAGTAGCCTCCTTCGGTGCAAGGGTCCGGACGTGTGTTCCGGGCCCTTTAATTTTTTGTTGCGGAACTTTTCGTCCGCATCATCGAGGGGTACAAGTCGCTTGTCCGTCCTGGCCCGGTGATCGCTGGAGGTGGCGTCCGATGAGCCTGATGAACGTCTTCAATACGGGCGAGAGCGCGCTTGCGGCCAACCGCATGTGGCTCGAGGTCATCGCCGGTAATCTGGCGAACGCACAAACGACCCGCACCGAGGAGGGGGGGCCGTACCGTCGCAAGGTTCCCCTTTTCTCAGAGGTCCTCGAGGCCGAGATGCAAGGAGTCAGGGTCTCGGCCATCGAGCAGGATCGTAGCCCTTTCCAGAAGGTCTACAAGCCCGGACATCCTGATGCGGACAAGGACGGGTTCGTGAACATGCCCAATGTGAACGTGGTGACCGAGATGGTGGACATGATTGGCGTCCAGCGCAGTTATGACGCCAATGTGACCGTGATGCAGGCCATCAAGTCGATGACCAACAAGGCCATGGATATCGGAAGGTAATCTTCATGCGCATGGATCCACTCGGGCCACGGCCCGCAGGCGGGGCCTTCGGAGCCTTTCCGACCTTTGCCGACTTTCCGGCCTTGCCCAAGACCCCGTCATTGGACGAGGGCATGGCTTCCGTCACCGATCCGGCGATGGATTCCGGTGATGATGGCCCAGGGGCTCATTTCGCGGCGATTCTCAACGATGCCATCGATGCGGTGAATGCCCAGCAGGTTCGCGCCGAGGAGGTCACCATGGATTTTGCGCTTGGCCGCTCGGTCGATCCGCATGCGGTGATGATTGAAAACGCCAAGGCCGAAACCTTGGTGCATCTGACGAGCAGCGTCACCAACAAGATGGCTCAGTCGTTCCAGACCCTGATGAATCTCCAGATCTGATGCCCTGATGGGATTCCTGCAGAACCTGAGCCCACAACAACGTCTTGCCGTCTTCGGCGGGGGCGGGGTCGTGTTGGTGCTGCTTGTCGTGGGCATCGTCTTCGCCGTCATGTCGGGCGGCAAGAAGGACGAACCGCAGGCGCGCGAGCAGGAATCGGGATATGAGGTGGTCTTCAGACATTTGCAGCCTAAGGAGATGGATGAGGCGGCGGCTGCGCTCAAGGCCCAGAAGATTCGGGAGTTCAAGTTCACGGAAGACGGAACCTTGCTCGTGCAGAAAGACAAGGTCGTCGACGCCAGGGTCGCGCTCGGCGAGGCTCAGGTTCCCAAGAATCCCAACACCCAAGGCCTCGAGATCTTCAACAAGAAGGACTTCATTTCAACGGACTTCGATAAGAAAATCGCATTCCTGCGGGCACTCAATGGCGAGCTGACGCGTCTGGTCCGCAAGGTCCAAGGCGTGGAGGATGCGACGGTCCTTGTCAATATGCCTGAGGAGACCTTGTTCCAGCAGGAGAAGAAGGCGGTGACGGCAAGCGTCATGGTCAAGATGGAGGCCAGTCGTCAGCTGACCGCTCAGCAGGTCGAGGGTATCCAGCACATGGTGGCGTCGGCGGTACCCGGATTGATGACGGACAACGTCACGGTTGTGGATGATCAGGGCACCCTGATTTCGAGTGGTCTCGAGACCAACATCGGGGACCAGAACGAGCGCCTCGTCGCCCGGGCCATCGACCAGCAGATGAAGGTGACACGGGCGATGGAAGGCGAGTTGCAAACCAGCTTGCAGTTGCTGCTCGACAAGCTCGTGGGCAACGGCAAGTCCGTGGTTCGCGTTCGCCTCGAACTGGATTTCAACAAGCGGCAGGTACGCAATCGCCTGCTTGCGCCCGTGACGGCAAATGGCGAGCCCATGAGCAGCGCGCGGTCCGTCCAGCGCGAAACCACGAAGAACGGCGTACAGGGTGCGGCGCCCGGGACCACCGCCAATCTGCCTTCCTATCCGCTTCTGCCGGGTAGTCCTGCGGGTCAGCCGGGTGTGGCCGGGGGTGGAGGGTCAGGTCAGGAAAGTTCGCGGGAAAACATCCGCGAACAGCCTGCCTTCAATCAGGAGGACCAGATTGTCCAGACGGCGTCGGGCAACATCAAGCGCATGAGCATCGCGGTCTTGTTGCCCGAGACCGTGAAGCCGGAGGCCGTGGACAAGCTGCGCGCGGTCATCGCAGCGGCGGCGGGCGCTGACCCCGCGAGACGCGACCAGGTCACCGTCGAGCGCGTGAAGTTCGATACCACCTTGATGGATCAGCTAAAGGAACAGCTGAACAAGAAGGAGGCCGAGGCCAAGGCCGCCGCGAAGAAGAAGGGTGCCGTGGGGTGGAACCTCGTCATCTGGGGTGGGGTGGCCGCGTTCATCTTCGCCGCCATCGTGGCCTTGCTATCCCGCCGCAAGCGCTCCTCGGAAAATCCGTTCGATGTGTTGTCTTCCGGTTTGGATGCCGATGCCCTGCCGTCCGGCTTCGAGGGCCCGGGGGCCCTCGGGGGACTACCGACACCGGACCAGTTGGGCGCGCTCCCCGGCGGGATACCGCAGGGCATGCCGCAGATGGGTGGATACGATCAGGAACAGGCGGATTATGGTGCGCAAGCGGCTTACGGAGCTCCGCAACAGGCCTATGGCGGGGCCCAGGAAGCGGGCGGCGGAGAAACGCCCTTCGACTTCGCCTACCAGGTCGGCCCCGAGCAACTGGCGGATGCCTTGTCCACCGAACGGCCCGCGACGGTTGCCGGGGTTCTGGCCCAGCTGGATGCTTCCTTCGCCGAGACGGTCATTGCCAGCCTGCCGTCGGATATCCAGGGGGATGTCTTCAATCGCCTGAGCCAAGGTGCCAATCTTCCCAGCATGACCCAGCGGATGGTTTCTCAGACGCTGCGACGCAAGTTGGGAGTGCCGGTCTAGCGGCCGGCTGACGCATGCCGCAGCGCAAGGGGCTCATTCCCGATCTGATCCTTGCCGGGATCGTGATCCTGGTGCTGGCCATCCTCGTGATCCCGCTTCCTCTCTGGATGCTGGATCTGCTGCTGATCATCAACCTGGTCGCGGCCCTGGTCGTCGTGTTCGTCTCGCTGTATCTGATTCGTCCGCTCGAGTTTGCCAGCTTCCCGTCGCTGCTCTTGATCATGGCGCTGTATCGCCTGGCGTTGTCCGTCGCGACGTCGCGCTCGATTCTCAGCCATGCAGAGGCAGGCAAGGTCATCGAGACGTTCGCCAATTTCGTGGTCGGCGGCAACTTCATCGTGGGTTTCATCCTGTTCGCGATCCTGATCATCGTGAACTTCATCGTCATCACGGAAGGCGCCAAACGGGTCGCCGAGGTCGCCGCACGTTTCACGCTGGATGCCATGCCCGGCAAACAGATGTCCATCGACGCCGACCTTGCCGCAGGTCTTATTGATGCGGAGGGGGCCAAAAAGCGACGCACCGATCTCGAACGAGAGGCGAATTTCTTCGGGGCGATGGACGGTGCGAACAAGTTCGTCCGGGGCGATGCCATCGCCGCCATCATCCTGATTTTCGTCAACATCATCGGCGGTATCCTGATCGGCATCCTCCAGAAGGACATGGAGGTCGAGCAGGCGCTCAAGGTCTATTCCTTGCTGACCATCGGCGACGGGCTCGTCGGGTTGATTCCCGGCCTGCTGATATCAATCTCCGCCGGTTTCGTCACCACCCGTGCGGCTTCTGATTTCAACCTCGCCACGGACCTCAAAAATCAGCTCTTCACCAGCCCCAAGGTTCTGGCCATCGTGGGCGTCGTCATCGTCATGATGGGGTTCATCCCAGGTTTCCCGACCGTCCTGATGCTCCTGCTTGGTCTGGCCATCCTGTTCGCGGCCTTCGTCGCGTATCGAGGCGGATTGCTGGGCGCCACGCCTGTGACCCAGCCCGGCGAGGCCCCACCCATGGGGGACGAGTTCGACGACTACCAACCGGAATCTGACGAGGACCTCAAGAACCCCGAGAATGTCATGAAGATGCTCGGGGTTCCGCCACTGACGCTGGAACTGGGATTGGACCTCGTGCCTCTCGTGGATCCCGGCCTTGGGGGCGAACTGATGGACCGGGTCGTGCCGATGCGTGTGGCCATTGCGCTGGACCTCGGTTTCGTCATGCCGGGCATCCAGTTCAAGGACAACCTCAATTTGCGACCGAACGCCTACCAGATCCTGGTGAAGGGCAACACGGTGGCGACCGGTGAGCTGCTGGTGGGCTACATGTTGGCCATCCAACTCAACACGACGGACCTGTCCCAGGAGCTCGTCGGCTTTCCGACCAACGATCCGGCGGGGAACCGGCCTGCCGTCTGGGTTGCGGGCGCCGAGGCCCAGCGTGCGGCGCAACTCGGCTATCTGATCCAGGATCCCACCAATGTCCTGACGGCCCACCTGGAGGAGGTCGTCCGGTCCCATGCTCACGAAATTCTGAGTCGTGAAGAGGTCAAGATGATGCTGAACCGCCTGCAGGAGCGGGCGCCCATTACGGTCAAGGAACTTGTACCTGAGGTCCTTGCCTTGGGCGAGGTCCAGCGCGTCCTGCAGGCCTTGTTGCGAGAGCGCGTGAGCATCAGGGATCTTGCTACCATCGCAGAGAAACTTGCCGATTTTGGCAAGTTGACCAAGGATGTCTTTACCTTGACGGAGCTGGTCCGGCAGCAGTTGTCTCGTAACATCTGTGCCTCGGTGGCCGACGAGGAAGGCCGCATCGATGTCATCACCCTCGATCCTGCCGTCGAGGGGGCGATCCAGCAGTCTATCCAGCCCGGCCCGCAAGGTCCGACGCTGGCGCTCAATCCCCAGATTGCCCAGCTCATGCTGGCGCGTCTGGCCGGTGTGGTGAACGAGGCGATCGCCCGGGGGCAGAACCCGGCGGTTCTCGTCAGTCCCGTCGTCAGGCCACACGTGAAGAATCTTGTGGATCGCAACTTCCCCAACCTGGCCGTGTTGTCCTACTCCGAGATCAACGCCAAGTTCAAGGTCCAGCAAATCGGGGCCGTATCCATCGCGGTCGGCGCGGCCTGAAAATCGGGGGTTGGCGCCAGCTCTCGAAGTGCAGCGCCCCCCCGCGTGACCGCGAGGGGGCTTGGCCCCGCTGGCTATCCGGCCTGCGCGTCCAGAATCTGTTGCATCTTCAATCCAATGTGCAGCATCAGCCGGGTCTCGGCGGTATCAAGGTCGACCTGGGTGATGTCACGGATGCGTTCCAGACGGTATTTCAGGGTGTTGCGGTGGATGAACAGCCTTTCCGATGTTTCCGTGAGGTTCCCGTTGCAGTCCAGAAACGCCCCCAAAGTCTTGACCAGTTCCTTGTCTGCCTGTTGGTCATAGGCCATCAACCGGCTGAGAGCCTCGCAGAGAAAGGCTCCGGGGCTGCGCTCGGCTGCGAACTGATACAGCATGCGATAGACCCCCATGTCGTCGAAGCAGTGAACTTGTCCCGGCCCATGCAAGGTGCGGCCGATCTTGAGCGCTTGCACCGCCTCCTGATGTTGGCGGCCCAAGGACAACAAGTCTCCTGATGACAGGCCGACTCCTACCGACACGGTATCTCCCTGCGCGCCCAGGCGATCCCTGATGGTCAGGGCGAGGCGTCGCATTTGTTCAATCGCCGGTGGGTCGGCCGTCATGGGAACGAGAATGCTGGCGCCGAAGGTCTGGGGCACGATGATGCACTGGCGAAAGGAAAGGATGGCCGCCAAGGTGGTCTGCAGGCGTTGGCGCAAGGCCTCGGCCTGAGGGAGGGGCAAGCTGCGATCGAATGCCACGGCCAACGGCCAGTAACGCTGGGCAAGGGGCATCCCCAGCCAGTGGGCCCGTCGGTGGATCTCGCTGCGTGAAAATGCTCCGGGACGTTGCAGGAGGTCGAAATAGAAGCTGCCGCGAGGATCCGCCTCCTCCTCTCGGCCCCCGACCAGGATGGCGAGAGCCGTCAGCCCGGCCTGGACGCGAGCCAGATGAAGTTCATCCCGACGCAGGGGCGTCCCCAGAATCGCGAGGCTTCCGACCAGGCGCTCTCCGCGCATCAAGGGCCATAAGGTCCTGCGGGCTTCCGGTTGCTCCTCGGTCAGGAGATCAAGCGCAGCTCTGCCTTGCGTGAAGCGTTCCCAGTCAGGATGTCGACGAGCCGCAAGGATGACGGCTTCGCAGCTGCCCTCCGAATCGTCAGGGGCGTGGTCCACGTCGGCAAGTCCGGCTTGGGCCAGGCGGTTGAAGCGTTCGTCTTCCAGCAACAGCGCACGGCCCAGGTCCTGAGCAATGGCTTCGAGCAGGGTCGTGGCGGATCCCCCTGCGATGGCCATGCGGACCAGTTCCTGCTGTCGGTTCATGCACTGGGCCAACAGCCAGGGCCTACCTTGGGCCTGGAGCCGCTGCAGCTGCCGCGCCAGGGGTGCGGGATCGCCTTCGTGGCATAGCAACGACAGCCCGTGGTGACGTGCATTCTCGACCAGGGCATCGGGCAGCCTCCCTTCACCGCAGGCCAACAAGCCCATGGCCTGCCCGGCCGCCAGCCCGTCCACCCAGCAGGACCCCTTCTCGGCCAGGAACGCAGTGCCCGCCACGACCAATTCCCCCCCCTGCAGCCACTGTTCGGGCCGGTCGGTTTCAAGGACGAGAATCTGGGCCAATTCGCCGGGAAGAGGTCGGCGTCCGGCGAGGAGCTGGGCCTCGGCCAGGGGATCGGGGCCGGCAGGGAGTCTGGTGGGTGCAGCACCGGTGTTGCCGGGGGACAGGAAACTTATGTTCATGGACGACCTCCAAGGGGTTTGTAACATTTATTTACAATGGAGATCAACCACCTTGAGAGACGGGCCACAGGGGACAGAATCCTTGTCCGGACGTGCTCTTGTGACAGGACCTCGCGGCGTGGAGAGTACATTTTCTCCTCTCGCACTCCTGTTGCCGTGTGATGTGACTTGACATTGGTAGACTAAGGTAGATGATGTCCAATGTAGGAAAGGAAGGCTTGCGATGAGATTCGATCGTTGGACGTTGAAGGCTCAGGAAGCCTTGCAAGAGGCCCAGCAGTTGGCTGAGCACGGCTCCCATCCCGAACTGCTGGGCTTGCACCTGCTGTCGGCATTGGTCGATCAGCCCGAGGGCATCGTGCCCGCCCTCCTGCCCCGCCTCGAGGTTCCTCTGGCTGCGTTGCGTACCGACCTGACCCAGGCCCTGCAGCGTTTGCCTCGTGCCCAGGGAACACAGGGGCCGGGGCTGGGTCCCGAGGCCAAGGGGCATCTGGATCGGGCCTTTGCCGAGGCCAAGGCGATGAAGGACGAGTATGTCTCGACCGAACACGTGCTGCTGGCCATGGTGGCGGACGAGGCCCGGGGGGCGGCAACGGAACTGCTGCGGGCGCGCAAGGTGACTCGTGAGCGCCTGATGCAGGCGTTAGGACAGATTCGAGGCAGTCATCGGGTCACGGATCAAAATCCTGAGGCACGGTTCCAGGCCCTGGAGAAGTATGGCAGGGACCTGACCTTGCAAGCCCGGCGTGGAAAGCTCGACCCGGTCATTGGCCGCGATGAGGAAATCCGCAGGGTGATCCAGGTGCTTTCCCGCAGGACCAAGAACAATCCGGTGCTCATCGGCGAACCGGGCGTTGGCAAGACCGCCATCGCCGAGGGTCTGGCCCAACGCATCGCGGACGGCGATATCCCGGAGGGTCTGAAAGACAAGCAGGTCGTCGCTTTGGACCTGGGGGCCCTCATCGCGGGTACCAAATACCGGGGCGAGTTCGAGGATCGCCTGAAGGCCGTCCTCAAGGAGGTCTCCGACAGCGAGGGTGGCATCATTCTGTTCATCGACGAGATGCACACTCTGGTGGGGGCAGGCAAGGCGGAGGGAGCCGTGGATGCCGGGAACCTCCTTAAGCCGGCGCTCGCTCGAGGCGAGCTGCGGTGCGTGGGTGCCACCACCCTTGACGAGTATCGAAAGCACGTCGAGAAAGATGCGGCTCTCGAACGCAGGTTCCAGCCTGTTCAGGTGGGGGAGCCCAGCGTGGGTGACACCATTTCGATCCTGAGGGGGCTGAAGGAGCGCTACGAGACCCATCATCACGTCAAGATCAGCGATGCAGCGCTCGTGGCAGCAGCTCGGCTCGGAGACCGCTACATCACCGATCGTTTCCTTCCGGACAAGGCCATCGACCTGGTGGACGAGGCGGCCAGTCGCCTGCGCATCGCCATCGATTCGATGCCGCCTGCCTTGGATGAGTTGGAGCGCCGGTTGCGGCAACTCGAAATCGAGCGCCAGGGCCTGGTCAAGGAGATCGAGGGTGAAACGGCCGGAAAGTTCGCTCAGGACCGATTGGCAGCGGTCGACAAGGAGGCCGGCGACGTTCGTGGCCGAAGGGATGCCCTGAAGGCCCAGTGGCAGCGCGAAAAGGAGCTGATTGGCCGTATAGGTGGGGTTCGGGCACGTCTGGAGCAGTCCCGCACGGCAGAGCAGCGGGCGGAGCGTGAAGGCAAGCTGGATCGCGCCGCCGAGATTCGTTACGGCGAGCGTCCGGCCTTGCAGCGGGAGCTGGAGGAAGCCACCAAGGCGCTGGAAGAGGCCCAGAAGGACCAGCGCCTGCTCAAGGAACTCGTGACGGACGAGGACATCGCCGAGGTCGTGAGTGCCTGGACCGGAATTCCCGTCAGCAGAATGATGGAGTCCGAGGTCCAGAAACTGCTCGACATGGAAGCCCGGCTCGCGGCCCGGGTCATCGGTCAGGAAGAAGCCATCCGTCACGTTTCGGAAGCGGTACGCCGGGCGAGGTCGGGGATTGGGGATCCGGATCGCCCGATCGGCAGCTTCCTGTTCCTGGGCCCGACGGGAGTGGGCAAGACCGAACTGGCGCGTGCGCTCGCGCAATTTCTATTCGACGATGAACAGCACGTGGTGCGGCTTGACATGTCCGAGTACATGGAGCGGCACTCTGTCGCCCGCCTCATCGGGGCACCCCCCGGGTATGTGGGCCACGAAGAAGGAGGACAGCTCACCGAGGCGGTGCGGCGCGCGCCCTATTCGGTCGTGCTCTTCGATGAGGTCGAGAAGGCCCACCCCGAGGTCTACGACATGTTGCTGCAAATTCTGGATGACGGGCGTCTGACGGACAGCCACGGCAGAACCGTGGATTTCCGCAACACGGTCATTCTGATGACAAGTAATCTGGGAAGTGCCCATCTGCAGGAATCCGGCGGCGCCGTGACGGAAGCCGTTCGGGAACGGGTGATGGGGGAGGTTCGCCAGCACTTCCGGCCCGAGTTCCTCAATCGGCTTGATGATGTCCTGCTCTTCAAGCCGCTGGGTGTGGTCGAGATCGATCGCATTATCGACTTGCAGTTCGCTCGCCTGGCACATCGCCTCGTGGAGAAGGGTGTTACCGTCACCATGGACGACAAGGCCAGAGGGCGCCTGACCCGTGTAGGGTATGACCCGGTCTACGGGGCCCGGCCGCTCAAACGGGCCATCCAGACCGAGATCCTCAATCCCCTTGCGCGGATGTTGCTGGCCGGCGAGGTTCGTCCGGGCCAACGTGTCCGCTTGTCCTGGGATGGTCAGGCGATGCGTTTCGAGACGGAGGATGTGGCCGTGGCTCAGGCCTGAGGCAGCATGGTGGCCAAGGCGTGCAGCCCTAGACGGTAGCTGTCCGCTCCCAGGCCCGAGATGACGCCCCGGCAGGCAGCTCCTGTCACCAGCTGCTGTCTGCCGGGTTCCCGGGCGTGCACATTCGTCAGATGGACCTCAATTACCGGCAAGGCAATGCCCGCGACGGCATCCCGCAGGGCCCAGGACGTGTGGGCCAGGCCACCGGGATTCATGACGACGCCGGCTTGGCCTTCGCGAGTGGCGGCATGCAGCCAGTCGATCAGCTGGCCTTCGTGATTGCTTTGCTTTGACGTGACTTCAAGGCCCAGATCCACCCCCCAGGTCCGCAGGCGAGCGTCAAGCTCCTCCAGGGTCGCGTGGCCGTAAAGGGCGGGCTCGCGCTGGCCCAGCAGGTTCAGATTGGGACCATGCAGCACGAGCACCTGAATCACGGCATTACCTCGGAGGAGAAGGGCACGGACGGAGTCGACACGAGGTGGGCCTTGATCTCGGCCAGATGATCGCCACCGCACTTTTCGAGCAGGGCGTCGGCCAGGACCAAGGACACCATGGCTTCGGCCACCACACCTGCCGCCGGCACAGCGCAGACATCGGCACGTTCGAAGTGCGCGGGAGCCGGGACACCATCGGGCCAGCGCGCTCCCATCAGGGGTCGACGCAGGGTCGAGATGGGCTTCATGGCCCCACGCACCACAAGGGGCTGGCCATTGGTCATGCCGCCTTCCAATCCCCCTGCGCGGTTGCTTGTTCGTTCGAAGCCCGCCGTGAAGGCATCATGGACCATGCTGCCCGGCAAACCCGCTTGGCGGAAGGCTTCGCCGATCTCCACCCCCTTGACGGCCTGGATGCTCATCACCGCCTGAGCCAGCCGTCCGTCCAGCCGGCGATCCCATTGCACGTGGCTGCCAAGGCCGATAGGCAGGCCTGTCGCCAAGACCTCGAAGACCCCCCCGAGACTGTCGCCTGCGCGCCCCGCCGCATCGATGGCCTCGATCATCGCCCGCGTGGCCTCGGGGTCGGCGCACCGGACAGGAGAAACCTCGGCCACGGCACGCAGGGCGGCCACGAGGTCGGTATCGGCAGGCAAGGCCGGGGCTGCCGCCGTCACGGGGCCGAGGGCCACCACGTGCGAGGTCAGGTCGATGCCGAGCGCCTCGAGCAGGAAGCGCGCCAAGCCTCCCGCGGCGACACGGGCCACGGTTTCCCGTGCGCTGGCTCGCTCAAGCACGTCGCGGACATCGGCCAGGCCGTACTTGACCGCGCCGGCGTGGTCGGCATGTCCGGGCCGCACGTGACGGACCTGTCGGGCCAGTACCTCTTCCGACAGTGCCCCGGGCGGAGGCGCTCCTGTCGCCATGGCCGCCTTCCAGCGTACGTGGTCGAGGTTGGGGATGGCCAAAGCAATGGGTGCGCCCGTCGTCAGGCCCAGGCGAACCCCTGACTGGATCTCGACCGTATCCTGCTCCAGACGTTGGCGCCCGCTGCGGCCGTGGCCTGCCTGCCTGCGTGCCATGTGGCGCTGCAGGGTCGCGGGGTCCACGGGGACCCCTGCCGGCATGCCCTCCAGCACGGCAAGTTGCCACGGACCGTGGGACTCCCCTGCCGTCAGCAATCTCAGGCGCATGGCTTTCATGCTACACGGTGTCGCGGACCCTTTCGGAGAAGGCCGGATAGGTTGGTGCGCGGGCCGGGTATGGTTGTGCGGGTGTCGACCACGATGACCGGAACCACGCCAATACGATGCCAGCCCTCCATTTCCTGAGCGACGTGGACAGGGTCGAGGTGGTGCGTTCTTTCATCGAGGACACGGCCGCCAGCCTCGTCCTCACCACCGACGAGCGTTATCATCTGGAACTTGCCGTCCTCGAGGCGGTCATGAATGTCATGGTTCACGCCTACGGATCCGAGGCCGGGCATCCCATCCGTCTATCCATCGACGTGGACGCAGAGGGTGTGCTCAGGGTCGAGGTGCGCGACAAGGGGACGTTTTTCAACATTCTTGATCTGCCCGCCCCTGATCTCCAGCGCCACATCGAGATTCAGAAGCGAGGAGGGCTCGGCGTTCACCTTATGCGCAACCTGATGGACGATGTCAACGTCCTGAAGGAGGGAGACGAGAACATCTTGCGGATGTGCAAGCGCTTGGCCGTCTCTTGAAGGCCAGGCTTGCGCTCCTCTTCGGGTGCCTGAAGTAGGATCTTCCCGAGGACCCTCGAGATGCGTGCCTTGTTGCTTTTGCCCCTGCTGGTCGCCTTGGTGGGAGCGCGCTGCGGGGAGCGTCTCGCGACCGACAGCCGCGAGGCCCAGATCGCGAGAGGGCGCGAGGCTTTCGGCCGGACGTGTGCGTTGTGTCATGGCCGGCAGGGTGAGGGCTATGCGGCTGACAATGCTCCTGCCCTCGCTCGCGAGGATCTTCTCGTGACGGCATCCGATCGTTTCCTTTTCGAGACCGTGGCCCGTGGTCGCCCGGGCACCGTCATGTCGGGCTGGAGCAAGGCCCACGGCGGTCCTTATGACGAGGGACAGATCCAGGACCTGGTGGCCTACATGCGTTCGTGGCAGCGCGGTTCCATGCAGCCTCTGGACGAAGGACCGTTGCGGCCCGGAGGTCACGATGGCGCAGCCCTTTTTGCGACGAATTGTGCCTCATGCCACGGAGCCACGGGGGACGAAGGGCCTTATAACCGCCTGAGTCATCCCCAACTGCTGGATATCGCCACGGATGGCTTCCTGCGTGCCGCGATCTCTCGAGGACGAGAGGGCACTCCCATGCAAGGCTTTGCCGCAAAGCTCGGGCCTGGGGAGATGGATGCGATCATTGCCCATCTCCGGCAGCATCCCGCCAAGGTGCCTGCCGTCGGCTCGCCTACTCCGCCTGTCCGCGAGGAGGTCCGTCTGCCTGCGGGTGCCCGGCCTGACTTTCCCGAGGGGGCGAAGTTCATCGGGGTGGATCTTGCGGCGCGAGAGCTGAGACGAGGCGCGAAGATCCTGTTCGTGGATGCCCGGCCGCCTTCCGATTTTCAGGCGGGTCATATCCGAGGAGCCGTCAACGTGCCTTTCTACGAGGCCCCCGAGCGGGTGCAGGAGCTGCCGAGGGACGTCTGGATCCTGACTTACTGCGCCTGCCCACATGCGGAGTCGGGAGAGGTCGCGGAGGCCTTGCGGGCGGTCGGGCACAAGCACGTGGCCGTGCTGGACGAGGGCTGGGGGCCGTGGAAGACACGAGGGTATCCCGTCAGCTTGCCGGTGGGTCATCCGTGAGGGGTGTCGCGTACCGCTTGGCCTGGTGGGCCGTATGGCTTGCGACTTCCGTGGGTTGTGTCGAGGCGAGCGCCACCGTGGGGTCGTCTCATGCCGAGGCGGGCCATCACCTGGATACTTCCGAACCAGACGGGAATCTGGTCGGCACGGAACCCTTGGTGAAGGACTCGGGGCGATTGGCGCCAGGTGATGACGGTCCGGTGGATCAGCATCACTTGTGGACGCTCGGTACCGAGCCGGAGGCGAGCGTCTTTTGCTGGGTGCCCGTCTTTCGTGCGTGGCAAGTCATGGACCCGCAGGCAGCGGGCCTTCCTGATCTCCCGGTCGGTGCCTGGGTCGGCAGGCAGCCGGACGGTTCCGAGGGCCAGGCGTGGGCTACGGAAGTCTTGGGGGATGTACGTGGCGAAGTACGAGGCCTCCCGGGCAGATGCCCACCCGGCCGTCGACCGAAACGGCCAAGGGGCTGCGGAGGGGACCTCGGATCGGGTGAAATCCGCGTCGCTGTGTCCGGTTCGCTCAGGTGTCGACTGGGATGAAGCCGTCCGTCTTGCTCGTGGGGTGGCACCCGAAGCCGATTTGATGGGTGACGAGGATTGGACGGCACTTGCGGTCTGGTCCGCCATTCACGGCGTGTCGGTCAGAGGAAACAACAGCGCGGGCACTTGGAGGGACGTGGAGGACCCGGGCGTGCAGTTCGTCCCTGACCCGCGTCCGGGCAAGTTGTCCCTTGCAGGCTCCGGCCACGACCCGGCTTGGGGTAAAGGGATTGACCTCACAACCCATACGGGCATGGAGGCGGGTGTGTCGGATCTGAATGGAAACCTGGAGGAGTGGACCTATGACCTCGAGGTCGTGGGCGGTCCCGGCCAGGTCGGCACCTATGCCGTCCGTGGCGTTGATACCGGGATTCGCGTGCCGGTGGGAGGTGGCGGAGCGACGGCCATCCGCAGCCTTTCGACCGCGCCTGCCTTAAGGCGCCTTGGTGTGCCTGCCACGGTCGGCGTGGATGGTTTGCCCGCTTTTGGGCTGGATCACGCGGTACATGACGGGGCCACGGGTGTTCGCATTATGCGTGGCGGTGGTTTCTATGACGTCGAGCGTGCGGGGATTTGGCACATGCACCTCACCCGGCGGCACGACTTTTCTCATGTCTACTTCGGGTTCCGTCCGGTCTTGCGCTACCGCTGACTGACTCTTGCAAGGCAAAGTCAATGTTATGATGCTGTCATGCTTCGGTTAAGATTCTCGTCACGAGTCGTCCCCCTTGTTTCTTCGGTCCTGGTTGCGTGCGGGCAGGGCCCTGTCCCGTTGTCCACGGCGGCCGGTGGTGTCGGCGGAACGTCGGCTGCAGAGGGGGAGACCCGCTTGTTGGTTCGTTGGCGGGATCAAGAGGGGATGCGCGCGTCTTCAGGGCTTCTCGGCGTGACCGGCTGGTCCCGGGCCGCGCGGCAATCACCGGAACTGCTCGCCGAGGGCTGGGTCGCCGTGGAAGGGCCGGCGGCGACAGCGGGGACGTTGCGGCGTTCCCTCGCTGCCCGTAGCGGGGTTGCTGCCGTCAGCGGGGTCGGTCGTGTCATGTCCTGGCCGACGGAAAGAGTCGTTCAGCCTTCCCTCGTCGGGCCATTTGCCGATCCAGGTGTCCGACAGCAGTACCATCATCGGTTGTTGCGTCTGGCCGAGGCCCATGCCGTCACACGTGGACGCCCCGAGGTTGTGGTGGCCGTCGTGGATACGGGTGCGGATCTGAGTCATCCGGATTTCCTGGCGCGGGGAGGTGGTTCTCGCGTGGTGGCTGGCCGCAACCATCTCGACGGCGGAACCGACCTGACGGACGGAACGGGACACGGGACCCACTGTCTCGGCGTGGTGGGGGCCACCGCAGGCAATGGGCAAGGCGTGGAGGGCGTGGCTCCCGAGACCGGCCTCAGGGCTGAGCGGGTGCTTGATGCTCGCGGCCAGGGCACGTGGGAATCCGTAGCGGCGGGCATCCTGGCCGCGTCTCGCGCCGGGGCACGGGTGATCAGCCTGAGCCTTGGCGACAGCTACAGTGCACCGGTCCTTGAGCAAGCCGTCGCCGCCGCACAGGCTCGAGGCGCCCTCCTCGTCGCGGCCATGGGTAACTATGGGGATACCCGTAGGGTGTATCCGGCTTCGCTTCCCGGGGTGCTGGCCGTCGGCGCCACCAACCAGCAGGATCAGCGGGCAGGTTTCTCAAGTCAGGGCGCATGGATTGGGGTTTCGGCACCTGGCATGCAGATCTACTCGACCTTGCCGCACACCGGTCGGTATGCCTATGGCTACATGTCGGGCACCTCCATGGCGGCTCCGATGGTGTCCGGTCTGGCGGCGCTCCTCTGGGCAAGGCATCCGGAGTGGAAGGCGGAGCAGGTGGCGCGCCGGATACGCGATACGGCGATTGATCTTGGACCTGATGGTTTCGATATCCAGTTCGGCCACGGTCGGATCGATCCGCTGGCCGCGCTCAAGGATTAGTCCTCAGGCCAGCACGCGGCCGCCGGCAGGCGGATGGTGCGTAGGCGTACCCTCGCACAGGTAGGCAAGGATGGCGTCCTCTATCTCTCGGCGAGCATTCGTGTCAGGGTTCTGGCGAGGACTGATCATGGCGTGTGGGATTCGGGCCGCTCTCGGGAAGTGAAGCCAGCCTCCCTTCTCATGTCCTGCCCTCCTCCACAACTTCCCCATGGCTACAGGGTCCGCAAGGTCGTCGCACGCGGTCGTAATCATCTGCAGGGGATGCCCCGATGGAGACATCCGTGGCAGGATGTCTCTGGCGAATTTTAGGACGGCAACAAGGTTTCCGGCCCGAAAACGCCAGTGTCCGGGACGGGTCCAGCCATCTGGATGCACTGGAGGGGCGGGGCCCCACGCGAAGGGGCGCTGGTCGAGCCAGCGTCCGGCCATGCCGCCCGTCACGCGATCGGTGACGTCGGCTGCTCGCAGTGCCCATCGTGCGCGCACGTCTCTCGGGCGCAGCAGAGGGGCGAGGACGCAGCAGCGCAGCGACATGTCCTGCTGGCGCTGGACCAGATCCAGCGCCACGGCGCCCCCCGCCGACAAACCGAGCAGGGAGATCGGAGCCTCGTATCGCCGGGCCAATGCGAATGCCGCATCTCCCCCACGCCTGTACGCTTCAGATTCTTCGGCGAGGGGCAGTAGACTCGGGTCCTCACGCCCAGAGGCATCTGCATGACCGTGGCCGGCTAGCCGAGGCAGGATCACCCTCCACCCACGCTCGACCAGCCGAGGAGCCAGGGCCTCGAATTGCCAAGGCCCCGCAGAGAAACCGTGGAACGCCAGTACCGTCCCCCGGGACTTTCCGACAGGATGAAGGATGACTCCGCGACAGCCCACCTGCAGTGGCAGATCTTCATCGCCGGGGTAGCACGTCTGCATGGTTCGAGGGTACAACACGGGTATGCGCCGCGTGCTATCTGTCTTCCTTGTCTCGCTCGTGGGATGTGCCACGACGACGACGGGCCAGCGCACGATGACCACACCGATGCTGGCCGGGATCGGAGGCCAGTTCGCCGCAGTCCCGGCAGGAAGTTCTCAGGTTGGCAATGCAGCCGGCGCGGTCCCCTCGTCATTGGTGTCGAACAATGCGGGAGCCTTGGTGTCAAACTCCGCAGGGTCTCTTGTATCGAACTCGGCGGGTGCACTGGTGTCAAATCAGGCGGCTGCGTTCAGCGGCGAGGCCAGAGCCTTTGGGTCCCTGATCGCAAATTCGGCCGGGGGCTTGGTGGCCAACTCGGCAGGGAGTCGCAGGGTTCTTCTCGCCGGAGACGAGGTGCCTCTGCAGCGTGCCCTGATCTACTTGGCGGATACCCGCGAGAGGCTCTGGATCAGCCCTGAGGACGGCAAGGTTTTGTCGGCCACCACCGATGATGTCGGCCGCTTCGGCTTTGCCAAGGCGCCGGCTTCAGACGCCTTGCTGGTCCACGCCGTACTTTCCGGCAACCGAAGGTTGGTGGGTGTCCTGGACACCCGCAGGCAGGAGGCGACGGTCTCCCTCGACGTGGCGTCCACCATGGTGACCGAGATGATGCGTGCTCAGGCCTTGGAACGAGGTGCATCCGCCAGTATCGCCACGCTCGACCCTGGTCTCGTGGCCTCGCGAAATCTCCATGCCCTGACCCGCAACGGCCTGCTCGATGGCCGGTTGCGGATGCCACAACTCGAGGTCGGCCGCATCCCCGATATGGTGTTGCGGTATCTCGTCGATCTGGCTACCCGGATGCCTGACCTCAAGGCGGCGTGGGAGAACCTGCTGGGAGAGGAACTGCAGGTCGTACGTACGGTGGGGGGGCAAGGTCCGGGCTTCGGTGGGGATGGAGGGCCTCTAGCTGCGGCACGTTTCAACTCCCCGCAGGATCTGCTGCACAGGCCCGATGGTTCAATTTTGGTGGCAGACATGGGTAACGATCGGATCCGACGGATCGGGTCGGACGGGAACGTGACCACTGTTGCGGGGGGCGGGCGGAGTGCGGATCTGCTCGTCGGCTTTGCGTTGGGTCTATTGAAAAATGAGATTGGGGATGGTGGGCCGGCCGTTGGCGCGGCGCTCCAGGCCCCCCGAAGCATGGCATGGGATGATGAGAACCGGCGCCTCTTCATCGTGGAGTCCGGAGGGCGGCGTCTGCGGATGGTGACTGCAGACGGTCGTATCACGACGGTGATGGGACCGGACAGGGGACTTGTCCGAACACCGGGTCTCCTGTCAGCGGACAGCCCGCCGACTCTTGGCCTCCCTTCGTTCTGTCTGATGGAATCCAGCAGCAGCTTGCTGGTCTCGGATGTCCTGGGAAATTGCGTCTGGCGGGTCAGCGTACCTGTGGAGCAACCTTTTTCCGCGTGGCGGGCCGATCGATTCCTAGGAACCTTCATGCCTCCTGTCGCCGAGCCGCCCGATGGTCTGCCGGCGACGCAGACCCCCTTGGTGGCCCCCATGGGTATCCGTAGGGATCCCGCAGGCAACACCTATGTGGCTTCCATGGTGGCTCATGTGGTCATCAAGGTGGATCAAGAGGGTCGTGCGTATCGCTTCGCAGGGCGTTATGGCGCCGATGGCGTTGCCGGGGACGGCGGTGCCGCACGCGAGGGCAAAATCGGGTTTCCCATGGCTCTGCACTGGGATATCCCCCGGCAGCGCTTGCTGGTAGGCAGTTCCCAGACACCCCGGATTCGCGCGATCAGCGAGGATGGGGCCAAGCTCGCCACGCTGTTGGGCGGCGGCAGGGACACTGCGGACGGCTTGGCCCGAAATGTCCAGTTGACCGATGTTCTTGGCCTCCACGCCGAGCAGGATGGCGGGATCCTCTTTACCGACGGGACGGGAGGACGAATCCGGAGACTGGAGCCTCCTCGAGATCCGGTTATTCCATAGCAGGGAATCCTGCCGAGTTGGCCCGAAGCGCCTGGTCGTCCTTGCCCTGCGAGATGGTCGTTGCCTTTCGGTCTCTGCCGGATCCTTGCTTTACCATGGGGACGTCCTTGTCGGAGGAACCCATGTCGGATCTGGCCATCGCACAGGCTGCGGTCCTCAAGCCCATTCTCGAGGTCGGGGCGACCTTGGGGCTCGGGCCTGAAGATCTGGAACCCTACGGGCATTACAAGGCCAAGATTCCCTTGCACGTCGTGCGTCGCCTCGAAAGGGAGCCCGACGGTGCGCTGGTTCTGGTTTCCGCCATCTCCCCCACTCCGGCCGGAGAGGGCAAGACGACTGTCACCATCGGCCTAGGGGATGCTTTGCGGCGGATAGGTCGGCGAGCCGTCATCGCGTTGCGTGAGCCCTCGCTCGGACCTGCCTTCGGGGTAAAGGGCGGTGCCACGGGGGGAGGACAGGCGCAGGTCGTCCCCATGGAGGACATCAACCTCCACATGACCGGTGATTTCCACGCCGTCACAGCCGCCAACAACCTGCTTGCGGCCATGATCGACAATCATCTCCATCACGGCAATGCCCTCGGGCTCGATCCCCGTCGTCTCGCCTTTCGTCGAGTCATGGACGTCAACGATCGAGCGCTGCGCCATACCACGGTTGGCTTGGGCGGCTGGGCAGGAGGCGTGCCGAGGGAAGAGGGGTTCATGATCACGCCGGCTTCGGAGGTCATGGCCATTTTGTGCCTCGCATCCGACCTGACGGACCTGAAGGCGCGTTGCGCACGTATCATCGTGGGGCAAAACCGGGCGGGTCAAGCCGTGACAGCGGGCGATCTCGGGGCAGCAGGAGCCATGGCAGCTCTTCTGCGCGACGCTCTCAAGCCGAATCTGGTCCAGACGCTCGCTCACACTCCCGCGCTCGTGCACGGCGGACCTTTCGCCAATATAGCGCACGGCTGTAACAGCGTCCAAGCCACTCGCCTTGCCCTCAAGCTCGGCGATGTCGTCGTGACCGAAGCGGGATTTGGTGCGGACCTCGGGGCCGAAAAGTTCATCGACATCAAATGTCGCCTGACAGGTCTGCGACCCGGCGCCGTGGTCTTGGTCGCCACGATTCGGTCGCTCAAGATGCACGGTGGCTTGTCCAAGGCCGACCTGGGGCGACCTGACACGATGGCCCTGCGTCGGGGCATGGCCAACTTGCGGAGGCACGTGACCAATGTGACCCAAGTCTATGGCTTGCCTTGTGTCGTTGCATTGAATCCTTTCCCGGCCGATACCCCCGATGAACTCACGGTCTTGCAAGAGGAAGTGGCCGCGATGGGCGTGCGCCTGGTTTCCGCACGGGTCCATGCGGACGGGGCGTCCGGCGGGGAAGAGTTGGCCAGAGCCGTGCTCGATTTACTGGAAAGGCCTTCTTCCTTTTCCTTTGTTTACGATGATGCAGATGCCGTGGAAGATCGTGTCCACAAGGTGGCCACGCGGATTTACGGTGCGTCGGGAGTTTCGTGGTCGCCAAAGGCCCGGGCGGCGCTGGCCGAAATTGCCAAGGGCCCCCTGGCCTTCGCACCTGTTTGTGTGGCCAAGACGCCCTATTCCTTTTCGGACGATCCTTTGCGTCCGGGGGCACCCGAGGATTGGACGTTGCGGGTTGTAGATGTGCGGCCTGTCGCAGGTGCAGGTTTCGTTCTCGTGCTTGCCGGAGACATCATGACCATGCCCGGACTTCCGGAAATCCCTGCTGCGCAGGGGATCGACGTGGACGGGGATGGACGCATCACGGGACTCTTCTGAGATCGTGCCGGAAGAAAGCGTTCTTTGGCTCAGTAATGGCCACGGTGAGGATCGTATCGCCAAGGTCCTGCTGTCTCAGGATACCTGGGGGGCTACCAGGCACTTGGCTTTCCCACTGGTGGGTGAGGGATTGGCCTATCGCGAAGCAGGTGTCCCCGTCATGTCGCCGATTCGCGTCATGCCTTCAGGTGGCTTCATCCTACGCGAACCGGGGGTCTTGCGCCGAGATTTGGCCCATGGTTTGGTACAGCTGACTTTCCGGCAGTTACTTGCCATCAGGGGCGTGGCTGCGTCCGCAAGTCTCGTGGTTGCAATCGGTGACATCCTGCCCTTGGTGTTCGCCTATCTCACTGGCCGTCCCTACGTCTTCGTGAGTTGTGCCAAGTCCGATTATTACCGGCCTCTCGGTCGGGAGGATCATCTGGCCATCGAGCGATTTTTCATGACTCGCTCTCATTGCCTTGCCGTCTATCCCAGGGACCGTCTCACCGCCCGCAGCTTGCAAGACCGGGGAATACACGCTCATGACTTTGGGAATCCGATGATGGATGACCTTGAGCTCAGCAGTCGTCCGTGGCCGGGATCTGCCTCCGGTGCCGTGCTCGGACTCCTGCCCGGGAGCCGGCGGGATGCGCCCATGAACTTTCCTTTATTGCTGCAGGCGGCCATGCGATTTCTGAGCCTGCAGCATGGTGGCGAGGGGTGGAGCGTGGCGGTGGCGGTGGCGAGCGGGATCTCGATCGCGGAGCTCGCGCATGCAGGATGCATGGCGGGGTGGAGTGTCCGCGAGGAAGGGGGGTTGCTGTCTCCTGCTGGGCATCGATTGGACTGGATCGAGGATCGGTTTGGGGATTGGGTGCGGCGTGTAGACTTGGTGTTCGGAATGGCGGGGACCGCCATAGAGCAGTGCGCGGGCTTCGGAGTGCCTGTGGTGACCTTTCCGGGGCCCGGGCCCCAGTTCAGCGTAGAGTTCGCCAAGGCACAGGCTCGGCTGCTCGGACGTGCAGTGAGATTGACCTCGGGGCCTGAGGCGGCGGCAAGGGAAGCTGTTGAGTGGTTGAGTCGTCCGTCAGAGGTGGAGGCTGCGCGCGCCGAAGGTCTCGAGCGCATGGGGCGGTCCGGCGCGGCTTCTCGCTTGGTCACGCATATGCTTCAGGTCTCGTCAGCTGCAGGCCGAGGGACGTCGATCTGAATCGTTCCGCAGGCGAATACCAGATCGCGGTTCCAATTCCGCGCTCCCCAGCTTGCCTTCCGAGGTAATGCCTTGCCCAGAGCCTCGAGATCCACATGGGCGAGCTGGAACACGATCCGTGGTTCATCCAGAGGCAAGTCGACCGTCCAGATTCGCGCTTCCTGGCGATGATCGCGGTCAAGGACATCCGCAATACGCAGCAAAGGTGCCCACTTTCGGATCGCATCCCTGACAGGACGCGGGACTTTTTTCATTGCCACCTCCCGAACTTTTCGATGGTTGGCGGCAAGCAGGCCTATCCAAGCCCGGGCTTCAGGTGACCAAGACTCGAGCAGCGCATCGCGGCGGATCAGATAGCGGCTGTGGCGATGGTGATCACGCTCGCCTACCAGATGTCCGACATCGTGCAACAGGGCGCCGGCCACCAGCAGGTCGCGCTCGTGCGAGGTGCCTCCGTGAAAAGACTGCAGTTCGTCAAACAATCTGCAGGCCAGATCGGCGACCTTGCGGGCGTGTGAGGTATCCGCGCCGTATTTCAGCAAGACCTCCATGCAAGTTGATTCGTAGTCGCCTGGCAGAGACGGAGCTGATCTCAGGAAAGGCATGGAATCCTCGCGTCGGCGTGAGTCATTTCCATCATTCCCGGTGGGAACGGTCTCAGCCTCGTATTCCCAAAGTCTGACGCCCTTCCTTGGGGGAAGGGCGTCGGGAGCGCGCCTGACAGGATTCGAACCTGTGACCTCTTGCTCCGGAGGCAAGCGCTCTATCCACTGAGCTACAGGCGCTTGGGGCGGATGATGGGAATCGAACCCACGAATGGAGGAACCACAATCCTCTGCCTTAACCACTTGGCTACACCCGCCATGGGTGTGTCGTACACGTTCGCCGCGATGGCGCGCCCGGCTGGATTCGAACCAGCGGCCAGCCGCTTAGAAGGCGGCTGCTCTATCCC
>JAYKGV010000017.1:0-37915 GCA_035285595.1 Candidatus Sericytochromatia bacterium
CCACAATCCTCTGCCTTAACCACTTGGCTACACCCGCCATGGGTGTGTCGTACACGTTCGCCGCGATGGCGCGCCCGGCTGGATTCGAACCAGCGGCCAGCCGCTTAGAAGGCGGCTGCTCTATCCCCTGAGCTACGGGCGCTCGTAGCACAACAGCGTCACTATACCACGTGGGTGGCATGTTGGGGAGAGAGGTTGTCAATCTCCTGTCAAGGGCCTGCTTGACGGTTCTCCGGGGTCTGGCAGATAATGGAAGCTGTGGGTCGTCCCTTGAGACCTTTTACCTGATCAAGGACTTCACAGTCCGTTTTCGGGACACCCCATCCCTACGCGAAGTCCCCGGAAGATTGTCTTCTAGGGGACTTCGTGTCCTGTCTCCAGTTTTCAGCGCGCCTGTCGTCCGACCAGGTGTCCGTGACGGTGCAGCCAGTCAGCGATCTGAACGGCGTTCAGGGCTGCGCCTTTGCGCAGGTTGTCGCCTGTGACCCACAGGTCCAGTCCATGCTGCTGGGAGGCATCGCGGCGCAGTCTGCCCACCAGAACCTCGTCCAGGCCCGCGACCTCCCGAGGAGTGGGAACGTCGGGGGCATCGACCAGTCTCACTCCGGTGGCGGCGGCGAGCCGGTCGCGGGCAGCCTCGGGCGTGACCGAGCGATCGAAGGCGAGATTGACCGTCGCACTGTGCCCCACCGCCACAGGTACGCGCACGCAGGTGCAGGACACTGCCAGCTCTGGAAGATCAAGGATCTTTCGGGACTCTTCTTCCATCTTTGCTTCCTCGCTGGTTCGGCCATCCTCGAGCAGACGGCCGATTCGCGGAAGGACATTGCCGGCCAAGGGCGCATGGAAGACTTCATGGTGCGGCGGCCTGTCCGCCAGATCGTCTTTCGTTTGCCGCACGAGTTCAGCTACCCCTTCCTTGCCGGCACCGGAGGCCGACTGGTAGGTACTGACACTCATGCGTCGCAGGCCACCCAGAGCCAACAGCGGGGCGACAGCCATCAGCACGATGGCCGTGCTGCAGTTGGGATTGGCGATGATGCCTCGATGACCCACCGCGGCCTCCCCATTGATTTCGGGAATGACCAGCGGCACCTCCGGCCTCATCCTGAACCAGGCCGTGTTGTCGATGACCAAGGCACCTGCGGCCACGGCCTTCGGGGCCTCTCGGGCGCTCACGTCTTCGCCGGCGCTGGCGAGCACCAGATCGATGCCAGCGTAATCATATCCTTCGGCTCCGATCACGGGCACTCGCTCGCCCCTGAAAGTAACCGTACGGTCTCCTCCGCCGCGACCTGAAGCCAAGGCGACAAGTCGTTCTACAGGCAAGTCACCTGCCTCGAGAACCCTAAGCAGCTCCACCCCCACCATGCCTGTCGCACCCAGGATGGCGATTCGCAGGCTCATCAGGCGTGCTCTCCTTCCAGAAGGTGTTCGAGCCCCACGACCAGACCGGACAGTCGGCTCATGCCCCTGATGGCCAAAAGCAGGCCCGGGGCGAAGCATTCCCTACTCATGGCATCGTGGCGCAGCGTGAGCACTTCTCCTGTTCCCCCGAAGACCACTTCCTGATGAGCCAGCAAGCCCGGCAGCCGGATGGCATGGACGGGGATCCCGGATACGTTCAGGCCTCGGGAGGGAGGCAAGCTCTCCCCGCAAGGTAACGCCAGGGGGGGCGACTGGCGAGCAGATGCCACCAGCTCGGCCGTGCGCCTAGCTGTCCCCGATGGGGCATCCTTCTTGCCCGGATGATGTGCCTCCACGATCTCCACGTCCGGAAGCCAGCGCGCAGCCATGGTGGCGAAGCGCATCATCAAGACGGCACCAAGCGAAAAGTTAGGTACCACGAAAACTGTCCGACTCAGGACCCTGGCCTGCTCGGCCCAATTGGCAAGAGTATCGGCAGACATGCCCGTCGCCCCGACGAGAGCATCGCAACCGGCGGCCAGAACCTCCGGCAGCTGTTGCGTGGCGGCCTCTCCTGTCGTCAGGTCAACCCAGAGATCGCCTGATTGAGCTCCTGCAAGGGCATCGGCCAGATGATGCACCCACGCCGTATCCGCGGGGAGGTCGGCCGGGGGAGCGTGACGGCCGAGAGCCGCGACGACATGAATGTCAGGTGCGGTCCGCAGGCTCGGCCACATGGCTTGGCCCATCCTGCCCGAAGCTCCTGCCAGGATCACGCGCCTTCTCTTGGAGGTCACGAGGGTCCCCCGCCCGTGGAGCCCCACGCCCCGTGCTGCCTGGGTGTCGCGTCGAACTCCACGGCTTCCTCGAAGTGGGGTGTCCAGCTGGGTTCGATGGCCAGTTGGGCGATGCGGTCTCCGGGGGCAAATCGGAAAGGACGATCTCCGTGATTGAAGAGCAGCACTCCGATCTCTCCTCGGTAGCCCTGGTCGATGAGGCCGGCTCCCACATCGATCCCGTGATCCTTGGCCAAGCCTGATCGGGGCAAGATTCGCCCCCGTGTGCCGGCAGGCAGGGCAAGCGCAAGGCCCGTCGGCACGACGGCACGTCCCCCGGGTGGAATTTCCCCTGCGGCCGCAGCGTAGAGATCTGCGGCAGCATCCCCGTCGTGCATCACCTCCGGGACACGCGCGAGCGACGTCAGCCGCTTCATCGCCACCCGAACCCTCGTGGGGACAGGCGACAGGGCATCGGTCACAGCGGCTTGATCCGGCGGAGCGGCCCCACCACGGTGAAGGCGAAGCGATCTGGAGTCATCCGGGACGCGAGCTCGGAAACTTGCTCTTCCGTGACTGCGTCGATGCGCTGAAGAATCTCGTCGATGGCAATGAATCGACCATGGAAGAGCTCATTGCGTGCCATCCGATTGGCCCGCGTTCGTGGTTGCTCGAGCGCCAACAGGAGATTTCCACGGGTCTGGCGCTTGGCACGATCCAGTTCTTCCGGCGTCACGGGCCGCTGCAGCTCCTCAAAGGTGACGGCAAGCAGATCGTCGACCTTTTTGGCGTTCGTCCCCGCATAGACGCCAAACATGCCCCCAAGTCGGTGGTGAGCCCCGTAGGACGAGATGGAATAGCATAGCCCACGCTTCTCACGAACTTGCTGGAACAACCGGGCGCTCATGCCCCCGCCGAGGATGGCGTCAAGCATATGGTGAACGTAGAGATCAGGATGGTCTACCGAGACCCCGTCCGTACCCAGGAGAACCTGAACCTGTTCGGTATCCCGGTACTTGACCAGCCTGCGTGTACTCGCGGTCGGTGCAGTTAGCGAATGCGGCGCACTGTGCGACGGTAGCGGGGCGAGAAGCCGTTCGAGGCGCTCAACCGTGCGGTCAACATCGATCTTTCCTGCTATCGAGATGACGAGACGGTCTCCGGCGTAGAACCTGTCACGATAGTCGAGCAGGGCTTCCCGGCTCAATCGCCGCACCGACTGGCGCGTTCCGGCGATTGGGCGACCCATCGGGTGTTCTGGCCAGAACACGGTCTGGAACAGCTCGGACGCGTATTCGTCCGGATTGTCCTCGTACATCTTGATCTCTTCGAGGATGACCTTGCGTTCACGTTTGAGCTCTTCGGGGTCGAAGAGTGAATTGAGCAGCATGTCGGACAACACGTCCAAGGCCAGGTCCACCTGATCCTCAAGAACCCGCGCGTAATAGCAAGTCTGCTCCTTGTTGGTGAAGGCATTCAGGCTACCGCCCGTATCTTCGAGTGCTTGAGCGATCTCGAGGGCCGACCGAGTCGCCGTGCCTTTGAAGAGCATGTGCTCGATGAAGTGACTCGCCCCCTCGATTTCAGGGGTTTCATTCCGACTGCCCGTGTCAACCCAGAAGCCGATCGAGGCCGAATGGACGTGCGGGAGCTCTTCGAGGAGCACCCGCACGCCGTTCGACAGCGTGACCTTGCGAGACTGAGGAGGCGAGATCACTTTAGCCATCGTCAAGTGCCGCTGACAGCCAACTCTTCCGCAAGTACCGCCTTGCGACTGAGGTTAATGCGGCCCTGTGAGTCGATCTCGATGCACTTCACCGTGATGACATCCCCGATGTTGACTACGTCCTCGACCTTGGCGACTCGCTCCGGAGCGAGTTGGCTGATATGAACCAAGCCTTCCTTGCCAGGCAGGATCTCGACGAAGGCCCCGAAGTTGAGGATCCGCGTGACCTTGCCGGTGTAGAGACGTCCCGCCTCGGCCTCGGCGGCGATCCCCTGCACCCAGCGCATCGCCGCATCGGCAGCCTGGGCATCGGAGGTCGTCAGGTAAACGGTGCCGTCATCCTCGACATCGATCTTGACCCCGGTCTCCTCGGTGATGCGCTTGATCATCTTGCCGCCAGGGCCGATGAGGGCGCCGATCTTTTCCGGGTTGATCTTGATCGTGATGATGCGGGGGGCATAGGGGGACAGTTCTGTCCGCGGCTTGTCGATGGCCGCCTCCATGATGTCCAGGATCGTCAAACGAGCGATACGCGCCTGCTCCAAGGCTTGCTGCATGATCTCGAGGCTGATGCCGGCGATCTTGATATCCATCTGCAGCGCCGTGACGCCTTCACGCGTGCCGGTCACCTTGAAGTCCATGTCCCCGAGATGATCCTCGATGCCCTGAATATCGGTCAGGACGGCGAAGCGCTCATCTTCCTTGATTAGTCCCATGGCGATGCCGGCGACGGGAGCCTTGATCGGCACGCCCGCATCCATCAGCGAGAGCGTGGAACCGCAGGTCGAAGCCATCGAAGTGGAACCGTTTGATTCGAGCACTTCCGAGACGAGGCGGATCGCATACGGGAACTCGTCGACGCCCGGAAGGACGGGAACCAGCGCGCGCTCGGCAAGTGCGCCATGTCCGATCTCCCGGCGGCCCGCTCCCCGGCTGGGCTTCACTTCGCCGACCGAAAAGCCCGGGAAGTTGTAATGGTGGAGGTAGCGCTTGGAGGTGACGGGATCGAGACCGTCGACTTTTTGCGCATCGCCCATGGAGCCCAGTGTGCAGATGTTGAGCACCTGGGTCTGGCCCCGGGTGAACAGGCCCGTACCATGCGTCCGGGGCAGCACTCCGACTTCTGAGGTGACCTTGCGGAGTTCGGTGGTCCGGCGACCATCGACACGCAAGCCCTTGTCCAGGACCAAGCTGCGCACAATGCTCGCCTCAAGCTCGTAGAGAGCCTCGCCAAGGGCCTTTGCGCGTCCGGCCGTCGCCACCTTGATCGGGTGGTCCTCCGCCATGGCGGCAAACTGCGCCTTGATGTCCGCCATCACCGCATCGGTCGCCGCATCCCTGGCTTTCTTGTCGGGATTCTGGATGGCCGCCGAGAGTTGGCCGTGGAAGCCTTTGACCCAGTCGGTCAAGGCTGTCGGCAACGCCACCAGATTCGGCTCGATCTTGACCTTCCCGATGAGTTTGGCGATTTCTTGCTGCCAGCCCACCAGCTCCTGGACGGCCTGGAAGCCGATGTCGATGGCTTCCAGCACCTGATCCTCGGGCACGATCCGAATGCCCGCCTCAACCATCATGATGGCGTCAGCAGTGCCGGCGACGACGAGGTCGAAGTCACCTTCTTCCGTCTCCTGGAACGTCGGATTCACAAGCCACTGACCCTTGACGCGACCCACCCGGACGCCACAGCAGGGCCCCTGGAATGGGATGTCGGACACGGTGAGGGCTGCAGAGGCACCCACCATGGCCAGCATGTCGGGCTCGACCTGCTGGTCGCAAGAAAGGGTGTAGACGACGACTTGGACGTCGTTGCGGAATCCGTCGGGGAAAAGTGGGCGAATCGAGCGATCGATCAACCTGCCCGAGAGAATGGCGTGCTCGCCCGCGCGACCTTCACGACGATGGAAGCTACCGGGAATCCGCCCCACGGAGTAATGCTTCTCTTCGTAATCGACCAACAACGGGAAAAAGTCGATCCCCTCGCGAGGCGACTTGCTCATGGTTGCCGTGACCAGAACGGCGGTCTCTCCGGACTCCACGAGAACCGCAGCGTTGGCCTGTTTGGCATACTTGCCAAAAGTCATCTTGATCTCACGGCCACCCAGAGTGTACGTGAAGGTCTTCACATCAGTCAAATCGACACTTCTTTCTTGGCACCATGCGCGGACCGCACCTTGGGGGCGTCCGCTTCACGGTCGGGGGTAGGCATGCACGGCAGTTGTTGCCATGCACCGGATCACTTGCGCAGGCCGAGCCTCTCGAGGATGGCGCGATAAGCATCGAGATCGGTACGCTGCAGGTAGCTCAGAAGGCCACGGCGCTGTCCCACGAGCTGCAACAGCCCGCGACGGGAGGCGAAGTCCTTCTTGTGCGTCTTCAGATGGTCCGACAGCTGGTTGATGCGCTTGGAAAGGAGCGCGATCTGGACCTGCGTCGAGCCCGTATCGGTCTCGGAGGTGCGGAAATCGCCGATTACCTGAGCCTTGGCGGCAGTGGAAAGGGGCACGATGGTTCCTCCAGGGCCGGCACGTACCGGCGAAAAGAACATATGAATACTGCTTTTCAATGATATCAGGAGTCGCCCCGGAAGGCGAGGGCCCGGGGTGCTGGCGTCTGACCTGCCGTCAGGCCCCTGGAGCGACCACCAGGCCCGGAGGGGGCTGCAGCGGGCCGGTCACCTTTCGCAGCACCGATTGGATCTTGGTATGAAGTATGTCGACGGCCACCTCATTCATGCCGCCCTCGGGGACGACCACGTTGGCAAATCTGCGTGAGGGCTCGACGAACTGCTCTTGCATGGGACGTACCGTGGCAAGGTACTGATCGATGACCGACTGGGGCGAGCGGCCCCTTTCGGTGATGTCCCGCCTTAGCCGACGGATGAATCTCAAATCTGCGTCCGTATCGACGAAGACCTTGATGTCCAGATGGCGTCGTATCTCGGGAATGGCCAAGATCAAGATGCCCTCGACGAGAATGACTCTGCGCGGCTGCACGATCATGGGTTCGGGCAGGCGGGCATGGCGGGCATAGTCGTACACCGGCGTCTCGGCAGCCTGCATGCGCTGCAGGACTCTCAGATGCTCGACGAAGAGCGCATTGTCGAGGGCGTCCGGGTGGTCGTAGTTGACTGCTGCCCTCTCCTCGGGGGTGAGGTGGGCATGGTCGTGGTAGTAGGCGTCATGGCAAAGGTGGGCGACATTACCCGGACCCGCCAGCTCGAGAATGTTGCGGGCGACCGTCGTCTTGCCTGAGCCAGACCCGCCAGATACGCCGATGGTCAGGGGTTTGCGTCCCGGTGGTTGCACGGATTCAGAGTCCCCCGGCAAGCAGCGCGGATTGCTTGACGGTCCTGAGCGTCACGAGCCGGGCCTCAAGCGCCCGTAGCTCCTCATCCCGCAGTGGGCTGTCGGCTACATGATCCGTGAAGACCTTGCCGTCGAGATGGTCGATCTCGTGCTGGATGCAGCGCGCCAGCAGGTCGGAGGCCTCGAATCTCAGCAGCCGGCCCTTTTCGTCTCTGCCTTCGACGACGATGTCCCTGGGACGTGTGACCTCCAGAAAGACTCCTGGAAGTGACAGGCAACCTTCTTCGTCGGTCATGGATGGTCCCGAGCGCCGCTTCAGGATTGGGTTGACAAGACAGAAGGGTTCAATGTCGTGCGAAGACATGTCGATGACGATGATTCGCTTCGAGAGTCCTACCTGCGGTGCGGCAAGGCCAATTCCCTGCTCAGCGGCACAGGTCTCGAACATGGCCTCGATCGTACGTCGGATGTCCGAAGAAATGGACTTGACGGGCTCCGCGATCTGCCGGAGGACTTCATCACCCAGGTAGGAGAGCGGCAAGGCGCCCATCGGTTCCCTTCCGTGCGGCTCCGCGCACGTGTCCATCATAGCTCCGAAAAGCGTGGGCGGACCAGAGGGGACGTGGACGCGAAGCCTCGTTTAGGGGTAAAAATGGCCCATGCCGGCTGCACTCTGCAACATCCATCGGGCTTCCGTCACGGGACAGTGTGCCCGCTGCAAGACCCGCACGTGCGTTCGTTGCGGCCAGGTGGGCAAGACCTGTTCCTTTTGCCGTGAAGGCGTCATCCAGGCCATCGAGATAGCCCAGGAAGAGGCTGATGACTGTGTCAACCACGAGCGGATCAAGGCCGTGGCCGGCTGTCCTTCCTGTCGACGACGCTTCTGCTCGACCTGCCTCAATACCCAGGGCACATGCTTTCCCTGCGCACAGCGTGCCATCGACAGGGCGGTCCAACAGGACCAGAAGACGAAGTCCCTCGAGGGCAGGCTCAAGCGTCAGCGTCAGAAGCGTCGACGGACCGTAAGGCGTGTGGCCATCGTGGCAGGCGCCATGATTCTGTTGGTCCTCGGATCGGTGATTTACCGAGGGCGCCTGCCGTTCTTCCAGGCCGCCGATCCCGGCAACAGTGCCGTATTGGCTCCGCAGCCGGTTTACGATCAGGAGGCTCAGTCCGGCCGATCGGCACGTATCTGGAAGGCTCCGACGGAGCGGACCCGTGGACAGCCTGTAGCCGGTCTTCCCCCTGCGCCGGGCATCGTGGCCTTGGCTCGACCCGGGGCGGGGGCAATAGTGTCGGGCCGTACGGTCGTGGATGCCCGCATCGCCCAAGGGACGGCGCAGCGGGTCGAATTCTTCGTGGACGGCACTTGGCTGGGTGTCAGTGACCATGCCCCCCATCAGTTCGTGTGGGATACGCGTGCCCATGGTCGGGGTTCAGCACGCCTCGAGCTGGTGGCCTACGGCTTCGACGGATCCGCGAGACGTTCGGCGGTCGTGACGGTTCAAGTGGCGAACTAGAACAATCATTTAACGTCAGGAGTTCGGGAGCTCCGGGCACAAAACGCTTGTGACTGGTTCAGGGAACTTCCGACATTTCCGCCTCGTCGGTGCGGGGGCGTTGCTCGCTCTGGCCATCGGATGCGTGGCCCCGCTTCCCGTGGGGCCCTCGACTCGGTTTGTCCGCGAAGTGGATTCTTCCCATGGCATCATCGCCAATGAGCTGATTGTCAGGATTCGTCCGGGGACAGTGCTTCCCGTCCCCCACGAGTTGCTGTCGCCCGGGATGGCGTTGGTGCGGTCGGCTGATGCCGCGGCCGCAACCGCTCTCAAGACCACTCTGCAGCAGGCCGAAGGCGTGATCGACCTTGCCCCCAATAGGCTTTTCAGGGCCGTTGTGGCTGCGGCCGCAGCTCCGGATCCTTGGCGGAGCCGTCAGTGGGCGCTCGATGTCGTCGGGGCCGAGGCATTGGAGCAGTTGCCTCCTGGACGACAAATCAAGGTTGCGGTGTTGGATACGGGGGTGGACCGGACCCATGCGGATCTGGTCGATGTAACCTTGCCGGGCTTCACGGTGATGCCCACCGGACCCGCTCTCGGCATGGACGATGAAGGACACGGCACACACGTCGCAGGCCTGATCGGGGCTTCGATTCGGAACGGGATCGGCATTGCCGGTATTTCGGACCGCGTACGCATCCTCCCGGTCAAGGTGCTCGACAGCGACGGGTCCGGAACGTTGGATGACGTGATTCGTGGGCTGGCCTACGCGAAGTCCGCCGGCGCGCAGGTAGTGAACTTGAGCCTTTCGGCGCCGGCCTCGAGCACGCTCGAGCGCCAAGCCATTCGTGATCTGGTGGATTCCGGAGTCGCTGTGGTGGCGGCAGCCGGCAACGAGGGGTCCAATCAGCCGATGTCCCCTGCGGCATTACCAGGAGTGATTGCCGTCGGAGCCACGGATCCCGCAGATGCCCGGGCGGCCTTCTCCAGCTACGGTGCACATGTCACATTGGCGGCACCGGGCAAGGACATCATCTCGGCCGTACCTGGCAATGCCTATCGTTCGTTCTCCGGAACCAGCCAGGCGACGCCCCTCGTCTCTGGGATCATCGCATCCATCCTGTCCGTGGCTCCGGGGACTCCACCAGCCGTCATTCGAGATCTCCTCTACCATACAGGTGCGCCGACCACCGGCTTCGACCGTGATGTCCGGCGCGTAGACCTTAATCGCCTTGTGGCTTTCGTCCGTAGTCAGATACCCGCGACCCCCGTACCCGCGACGCCTGCCCCCGCGACGCCTGCCCCCGCGACGCCTGCACCCGCGACGCCTGCACCCGCGCCTGCGACGCCCGTGCCTGCGACACCTACACCCCAGCCTGTGCCGACCATGCTTGCTCCGATTGCGGCGGATCCGCTGCCGACCCAGCGACCCGGTAACGACTTCTCCAATCTGGTCCCGGTTGCGGATGGGTCGTCCTCCGGGGGACAAGTCCGCACGACCCCGGTACCTGGGTCCTCAGCTGCACCCGAGTCCCCCGCAGGCTTCGTCTGGGTTCCTGATTTCGGCAGCGGCTCTGGCCCGGCCTTGGCGCCCCGTGACGGAGGAAGTCCCGTCTCTTCCGACAATGGCATGGTGCCGGTCGTCAGTCCCTGGTGGTAGCCGGCGGGGCAACTGGGTTGGCGGTGTGGGAACGTGTGGTGGCGTGCGGCTGATTTTCCTGCTGCCCCGCAGTCGAGACCTTTACGAGTTCGATGGTCTGCTCGTGCAAGTCCCTGATGGAGCGGGCATTGCAATATGACAGGCCGCTGCGCACGCCTCCCTCGAGCTCGGACACGAGGGGGGACACGGGACCCTTCCACGGAATCCACGTCTCGACTCCCTCCGGCGTACGGGAGACCCCCAGGACTTCCATCGCTCCGGCGGAGGCCATGCCCCGATAGCGCTTGCACGGACGGCCATCCTGCAGGACGACTTCACCGGGAGATTCCTCGGTGCCTGCGAAGAGACTTCCAATCATGACGGTGTCAGCGCCTGCAACGAGGGCCTTGACGATATCACCCGAATTGCGGATGCCACCGTCCGCAATGAGCGTGGGTGCGTGACTCGCACGTGGACGAGCTTTCCGGCGCTCCACCTCCCACCAGCGATCCAGCGCGGCTCGGGCCCGAAGTACCGCCGTCAGTTGGGGAACTCCGCAGCCTGTCACGATTCTGGTCGTACAGACAGCCCCTGGTCCCACGCCGACCTTGATGGCGTGGGCACCGGCTTCAAGAAGATCCCACGTGCCTTCCGCCGTCGCCACGTTTCCGGCGATGACCCACAAATCCGGGAAGCGGTCCCGGAGGGCTTGGATTCGCTCGATGACCCTGTCAGAATGTCCGTGAGCCACGTCCACCAGGACAGCGGAAAGACCACGGGCACGTGCGACCAGCTCCAGGTCGTCTTCCTTGACGCCGATGGCCAGGATTCTGGGGCCCGATACGGCTTCCATCTCCTCGAGATGGCGGTCTCCTGCAAGGAACCGATGAACGACTCCCAAGGCTCCGAGTCCGTGCATCGTGCGGGCCATGCGCGATTCCGTAACGGTATCCATGTTGGCGCTCAAGAAGGGTAGCTCGAGCTCGAGATCCCCGACGAGGCGGGTGCGCAGCGAGGTCTCCTTGCGCGAATAGACACTGCTCCGGCGCGGGACGATGAGAACGTCGTCATAGGTCAGGGCAGGTGCGTCGAGGATACGGACGGACATAGAGAATGGCTCCGGTAGACGGACGCATCACTCTATCACGGGTCTTCCACGGTGGTATCATCGAATCGCTGCCATCACCCGGGGAGTGCCGATGATGACACGGTCCATAGCGTGGCGGAATGAGGTCGATGCTCTGGGGGACGTCAAGGTCCCGCGGGGTGCCTACTACGGAGCAGCCACGGCTCGTGCCGTGGGAAATTTTCCGGTGTCGGGCGTGAGCTTGCCCTTGCCGCTGATTCGGGCCATGGCCCTGATCAAGGCTGCTGTCGCCGAGGTTCATGGCGAGATGGGGCTGCTGGATGAGGAGCGAGCCCGCTTTATCGTCCTGGCTGCGGAAGAAGTGGCCTCAGGTGCCTTGGCGCGTCACTTTCCCGTGGACGTTTTTCAGACGGGTTCAGGGACCAGTTCGCACATGAATGTCAACGAGGTGGTGGCACGTCGGGCGATAGAGTTGGCCGGGCCGCGCCTCGGAACGTGGACGATTCATCCGAATGACCACGTCAATCTGGGCCAGAGCAGTAATGATGTCTTTCCTTCGGCCATTCACCTTGCTGTCGTGGAGGCCATGCGGGACGAGCTGCGGCCTGCGCTCGAGCGCATGGCGGGGGTCCTCGAGGAACATGCACGCGCTTGGCACGATATTCTGAAGCTCGGCAGGACCCATTTGATGGATGCCACGCCCATCCGGCTGGGCCAGGAGTTCGGTGGCTACGCCGCTCAGGTCAGGATGGGACTTGAGGCGTTGCAACGGTCCACTGATGCGCTGTTGGAGCTGCCACTGGGCGGGACAGCCGTCGGAACCGGTGTCAATGGACATCCTGACGTACCTGCAAAGGCGTGCGCCGTCCTTTCCCGGCGCACGGGCCTGTCCTTGCGGCCGGCACACAACCCTGTGGCTGCCGTCGCGGCAAGAGATGCCTTGGTTCATGTCTCAGGAACGGTTCGTTCCGTGGCCGTTGCCGCAGGCAAGATTGCGGGCGATATCCGACTGCTAGGCTCCGGGCCTCGCGGGGGGCTGGGCGAGTTGCAATTGCCTGCGCTGCAACCGGGGAGCTCGCTGATGCCAGGCAAGGTCAATCCGGTTCTGTGTGAGTCCGTCCTTCAGGTGGTTGCGCACGTCATAGGCTGTGATGCCGCCGTGGTCCAAGGCGGGCTTGGAGGGGTACTCGAACTGAATACGATGATGCCGATGATGGCCACCCGTCTCCTCGAGGCCGTGACGCTACTGGCCAGGGTGGTCCGGCAGTTCACGCTGCTGACGCTGGTGGACCTGCGACCGGTGCCGGAACGTTGTGCCATGTGGCTCGAGCAGAGTCTTGCGTTGGTGACCGCGCTCACGCCCGCACTTGGCTACGACAAGGCTGCTGCCTTGGCCGGATTGGCGAGACGATCGGGACGCACGTTGCGCGAAGTGGTGCAGGAAGAGGCCGGGCTCGAACCGCACGAGGTCGAGCGATTGTTGGATGCCGCAGCCATGTGCGCTCCCGATGCGAAGAGGGTGGGACATGGCGGGGGCTGAATCGGCCGTTTCCGGTGAGGGCATCGGCGAAATCAGAGTCTTGGGAGACGAGGACGGTGAGCAGGTTCTGACCTTGGTCAAGAACATGCTTTTGACTTACGGATTTCGTTGGGATCCGGACGGCGACGATGCTGATGTCCTGGAACCTCGGAGATACGTCGAGGAGGGCGGAACCTTCCTCGTCCTGGTGCGCGACGGGCACATCATGGGGACGCTGGCTGCTCGTAAATTGGATAACCGTCGTCTGGAGCTAAGGCGGATGTACCTGCATCCGGCACTTTGGGGAGAGGGGTGGGGCTCGCGGTTGTTCGATCGACTGTCGGATTGGGCCGTGGCCCACGAATTTGTCCGCCTTGAACTAGAGGCCGATCCCAGATTCGACCGAAGCATCGGCTTTTACGAAAGCAAGGGGTTTCGCAGGATGCCGGAGGCCTCAGGGGGAGGGCAGGGCCCATTGCGGTATGCGATGAATCTCCCGCAAGGCTGACGGTTGCCGTCAGTACTCGACGTATCGTCCGAGATTCCGTGCCCGGCTGATCCAGAGGCTGAGGGTCGCGACGCTCGGCACCCTGTCCGCCAATGCGTATCCGCCTTTGATATGGGCGCGCTCCAAGGCTTGACGAAGATTGTGAGCATCACGTCGAGACAGTTCCGTCACGGTGTCCACCCCGGCCTCCTCGAGCAGTCGGGCATAGACCGGTCCCGTGCGCGTCATGCGCATCAGATCCGCGTGGTTGACCCAGGTCAGGAGGCGTTTGGTGCTGATCCCTGTGGCACGGGCGATGCGGTCACGGCCGGTTCGGGTATGGCCCTGTTCAAGCAGTTGCATGACGTTCTTGATGCCCGCCTTGCCCAATGCGGTCGAATAGACCGGGCCGATGCCAAGGATCTCGACGGTCCGGTACAGCGCGGCCTTGTCGGTCTTGATGTCCGACTCGGCGGATTCTGCCTCGAGTGGGGCTGCGAGCGTGTTCAAGGACGGACCCACAGCAGGAGCTGGCGAGGGATTTTGGCCACAAGCGGAGAGGAAAGTACAGGCGGCGAGAACGATCTGGGCGTGACGCAGAAACATGGGACAGCACCTCGATGAAGTTTTGGAAATTAAATAATATTTAAGATTACAATAATAAATTACCATAGGGCAGCTTGGGCTGGCAAGGGGGCATGGATGAGGGTCGGTCTGTACGTCTTCGTCGGGATGGCGGTGGGGATCGGGGGTGTCGGTGCGGCGCTTCCCGCGCGGGCCGAAGGGACGCTGTCAGAGGGTGAGGAGGCATGGGTCGCAAGGGTCCAAGGAGCCTTGGTGGTGCCGGGAGTCCGGGAATCGGCCGTTGCGGTATCTTGGGAGCCGCTTTCCGCAGGAGTCCCCGTCCTGATGGGCCTCGGCGCCGGGCCCAACGGACCTGAGGTGGCTGCTCGCGTCGCCTTGACCGAACTGGCCGCCGCGGGTTTGGCCGATGGTCTCAAGCGCCTGATCGCGAGGCCCCGGCCCTATCTTGTCGATCCCAGCCTGGAGTTGCCGGCGGGTCCCGAGGGTAGTTTTGCCATGCCTTCCGGACATGCGGCGGTCACCTTTGCGGGGGCGACCGTGCTCGCGAGCATTCGGCCCGACCTGGCACCCTGGGCATGGAGCTGGGCCACGGCCGTCTCGGCCAGTCGGGTCGTTCTTGGCGTGCACTACCCCTCGGATGTGCTTGCCGGTGCCCTGCTGGGTTGGGGGACCGCAGCTCTCGCGGCTTGGCTCGTGCCGATGCCTTCGCAATCCGGCAGCGGTTCTGGCGTCAGGGACTGACCTCCTCGCGGATGCCCACGAGACGAACGACCCAAGGGCCACCATCTTCCTGAAGAGTCATGGTCAGGCCACGGGTCGAGGTGGGCAGGTCACGTGCCACATGTACATAGCGAACAGCCTGTTCTCCGGGACCGATGACCCAGGGCAACGGGTCTTCCGGATTCGGACGGATCCAAGCCTGCAGATCTTCCCCTTCGCGGGTGACGAGTTGGAGGCTGCCGTCCTGGCCTAGTAGCGTCAAGGCTCGATCCCGGGCGTTTGTGACTTGTAATGTCAGGCGCAAGCCATCTCCAGCGACCAGGCGCGCATTGAACGAAGCTGAAATGCCCTGCGAGGCGACGACCCTGCTTGAAAAGCCGACGGCTGGCACGGCCGTCGGGCCAGAGGAGACGGTTGGTTCGGGAACGGATGCAGTGCTGTCCACAGGGTTATCCATACTGCTGGCCACAGACATGGCCAAGCTCGCCGGGGCCACGGCGAAGACGTTGTCGGACGGACTTGGAACCGGACTGTTCGATGCTTCGATGGCAAGCGACGGTGTCGAGGCAGAACGTGCAGGCTGGGCGAGTCCGAGATCGATCCGGGGTGACGCCGTCGGGGCGCCGATGGACTGGCGTAGAGCGGGCACGGGGGTCGATGGTCCCAACAGATAATAGGTCAGCCCTGAACCGAGCAGCAAACTTGCGACGGCTGTACCAAGCAATAGCTTGGTTTGGTCCGGGGGCGGCTCGGCGGCGGGTGTTTCCGGGTCCAATCCCTCGAAGGATTGTCGGAGCCAGCGTACGCCAGGACGCCTTTCTGGATCGGGTGCCAGAGCATCAAGCAGCACGAGGTCCAACGAGGCCGGCAAGCCGCGGACCAGATCGCTGGGGCGGGCGGGCCCCCCGGGCCGAGCAGCTCGTGAACCCTCTGGAAAGGCGATGTGACCCGTGAGGACTTCATAGGCAAGGGCTGCCAAGGCATGAACATCCGCGGCAGGTCCTTCCGGAGGCTGCTCCGGAGGAGACCAGCGATTGGGCTGGGGCAAAGAAGCCTCGGGAACACGGAATTCTCCAGCCGCAAGCTCCAGAAGGGTATCCGCACCCAGTTGGCCGTGCCAACGGTGCTCCTGATGCAGGGCCTCCAGCCGGACCGCCAGAGCCAGAACCTGTTTCCACATCGTGCGGGGAAGGACTTGGGGAGTCATGACGAGCGTCCTCCGCTACGGGGCCGTTTTCGTGAAGGCGGCTTAGGGGCCGCATCTCCCAGCGCTTCTGCTGCTCGCACCTTATCACGATGATGCTCGGCCATGCGTGCGCGAAGAGCCTGGATGCGATCGCGCAACTCGGCTGCGTGCTCGAACTCGAGTGCTTGTGCCGCCGCACGCATTTCGCCTTCGAGACCCTTGATGGCTGCCGGGATGTCTTCCGGGGGGAGATCGGGGGCAGGGCCCTGATCCGGCGTCGCTCCCAGGGCCTCGAGAATCGCATTGCGGGTCGACTTCACGATGGGGGTTGGGACGATTCTATGATTTCGGTTGTGTTCTTCCTGCACGGCTCGGCGACGACGGGTCTCCTCGAGGGCTCGTTCCATCGAGCCGGTCATCCGGTCCGCATACATCACGACATGTCCCTCCGGATGGCGGGCAGCTCGACCGATGGTCTGGATGAGAGAACGTGAGTCCCGCAAGTAGCCTTCCTTGTCTGCATCCAGGATGGCCACCAAGGAGACCTCGGGCAGATCCAAGCCCTCGCGCAACAGATTGACCCCGATCAGTACCTCGAAAACTCCAAGACGCAAATCCCGCAACAGCGCGATGCGATCCAGTGACTTGACATCGCTGTGCAGATAGCGAGCCTTGATGCCGATTTCCAGCATGTACTCCGTCAGATCCTCGGCCATGCGCTTGGTCAGCGTCGTGACGAGCACGCGCTGGCTCTGCTCGGTGCGTGCCCGAATGAGTCCCACGAGGTGATCGACTTGACCTGTGACCGGGCGGACCTCAAGGGTGGGATCCAACAATCCCGTCGGTCGGATGATCTGCTCTACCACTGCGTCGTTTGCTTCGCGCAGCTCACGTTCCCCGGGGGTAGCCGATACATAGAGAACTTGCCCGACACGCTGCCAGAACTCGCCAGCCTGCAACGGCCTGTTGTCGAGGGCACTGGGAAGTCTGAAACCGTGATCGACGAGAACGGTCTTCCGAGAGCGGTCGCCTGCGTACATGGCTTGCACCTGCGGGAGCGTGACGTGACTCTCGTCAATGAACAACAGAAAGTCTTTCGGAAAGTAACTGATGAGAGTGGCAGGTGCTTCACCCTCGCGCCGGCCACCAAGGTGACGTGAATAGTTTTCGACGCCGTTGCACTGGCCGACCTGCCGCAGCATCTCGAGATCGTGCCGGGTTCGCTGTTCCAACCGCTGGGCCTCCAGCAGCTTGCCATGCTTGATGAACCAAGAGAGGCGCTCGTCGAGCTCGGTTTCGATGTCCCTTAGCGCCCGATAGAGGTCATCTTCAGGGGTCACGAAGTGCTTGGCCGGAAAGATCGTCACCTGCTCGATGTCGCGCAGGATCTCGCCAGTCACGGGGTCTATGACCCTGATCCGATCCACTTCGTCCCCGAAGAGTTCGATGCGGACGACCGACTCCTCGTAGCTGGGGACCAATTCGACCGAATCGCCCCGGACCCGGAACCTGCCTCGGGCCAGCTCGATGTCGTTGCGTTCGTAGTAGACGGCCACCAAGGCCCGCAGGAGGGCCTGACGAGAAATGACCTCTCCAACGCGGATGCGACGTGCTCCACGCGCATAGTCCTCTGGGGGGCCTAGGCCGTAAATACAGGAGATAGAGGCGACGACGACGGTGTCGCGTCGCTCCAACAGACTGCGTGTGGCCGAGTGGCGTAGCCGATCGATATCGTCATTGATGGCCGAGGTTTTCTCAATGTAGGTATCCGTGGACGGAATATACGCCTCGGGCTGGTAATAGTCGTAATAACTGACGAAGTATTCGACGGCGTTGTTCGGGAAGAATTCGCGCAACTCGTTGCAAAGCTGTGCTGCCAGCGTCTTGTTGTGCGCCAGGATCAGCGTTGGGCGCTGCAGGCGCTCGATCACACCGGCCATGGTGTAGGTTTTTCCCGTTCCGGTGGCTCCCAGCAGGACAACCCGAGTTCGTGCGGAGTCCCCAAAATTCTCCGCAATGCGGTCGATGGCCTTGGCTTGATCACCGGCCGGACCGTAGGGAGCCTTGAGCTGGAAAGGAGGCACGAACCTGTATCAGTTCAAAGGTGGGGAAGGGGGCCGCTCGTGACCTTCGCGCTCTTTTTCGGGGGGAACGACTTCCGCCTGACCTTCCTTGAAGGCCTGTCCCGACCGCCTGATGGCTCGCGCCAACTCGGGGATTTTCTGCGACCCGAAGAGCAGGACGCCCAAGCCCACGATGACGGCGGCGTCAGCAAAAGAAAGCATGTCTTTATTTTAACTCCCGCCGGTCGCGAGGACAAAGAGCCGGGGGGGCCGGTCTTTCGACCGCCCCCCCTTTGACGTCGTGGATTCAAGAATGCAGGCGCAGAGCCTACATCATGCCCATCCCGTCCATGTGGTTGTGACCACCGGTGCTGGCGCCGGTCTTCTTCTCGGGCTTGTCGACGACGAGGGCCTCGGTCGTCAGCAGCATCGAGGCGATGGATGCGGCATTCTGCAGGGCGCTACGGGTGACCTTCGCGGGATCGACGATGCCATTGGCAATCATGTCGACCATCTCGTTGGTCACGGCGTTGAACCCGAAGCCCGTCTCGGCCTTCTTGACGTTCTCGACGACCACGGCGCCTTCGAGACCGGCATTGTCGGCGATCTGGCGGACCGGAGCCTCGAGGGCACGGGCCACGATCTCCACACCTGTCCGCTCGTCACCCTTGAGCTCGCCCATCAGCTTCTGCAGGGCAGGCAGGGTACGAAGCAGCGCGGTGCCGCCGCCGGGGACGATGCCCTCCTCGACCGCTGCCTTGGTCGCTGCCAACGCATCCTCGATGCGCAGCTTGGCATCCTTCAGCTCGGTCTCGGTCGCGGCACCGACCTGAATGACAGCCACGCCACCCGACAGCTTGGCCAGACGCTCTTGGAGCTTCTCACGGTCGAACTCGGATTCGGTCTCCTCGATCTGACGCTTGATCTCCTTGATGCGAGCTTGGACGTTCTTGTTGATGGTCTCGTCGTTGAACGACACCAAGGTCGTCTTGTCGCGGGCCACACGGACCTGACGGGCCTTGCCGAGGTGCTCGATCTGAACGTTCTCGAGCTTGTGGCCGGTCTCCTCGGACACGACGGTGGCGCCGGTGAGGATCGCCATATCCTGCAGCATCGCCTTGCGCCGATCCCCGAAGCCAGGGGCCTTGATGGCGACCGCATTCAGGATGCCGCGGATCTTGTTGACGACGAGCGTCGCCAACGCCTCACCCTCGATGTCCTCGGCAATGATCACGAGCGGCCGACCCTGACGGGCCACCTTCTCGAGCAGAGGAATCAGATCGGCCACCACGGTGACCTTCTTGTCGGTGATCAGGACGAAGGGCTCGTCGAGGACGGCTTCCATCCGCTCGGCGTCCGTCACCATGTACGGGCTCAGGTAGCCCTTGTCGAACTGCATGCCTTCGACCACCTCGAGCGTCGTGCCGGTGGACTTGGATTCCTCGACGGTGATGACGCCGTCCTTGGTGACCTTCTCCATGGCATCGGCGATCAGGCTGCCGATCTCGGCATCACGGGCAGCGATGGTCGCGACCTGCGCGATGGCGCTCTTGTTGTCGACCGGACGAGCCATCTCCTTGATGGCGCCCACACCGGCGACCACGGCCTTCTTGATGCCCGTCTGGATGGCCATCGGATTGGCACCCGCGGCCACGTTCTTGAGACCCTCACGGATCATGGCCTGAGCCAGGACCGTGCTGGTGGTGGTGCCGTCGCCGGCGACGTCATTGGTCTTGGTGGCCACTTCCTTGACGAGCTGGGCACCCGTGTTCTCGACGGGATCCTCGAGCTCGATCTCCTTGGCGATGGTCACGCCGTCATTGATGATCTGGGGAGCGCCGAACTTCTTCTCGAGCACGACATTGCGGCCCTTGGGTCCGAGCGTCACCTTGACTGCATCGGCCACGGCGTTGACGCCCTTCTCGAGGGCTCGGCGGGCCTGCTCATCGAACAGAATCTGCTTGGGCATGGAATCTCTCTATTCTTGAAAGGGATACGGGACGGAAACGAATCACTCGATGACGCCGAGGATGTCCTTCTCGGCCAGAAGGAGATACTCAGCGCCGTCGAGCTTGACCTCGGTGCCGGAGTACTTCGCGAAAATCACACGATCGCCAGCCTTGACGTCCATCGGCAGACGGTCGCCATCGTCATCCATCTTGCCGGGGCCAACCGCGATGATTTCGCCCATCTGGGGCTTTTCCTGCGCAGTGTCGGGCAGGAAGATACCGCCGGACGTCTGCTCCTGCTTGAGGACCTTGACGACGACCCGGTCCGCGAGGGGCCGAATCTTGCTCAGGGTAGCCGTGCTCATGGGTTTGTGAAAACCTCCATAGAAAGCGTTGGGTTTGGCACTCACCGAAGGCGAGTGCTAACAGCCGTCATCGTACCCCGACCCTCCCCGGACGCGCAAGTGCGGGTCGCGCGGTCGCCGGGACGGGGCCATCAGACGCGCCGGATCAAGCCGACGACCTTTCCCTGGATGGTCACGTCGGTGACGAGGATGGGCTCCATCGCAGCGTTGGCGGGTTGGAGTCTGTAGCCCCCGGGATGCTTGTAGAGACGCTTGAGCGTGGCTTCGCCATCTTCGAGCAGCGCAACGACGATCTCACCCTCGCGAGCCGTGTGTTGCTTGCGAACGACGACCCAGTCCCCGGGCGTGATGTGGTCTTCGATCATGGACTCGCCCTTGACCTCAAGCAGGTAGACCTGGTCCTGGGGCCACAGGCCGGCAAGGTCGACCTCGTCCTGATCTTCGATGGCCTCGATGGGTCGACCCGCAGCGATGCGTCCGGCAAGAGGCAGTACGCTCGCCGGTCGCTCGGCCGGCTCGTCACCGACGATTCGGATCGCCCGATTGCGGCCCTTTTCCCACTCGATGAGCCCACGAGCTGCAAGGCTGGTCAGGTGATAGTGGATGGTCGAGGTCGAGCGGAGTCCGGTCGCAAGGCCGATCTCCCGAATCGAGGGTACATAGCCCTTCTCGGCTCGCCATTGCCGCAGCAGCAGCAGGATCTGGGCTTGGCGTTCGGGCAGCTCGTGGTCTGGCGGGTGTGTCAAGCTCGATCTCCTGGCGTTGTCGGGATGGAACAATATTTCGATTTTCTGACTGGGTCAGCCGGGTGTCAAGCGAGAGAAGGTGGTTGCCGCTGGGATCGGCCGGTTGCCACGGATTTCGAGATTGTCTCGAGGTCAAAATACCGTTAAGATGCTCGAGTGTTTCTGGCCGTCCTCCACCTGGCTTTCGATGGCGCCCTCGCCAAGCGGCGGCGTGATGCCATGTTTTTGCGAGGCTGGGGTGTCCAGCACCTCCATCCCACAGGTGCGGCGCTCTCGTCGCTGCGTGAGTTTCCGCCAGACGTCGCCGTCATCGAGGCCGAGGCCCGTCCGGATGAGGTGCACCCCGTGCTGGAGGTCCTGGCGCAGGAGCCGCACCGGCGCGGGGGGCACTTTCCCCTCGTGATCGTGGGCTCTGTGTCGCCTCGGTTTGCAGGGTGTCGCGATCCGCGGACCGGGCCGTGGGAGGTGCTGCCGCCCGGCGCCTCGGACGACGAAGTGCAGGCTGCCTGCCTCAGGGTGGTGACTCTCCGCAGGGAGGCGTTGACGTGAGGACCTGGGCTGATTGGGGCAAGTGGGTGTTTCCCGGAGTGTCGGCAGTCCTCGTGGCCTGCGGTCAGCCTGCCTTCAGTCCGTCCTTGTCGGGTTCTGCGGGTCTTGGCGCGGATGTCTCCAGCCAGGGCCCGGATCTGTCACCCTCGCGACGTGCGGTGCTGCCTGATGCGGTTTCATCCTTGCGCATCGGCCTTGCGGTGGGAGTTTCTGAGGTTTCTCTTCAGGTTCCTGCCGGGACCACCCTACAAGGCGGTGCACTGCCGACCGGCGGCAACCTCCTCGTGACCCCTCTCGGAGTGGGGAGTGCTCGCTTGTCGGGCCCGTGGGGCCAGGCTGATGTTCGCCTCCCCCTGATGGTGCGGCCCCCTGTGGGCGAGCGGCTCGGCTTCAAGGGGCGTCGGTACGGGGGTGTCCTTGAGGTCTTCGACGCTCCTGATCGTCCTGGAGCTTTGACCGTCGCCGAACAGGTGGCACTCGAAGATTACTTGCGTGGGGTCGTGCCGGCCGAGATCAAGGCCTCCTGGCATCCGGAGGCCCTGCGGTGCCAGGCCGTGGCCGCAAGGACCTATGCGTGTGCGAACCTCGGCCGTCGCTCCAAATGGGGCTTCGACATGCTGGACACGGTTTCGGACCAGGTCTATGGGGGGGCGGACGCGGCACATCCCGCGACGGATGCCGCCATCTCCGCCACGCGCGGGGTGGTCCTCACGTGGCAGGGAAAGCCCATCGAGGCCTACTTTCACAGCTCGTCGGGGGGAGAGACCGATGATGGGGCTGCGGTCTGGGATCTTCCCCTTCCCTATCTGCGAGGAACGGCAGATGTCGATGACTCGCCCAATGCCCGCTGGCAGGCCGACGTCGGCCGCTCAACCCTGCGTGATGCGTTGGTGGCCATGGGGCAGGGCATTTCCGAGCCGAGCCGGCTCGAAGTCGAGGTCAGGACGCCACATGGCAGGGCGCGCTGGCTGCGGATCTCGGGCAGCGGTCGCGAGGTACGGGTCGATGCCAACAAGCTGCGGTTGCGTCTCGGTCTCAAGAGCACCCGCTATCGGGTGACCGAGATGGCGAATGGATGGCGCTTCGAAGGTGGCGGATGGGGCCATGGCCTCGGAATGAGTCAGTGGGGAGCGAAGGCCTTTGCCGACTCGGGCATGTCCGCACCGGATATTTTGGCGCGATACTACCCGGGGGCTGTCTGGACGGCCGGGGGAGGGCTCCCGGGCTGGGTCATTCCGACCTCTGGTCGGTAACAGGCAACAGTCTCAGCAGCCTCATGGCATTGCCGCCGAGCACAGCTTGGCGAGCGCTGCCGTGCGGCAGGGCCTGCCTGACGTGTGCCAAGGCGTAGCGGGCCTTAAGGAGTGGCCAGTCAGATCCGAAGAGAACGCGCTCTTCTCCAAGCTGCTTGACGGCCTTGCGTATCGTCCCCGGGTCTTGCCAGCTGGTTTCCACGTGCACCCATGGTCGTTTCCGCGCGATGGCCAGGACCTCTTCTGCCTGATCCCAGCCGATATGGGCGAGGATGATGGGTTGTCGGCGCCATGCATCCAGCAGAGGTGCGAGCAGGCGGGAGTTCTCCCAGCCCCCCGTCCGGAAGGGGAAGGTTCCGGTGTGGATCGTGACGGGCAAGACATGCTGTTCGGCCAGTGCCATCAACCTGCCGACCCTGGGGTCCAAGGGGTGGATGACCTGAAGCGACGGATGCAGCTTGAGGCCGTGGATGGGGAACTCGGCCATCAGGCTGTGCAGCCTGGAGACAGGGTCCGGATGATAGGGATCGATCCCCACCGACAGACTGAATCGGTCAGGCCAAGGAGCGATGAGCCGAGCCACGGGTTCGGTCTTGAAGTAGGGCTCGATCGTGTGGACCCAGGCATGAGAGATCCCCTCGTGGTCCATGTCGGAAAGCAGTTCGTGGATTCCCAGGCGCTGGAAGATGGCCTGGACCTGAGGCCAGCCGAGTTCGCTCATCGCTCGGGAGAAGGCTTGGGGCCAGCCGTGACGCCCCCAGGAGGCCAGGCGGTCGAGAATAGGATGAGCAAGAGGCTCGGTCCACGTCAGGACCTTGGCCAGAAGCTGGTCCCACGGTTGTTCCGCAAATCGCTCCAGCAGCAGCCTTGCTCCTGCAGGTCCCGCCAGATGCACGTGGGCATCAATCACGTGCTCTGTCTCTGTCATCTTCACCATGACAGCCAAAACCCCCGACCTTGGGAAAGGTCAGGGGTGACGAGAATCGTCGCCAAGCATCTGGCCAAAGGCCTGAAAATTCAGACGATGGCTTCTTCGAGCTCGATGGATACCTGCTGGCCCCCGCGTTGGGCGGCGGCTTTCACGAGCTGCCTGAGCGCGGCGATGGTTCTTCCCGACCGACCGATGACCCGACCGACATCGCCGGGAGCCACCGTGACCAACAACTGCAGCACACCACGCTCATGGCCGAGAGTGATGCGTACTTCTTCCGGATGGTCCACCAGCGGCGTCAGCAGGTGGAGCAACAGGGCCTCGTAGGGATCCACGGGACTGCCTTCAGACGGCCTTGGCTGCCTTGGCCTCTGCCTTGGCCTTCTCGAAAGCTTCAAGTGTGCCGGCACGGCCCAGAAGCGTACGGACGGTCTCGGAAGGCTGGGCTCCGTTCAGCAACCAGCGTACGGCGTCCTCTTCCTTGACCCGCAGTTCCACCGGCTCGCGCTGGGGATCGTAGTAGCCAACCTCGGCCAGCACGCGGCCGTCACGACGTGTCCGGGAATCGACGACGACCAGGCGGTACTTGGCGTGCTTGGTTGCACCCATGCGCTTGAGGCGAATCTTGACCATGCGATCCTCCGGTAGGATTTGGATCCGTAAATTCAACGAGGGGGGAAAGGGAAACCAGGAAGGCCGGGAAACTTGCCCGGGGGCCCGAAGGGCAGGCGGCGCTTGCCACCCATGCGCTTCTGCAGGCCTGAGAATTGCTTCATCATCTGCCGCATCTGGGCGAAGTCCTTAAGGAGTCGGTTGACTTCTTGAACAGACGTGCCAGAGCCGCGCGCGATCCGAATCTTGCGCGACCCTTGAATGATATCAGGATTTCGCCGCTCGGAGGGAGTCATCGAGCTCAGGATGACTTCGATCTTGCGTAATTGTTGCTCGCCCTGTGCGAAGCCCTCGCTTCCCATGGCCTGGCTGAGCCCGGGGATTGGCAACATCTTGAAGATGCTCTCGAGGGAACCGAGGCTGCGAATTTGACGCAACTGCACCGCAAAGTCCTCCAGATCGAACTCTGCCTTGCGTAGCTTCTGCTCAAGCTTGCGTGCATCCTCCTCGGTGACAGTCTCTTGGACTTTCTCGATGAGCGTCAGCACATCGCCCATGCCGAGGATTCGGGTCGCCACGCGATCCGGATGAAAAGGCTCCAGAGCATCCACCTTTTCGCCCATGCCGGCGAACTTGACTGGACAGCCGGTGATGACCTTGGCCGACAGCGCCGCCCCGCCCCGGGTGTCACCATCGAGCTTGGTCAGGACGAGGCCGGTCAGACCCATCGCCGCATGAAAGGCCTCTGCCGTCCGCACCGCATCCTGGCCCATCATCGCGTCCACGACAAGCAGGGTTTCTTCAGGCTTGAGCGCCTCGCGGAAGGCGCGGGCCTCATCCATCATCGTCTCGTCGATCGCAAGGCGTCCGGCCGTGTCTACCAGCAGCAGGTCGTGTCCTTCCGCCTTGGCTTGTTCCCTCGCCCGCAGCGCGATGGGCACCGGGTCGCGTGCCTCGGGATCGAGGACGACCGGCACACCGATCTGGCGCCCCAGGACCTCCAGTTGCTTTGCGGCCGCCGGGCGATAGGTGTCGCAAGCGGCGAGCAGCGGACGCCGGCCTTGACGCTTGAGATGCAGCGCAAGTTTGGCGGCGGTGGTCGTCTTGCCTGAGCCCTGCAGGCCCACCAGCAGGATCACCGTGGGCTTGCCGCCCATGGCCAAGGGAGCACGCTCACCGCCGAGCAGCCGCAGCAGTTCGTCGTGCACCGCCTTGATGAAATGCTGCGAAGGGTTAAGGCCGGGAGCCACCTCTTGCCCAACCACCTGATCCCGGACCCGTTGAACGAGGTCCTTGACGACAGGCAAGGCGACGTCCGCCTCCAGCAGTGCCCGACGCACTTCCCTCAGGGCTTCCGAGACGTGCTCCTCGGTCAGCGTGCCCTTGCGGCCGAGGGAACGGAACAGGGATTGTAGCTTCTCGCTTAGCGCATCAAACATGGCAGGAACCCCATGGTCAACCTCTGGGAAAGGTGAGTCAAGGAGGGGCCCGGATTCCGGTTGCAGACTCCGGGGTTGGGTGCCGTCCTCATTCTTCCTCGTCCGAGGACGGCCGCGCCTCGCCTTCCGCGAGCAGCAGGATGGCTCTGAGCGTGCCGGCCGTGACTTCGAGGCTACGTGCGCTATGGTCCAGCAGATCCTCCCAGCCCTCGGTCCGGGGGCCGGGCCGCAGCTCCTTCGCGGAGCCGGGCACAAAGGCCTTGCGGTTGCGAAGTCTCTTCGGTGCCCAGACGAGGACCTTGCCCCAGAGCTCCTCTCCACGCCCCGAGGCATAGAGGGCCAAGGCCCGGGTGGCCGTTGCCGCGTCGTCGAACCTGAGCTTGGGTGCGGTGCGGATGGCCTTGAGAAGCGGGCCGCGATCCACCTTGAGTTCAGTTTGCAACTCCAGCCTGATGGCCCGTTCGTAGGCAGAGATCAAGTTGTCCTGCAAGGTCGCATAACGATCGCGCCTGAACTTGAGATCGGGCAACATCCCGAGGGGCATGGGCACCGTACGGAGTGGTTCACCCAGTGCCGACACGAAAGCCAGGCTGCGCGCCAGATGGCGGAAGCCCCAGTAGATCTCGCCTCGAGCAAAGGCGCCGCGTGCGGCCTGCCGGTGGCGAGCCGCTTCGGCGGGGGCACTTCCAAGCCGGATGACACCCCCGACCAGATGCCTGTAGCCCTGGTTCCAGCCTGCTGGCCCGCCGAACCAGTCCGCGAGGGGACCGCCGGTTGCCGGCATCGGGGCGGGCCACGTCGGCTCCTCGATGTAGGTGGCCAATATCTCTCGAGCCGAAGTGACCTCGCCCGGCAGTCGATCGACGAACAGGGGGGGAGGGTCGGGTGCATCCATCGGCCTGGAGGGAACCTGGATGCGAACGTGGCGATCCAACCAGCGCACCTCGCGCAGGACGCCGCGCAGGATCAGATCGTCACGCTCCCACGCCACGGCAGGCGGCGCTGTGACAAGCAGGGCCGCCACGGTCGCGATGGCGTGCGAGGTTCCCGCTTTCAACCGACGCATCGAAGGGCAGGATAGCACGCACCGGGGGTACAACTCTTGTTGTGACTTCATCGATGCGTGCCGTACTTCCGGCCGTGACCACGCTTTGTGCCGTGAGCCTCGCGGGGTGTCCTCGGGGTGGCGTCTCCCTGCTCCAGGGAGCGTCGGCAACGCCCACGCCGATCGTGCGCGACCGGATCCTGCTGCCGCCCAATCGGGTCCCGCCCGAATCCAACATCTCGGGGGTCAATGGCACCTTCGGGATCCAGGGCCAGGTGCGGCGGGAGGGTCGGCTCAACCACCAAGACATCCGCGTCAGTCTGTTGCAGGGCATCGGTTTTTACGACACCTTCACCGACGATCAAGGAGGGTATCGTTTCGATGGCCTCAAGCTGGGCAGTTATCGCCTGCGTTTCCAGGCGGATGGTTACGATGCCAAGGAGATCGCGGTTGCCTTGGTCGAGGGCTCGGTGTCGCCTCCTGATCAGTTGTTGACTTCTCCGATCAAGGCGGTCGTGCTCCAGCCCGCCGTCGCGACCGTCTCGTTGCCTCCGCCGGACAACCTCCAACCGCTCCTGGACACCAGCGTCAGGTTCACCGTGTTGCTCCGAAAAGGTAATGGCGACATGGCCACCGCCTCGGCGGGAGATTTCGTCTGGACACCCTCGTATGTCCAAGATGGGGTATTCAGGGCCGATATCGATGCGGCCACGGGTCCGGTGACCGTGGTCGCCACGCTTCCTAGCCTCAACATGCAGGGCATCGCGGATGTGAACGTCATCGAGCATCCGGGCGAAACCGAGTTGCAGATCCTCTCCTTGCCCACAGGGAGCAGGCGATGATGCGCAGAGCCTTACGTGGATGCGCTGTGTTGCTGGGCGCTTGGCTTGTCGCGTGTTCGGCCGTGGAGGTCCGCACCGGTCCGCAGGGGGCCATGCCCTCGGGCAACCGTACGTCTGAGGAGGCGGCCGCTCCTGTCTTGCCTGTGGTGGAGCTGGGTTCGGTTGCGGGAGGCGAGGAGGTCGAGGCCCGTGTGGCGTGGCCGAGGGAGATTGCCGCCATGTCTCCTCAGGTCGATCGCCTGGAAATCTACTTTCGTGATGCTCAGGGCCGCACGGCTCGTCCGCCCGTCGTGCTGACCCGGGGGCAAGCGGACTTCCGCGTGGTCTCGGTCCCTTCGGCCCGAGATGTCATGTGCAGGGTCTTCGGCTATGCCGGCCTCCGCTTGGTGGCGGCTTGTGAGTGGCGTCTCCTGGATTGGCGCCGCAACGCCAGGGTGCGTCAGCAGATCGAACTTTTCAAGGCGTTCGGGGATAGTACCGCTTCAGTGTCCTATGCTCGGCCTGCCATCACCAAGGTCCTGCCGTCGCGAGGATATCCCGGGGAGACCGAGGTCTGGCTGGATGGCAAACACTTCGGCTCTCCCAGCGGTAATGGTGGTCTCGAGGTGCTTCCGTTCGACGGATCCGCCACGGTTTCGCTGGGGCCCGACGCCGTGGAGTGGGTGGACGAACTGGACGGTACGTCTTCCATCCGTTTCAGGTTGCCCTATGGCATGCCTCGCGGACAGCTGCGGCTCCGCGTGAGTCGTCCCGGGAGCCGCCCCGACCTCTATGCGGATTTTCCCTCGCCGGGCTCCCCGGGCGATGCGTGGGCAGGAGGCATTCATATTCTTGGAATGCTTTCCCCCGAGTTGCCAGCCTTCGGCCAGAACATTCAGGACGCTCTGGTACAGCCGGTGGCCGACGGCTGGGTCCTCGCTTACGTCGATCGCGACGGCACGGGGGGGGATCAACTGCGTGTGGCGAGATTGCGCCTCGAAGATCCCGACTCATCCGGTGGTCTCGTCCTGGTGGAGGATTTCCCCGTCAACCCCGGCGGGATACAGGGGCAGGCCGGCGGCACGAGTCGTAGCCGTCATCTCCTCGCGGGCTTGCACATGGTGGGGGATGTCGCGACCCTCTTGCTTCGCTCGGACAGTGTCGTTGACGAAACCGTGCTGCCCGGGACCTCCTTGTTGCGGCTCCTGCGCGTCCGCACGGGTGCTGGCAGTGGTCTCGACTCGGTGACCTTGGTGGACCAGGCCAAGCTGGCGACGACGCCTGTCGCCCCTCTTCTCGTCGGCCGTCCCGACGGACCGTGTCTCGTGGCTTGGATGGATACGCGGGACACGTCCGCGGGCCGTCCTCATCCACGCCTCTATGGCATGCCGTTCGGGGTGACGGGCAGACCCCTTGCGCAGGTTCCCTTCCCCATTCAGGCCATCAACGGGCCCGAGCAACTGGCTGAGAACTGGCCGACCTTGGCCCTTGCGGGAACTTGGGTGGGAACCCACGCACTGGTGGCGTGGACCCAGAAGAAAAGTGCGCGTCCCTCGGCCATCGTCCAGACGGTGGAGTTGGACGCCAACGGGGCTCGCTTGCGTTTCCCCCTGGATGTGCCCCCATTGTCGAATTCGATGCCTGTCGGTCGAGAGGTGCTCTCGACCGAGGAGATATACGGCCAGGCCATAGACCGCGAGATGGATCTCATTCAGGTGCTCGGTTCGGGTTCCGGTCGGCAAGTGCTCGTGATGGTGGGAATTCCCGTCCCCCTTGCCCAGACTCGGCAGCTGGCCTTCCGGCCCCTCGATGCCGAGGGGAGGCCTGTGGATGTCGTGGGCAGCCAACGGGTGCTGACCGTGGATGGTCGGGCAGATGCCTCTTGTGCGGATGCCGATGTCCGCTTTCCTTGTGGTCCCGGCTGGCGAGACCGGTTGACGGGGACCTGGAATGGGCGGGATTTCATGACGGCTTGGGCTTTCTCGCAGGGCTCCGTGCGGCAGATTCGCGGCGCGAGGCTTGCCCCTACCGGACAGCGTGCCCTCGAAGAGCCCGAGACCCGGACCCGCGAGGAAATCCTTGATGCTCGAGCCAGCGGGACCATGTCCGAACTCAATTGGTTGCCGCGTTCGGGCGATTTGCGCCGGCCAAGTCTGGAGATTGCGGATCTGCCCGTCGTGTCGGCACGGGGACCCGTGACATTGCTTGCCTGGCGTCGCACCGAGGGTAGCCGCCGTGTGCTGATGCTCAGGCTCTGGCGTTAGGTCGAGCGTCGTGGACATTACCCGTAGACCCCTTCCCCCCTCCCCCCCACCCCTTCCGCCGCTCGCCGCCCCGTCCGTGCTGCCGCGAGCCGCGAGGCGACGCGGATCGCCAGGGGACTCCCGGTCGCAGGTTTCCCCCGAGGTCCTCGAGGACGCCCTGAACGGGACCCGGGAGGCCCTGCGCCGGGCCGTGACCGAAGGGCTGGATGCACCGCAGTTGACCAGATTGGCTCACGAGACGGCATGGCGCCGCGTGCGCCTCGGGGCCACCGCAGCCCTGCCCGCAGAGCAGGCCGACGCCGCGATGGCCGTGGCCTCCCTGGCTCTTCTCAGGCCCCCGGAGGTGGCCAAGTTGGCGCAGGTCGATGCGGGATCCACCCGCGTGCTGGTACATCTGGCCAGACTTACCGCTGGCCAGGATCCAGATCACCCCAGGCTTGCCGTGGACGCCACCGCTTCGGGTGGTAGCCTCGATCCCCTGTTCGCAGACGGCTCGCAACACCAAGCCTTCCATATGGCGTTTTTCACGGCAGCAGGATATGTCGCGGCCGGTGATCCGGTGCTGACGACCAAGGCTCTCGGCGCCGCCTTTCTTCACGAGACCCTGCTGGATGAGGGAGTGCGACGGCACGTCGCAGCGGGTGCAGGAAGCGGGGCCTCCCGGGAGGACTGGTTGTCATCGGCTTTCGGCATCTTGGCGGGCCAGCGATTGCGGGCGCTGCGTGACGAGGGGAGAGGTGAGTTGATGGCCACGGTATTGTCCGGTGCCATGGTTCGTACCCCTTCGCTGTTGCCTAGACGCCTCCCCGAGCAAGATCACGCGGAGGCCATGAGCCAGATCCGTGCCCTCCGGCGTCAACGCGAGGCTTGGTTGCCTCTTGCCGATCACCCTGCGGTACGTGGTCTTGTGGGACCGGACAGCGCGACCATGAGGACCGTGGTGCGCATGTTCGGTCTCAGCCCCGTTTCCCCAAGACCTTGAGGGCGGCCTTGACAGGCCAGCCGGTCCAGCGCGGCCATGGTCTGGGCCAGTTGCCGGGGCGCGCAGGCTGGCTCCACGGTTCCGCCACGAAGTTTCGCAGGGGTCGAGCCGCCTCCGACCACCGGTAAGCCACAGCGGCTCGCCGGACGTTTCCGGCTGTCGCGAGGCGCCACGCAGGGTCCTCGGCCAGCCTTGCCAAGGCTTGGGTCCAAGCCTCGACGTGGCTTTCCGGCATGGTCAGCCCCAGTCGTTGCTCCTTGACTTTGTCGGCAAACCCATCTCCCGCCGAGGTCAGGACGGGTAGTCCGGCCCATAGGAAGTCAAGCAACCGCGTGCGGTAGGAGTATCGGGTCTCGAGGTTGATGCGGTGGGCCGAAAGGCCCGCATCCGCCTCAAGCAGCCAGCGGCCTCTATCCCCATAGGGGACCCAGTCCTCGACCAGCACGACCTGACTGCCGAGTGTCCCCAGTCGCCGCGCCTCGGTGATCAGCTCTTCACGCCTCCGGTGATGGGGGCTGCCGGGTTGTGGCGGCTTGCCGGCCAAGAAGACCAACCGCAGCCGGGGATGAGTTTGGGCGAGCGGGGCGGCGCCTCGGAGCGGCGTCAAGGGATCGAACCAGTCCCACAGGCCTCCGTACCATAGGGCCACCACGTCGTCCGGTCCGACGCCCGGGAGAACTCCGCGCATGACCGGCTGATCGTGCGCCGGTGGTTCCTCGGGCACGCCGAAGGGCACCTCGAGGAACATCCTGTCGAGAGCGGGATCCTGGTCGTGGCGTTCTGCCGTCAGCAATCCCAGGGCACAGGCCCGTCCCGTCCAGTAGTCCCTTTGACGCGCCGAGGCGACGAGACAGACGTCCGCACGCGCCATCTGCCAGGCCAACCATGCTCTCTGCTCGCGCAGACGCCAGCGCCGCAGGGCGGTGGACTCGGCACTGGCCAGTACCTCGAGCAGCATGGGGTCATACAGGTCGAGCACGAAGTGGCGTGCCCGAGCGACGAAGCCAGGATGGTGGGCCGCGACGAAGCCGCCCGCAAGCACCACGTCGGCTTCTGCGGCAAGTTGGACCAAGGTTCGGCCTCCACAGCCTGGCAAGACCTCGAGGGCTTCCCCGACACCCTGAGGTATCGTCCCGCTTCGGATACTGGCGAGCCTCACGACGTGTCCGTCCCGTGCCAGCACCCGGGCCAGTTCCAGCGCCCGGATCGCAGGCCCGGTCATTCGAGGGCCGAGTACCCCGTCTGTGGCAATCAGGACGTGCGTCACGAGGTTTCCGCAGGGGTCTCGGAGCGTGGAGGTGCGGCAGCAGCCGAGCCTTGTTCCTCGAGGGCGAGGCGCAGCAAGGCAACTTCTTGTACCAACGTGCGCTGGCGTTCCTCAAGGCGAGTCAGGACGACCGCATGGTGGAGGAGCATGGCATAGGCGCCCACGGCCATCAGCAACAACAAGGCCGCCGGTGGATAGGCGATACCCACGGCGAAGGCCAGTTGCTCGAGCAGCGGGCGCCAGACGGCCAGAATCAGGAAGATCCCGGCGATCGCCAGCGCCAGCAGGGCGACCTCTTCGCGTAGGCGGCGGCGAACCAGCAGCCGACCGACGAAGGCGAGCGCCAGCAAACTGCCGAGGACGGCCAGGATCTGGATACGGCCCGTGTCGACGCTTGTGACGCCCATCACCGTATCCCCGCGGGACGAAAAGCATGCAAGGCGATGGCCAGCAGCACTTTGGCCATGTAGTAAGCCGACTTCCATCCCCGAATCGAGGACTGGCCGGTGTGACGCTCGGTCATCACCACTCCGGTCTCGTGCAGGCGAAATCCCGCGCGGGCCAGCATGACAACGGCCTCAGGCTCGGGATAGTCGGCAGGATAGCGTTGGGCGAGGAAGGCCAGCGCCGCGGCATTGTAGGCCCGGAAGCCCGAGGTGCTGTCCGCGATGTCCACGCCCGCCACGAACCGATTGGTCAACCGCAGCAGGCCGATGCCGAGACGACGCATCCCGGTGGACCGGAAGGAGCTGACCTCCCGGAAGCGTGAGCCGATGACCACGTCGGCTCCGGAAGAGGTCATCGCATCGAGCAAGATCCTAATCTGATGGGCGGGATGTTGCCCATCGCCATCGACCTGGATGACGACCTGGCTGCCCAGCGCCAAAGCCAGCTTGAACCCCGTCTGCACGGCACCGCCGATGCCGAGGTTGACGGGCAGGTCGAGCACGGTCGCCCGCCGGGTTTCCCGTGCCGCACGGCTCGTGCCGTCCGGGGAACCGTCGTTGACAACGATGACACGGGCCCGGGGAAAGGCGTCGGCCAGCCCGTGGATCACGGCGGCGATGCTGGCCTCCTCGCGGTAGGCGGGGACGACGAATGCCACGCCTGTCCCCGAGGGCCAATCGAGGGTGGCCCCCGGCACGATGCGCTCCCGGCTGTCCGTCACGGTCCCCATGCTAGGCCATGTCCGACCGGGGAGTGGAGAGGGTCTCGCGCAGCAGCACCATTCCTCCGACAAGGCCGACCAGCACCAGCAGGCCGAGGCTCAGCATTCCCAGCGCCAAGGCCACCGGAGCGGGGACGCCGACAGGTTCCAGCCAGAGCACCAGCAGGCCTTCCCGAACGCCCAGTCCGTTGACGGAGACCGGCAGACTGGCCAGGAGGCTCATGGCGGGAATGATGGCCAACATCCACGCCAGAGGGATGTCGGGCCAGAGCGCATCCAGCAGCCAGGCATGCACCAGCGCATTGCCCAGCTGCAGGAGGACGGACAGCAGCCATAGCCCGAGGGTCGCCGTGATCTGCCGTCCGGTCGGCCGGTCGGTGCGTTGGCGCCACGACTGCCACCAGGGCCAGCCGAAGGGCACGCTCCCCAAGACCAGCAAGACCAGCAGCTGTCGCGGCGTCAGATGGGCCTGCAGCGCAGGGGTCGAAAGGATGCCGAGTGCCGCGACCACCAGCAAGGCGTGCAGGGCAAGAAAGCGGTCGGCCACCACTCCACCTGCGGCGCGCAGCAGGCTACGTTCCGCCGAACGCCGACGCCAGGCACGTGCCACATCCCCTCCGAAGCCCCCGGGCAGGAACAGGTTGGCCGCCATGCCCACCACGTGGCTCCGGGCCAATTCGGGCAGGCGAACCGTCTCGTCGCCTGCAAGACGTTCCACCCCCCACCATCGCAGGACCGAGGCGATCTGGATGATTGTCCAGCCGAGCATGGCCAGTACCAGTGGCTCTGGCCGGGCTGCGGACAGCACCCGCAACGTCTCCACCGGATCCACTCGGCGCAGGATCAAGGCCAGCACGACCGCGGTTCCGAGCCAAGGGAGGGCGCGGGCCAGGGGCCGAAGTATTGGTGACCTCACGCTTCAGTCCTTCAGCGCCAATTCGCGCGCCGAGAGCCCGAGCTCTCGAATGGCCGCGCGGATCGTCCGAGCCGGAACGCGCCGCAGCGCACAAAGCCGTTGTCGTTCGGCCAGCAGCCTCGGCAGTGCTTTTAGGGTGTCCCCGTAGGCCCGCAGCAGGATCCCGGCCAGTTCGAGCGCGCCGCCGCCTTCCTGGCGAAACTTGCCGGCTGAACCCCGGCCCGACAGCACGCCCCAGGCCTGCAGGACATAGCGCACGAGACTGTGCCAAGGGCTGGCCAGCAGCATGCCTGGAGGCAGCAGGCGCAAGCGCACCCAGAGGTGATTGCGCTCGACGAGATAAGCCTTGAAGGCCGAGTAGCGGCCGGCTGCCGCCGAGTAGCGATGCCGGACGATGGCATCGGGGACCAGAAGGCAGCGGTGACCCATCCAACGGAACCGCAAGCCGAGATCGAAATCTTCACAGTAGGCGAAGAAGGCTTCGGGCAGCCCTCCGGACGCCTTGTAGACGTCCCGGCGGTAGAGTCCCGCGCAGCCGCTGGGGGCAAAGACCTCTCGTGGCGCGCGATGGTTTGCGACCGGCTCGAGCCTTGCGAGACCTCGGCTCATGCCGTCCGGGTAGGGAGCGATGCCCAAGGTGTCGATGATGTCGGGGTCGTCGTGGCTCACGATGCAGGTCGAGAACATCGCGACGTCGGGATGAGCCCGGGTGGCGGCTTCCAGCGCGGCGAGCGCCCCGGGCTCAAGTTCGGCATCGTTGTTGAGCAACAGCAACCACGCTCCGCTGGCCTCGCGGATGCCGAGGGCGTTGCCGGCGGAGTAGCCGCCGTTGGTCGGGCTGGCAATGAAGCGGAAGCCCCAGCGATGGCAGAGCTCTGCAGCCAACGTCCCCGATCCGTCCGGTGAGGCGTTGTCGACGACGATGACTTCGCCGGGGGGCAGGGTCTGGGAAGCCACGGACGCGAGACAGGCTTCGAGGACGTCCTTGCCCTCGTAGTTGAGGATAATGACAGAGATGCTCATCAGGTTCGCCTCGACACGGCTAGTAAAATTGACATCGAGATCAGCATGGCGAGGCTCGTCCAGAAGGCAGCCACGACCGGTGCCGGGGCAAAGTCCAGACGCGCTGTCCCTCGTCCCTTGGCCACCTTGAGCGCAAGCACTCCGCCTGCTGCTTCCTGCCACGCCAGCATGGTTCCGCTGGGGGTCCAGCCGAGGGCGGCGCGCTCGGCCACCACGATCCAGCCCTCGTCGGGTACCTCCCAGTCGAGGACGCGCAAGGCCTTGGCCGGGGCCGCCAGCGAGACGGTGGCATCGCCCACGGGGGGCAAGGCCCGGACGGGAGCGTCCTTGTCCTCGAGTGGGCCCAGGTCCGGCGTCCACCAGGCCATCGGCCGTGCACCCGGATTTCGAATGACTTGCATGTCCGATCCGTCGTGAATGAGATCTGCGGCATCGGTTCCCCGAAGGCGGGATGCGGGTGGCAGCAGGAAGCAGCGAACGGACCACAGGTCCAGCCAAGGATGCTCGGGGCGTACGTTGAGCCAGAGCTCATTGGGACGAGTGCGGCCGGGACCGGTCGTGGCCAGAAGAAAGGCATTTCCGGTGATCGAGGCCAACGGATCCTGGGAGCCATCCCCTGCCGAAGCGAGCGCCTTGCGCCACGTGCGGTCCCCCCGCAAGTCATAGCCGGTCAACGACCGCAAACCGTAAAGGCCTGGCAAATCACCGGGAAGGAGTCCCTCCAAGGGTAAGACCCGACCGTCGGTCGAGGCGTTTGCTGCGGCTCGCAGGCCTGGCGTCCACGGGTAGAAGCCCGCAGCCGGGACCGTGGGGTTGAATCCGCTCCCCACTGCCAATAGGTCCACGAACACCAACGCCATAAGCGCGCGTTGCAGGCTTCGGCCCAGTCCGTGACGACAGGCTTTCCAAGCGATGACGGCGACAAGCAGGACGTTCACGACGGGAACCGCCAGGCAATCAAGCACATAGCTCGTCATTCGGTGGTCTACAAGTGTCGGCCAGAAGGTAAGGTAAGCCACCGCGATACCGAGGGCACCGAGGCTTGCCAGCACGAGCCCTTCTCGAGCGACCTTAAGGGGCATGCGCTCCCAGCGGGCGGCTCCGTGGGCGGCGAGGACGGGCAGGATTGCGGCGATAATTCCGGTCCAACGTCCCGGCGGGATGGCCGAAAGTCCCGGCAACATGCTGAGGTGTGCAAAGCCGGGCCATCCGTAGAGGCAGCCCGCAGCCAACACGAGCACGACCAGTGCAGGGAACAATATCTCTCGTTCGTTCGCTGGTGACGCGGTTTGCCGCAAGAAGCCGGTTACGCTCGTGACAGCCAGTGCCGCAGGCAAGAAGCCCGCGTAGGCGATGAGTTCACAATAGTTGCCGCCGGTCATCCATGGCGAGAAGACAGGGTTCCCGAAAAAATTGGGCACCAGCCACGTCACCAGATGTAGCGGGTTGAACGCGTCCCCTGCGACCGTTCGATTCGCAACGTCAGACCCGGACAGAGCCAGCAGGCTCGGCAACCAGCCCAGCACTCCCAGGCCAAGCCCCCCGAGGCCTCCGGTCAGGAGCAGTCCTGCGTCGGCCCATCGTCGCTGGCTTTGAACAAGGCGAACTCCCCCCCAGGAGGCAACGGCGAGTCCGAAGAGCAGCGACTGTGGCAGATACCCTGCAAGAAATTGGATGCCGCAAGCCAGAATCAGCGTCGGCAGACCTCTGCGTCGATTGCCCGCCAACAGCCATTCCATGCCGAGCCATGCCCAAGGCAGGCAAATGGTGACGGAGGGGATGGGCGAACTGAGCCAAACGACGGAAGACCCCGTGAACGTGAACGCCACGGCCCCGAACCATGCGGTCCATCCCGGAAGCCCAAGCTGGCGAATCAGCAACGCCATGCCAAGACCTCCCGCAAGCAGACGCACTATGGCAAAGGCGAGTGGTGCGAGCGTGGGCGGCAGGATGCCATACACCCACGCCGGCGGGTACAGTACTTGACCGAGGCTGACCCAGCCCATGCCCCCGAGGTCGCCCCCCAGCTTGGCAGGATCCGTGAAGGGGATATCACCGCGCAGGGTTCCCGGGACGTGCGTCAGGAAAGTCGGAGTGGCGAGGAAGACATCGTCGCTGCGGAGGGCGTTGGGGTGGCCCTCGGGCACGATGCCCTTGTAAGGAGCCTCGTGACGCAGTAACTCGGCAGGTGACAGGACCTGCCCTTCCAGCGTCGCCCGATGGAAGAAGGCGAGCAACATGAGAAACAGCACCAAGGCGAGGCGGCCGAGGTTCAGGGAAGGGGTCGTCGGGACCGACGCGTGCGCCATGACTCTTGATTTTACCGGCATGCAGCCTGCTGGTATGCTGACAAGGCTCTTTTCTCGCATCCCTTCAACAGATGACTAGACCTTGGTTGGCTTACCGGGAGATGTTTCTCGGCCTGGTGGAACGTGAGGTTCGTGCCCGCTACCGCGGATCCTTTCTGGGTTTTCTTTGGAGCCTGCTGAATCCTTTGCTGTTGATGAGCATCTACACGCTCGTCTTCTCAGTCTTCATGCGGATTCAGGTGCCAAATTACGCGCTGATGCTCTTCGCAGGTCTTTT
>JAYKGV010000018.1:0-66211 GCA_035285595.1 Candidatus Sericytochromatia bacterium
GCCGTGGCCTGCGCAGGAAACAGCCAAGGGCGCGTCCTTGGCCGACAAGTCCGGGACGTGCCCGGTGGCGGCAGCGAGGAAGGCCCGCTGGACGAATTCTGGGCGAGTCGAGTGCTCGACGGTCCGAAGGGACTAGGCACCCTGGTCGGCACCCGAGGAGCGGTGTTGTCCGTGCCCCTGCCAGGCGACATGAACCGGCGCTCCCGTTGGCTGGTACGTTCCATGACAGCGGATGCCTTCGGCGCAGGCCGAACCCTCTCGTTCAGCAACCTGCCGGTCCCCGACGGTGCCGGCAGCCACGCCTACATCCTGGTCGCTGCGGCCTGGAGCCGTGGCCGATTGCTCGGGTACCGCGAGCAGGGGATTGCAGACAGCGTGCTGGTGGCGGGAGGCAACAGTCTCTTGCCTAGCCTTACCGTCACCTTGGACGAGGGACTCTCGGGTCCGGCCACTTGGGAAGTGACGACGGGGGTTCTGCCTGCCGCGAGGTTGATTCCACGCCCGCGCATCACCACGTGGGTGGGTGATGCCGGGACGGCACCCGCCGCTGCCATGCCCGAGCTGGATGCCCCATTGGGAGAGTTAACGGCGCTCCATATGCTCGCTGACGGACAACTGGCGGCAGGCACGGCTGCCCCCGGCAAGGTCTGGATCCTGGGTTCGACCGCGACCCAGCTGAGCTTTGACGCGGCGACCCTGCTTGGGGACAAGCAGGCCTTCATCGGGGCGTTGTTCGATTGGCCAGGAGCGAGCTTCGGCCTTGCGTGCGCCGACGGGAATTCAAGTTCTCCCCTGATCCCCTATCAGGTCCTGAACTCTGGTGGCTACGGTGCCTACGCTCTCGACGAGAACATCTCTCCGGAGCTCAGGGCAAGGGTATCTATTCCCGGCGGCGGTGTGGCCTGGGTTTATCCCCGGCATGTCGTGTTGGAGGACCCGACGGAGGGCACCATGACCCTCGGCGACCCGTCGGTGCCCGGTGACGTGGATGATTCGCCGGGAACCTCCGGAGAGGCGAGGTTCCGGGACCTTAGAGGAGCCGTGGCGCTCTCGGGGCAGGAACTGCTCGTCGCGGAACCCGACCGCTTGCGGGTGATTCAGCTTGTGGCCAGTGAAGACTTGGGTCAAATCGGAGCAAGTGCGTACCGCACGATGGCCGATCTCTCGCTCTGCCCTGAATGCGGCGGGGAGGTGGCTCGGGTCCGTGGGGAAGTCTCTTCCTATGGCAACAGAAGTGCCGCGGGTCTCGCCCACGCGCCCGTGGATATTCGCGGTCTCGCCGTGACGCGAGAAGGTTGGGTGGCCGTCTCGGATGCAGGCAAGGGTACGGTCCTGCGGCTGGATCCCTCCACTCGCCTCCTGCAACCATGGGCGGGTACCCCACGTTCACCCGCCGCCGCTCCGCCTCTGCCTGTGGACGGTTTCTTCCCGGAGGCCACCCTTCACCGACCGGGTCCCCTCGTGGCGGCCCCTGGGGGCGGTGTCTTCCTGGCCGATGGAGAGACGGTACGGTGGCTGCGATGAACCGCGTCCTCCTCGCGATGTCGCTGCTGCTTGCCGCGGGCTGCAGCCTGGCCGTCCCCGCCCGGCTCACGGAATCGGCAGTTGCCCCGAGGCCCGGAATCACTTTCCTGCGCCAGTCGTTCTCACTCAAGCTCTCGCCTCGCCTCGCCCAGCAAGTAGCGGGGGCCCAAGGCCAGTCCCGCCTGACCCTGGTGGTCGGCGCCTTTGATTCTGACCCGTTTCCGACTCTGGGATATGCCACGAAGGCAGATCTGGATGGGAATGCCGTTCAGGAGACCTTGCCCGGCGGGTCCCCGCCCTCGTGGTGGAGAGAGGGTGCGGCTCCATTGGCCGATCGGCTTATCACATTGCCCTCGGTAGCCGCCCTCGACACCGTGCAGCGGCGAGACGCCCGCCGCTGGCTTTGGCGGGAGACTCGGGTTCTCCCGGGAAGCCTGCCGGCCCAATTGAGCCGTACCTTCATCGATCTTCCGGGCGGTACGGCGGCCGCGCCCCGAACCTATGCGATCTTTGCCCTGCTTCTTGATGAGGGTGACCACGTGCTGGGCCAGACCTGGGCGGAAGCCAGCTGGGTCGAAGGCCAAGCCGCCACGTTACCGGCCATGGAACTCGCTGCCGACGCCCCCTGGGGCGCGACGGACCTGCGGACGGACGTAGGCTTCACCCTCGATCCGGTGCGCCCTGAGGCTTTGATTCGACTGGCGGGTTTCCTCACGGGTGGCGGGTCGACGCTCAGTGGGACCCTCACGACCGAGGATATGGAAACAGCGGGCGGCGGGCTTGCCTACGACGACCTCGCGGGTGTCGCTGGCAGGCCCGGCGGCTTCTGGCTCACGGACCGCGTGAAGCACAGCCTGTTCTCCGTCCGTGCCCAACAGGCTGGGGGGCTGATCTTCGAACGCTGGGTCGGCGACGCCGGAGCAGGCCTCTCGAACGGGGCCTCCTCTGTGGCGCAGCTCAACGATCCCCGCGGACTGGCGGCTGATGGACCGGATGCCGTCATCGTCGCCGATCGGGGCAACCGCAGGTTGGCACGATGGGACGCAAGAACCGCCACCCTCGCGACCCTCGTGGGGGACAGCGCGAGTGACGGCACGATCATGGACGGCAGCTCCTCCACGGCCTGGCTGGCAGGTCCAAGTCTGGTAGCCGCTGATCAAGTCAAAGTGGCATTCGTCGATGGCGGTATCCACCTGCGGGTCTACGACCGTCGGTCTCACCAGGTCATCACGTTGCTGAGCGTAGCGGCACCCGGCATCCAAGGGCTTGCCATCGGCCCCGACGGGCGTATCTGGTATGCCTTGCCGGATGCACACGCGGTCTATGTCTACGACGAAACGACAGCAACCGTTGAACTGGCCATCGGAGCGAGCTCGGTACCCGGCAACGTGGTGGGCCTGCCAACAGATGCCCGCCTGCGGGAACCCGGCGCCCTCGCCTTCGACGCCGCAGGACGGCTTTGGATTTCGGATGCCGGCAACCACACCCTGAAAGTACTGGGACGGGATGGCCACCTCCACCGTTGGCTCGATCCTGGAACACCTGTCCAGAACGCCCTGAACGTGAATTTCCGGCTGGAGGGGCCGGTCGCTATCGCTTGGACAGACGAAGAACAAGGCCTGCTGGCCCTCGAAGGCTCCTCCGACTTTGCCTGGTTCCTCAAAGGCACGGCACCCTGACCAACCACTGCCTGCCCTAGGATCCATGGTCACGCGCCGCGGCTCCTGCCAAGGTCCCTCATAGGGGAGTCGCCCGGGTGGGCCTCCTCGATGGGAGGAACCGCAGATGGGCCGCAATTGGCAGGGACGTGCGGGAGCTGCGTTGGTCACGGTAGCCGTGGCAGGTTGTGGACTCGCGGATCCTGAGGGCGTCGCAAGTGAGGTCCTTGGCAGGTTCAGATCGAAGCCACCGAGACCTAGACCTACGGTCTGCCCCTCGCATCCGCCCAAACCAACGCCAACTCCCTGCCCCACCCACACACCTAAGCCCACACCCACGCCGACACCCACGCCGACACCGACACCCACACCCACACCCACACCCACGCCGACACCCACACCCACACCTACACCTACACCTACACCTACACCTACACCTACACCTACACCTACACCGGACTGTGGTCCGTTCGGGACCTATCGTCAGGTTGCATGGGGGCAAAACAATCCGAGTCGTCCGGGACCCGCCCTGATCAACACATATTCGGCTCAGCTGTTCGCCGGGGGGGGCTTCCGCATAGGTACGGGGCGCAACCTGCTCTTCACGAACGCTGCCGCTCTGGCAGTCTATCTGCCTTCTCAGGGAACCCCTACGGTCCTGGCACAGTCCTGGGTCAACCCCTCGTTGAACCGCGCTGGGGCACTAGGCGGCGAGGTCACCGCCCTCAAGCTCAACGTGCGGATATCAGACCTCGGAGGCCTGCCTGCAGGCTTCGGCGATCTGATCGTGAACGTCAGCACCCTGGATGGCGCGGGCGTAAGCTTCCTTGGCAAAACGGTGCGCCAAGTGCTGGCCGAGGCTGAATCCGTCCTCGGCAACGGCCCCCAGGCCTCGGCAAGCGTCTATGCCACAGCCGCAGAGCGGATCAACAGCCGCTATGACCTCGACAACAACGGCCAGAACGACGATCCAGACCTGCTGCGGTGCCCCTGAACCCCGGGATCAACGGGATAAGGCTCCAAGCTCCCGGAGCGCCTCGATGAGGCGCTCCGGGGCGTCCTCCGGCACGTAGGCCTGAGCTGAAAGGCGCAAGATCCTGCGGGGCCATGTCGGCCAGTTGAAGACGCCCGCCACGATGCCGTGCTGATCACGAAGCTGCAGATTCAAGGGGTCTCTCGGGCCGGAAAGCACCCCATGCCCGTCCGGCAGGATCATGACGGACATGGCACCCATCATGCCCGAAGGCAAGGGGGAAGGTTGGCCGAGGATTTCCTGCGAACGCAAGGTCCAAGACCGTGCGCGACGCAACAGGGCCGCACGATGAGCGGGCCAGCCTCCGGACCGCAGTCGCTCCACGAAAGCCAGCGCTTCGGGCAAGACATACATGGCCGTGTAGTCCAGGGTTCCCAGCCAATCCGCCATCCAGCGGAATCGGCCACGTTCGCCGTCCGGTGCGTCGCGGCCGTGGCTGGTCACCAAGGGCTCCACCTGGTCCAACAAGTCGCCTCTGACGTGCAAGAACCCACTTCCCTTTGCCCCGCAAAGCCACTTATGGCCATTGCCAACGGTCCAGCTGGCTCCCGTCTGCTCGAGGCTCCAATCGAGCATACCTGCCCCATGCGCGGAATCGAGCAGCACCCGGACCCCGCGCCGCTCTAGCTCGGGCACCAGCCGCGCGACGTCCAGGACGGCCCCGGTCGCACTCGTGACGTGATCCAGCAACGCGAGTCGAGTCCTCGGCCCGACGGCTGCCAGGATCCGCTCCTCCCAATCTCCGTCCCGGGCAATGGGAAAGGGCAAGGGCACTGCGCGAACCGTGGCCCCTCTCGCGTCGGCCCAGCGAAGCAGGGCGTTGCGCGTGGCATGGTAGGTGTGGTCGGTACACATCCACTCCTCACCTGGCTCCACCGGGCAGGACGCAAGGACGGTGTTGACGCCTACGGTGGCATTGGGTACCAGCGCCAAGGAGGCTGGCCTGGTCCCGAGGAAGCTTGCCAACTCCTCGCGGGCGTGATCCAAGGCCGGCAGATGATGTCGTTCGAACCAGACGGCAGGTTCGGCCTCCACCCGATCACGCAACGCCTGTTGCGCCTCGCGCACCGCCTTGGGCACGGCACCGAAGGCCCCGTGATTGAGGTGCAACAAATCAGGTGCGAGGCACCAGTCTTCGCTCGACGACCATGCCGATGCCTCGGGACCGTTCATCCCCTTAGTGGGCCGATCCAGCCTTCAAGATGCCCTCGACCACCTTCTTGGCATCCCCGAAAAGCATCATCGTGTGGTCCCTGTAGAAGAGCTCGTTGTCCACGCCGGCATATCCAGCCGCCATCGATCGTTTGATGAAGAGCACGGTTCTGGCATTTTCGACATCCAGAATCGGCATACCGAAGATCGGTGAGGTCGGATCGGTCTTTGCCGCCGGATTGGTCACATCGTTGGCTCCGATCACGAAGGCAACATCCGTCTGGCTGAAGTCGCGATTGATGTCATCCAGCTCGAGCACCTCGTCGTAGGGGACATTTGCTTCGGCCAACAGGACATTCATGTGTCCCGGCATACGGCCGGCCACCGGATGGATGGCATACCGGACAGTGATGCCTTCCTTCTTGAGGACATCGGCCATCTCGCGCAAGGCATGCTGGGCCTGAGCCACCGCCATCCCGTAGCCCGGCACGATGACGACGGAGTTGGCATTCTTGAGGATGAACGCTGCGTCTTCGGGACTGCCCTGCTTGACGGGGCGTTGCTCTCTGCCCGCACCGCCGGATGCAGCCGTGACGTCACCCCCGAAGCCTCCAAGAATCACGCTCAGGATGGAGCGGTTCATGCCTTTGCACATCACGTGGCTGAGGATGGCACCCGAGGCCCCCACAAGTGCACCGGTGACAATCAGCAACGGATTGTGCAGCGTAAAGCCGATGCCACAAGCGGCCCAGCCCGAATAGGAGTTGAGCATCGACACGACAACAGGCATGTCGGCCCCGCCGATGGGCAAAATCAGCAAGAACCCCAGCAACAGCGACCCGGCGATGGCGAGAAGGAAAGGCGTGATCTCACCCCCGGACAGGGCGAAATGCGCGACCAAGGTCAGGGTCGCAAGACCGAGGACGGCATTCAAGGCGTGCTGACCCGAAAAACTCAGGGGCGCTGACGACACCAATCCCTGCAATTTGGCGAAGGCCACGATCGACCCCGTGAAGGTCACGGACCCGATCACCGCCCCCAGGCCCATTTCGACGAGCGAGCCCATGGCGAGATGTCCTTGTGGGTCCACGGTCAGGCCGAGAGCCGCCGGGGAGAGGCGAGCGGCGACCGCGACCAGTACCGCAGCCAGACCGACCAAGGAATGAAAGGCAGCCACAAGCTGTGGCAAGTCCGTCATCCTGATGCGCCGGGCGATCGCGAGCCCCACCCCACCGCCTACCACCACACCGCCGAAGACAGGAGCCAACCGACCCAGCAGGTCCTCGCCGGTCCAGCCGTCAAGCAGCGCAGGCAATAGCGTGGCAAAAACGGCCAGTCCCATGCCAGCCATGCCTTGAACATTTCCCGTTCGAGCCGTCTCGGGACTGGAGAGCGCTCTCAAGGACAGAATGAACAGGATGGCCGCACCGAGGTAGGCAAGATCCTGAATGGTGGCAATCATCGTGAGGAGGTACCGCTCGGGATAGGGGTCATGACTTCTTGCGGAACTTGTCGAGCATGCGGGCCGTCACGGCGAATCCCCCGAAGATGTTGACCGAGGCAAGGCCGATGGCCACTCCGCCTAGCCAAGGCGCGAGGCCCTCCTCACCCTTCAAGGCAGCGAGAATTGCGCCTACGACGATTACGGACGAGATGGCGTTGGTGACGCCCATCAGGGGCGAATGCAAGGCCGGAGTCACTCGCCAGACCACGTAGTAGCCCACGAAGCACGCGAGCACGAAGACGGTCAGTTCGTGGATGACGGAAGCATGAGCCGTGGCGAGGAGCATCTGCATGGGTCCGGGTTAGGCTAGGTGACGGGAGACGGCGAGAATCGGTCCTGAACGATGCGGCCTCCCTCCGTCAGGCGGCTGGCCACGAGAATCTCGTCCTCGGAGGTGTTGCGCGGAGTGCCGGATTCCTTGTCCATCAGCAGGTCCATAAAATGCCGGATGTTGCGAGCGAAGAGTGCACTGGCATCGATGGGCAAACGCGACGGCATATTGCGGTGGCCCACGATCGTGACTCCCCCGCGACTCACCACCTCACCAGGCACGGTCCCGGCGCAATTGCCTCCGGCATCCGCCGCAAGATCCACGATGACCGAGCCGGGACGCAACAGGTCCAGCATCTCTTCGCTGACGAGCAAGGGTGCCCGCTTGCCAGGCACCAAAGCCGTCGTGATGACGATATCGGTTTTCCGCAAGGTCTGCGCCACCAACTCCGCTTGGCGCTGCCGGTAGTCCTCGGACATTTCCTGTGCGTAGCCACCCGTGGTTTCGGCCTTTGCCGACTCTTCCGAAGCGACCATGACAAACGTGGCCCCAAGGGACTCGACCTGCTCCTTGGCCGCGAGGCGGACATCGGTCGCCGCTACGACGGCCCCAAGGCGCCTCGCCGTGGCGATGGCCTGCAGGCCGGCCACGCCCGCACCCATCACGAATACGCGGGCCGGAGCGATGGTTCCGGCCGCCGTCATCATCATGGGAAACGCCCGACCGAAGTGAGCCGCGGCATCGAGCACGGCCTTGTAGCCCGCCAGATTCGCCTGGCTGGACAGCACGTCCATGGACTGGGCACGGCTGATCCGCGGAACAAGTTCCAACCCGTACGAGACGATATGCCGCCGGGCAAGAGCCAGAAGCTCCTTCCCGTGTTGCCAAGGCTCCATCACGGCCAAGAGGGTACTTCCTTCCCGCATTGCGGAGATCTCATCCCGCAACGCCCCCTCGCCACCGAGCGGGCGACGGACCTTGAGCACCACGTCCGCTCGAGCCAGTTCGGCCAGCAAGTCCTCCGAAATCGACGCTCCCGCCTGCCGATAGGCCTCGTCTGGCACACCGGCACGCGCCCCTGCCCCAGACTCGACCGCGACCACATGCCCTTGGGAAATCCAGCCCTTCACCGTCTCGGGCGTGGCGGCCACACGGCATTCGTCGGGAAGAAGTTCCGCAGGAACCACGAGTTGCATGGCCATGCGTGTACCCGCAGGCCACGAGTTGAACCTTGAGCATTGACGACCCGCCAACCTGCTCAGCATGCTCATGCGCGTGTCCGATGCTCCCTCGTCCGCCGCTGCCCGAGTCCCCTTGATCGGGGGACCTCCGGAGATCCGCACGGATCCCCCGCCGCGGTCGGTACTGGCAGGGGAAAACTTCTTGCGCCAACTCGGTCTGCACCTCGACCCGGTGGCCCTCACGGGGTCCGCGCGCGAGGCAGCCGCCTGGTGGGAACGACACCTTGCACCTCCCGGCGCCATCCTGGTGCCGGCCTACGGTTGCCGCTCGATCATCCAGCCTTATTTGCAGGCCTGCCGCGGCATCCGCTTCTACCCTGTCGGCAAGGACCTCGTACCTGACCGCGAAGCGCTGATGACCCTCAAGCGGGGCGCTGGTTCCTTGCACGTGGTTCATTACTTCGGCTTTCCCGCCCCGGATTGGCTGTACGGGCTGGGATTGCCGGTTATCGAGGATGCCGTCCAAGGCCTGCTGGACCCCCGGTTGTGGTCGCGAGGACGATGGGCCCTCGGCAGTTTTCGCAAGTTCGGGCCGACCTCGGCCGGTGGATTTCTCCTCGACCGAGTGGATATTCCCCCCTTGCCGGCGGCCCCGGATGAGGTGCTCCGTCGCTGGGAGCGACTGGGCCAGTGGCGGCGAGACAAACACCGTGCGGCGGAATCCGGGGATGTGGCCGGGTGGCTGGACGCCATGGCCAGACTGGCCGCGGACGAGTCGGCCATGGACGACAGCCCCATCCGGCCCGTGGCCCTCTCGGGCGAGCCTCTCGCACGGCTGCAGGACTTCAAGGTTCAGGACATGCGCGCCGGCCGTCGTGCGGGCTGGCGTGCCTACCAGGACGCTTTGGCGGATCAGCCCGACATCGTGCAGGTCCTGCCCGAACTTCCCCCAGGGGTGGTCCCCTATGGATTTCCCATCCTGACTGAAGCGCGTGACGAGCTCAAGGCCCATCTGCTCCAGCAGGGCATCCAAAGCACGGTTCACTGGGACGTGCCAGAGGAAGTCCCTGCGGCCTCATTCCCGGACAGCTACTGGCTGGCGAGCCGGATCCTGACCCTGCCGCTAGGGGGCCCGACCCCCGAGGAGGACGCGAGGAAAGTGGCTGAGACCCTCCTCGTCTGGACCCGCCAGAAGAAGGGCTGAGGGTCACTCTTCGCCGGAGCGGCCGGCCTCGTTGGCAAGATCGCTGCGGGTAGGCCCTGCAGAGACGGGTGCCTCGGGATTCTCGATCCGCAGGTCACCAAGCTCTTCTTCCGCGATCATGGCCACGAAGACTTCCACCAGATGAGGATCGAACTGCAGGCCCGCCCCTTTTTGAAGGATGGCACACGCCGTCGCGTGGCCAAGTCCCTTGCGGTAGGGGCGATCGTCGACCATCGCGCCGTACGCGTCGGCGATACATACGATCCGGGCATCGAGAGGAATGGCCTCGCCCTGGAGACCTTCCGGATACCCACGTCCGTCCCAGCGCTCGTGGTGATAGACCATGGCCGGCAAGACGTGACTGAAATGCCGCGTGCTTCCCAGAATGCGCCGTCCCATGGACGGATGCTGCTGCATCAGCTCCCATTCCTCGTCCGTCAGAGGGCCGGCTTTCTTCAAAATAGCGTCGGGTACGCCGATCTTGCCCAGATCGTGCAGTCTGGCGGCCAACCTGAAGGCCTCGAGACGTTCTCCGGTGTATCCCACCCGTCTGGCCAATCGTGTGGCGTATTCAGCTACGGCGTGGCTGTGGCTGGACGTGTAGCCATCCTTGGCCTCCACGACCCCTGCCAGTGCCTCGACGGCATCAAGGACAGCTTCGCGACGGAACTGGAGGCCTCGAACGACGGTCGAAGCGTCGGGCGGCACCTCCTCACCCGAGCGGGCCACCTGATTGCCCCCTGCCTGTTTGGCCACCAACAACGCCCATTCCGTTCGATCGAGGACCGAGGTATGAGCCTCCCCCGGACGCGCCTCGGCCAACCCGATGCTCACGACTCCCGGCCTTTCGCCGCCTGATTCCACATACGGGAGCCTATCTGCCACGCCAGCCCGGATGCGTTCGGCCAGAATCCAGGCCCCGTCTTGATCGGTCTGGGGAAGCAGGATGAGAAGGTCATCCCCGGCGAGGCGCCCCCCAAGATCGCTGACGCGGATACACCCGTGAATGACTCCCGCGACCTGGGCCAACCAGGCGTCCCCCGCGGCATACCCCCTGACACGATTCAGATCGGCCAAGCGGTCGACATCCAGCCGCAAGATACTGTACGTCTCCGCGTAGCGACGGCTGGAGGCTTCCTGGCGCTGCAACGCGTCCAGGATGACCGAATGACTCATCAGGCCGGTAAGCGGATCCTTGAGCAGGGCGGGCACGACCTCGGACTCCCCGAGCGTCACCGTCAACGGAAGGTCCGGGTTGCCATCCTCCAGACCCAACGCCCGGAGCACCGCACTTCGACGATCGGGATCCTCGAGGGTCCAACGAGCCATGTCAACGCCTCCTGTGCTACATCAGGGACGGAAGTCGATGAAGTTCTGTGCGCCAGCCCCCGGCATCGTCGCACGCGCCTCGGGTCCGAGCCCTTCGGAAATCAGCCTGAAGGCATCCAGCACGCTACGAACGGGCGGCTTGCCGTTGCCTTTCGCCAAGGACTCCCAAATCCTCGCGAAGGGCAAGGCGGCCCGGTCCGTGCCATCGACATGGGTGTCATAGAGGTCCCAAATCGCGGCACCCGCCCGCCACTCGTTGGCCGGACCACGGCAGACCGCCGGCGCGTCCGGGTGCTCGGGATCCTTCTCGTCCGGCACGTTCTCGTACCGCAGCGGCGCTCTGCGGGGCACCATGAACTCGAAACTGGCATTGGGGTCGTTTGCAGGCACGCTCACGGCCAGTCCCAGAAAGCTGGCAATGCCTTCCGACCACGCCAGGGTCTCGTCATAACAGCGATCGATCATGTGCTGACCACCGCCGAAGCGCATGTTCAGGCCCTGATCGCTGATGGCATGCCCGAGCTCGTGGCCATTGACATCCCACTGCCGAGCCTTGGTGAGGTTGACCTGCCCGAAGCTGTAGTAGTCGCCACTCCCCGGCCAGCGGATCGCGATGCGGGACCGCCAGAAGTCAAGCGACACTCCCTCGCGCGCGAAGGTCTTCAGGTAGCGGACACCGATCTCGTGAATCCAGGCCGCCTCAGCGTTGGCGGAGCCCTTCACCAGGGAGATTTCGCCCACGTCTACACCGGATCCGGCCGTGAAGGACTGCCCCTCCCAGCGGTAGTTCTGCAAGTCCCAATACTGGTTGGCCATCCGGTACGCCAGCTTGAGCCCAATGCGCTGGTACTTGGAGTCAAGATCGAGGCGGAAGTTTCCATCGGCATCCGTTGTGGTGGAGGCCACCACCTTGTCGCCCGATCCGAGCGCCTCGACCGTCGCCCACGCCACCGGACTGCGCACACCGGCAAGATCATCGGCCAGCAGGCGCCCCGCCACAGGCACACCCCGCCCAGACCACGGGCCGACGTACGGACGGGGCTGTCGCGCCAACGCCACGGGAAAAACCCGCAGTTCCCCCGCGGAACGTCCCTCCGAAGCAAGTCGCTTGGAAATCGCCTCGATGGCGTTCGGCGGACCTGCCAGATCCTCGTCCAGCGCCTGGTTCCCGCTGCGGAACAGAGGCTGACCTGCGGAGGCAGGAGCCACGCGCATCGCCACGGGAGTCGCAGGCCCGCGCGTCCCTGCGACCAGAGGCGCGCCGCAAGCCACGAGAAGGAACGCCGGTGCAAAAAAGGCGACGGAACGGCGCATGTGAAACCTCAAAAAAAAATAAACAATAGGTTAAAGAAACCCTAAAGGACTTCACCGATAAATGCAAGAGGCATCTCGAGAACGGACTGTCGTGCCTTGCAGGGCGTCGAGGAGCGTCCTACAAGGATGGACCCCACTCCTCTCGTGAAGGACAGGACATCGATGGCCAAGATCCTCGTCGCCGATGACGACCCCAACATGCGGCTGCTCCTGCAGAAGCAACTCGAGCACGAAGGTTACGACACCATCACGGTCGCAGGTGGCGAAGCCGCCATCGATACGTGCAGGCGCGAAACACCCGACCTGCTCATTCTCGATCTGATGATGCCTGATGTCGACGGACTTGAGGTCTGCCGCCAATTGCGTCAGGACCACAACTTGCCGATCATCATGCTGACGGCCAAGGCCAGCGATACGGACAAGGTCGTCGGTCTTGCGGTCGGTGCCGACGAGTACATGACCAAGCCTTTCAGCATGATGGAGCTCGCCGCAAGGGTGAAGGCAAATCTGCGAAGGGTCGAGCGGCTCCGGCGCAGCCTGACCGACGAGCGCCGCCTGATCGAGATAGGACAGCTACGAATCGACGACGACGAGCACACCGTCACCTTGGGAGACCGGCTGCTCGAGTTGCCCCACAAGGAATACAAGCTGCTCGTGCTGCTCGCGGGAAATCTGGGGAAGGCCATCACCCGGGATACAATTCTTTTTCGGGTCTGGGGCGACGACTTCTTCGGCGATGACCGAGTCGTCGACGTTCATATCTGCCGACTGCGGGACAAACTCGAGCGCAACGGCCCCTCCCCCGTGGCCATCAGGACCGTTCGCGGGGTTGGCTACCGCTGCGTCAGAATCGAAGGCGAAGGCGCGGAGATTGAGTGAATCCAGCGTGAAAGCTGCCCCTCAGGTGAGGATTTCATCTGCCGGGGCATGGTGCTCCAATGAATCAGGAGGACATCCGTCGTCCGGTTGCCCTGTCGCGAGGTGGCCTGGTGGTCGAGACCTCCTCGGGACCTTTGCAGTACGGGGTCGTTCCCGAAACCCTCAAGGACACGATCGGCCGCTCGAGTGGCGTACCCGCCACCTTCCTGGTTCCGGCACGCCTCTTCTCGCCAGAAGCCGGCATCAGCCTTGCCGACCTCGAGTTTCCCGTCTACTACAACTATTTCGTGCGCCGCCAGCGCACGGTGGTGGTGTGCGAAGAACGTCAGCGTCGTGACTTGCAGGAGGTCATGCGCGAGGCGGTCTTCGGGCCCCGGAAAGTGGATATCTCGCGCGAGGTCACGAGAGGTCCCGTACCCGATCTGGCCGCCGAGTTCCGGTACTTCCGGATCTGTCCGTTCCGAGGAGTCGAGATGGAGCTTGGCGACCTTATCTCCTTCGAGACCTTCGACAAACACGGAGTGGTCGAGATCGGAGCCGTCACCTTGGAACGACGGGCCGACGGAACCATTCAGGTCCTCGAGTCTGGCCAGCTGCTCGCGACCCTTCCCGCCGAGGTTCCGCTCCCCGGGCCGTCGCCCGAGAAGCACGAGCGGCGTCAACCCTTTCGCCCCCCCGCCTTCGGACTGACCTTCATCGGCACCGGTCACGGATTCGATCCCGAGACCATGACCAGCGGCTTCATCATCTGGGCCAACCACCGTGGCATCCTCGTCGATCCCCCCGTGGGCAGCACCGACTGGATGCGCCACGAGGAAATCAACCCCAAGCTCATCGACTCGATCGTGCTGACCCATTGCCACGCAGATCACGACGGAGGAACCTTGCAGAAAGTGCTGCAAGAGGGGCGCGTCCGTATTTTCACGACCCCGACCATCATGCGAAGTTTCATCACCAAGAATGCGCCGCTGGCCGGGCTCAGCAAGGCAAGATTCGCCACCCTGTTCGATTTCACACCCGTGGGAATCGGCGAACCCGTTCGCATCGAGGGGGCCGAGTTCCACTTTCGATACTCGTTGCACTCGGTGCCATGCGTCGGCTTCGAGGTCTACTACGGCGGCCGGTCTTTGGTCTATACCTCGGATACGTTGTATGCCCCGGACACTTTCCGGGCCATGCACCGTCTGGGTGTCGTAGACCAGGGAAGACTGGAGCAGCTGCTGGACTTCCCTTGGCACCACGAGCTCGTCCTGCACGAAGCCGGAATTCCCCCCTTGCACACCCGCCTGGAAGAGCTGCTGGCCCTACCCGAAGACATCCGGCGAAGGATCATGCTCATTCACCTGAGCGCCCGCAGCCTGCCTGCGGACACCGGAATGCGCATCGCACCCGCCGGCCTCGCGCAGACCGTCAACCTCATGGCAGAGCGTCCCCGGCAGGGCGAAGCCCAGGAAGTGCTCGAGGTCCTGTGTCGTGTGGGACTCTTTGCCGGTTTGCCCTGGGCCAAGGCGGCCGAAGCCTTCGCGATGGTCAGGCCAAGACGTTACGTTGCGGGCGAATGCCTGATTCGCAAGGGGGACCCGGGCACCGAGTTCTTCATCATCACGGAGGGCAAGGCAGCCGTGCGTGATGAGGGGGGCAGGGACCTCGCCGTGTACGGACCGCACGACTATTTCGGGGAGACGGCCATCGTTCTGGGCACGCCGAGAACAGCCGACGTCGTGGCACATTCGGACCTCGACGTCCTTGTGATGACGGCCAGCGACTTGCTGTATCTGCTTCGAGGCACCGACCTGCTCGAGACCCTGCGGCGCCTCGCCAGGGTTCGTCAGCACCCGGCTTGGGAACGTCTGTCCTACACCAACCTTTACCGCCAACTCACACCGACCCAGCGTACGCAATTCCAGAGTCTGCTTGAACCCGAGCTCTTGCCAGACGGAACGGAGCTGGGGCACGGCGGACAGAGATTCAAGGCCTGCCATCTGATCGACGAGGGCATCGTCATCGGTGAGATCGATGGCAAGGTCGACAGCCGTTGGGGACCTGGTGAACTGGTCGGTGATCTGGCCGCGCTGATGGCAAAGAAACCTTCTCCCCACCGCTTGGTGACCCAGGGCACGGTGACGGCGTACCGGATCTCACCTGTCGCGCTCAGACAGTTCTTGCAGCACAACCCTGGCATCTATCTGAGACTCGCTTCGGCGCGCTGACGCCCCAAAGCAAGATGCCCTGCTCCCCCGGAAAGGGGCAGCAGGGCATCTGCGAGTGATTCAGGCGATGGTGACGGCAGGGTCCAGATAGACATCCTGAATGGCATGCAGCAGGGCGATGCCCTCGTCCATCGGACGTTGGAATGCCTTTCGGCCGGAGATCAGGCCCATGCCACCGGCACGCTTGTTGATGATGGCCGTCTTGACCGCCTCGGCAAGGTCCGTCGCCCCTGAGCTGGCTCCGCCGCTGTTGATGAGCCCGGCACGCCCCATGTAACCGTTGGCCACCTGGTAACGAGTCATCTCGATAGGATGCTCGGTGGCCAACTCGGTGAAGACCCTCTTGTCGATCTTGCCGAAATTGATGGTCTCATAGCCGGACTTGAAGACCTCCGGCATCTTCTGCTTGACGATATCGGCCTTGATCGTGACTCCGAGGTGGTTGGCCTGACCCGTCAGGTCCATGGCAGTGTGGAAGTCGGTACCGTCCTTCTTGAAGCCGTTATTTCGGGTGTAGCACCAGAGGATGGTGACCAGGCCCAGCTGATGTGCCCGCTCGAAGGCCTCCGCAACTTCGACGATCTGTCGCCGGGACTCTTCCGAACCGAAGTAGATGGTTGCACCAACGGCCGCAGCGCCCATCGCCGCGGCCTCTTCGACCGAGCCGAACATCACTTGGTCGTAGGTATTGGGGTACGACAGGAACTCGTTGTGGTTGATCTTGACGATGAAAGGAATCTTGTGAGCGTACTTCCGGGCCACCGAGGCCAGAACCCCGTAGGTCGAAGCCACCGCATTGCATCCGCCTTCCAAAGCCAGCTTCACGATGTTCTCTGAATCGAAATAGATCGGGTTCTTCGCGAAGGAGGCACCGGCGCTGTGCTCGATGCCTTGGTCCACCGGCAGGATGGAAAGGTAGCCCGTGCCGGCGAGCCGGCCGGTATCGAAGAGACGCTGAAGGTTGTTGAGCACGGGAAGGGGACGATCCGAGGGACCGAAGACCCGGTCGACAAAGTCAGGTCCGGGGAGGTGCAACAAGGAGCGATCGATGCCCTTGCAGGTGTAGTTGAGCAACGAATCGGCTTCGGCACCCAGCAGTTCTTCAATACGGTGTGCGGTGGCGGTGGCCATGGGCGATACTCCTCGCTAGGGAACTCAGTATAGGAGAAGGTTAACATGACCCATCCCTGCACGCTGGCCGACACCTTGCCACTCGAGGACGAGGCCGGGGACGTGGTGGCCAAGGCGCGGTCAGGCCTTGGTCTGAGTCATCCGACGCTTGCGGCGGAGCTCGGCGTGCCTGTTCAGGCCCTGCAGGCCTGGGAAGCTCTGGCAGAGGCGATACCCGGCAACCTTGCGCCGATCCTGGCCGAAAGGCTTGACCTCAAGGCGGACGCCCTGGCCCGCCTCTTGGCAGGCAACCCCGGACCGGGTTCCCTCGAGGAACCTGCAGACGGCTGGGAAACCTGTCGATTCACGCTGGCTCCGAGGGATGGAGCCTACAGCTCCAACACCTGGATCGTCAGTCATCCCGAGCGTCTCGAAGCATGGGTCATCGATCCCGGCTATCGGCCGGAAGTCCCGCTTGCCTGGCTCAGGGCTCGCGGCTTGACCCTCAAGGGAATCCTTGTCACCCATGGCCACAGGGATCATTCAGGCGGGGCACCTTGGCTTGCGGAACAGACCGGGGCGCCAGCGTGGCTGCATCCAGCCGACCATGAGCTGACCGCCGAGGGCGAAGATTTTGCGTGGCAGGACCCCAGGCGGTGGCAGGAGCGGGCGCCCTTCGTCACGTGGAGCCCCGGTCACACGCCGGGGGGCTGCGTGTGGCATGTAGGCATCCGCACGTTCGTGGGTGACACGATGTTCGCAAGCTCCATCGGCCGAACCTTCGGGGGCCCGGCAAACCATTCCGCACACCGGGATTCGGTGTCGAGGATACTGGGGCGCGGGACGGACGAACTCATCCTCCCGGGACACGGACCCGCTTCGACCGTGGGCCGAGAGCGTGAATGCAACCCCTTCTCCCGATGGCGGGACGACTCGGTCAGATCTTGGCCTTGATATCGGCCACGAGTCGGTTCATGTAATCGAAGGTCGACTCAAGCTTCTCCAAGCCCGCCGCAATGGCATCAGGTGCGCAGGCGAGGCCACACGCCTTGTGGGACGCCGACCACAATCCACAGTTGTGCTCGACGCAGCCGGCCTGCTGGGCTGCGGTGCTCATCACGGGACAGAGTTTGCGCGGCCGCGGTGGAGGCTGCGACCCGCCGGGCAACCCGCCGGGCTGGACTCCACCGGGTTGCTGGGGCTGGGGGGAACCGGCCATCGGACACCTCCGCAATGCGGTCCGCCGCGTGATGCACGTCAGCTTGGGCGCGGGGACAGGGAGGTATGATAGGAAGGCCCGGGCCTTTCGTCAAAGAGGGCCCACCTGCCTTGACTTCGTGGTGCTCAGGCCGTGTCGACTTCCCCTACCGACGAATCCTCGCTGGGCGATCTGCTCGTCCGCTCACGGCTGATCACGCCCTCACAGCTGGCCGAGGCCCAACGCAGAATCCAGCAGGAGACCGTCGCCAAGCCTATCCCGCTGTCGCCTGCGATCGTGCCGGATGACCAGGCGATGACCGTGCCGTTCAAGGACCCGCGCCGCGGGACGGTCATGGCCTCGGTGAAGCTGGGAGAACCTGCGGACATCACGGACTGGCCGCGCTGGACGGATGGCAGGATTCTGGTGATTTCGCTCGATGGCGGCAGCATCGAAGATGCGGTGGTCCCTCCCCAGGGAGTACGTCCCGGATTGTTCGTGACCCCGCAAGGTGGCTTCCTTGCCCTCGCAGGCCTTCCTCAGCGCGCAACCTCGCCGGCAGTCCTCCACTTGCCCAGCCCGTTTCATCCCCAGGCGCCCGCAGCACAGGGCCCCATCGATCTGGCGACCTCGCCGGGGGGCGAATTCCTGCTCGCGGCCAATCGAGGGAGCGGCAGCGTCCACATCGTGGCCGCCGCCTCTGGAACTCAGGTCTCCGCCGTCTCCATCAGGCCTGCGGGGAATCGGCGTGGCATCGGCATGGCTGTTCTGGGAAGGCAGGCTTGGGTCACGGACGCCCATAGCCCTCGCCTCGGCATCGTGGACCTTACCACGGGCAAGGTTCGCTTCCAGAGCTTCCCGACGGGGCCGCTGGGTCCCCTCGGCCTGAGCCCGGACGGACAACTGCTCCACGTGCTTTTCTACCGAACCGGGGACGATCTCGGCCTGCTCACGGTCTCCACCACGGACCTCCGTGTCCGGCATCTGCTCAATCTCCCCGGAAAGAGATCGTCGATGGCACCGCTGGAGCCCCTGCGTATCTCGCCCGATGGCCAGCGGCTCAACGTGGTGGTGCAGGAGGGGACGCAACCCGACCGCCACCGGCTTTTGACCGTCGACCTGGCCAGACGAAAGCTGGAGAAGGATGTTCCCTTGGAGCGACTGCCGCTGACCTTGGCTCATCCCCCCGTACGAGAGTGGCTTCCCAGCACGCCGTCGCTGGCAGAAACCTTGATCACGATCGGTGCCATCACCAGAAACGAGCTGCTTCGACTGAAGGATGCGGACCCTGATGCCGGTCCGCTGGATGACCCACGGGTCGATCCCCTCGTGGTCGCCCAGCTTCCCGAGCGCATGGTGCGGTCTCTCGGGATGGTCCCCTTGTTCCGTGAAGACGGCAAGTTGGTCGTGGCCATGATCGACCCTCGCGATCCCACAGGCTTGCAGCTGGCCAGCCAGCTGGCCGGAGGTGCGGAGCCTGCGCCGGTGGGCGTCACCGAAGACCAGATAGCCGGGTTCTTGACCCATCGCTATCCCCAACTGCTTGAACAGGCCGCAGCGCTCCGAGCCGGACAAACAACCGCCGAGCCAGCGGAACCGCGCGAGTCCACCCCCGAGCCTGCTGCCGAATCCGAGGCCCTCACCGACGCCGCTCCCGTCTCGCCACCGACCTGGGGCACAGTCGGGCAGGAAGAGAGCCTTGTGGCGCAGACGCCCCTCCTCGGTGCCGTCTCGACCGAAACCTGGGTCGGGCTTGAAAGTGGGGAAGTCCTTCTGGCAGACCCGCCCAGACGTCGGGTGGTACGGCTGGATGCTTCCGGCCGAGAGATCTGGATGCATCGGTTGCCCATGCCGGCCCTGGCTCGGGAAGTGCCCGGGGGAAATGTCCTGCTGGTCGACATGGAGTTGGGCCGGGTCATCGAATTCGATCGGCGAAATCAGACGGAAGCGTGGGGCTATGGCGGGGGCGACGCCGAGCGCCTTCGGCAGCCACGCCATGCGTCGCGACTCGCCGACGGCCATACGCTGATTGTCGATACGGGCCAGCACCGCATCCTCGAGGTCACCCCCGACCGCAAGGTCGTCTGGGCGTACGGCGAAACGGGAAAGGCAGGCGTCGCCCGGGGACTGTTGTTCAAACCCATGGCGGCCCTGCGGCGCGAGGATGGCGTGACGGTCATTCTCGACACGGGCAACCACAGAATCCTGGGTGTTGACCGCAGCGGGACCGTCCTTTGGCAATACGGCAACGCCTCGAATCGCCTCGGCGGCGGACAGGGCAGTGGTGCTGGATTGCTCAACGATCCTCAGGGCATGTCCCTGTTGCCCGACGGCTCTTTGCTGGTCTGCGACACGGGTAATCAGCGCGTGATCGAACTTGATGCGAACCGCCAGATACGCTGGGCTCATCGCATCCCCCCGGTCCGGGGTGGCGCCGTAGCCCGTGATCCTTATGCAGCGGCCCGAGATGCAGGGAACAGAACGTGGATTGCCGGCCGCAGCGGGGTGATGTGCGTCGAGAGCGACGGACGTCTGGCCCACGAATTTACGTTGGGGGCTCCCTCACCTACGGTCGAGCTTCCCGCCTCCCCCGGGGGGCCGCCTACCGCGGCACAGGCGGAGGTCCCGGTACCCGAAGGACGGGAGAGCCCTTTGCCGGTCAACATGCCGGAGACCTTGCTGTTTGCCGATCGCCAGCGGCATCGGATTCTCGAGGTCGATCGCAAAATGCAAGTCGTGTGGCAATATACGGGGCTGTCGGGAGGGGAGCGCCAACGGCTGGCGCAGCCCAGATTCGGATGGAGAACTCCGCAGGGCGGTACGCTCGTGGCCGATACCGGCCATCACCGCATTCTCGAGATTCGGGACAATGCCATTGTCTGGCAGTTCGGCAAGCTGGGCGAGCGAGGCAGTGGGCCTAAGCAGCTCGATGAGCCGGCCAGCGTGGAGCGTACCCCACAAGGCACCTTTCTGGTCGCGGACATGGGCAATCGCAGGGTCCTCGAAGTGAACGTGGGACAGGAAATCATCTGGCGCAAGGACAATCTGATGGCCCCGAGCCACGCGACCCGCCTTCCCGGAGGACATGTTCTGGTCACGGATTGGGGCGGGCATGTCGTTTACGAATTCGACGCCCAGGGCCGAACAGTCTGGGCATTCGGGCAGCCGGGCAACGCCGGCCAAGCCCACGGGCAGCTCTTTCATCCCGAGCATGCCACCCGGCTTACGAATGGCCACACGCTCATTGCCGACACCCAAAACCATCGGGTCCTGGAGATCGACCCTACAGGCAAGCGCGTCTGGCAGTATGGTGGCGAAGCCGCATATTATGGCCGCAAGGGTCGATTCCAGATGCAGATGTTGACTCCCGTCCTGGCCTTTCGCCTCGAATCCGGACGGACCATGGTGCATCACGCAGGTGCCAACCATCTGGTCGAAGTCGACCCGCAACACAATCTGACCTGGCACTTCCAGCTGGTCTGAGTCATAGTCCCAGCGCCCGAAGGTTCAGAGCCTCACGAGGCTGAACGCATCCTCCGGAATATGGAGATCCTCAGGGTCGAACCACTCCGCAAGCGGTGCCTTGAAATTGACGACCTCGAGATGGTCATGGGCATACCGATAGTGAACATGCTTGCGGAGCCGAGCCAGGAAGGCCTCCGGGTCCTCCTCCGAAACCACGAGCTGGATGCGCGCTCGGGGCAGGTGCCGACACGCATGCAGGACAGCGGCCTCATCGATCGGGGCAACCTTGACCCAGAGCGTAGGGGCGCCGGTGGCATCCACCGCCGCAAGATCGGCCCGCAGCCGTGGCTCGAGCGGAGGTTCCCACTGGAGTGGGCGCGGATCACGCATGTGAAGGACCCAGGCGAGAGCCTTCAGGCAAACTCTCTCCCAGCTTTCACCGCGAGCCCGGTAAAGAGACAACCGCTCACGACGGCCGATCCGGAAGTGGACCCGACCTTCGACCGGGGGTTCCAGGCTCGTGCGCATGGGCCCCATGCTAGCATGGCCTCATGGCAGCACTTCGTCCGATTGTGCGTATCTTGTCGGCCTCTCTCGTGGCAGGTTGCGAAGCCGGTGCGACCCTCGCCGGACTCGGGCAGCCCACCCTGGTCGGTTCCATCTCGGGCAGTTCGGTTACTGGACTTATGGTCGGCGTCCTGCAGGACATCCCCTTTCCCGAGGATCTGCCCAAGGCGGCCGTCGTGCCTGTAGCAGCCGATGGCTCGTTCCGCTATGCCATTCCGGCCGGCGCCAGCAGCTTGACTGCGTTCGCTTTCAGAGACGCGAACGGCAACGGCCGCTATGACGCAGGGGAGCCCAACTCGTACGCAGGCTGCACGGCATGTTCTTATTTGCAAGTGGTGCGGGTCGGCGACTCGTGGACGGTGCAGGCTGTCGGGAGCGGATCCACTGTGGCGCAGGGCTTGGCCAGCGCCAAGATGACCTTCACAGGCTAGGTAGCCAGGGTTTCGCCCCCCCCCGCCTTCAGCGTCCCTCGCGCGCAGACAAGGTGCCTTCGGCCACATCCACCATTCGCTGCACGACGTCCTCGGTCACGTACTCATTGATGGCGGGAGTGTCGTCTGCCAAAAGATAGCCTTGATGCATCCCTTGACGCCGTTTGAAGTCGATCACCGCCCGAGAGGTCGCTTCATCCCACTGCCCGGTGGGCCTGACGTCGTAACCGATTCCGGACAGTACCCACTGCAGATTCCTGACCTTGTCCGGCGAGCCCACATCCGGGCCAATTGCGGTCTCCGCATAGCTCGAAACCTCATCCATAAAGGCCTTGATGTTGGTGGGGTCATCGGCCAAGCCATGCTTACGAGCCAGATCATGGCCATCTTCAGGTGTGGCGAGAGCGTCTCGCACGGAACCGATGCGTCCGAGCGCATCCAACGCAAGGCCCGCAGCGGGTGAAATCGGAAACAGCACGATAGGGTTTGCCAAGGCGAATCGCGCAGCCGTCTGGGCGAACCGCTCCCACGTCGGCGCTTTGGACGCGACCTGGGCTGCGTCGGCGAGGAGGTTGCCCGCCCCTGCGCCGCCTGCGACCAAGCGCCCCGCATCATCCAGCACGGATACAGACTTCTTGCCCTGCAGCACCGCCCCGAGAAGGCTGGAATCCAGCACCTGGCCCGCCTGCAGCGATCTTGCGACGGCTTGGACCCGAGTGGCCTGTTCGGCTGCCTCGGACCCTGCGGCCGCCGCGAGCCCGGCTCCGCCCAGAAGGCGTCCCGAGGTCACCAAGCTCTTGCTGCGAGCCAGCAAATCGGCAGAAGACATCAGCTGGCCAGCCACCCGAATGGAGAAGGGGCGTTCCAGCAGGGCGGCATAGTGGCCGAACCGCGACAGATTTCCGACCTTGGCCGCGTGGGCCCCCCTGCCGAAGGCGCCGGCCATGCGGGTGAGCTGGGTCGCCTCCGCGACATGTCCCATACGTGCGAGCTGCTGGGCGCGTGAGGCCAGCTGTCCGGCCTCGCCCGACCACTTGGCCGCAAGATAGCCTGCCTTGGCGGCTTCCCCGACCGTTGCACCGGCCTTGGCCGCGCCAACGGCACCCCTGCCGAAATTGGCCGCGGACTTCACTCCCTGCACCACTTCGGCAGGACCGAGGAACAGCGAACCAATCTCGACGATACCCCGCCCGATGGCCTTGCCGGGTCGGCCTTCCTTGAGGGCAAGCTTGTAAGGTTCAACCAGCGCGGCCCCCAAGGTTCGCAGTCCCTCACCAGGATTGCGAACCATCATCGCAGCCAACGAGCCCATACCTTTGGCCGTCTGGATGGGGTGCGTCACCACTTGCCAGAGGCCCTTGGCCATATCGACGACGGCCTCTCCTCCACCCACGAAGACATCGCGCACGAAGGCGCCTGTCCCCTTGAGCGGGTCGGTCTGCCCCATGGGACGGGTCACGGGTCCCGACAACGGCCGGGTCCCGGTGGAACGCCCGATAGACATACCATCACGCATGGCGAGATGCTCCTGCCTTACTTTCGCAGGTTGCCGTCATGCACAGACCCGTCTTAATGAAAAACTAAAGGAAGGGAAATGCCGATCAGCTTCCCTGATGCCGGGCGGCCTCGTGGACAAGAGGATGAACGGCCAACAGGGCCGACACGAGCGTCACGGGATCATGTGCGTGCAGGAGGTGGCGCGCCAGAGCGTGATGTGCCTCAGCGGCACCTCCGGCATAGGCCACGAGATCTTCCGCCGCCACCTTGAGGCCTCTTTGACGCCCCCGTGAGCGCTCCTCCCGCGGCCCGACCATATCCCGAGACCTCACGGCCAACTCACGACGGCCCGCCTGGCGAGCGGGAAGCCCATGTTCCTCGGGAACCGAGGACCTTGAGGGCTGGGCAGGCGCGGGATTGACCGACGCCTCTGGCTTGGCCGCCTGACGCTTTGCCCCCTTGGGGCGACGCGCAGCCAACGCCTCCTCGATGCGGGTGAAGTTACGCTCCTCACCGGGAGTGACCATCGTGATGGCGACGCCGCTCCGTCCGGCACGACCGGTACGACCGCAGCGATGGAAATAGACCTCGGGGTTGTTGGGGACCGAATAATTGACCACATGACTGATCCCCGCGATGTCCAGGCCCCTTGCCGCCACCTCGGTCGCCACCAATAACTTGAAGGCATCCGCCTTGTACCGATCCATGACCCGAAGACGGTCTTGCTGGCTCATGTCACCGTGGATGCACTCGGCAGAAAAACCCTGGGCACGAAGTTTTCGGGTAAGCCAAGGGGTTTCGGTCTTGGTGTTGCAAAAAATGATGCCCTGAGTGACGTGCTCGCCCTTGAGCAGACGAGCGAGCGCCTCAAATTTTTTATCCTGGCCTACGCGAACGACCCGATGCTCGATCGTGGTCGGCGTCTGTTCTTCGGGTTGGGCCTGCAGTCGCTTGGGATCCTTGAGCGTCCGCTTCGCGATCTTGAGGATTTCAGGCGGGAAGGTTGCAGAGAAGAAGAGCGTCTGCTGGCGACTTCTGGCCGCTTCGAGGATGAACTCCAAATCGACCTTGAAGCCCATGTCGAGCATTTCGTCCGCCTCATCCAGCACCACCGACCGCACATGGTCCAGACGGAGCATGCCGCGCTCAAGCAAGTCACGCAGCCGTCCGGGCGTGCCGACCAGCACCGTGGCCCACTGGGCGGTGACGACGTGCTCCTTGATGGGAATTCCGCCGAAGACCGCACCGATGACGACCCCGAGAGTGGCTCCGACGCGTTCGAGTTCGGTGGCCACCTGTAGAGCCAGCTCGCGGGTGGGCACCACCACCAGGACTTGGCAGTCGGGTCTGTGCAAGTCGATGCGATTGAGCAAGGGAAGCCCGAAGGCCAAAGTCTTCCCGGAGCCGGTTTTGGCCTGTACCAGCAAGTCCCCGCCCTCTTGAACCGCTGGTATCGCCAAGGCCTGCACGGGCGTGGCCGTGGAATAGCCCATCTCGGCAAGGCCCTCGAGAAGTTCGCGCCGGAGCTGAAAAGACCTGAATTCGGGACGGTCGGCAGGACTATTGGGCATGACCTACTTTATCACCTTGCGCCCCGGGGCGGTTGGCCCTATAGTTCGACCCATGGATATCAGAATCACCTACTGCACGATGTGAGATTACCTGCCTGAGGCCACCAGGTTGGCGGCCCTTATTGAGCAGGAACTTCCATTCAAGGTTACCCTTGTGCCCGGCAGCCGGGGAATCTTTGACGTACACGCCGATGGACGGCTGGTGTACTCGAAGTTTGAGACGGATCGTTTTCCCGACGGTCCGGAGGTCCTTGCGGCCCTCAAGGGCTGACGCCCCCTGAAAGATGACCGCCCGAACGCGACGTGTGTCCGGGCGGTCATCTTTCGATCTTGCGGATCAGGTCCCACTCTGCCAAGAAGACAGATAGGCCTCCTGTTCCGGCGTCAAAGAATCAATGGTAATCCCCATCGTCGCCAGCTTCAGGCGGGCAACCTCCTGATCGATGCCTTTGGGAACTACGTGAACGCCGGGCTCGAGCTGCTTGTGCTCGCGCGCCAGATACTCCAGAGACAACGCCTGGTTGGCGAAACTCATGTCCATCACGCTCGCAGGATGGCCCTCAGCGGCCGCGAGATTGATCAAACGCCCCTCCCCAAGGAGGACGATCCTGCGTCCATCCGCCATGGAAAACTCCTCGACGAGCGGACGAACTTCACGCCGCCCAACCGCCATGGCCTCCAGTGCGGGAATATCGATTTCGTCGTTGAAGTGACCGGAGTTGCAGACGATGGCACCGTCCTTGAGCATCGACAGATGCTCCTTGGCGATGACATGCAAGTTGCCGGTCACCGTGACAAAGACATCCCCTATCCTGGCAGCCTCGGCCATCGGCATCACCCTATAGCCGTCAAGCACCGCCTCGATGGCCTTGGTCGCATCGATCTCGGTGACGATGACGTCCGCCCCGTGGCCCTTGGCACGACTGGCCACGCCCCGGCCACACCAGCCATAGCCGATGACGACGACCTTCTTGCCAGCCAACAGGAGGTTGGTGGCTCGGATGATACCGTCGAGGGTGCTCTGTCCGGTACCGTAGCGGTTGTCGAAGAGATGCTTGGTATCGGCCTCGTTGATGGCGATGACCGGATATTTGAGCTGACCCTCGTCGGCCATGGCCTTCATCCGGATGACTCCCGTTGTGGTTTCCTCGGTCCCGCCAACCACCTCAGGCAGAAGGTCGGTCCGGCCCCGATGCAGCTCGGTCACCAAGTCAGCCCCGTCATCCATGGTGATGGTCGGCCTGCTGTCGAGCACGGCACGGATATGCCTGTAATACGTGTCGTGGTCCTCACCCTTGATGGCATAGGTCGGGCAGCCGTAGTGCACGGCGAGAGCCGCCGCCACGTCATCCTGGGTCGAGAGTGGGTTGCTTGCGCAAAGCTGAACCTCGGCCCCACCCGCGACCAGGGTTCGCATCAAGTTGGCCGTCTCGGAGGTCACGTGCAAGCAGGCCGCAACTCTCAGCCCCGCGAGGGGGAGCTCCTTGGCGAAACGGTCGCGGATGCTGCGCAGGACCGGCATTTCCCGATCCGCCCACTCGATACGCAGACGACCGCCATCGGCAAGAGCCGGATCCTTGACATCACCCTTGAGAGCGACCATCGACATGGGGATACTCCTTTTCAGGAAGGGGGGATCAACGGGATGCGGCCCTGAAAACCAAAACCGCACCGATGGCACCGCCGACAAGGTTGGGGGCCCATGCCGCCCAAACAGGCGGAAGATTGCCCGCTTGCCCGAGTGCGGTGAAGATGAACATGGCCACGTAGTAAGCGAAAATGACCAGAATACTGACGCCGAGGCCGATTGCATTGCTGCTGCGTTGCGGCCGAAGGCCCAGGGGTGCTCCCACCAAGGCGAACACCAAGCTGGCGAAAGGAATCGACAGCTTCTGATGCCATTGTACGCCCAGCTCCCGAAGCTGGCCATCCATACGGCCACTGGTACGAAGTTGATCGAGGTGATGGCCGAGTTCGACCAAGGTCATTTCCATGGCATCCTTGCGTTCTGCCGCCAAGACGGCGAGGGAAGCCTGCAAACGCACCCTGCGGGTCTGGAACGTGGCCACGTAGCGAAAGCTGCCATCCTCGCCCACCTGGTACAGGGTTCCGTCCTCGAAGCGCCAACCGCCGCCAAGCCAACGAGCCCTCCGAGCCTGCACGATCCGCGCGAGCACCGGACCGTCAAATTCCTGCACGGTCACTCCTTGCATATCGACTCCGTCGAAACGCTGGGCATGAAAAAGCCGCTTGAGTCGACCGCCCTCGAACTCGTCGTGAAAGAGGTTCTCTCGCGCCACCGGGAGCTTCTGACGACCCTGGGCACCCTCGAGCAGCAATCTTGCCCGCTGCTTGGCCGGAGGAACGACAAACTCGTCAAGGGCGATGGTCGCTCCCGAGACCAAAGCCGCCGCGACGAGGCAAGGCGCCAGGATGCGCGGCAGCGACACCCCGCACGCACGCAAAGCCGTGATCTCGAGGTCCCCCGACAGACGCCCGAAAGTCAACAAGGCAGCCAGCAACATGCTCATCGGAAAGGTGTAGAACACCATCTCCGGCAAACGGAGCAGGAGAACCTCGGCCACGACCCAGAAAGACAGGCCGAATCGAACCATGGCCCGGACCAAGTCGAAAAGCACCGAGGAGGCGGTCATGATGCATGTGAAGGCCGCAACCCCGAAGAGGAAGGGTCCCATCAGCTCGGTCAGCAGATAGAGATCGAGCGTGCCCGGCCACCACCCTGGCCGAGGTCCGGGCCGTGTCGAGACAGCCGCTTCGGGCAAAGCCGACGGCGTCACAGGCCGAACTCTTCGCCCAGATAATGCTTGCGCGCCACTTCGGAGGAGACGATCTCCTCCGGACTTCCCTCGAAGAGAATGGTGCCTGAATCGATGATGTAAGCACGGTCCACGATCTTGAGCGTGTCGCGCACGTTGTGATCGGTGATCAACAGCCCGAGATTGCGCGCGCGCAGGTGCCGCAACATCTTCTGGATGTCGGCGATGGCCAGCGGATCGATGCCGGAAAAAGGCTCGTCAAGCAGGATGAACGAGGGATCGGTGGCGAGTGCTCGGGCAATCTCGACTCTGCGCCGCTCCCCGCCAGACAGCTGCATCCCCTTGGACTTTCTGATTTTCTGGATGCTGAATTCGTCCAAGAGCTCTTCAAGCCGCCGGCGCTGGACATCTTTGGGCATGCCAAGCAGCTCCCACACAGCCAGCAGATTCTGTTCGACCGTCAACTTACGAAAGACGGATGGTTCTTGCGCAAGGTAACCAATCCCCTTGCGCGCACGCAGATGCATGGGCAGGTGCGCGATCGGCTCGCCGTCCAGTTGAACAGAGCCCTCGCGCGGACGCACGAGCCCCACGACCATGTAGAAAGTGGTGGTCTTTCCCGCGCCGTTGGGGCCGAGCAGGCCGACGATCTCTCCGCGCCGCACCTTGATGCTGACCTCGTTGACGACACGCCGTCCTCGATAAATCTTGACCAGCTTGTCCGTCTGAATCACGGCCGCACCTCCGAAGTCGCCGCCGCTGGCCATGGCACCCGGGCCTCGACTTCCCCCTCAGCCACGAAGCGCCGCTGCGTAGCCAACCAGGTAAATTGCTCACCGCGGAAGACCTGTCGACCCTTGACCGCCTTGACCTGGCCCCTCATCCGGAGTACCTGCAGGCCCTCTCCCTTGCCATCCATCTCCAAGATGGCCTCCCGACACGTCACCTCGAGGTCGCGCACGCGGATCCGCACCTTGCCCGCCAGCAGATACACTCTCGTCTTGTCATCATATTCAGTTCGCTCGGCAGACAGGTCGAGAAAATCGAGCGGCACAGGCGTCGCCGCGCGACGCGCGACAGCCGGACGTGCTTCTGCTGGCGAAATCGGGCGCAGCGGACCTATGACCCACGCCGACAGGACGAGCAGACCCCACATGAAAACCCGGCTCATGTCCGCCCCTTGAGCTGAACGGCAGGCTGATGGCTCACGGGCACACGCATGGTGATCGGCCCCTGCAGGCGGATCCGCCGCAAGCCCTCGTCGGCTTCCATGGCCCGAGCACGCAACACTCCGCGTCCCCTCCTAAGGCGCACCCCGCCGGACAGTGCCAAGGTACGCCCCTCCCTACGCCACGTCAGCGCCTGTCCTTCGAGTTCCGCCTCGACCGCCGGGGCAACCAACCACAACGGACCACGCATGTCCATCAGTCCACGACCGGCGTCCCACAAGGCCTCGGGGGCCTTGACCTGCACGACCGGACGCCCTGGCTCACGCCACGTCATCCGGACCTCCTTCAATCGGCTCACGCTGCTGCCATCACGTACCTCCGCGGCACGCAGCTCCCACTGGAGACGACCCTCCGGCATATCCCGCAGAACGAGACCCGTCATGCCCGGCGCCTCAAGAACGGCTTCTCTGGCATCGGGTGACGCTCCGACGCAGCCTCCCAGCAGGACGGCCAAGCCACACAGAAATCCACGAGCGCCTGACACGGCGTCATCGTACCACGGGCGTGGAAGCGGTCCTCAGCGGACCCAGCGGGAGTGTAGATCACGAGGCCGCTGTCGGCCCTCGACAAGAGCATCCATCAAGGATCCCGCCCCATGACGAAGGTCCTCGCTCATCTTCTGATGCTGGGTCGGCGGCGGCAAGGTGCGCTGGACGACCTGTTGCACCAGCTCGGACTTGACCACCTGCCGTTTACGCGCCATGGGTTGGTTCGCCGCGTTACGTGCCTGAATACGAGCCATCTCCTGGCTGAGGATCTCTTTCATGGCCGTCGACACTGACTGCAGCTCGATTCCCAGCTGTCCGTTGTCCGAAAGTCGGACAACGCGGGCCTTGCCACGGAAAGACCCAGACTCTGTCGAGAGGCGAATGTGCAGGCTGATGCCTACCGGGAGAGCCTTCTTGGACAGCGTCTCGAGGGGTTTCACTCGCATGCCGCCCGTCGAAATATCGAACGCTACGGCACGATGATATTCTTGGGCGCCGGGCAGCGCGATCTCCATCTCCTGATGGCAGGTCCATCGCGTCGCCTTGCGGCGATCGCTGCGGTCTGCCTCCAACTCGGCCAAAATGGCGGCCAGTGCCTCATTGGGATCAATGTCGAACGCAGCAGGTCCGCGAACATGCTTGACGGAGCCCGGCTCGGGCACCAGCACCACATCATCGGACCGCTCGGCTTCGGGGTTGCTCAAGGACACAAGGCTCCTGACGGATGAATGGGCAGAGGTTCAGACGGGAGTCACGGGGCGGCGCTTGGGCAAATCGGTGGTCCCACGGCTGCGGTACGCTGCCAACCGGGCACAGAGTTCGTCCCTGAGGGTTTCGGGCGGCACGACGCCGTCAATCACCATCTCGGAAGCCAGGCGATAAAGATCGATGTCGCGCTCGTATTCCGCCCGCTTTTCGGCGACGAAGGCAGGACGGTCCTCCTCCGGGAGTTCTGCAATCTTGTTGGCATACACCGCATTGACCGCGGCTTCGGGCCCCATCACCGCAATTTTCGCGGTGGGCAGGGCCAAGCAAAGGTCCGGTTCGAAAGCGGGTCCTGCCATGGCATACAGGCCAGCCCCATAGGCCTTTCGTACAATCACGCTGATCTTGGGAACCTGCGCCGAGGCCATCGCGGAGATGAATTTCGCCCCGTGACGAATGATGCCCGACCGCTCGACGGCCGATCCAACCATGAAACCCGGAACATCAGCCAAGAACAACAACGGAATGTTAAAGGCATCACACAGCGTGATGAAACGCGCCCCCTTGTCGGACGAGTCCGTGAACAATACTCCGCCCTTGACCCGTGACTGGTTGGCCAGGATACCCACGGGCTGCCCACCGATACGCGCGAGGCCCGTCAGAAGTTCGCCTGCGAACAACCTCTTGATCTCCAGCCACGAGCCCTCGTCCACCAGCCGGTCGATGACCTGCTGCATGTCGAACGGCTGGTTCTGATTCTTCGGGATAATGTCGGCGAGCTCCTTGCCAGGCTTAGGGGCCACTGCGGGGCCAATCTCCGGCACCCCCTCGAAATTCTGGGGAAAGTAGGCGAGATAGCGCCGCAGCCAAGCGATCGCGTCTTCCTCGGTCTTGACCAGCACGTCGCCGACTCCTGACACGCTGCAGTGCATCCGGGCTCCCCCCATCTCCTCGAGAGAGACCTTCTCGCCGATCACCATCTCGGCCATCCGAGGGGAACCGAGGTATGCCGAGGCATTGCCCTCGACCATCACCACGACGTCACAGAATGCGGGAATGTAGGCACCGCCTGCGGCCGACGGACCGAAGAGAAGGCATGCCTGCGGCACGAAGCCACTCATCCGGACCTGGTTGTGGAAGATACGGCCCGCGCCGCGCCGCCCGGGAAACATCTCGACTTGATCCGTGATGCGGGCGCCTGCTGAATCGACCAGGTACAACATCGGCACACGCAAGCGGATCGCCGTCTCCTGGATACGCAGGATCTTCTCGACGGTGCGTGAGCCCCAGGAGCCGGCCTTGACCGTAGAGTCGTTGGCCATGACGCAAACCGTGCGGCCGTGAATCCGACCGACGCCTGTGACGACACCGTCTGCGGGCAAGTCATGCGTCTCGCAATTGGCGAAAGCCGCCTCTTCGAGGAACGATCCCTCGTCCAGCAACAGGCGTAACCGATCACGCACGAAAAGCTTGCCTGCACGAGCCGCAGCTTCGTGGTACTTCGGGGCCCCGCCAGCACGAATTCTATCCAAGCGGTCCTGCAAGGAAGGGGCGTTGGCCGCAGCGGCGGTCTCGATCGTCGTCATCGCACGAATCTCCTGACCCTTTCATGATAGGCGGGGTCAGATTCAGGGGCAAGCACGCGGCCCTCAGACCCCGCGTCGACGTTCCTGCCAACGGGCGAACCACCGGCGCCACCACGGCAAGGGGTTGCGGGAAGTCGCATCCAGACCATGCAGATGCGCCATTTCGGACACGAGGTGCAGGAGCGCGTCAGGTGCGGCCGCACCAATGAGGAGTATGGTCCCGTCGCCAAGAGTGCCATCATTCGGGTCGGCCTCGATCTGGGCCCACAGGACAGCGTCCTCACCGTAAACGCGGGAGTTGACCCGATAGATGGCCTCGACCACCACGGCAACCTGACGTGGTGATGCGCAGCGCAAGGCCAGATGCTCCGGGGCTTGTGAGGGATGAGGCGGCATGAAGGCACCGTACCCGCCTTGAGGCCAAGGTCCACGACCCGGAGCCACCAAGGGCATGGGCCGGAGGCTACTGCCCGGTGTAGACGGGGGGACGCTTTTCTCGGAAGGCAGCCAGTCCTTCGAGACGATCCTGCGTCGGGATGATGGTGTCATACGCCCGACTTTCCAACTCAAGGCCTGTACGCAGATCGGTTTCATAGCCCCGGTCCATGGACCACTTGGCCATCTCGATCGCACGGGGAGCATTGGCTGCTATGCTTGAGGCCAGATCAGAGACGGCGCGGGCCAGCTCGGCACCGGGCACGACCTTCTGGACCAGACCAAGGGACAGGGCTTCGTCCATCTGCACGCGCCGTGCCGTGAAGACAAGCTCCTTGGCCCGGGCGAGACCGACGAGGCGCGGCAGACGCTGGGTCCCCCCTGCACCGGGAATAATCCCCAGACCCGTCTCGGTCAGCCCCATCACGGCGTGATCCGCGGCCACGCGCAGATCGGCCGCAAGGGCCAACTCCGTCCCTCCGCCCAAGGCCAGACCATTGAGCGCTGCAATGACCGGGCAGGGCATGCCGGCCACGTCATCCATCAGGCCTCTGATCTCGACGATGAACCTCCGAACTTGATCCTGCGTCATGCCAGCACGCTCCTTGAGGTCGGCACCTGCGCAAAAGGCCTTGGTGCCTGCCCCCGTGAGGACTAGCACGCGCAACTCGCGCTCGAGCCTCAAGGCCTCGAGCTCAGCCCGCAGCTGCAGCAGCATGGGGAAGCTGAGCGCATGGGCCGCTTCAGGTCGGTCGAGTGTCAAGGTGGCCACGTGGCCTTTGCGTTCCATACGATACATGGGTTCCAACTCAGGACTCCTTGAGGTAGGACTCAAGCCTGCTCGGCAGAGACGCGAGCGGCCTTTGCGCGACGTGCCAGCTCGGCCGTGGCCTCGCGGCTCGGAATGGGCACCTTCAGGACATCAAGACAAATCCAACGGGTGACTTCGCGCAATGCTTCGCGGTCCACCCCGGTCTCGAGGCCCATGCCTTCCAACATCGCGACCAGATCGTTGGTGGCCAGATTGCCTGAAGCACCCGGAGCATAAGGACAACCGCCAAGCCCACCGATCGAGGCATCGAACGTCTCGACGCCCTCGAGCCATGCCGCATAGGCATTGGCTAAGGCCGTTCCCCGCGTGTCGTGGAAGTGACCGGCCAACGGCAATCCAGGAACACGGTCGCGCAGGCTGGCGACCAGCCGCCGAACCTGAGAGGGGTTGGCCATGCCCGTGGTGTCGCCGAGGGACAGCTCATCCACACCCACGTCTGAGAGGTCCCGGGCGATCGCGAGGGTAGCGGCCGGATCGACCTCACCTTCGTAAGGACAGCCGAAAACCACCGAAAGGTAGGCGCGGACACCCCTTCCGTCGGCCTTGGCCGCCCGGGTCACTTCCTGAACAGCCACGGTGGCCTCGGCGACGGTCTTGTTGAGATTGCGCCGGGAGTGGGTCTCCGTGGCGGACATGAAAACGGCCACGACCGGGACGTCTGCGGCCGATGCCGCCTCGTAGCCCCGGAGATTGGGCACGAGCGCACTGTACGTCACACCAGGTCGCTTGCGGACCGCCCGCGCCACCTCGGAAGCGTCGGCCATTTGCGGGATCCAGCGAGGATGCACGAACGCGGTCATTTCAATGGCCGGGAGGCCGACCGCGCCAAGTTCCTCGATCAGCCGGACCTTGTCGGTCGCAGAAACGTGGACCGATTCATTCTGCAGGCCATCCCTGGGCCCCACCTCGACGATGCGGATGCGGGATGGCTTATCCATGCGTGTGGATCCTCAGGACAGGACGACGAGGATGTCGCCCTCGTTGACGAAGTCACCTGCCTCGACCTTGACGGCCGCCACGGTACCGGTCCCCTCTGCCTGAAGGAACATCTGCATCTTCATGGATTCGAGGCAGACCAAGTCTTGTCCTTCTTCCACCGCCTGTCCCTCGGCCACGAGCACCTCCAGCACCGTGCCCGCCATCTGGGCCTTCACATCAGCCATGTCGAACCTCCTCTCGCGACCGGCCCCTCGGCCAGCCCATGCCCGTGCTCCCCTGTGGAGCCCCTAGCTAATTTCCCGCCGGAGCCGCCGCCATCCGGCCGAGCAAGCCTGTGTCGAATTCGCCGGAGCGAAATTCCGGGTGCCCCAGGACCTGCTTCAGCAGGGGCAAGTTGGTCCGGACTCCCTCGACCACCGTGGCAGCCAACGCCTGCTCCATCAGGTCCATGGCGTCGACCCGATCCCGACCGTGCACGACCAACTTGGCCAGCATGGGATCGTAGTGGGGACTGACGATGCTCCCAGAAGCCACAAAAGTGTCCACGCGGACCCCGTCGGGCCAACGGACTTGTTCCAATGTGCCCGGGGACGGATAACCCGTGACCGGGTCTTCGGCGTAGACACGGCACTCGATGGAATGGCCGTTGAAAGGAACGGTCCCTATGGCGGGATCAAGGGGCTGCCCTGCAGCAATCCGAAGCTGCCAGACGGCGAGGTCCACTCCTGTCACCGCCTCGGTCACGGGATGTTCCACCTGCAACCTCGTGTTCATCTCCAGGAAATAGAACGCACCGGAAGCGTCCAACAGGTATTCCAAGGTTCCCGCATTGACGTAACCGAGCGCGCGCACCAGCTGCAGCGAGACCTCTCCCATTCTCTCCCGCAAGGCGTGGTCCACCGCGGCCGATCCTGCCTCCTCCACCACCTTTTGATGGCGACGCTGGACCGAGCACTCCCGCTCTCCCAGGTGAACGACCCTGCCGTGTCCGTCCGCCAGGACCTGTATCTCGATGTGCCGAGGCCGGTCCAAGGCCTTCTCGACGTACATGGAACCATCGCCGAAATACGCTTTTGCCCGCGCCACACAAACCTTGAAGGCCTTTTCAAGCTCTCCGGGGCCATCGGCGCGCTGCATGCCGATGCCCCCCCCGCCCCTCGCGGCCTTGAGCATCACGGGGTATCCGATGGCCGAGGCAGCGATCAAGGCCTCCGCCACGTCCGCCACGGGAGCCTCGGTTCCCGGCACCACAGGCACACCGGCAGCCCGGGCAAACGCCCTGGCTGCCACCTTGTCTCCCATTCTGGCAATCGCCTCCGGAGAGGGGCCGACCCAGGCCAGCCCCGCATCAAGGACCTTGCGGGCAAAGGCTGCGTTTTCGGACAGGAGGCCATACCCCGGATGTATCGCTTCACAGCCGGACTTGAGGGCCGCCTCGAGAATCGCATCCTGATTCAGGTAGCTCTGGGCCACAGCCGCCGGGCCCACAAGGAAGGATTCGGCGTCGCGAGCATGCGGTGCGTCCACGTCCGCCTCGGAGTGCACCGTGACCGGTGTGACGCCCAGAACCCCACACGCCTTCATCAACCGAACGGCGATCTCGCCGCGGTTGGCTATCAGGACCTTGCGGAACATCGTTGTCCTCTTCATCAAGTCAACAAGAATAGCAGACGCCCGGCCACGACCTACAGAGGTCCGGGCGCCACGTAGACCGGATTGCTGAGCACCAACATGTCAGCCGCCGGCCAACCCGGCTTGACCAGCTCGGCGCGCACGTAGTCACCGGAGGCCTTGAGCGGCAGGCGTAGCCGGACCTCGGACTGTCCCCGGGCCGGACGCACGGTGGTCAAGAGGCCTTGACTCGTTATCAGGCGTAATTCGGTGCCCTCGGCACGTCCCAACCGAACTCGGACAAGGCCGGGCGTTCCGGCTGCGAGCACCTCACCGGGGCCGCGCCCGTCGACCGAGAGGGCCATGCCAGGAACTGCGGCGTCACGAGCCACCATGACCCGTCCTGCCCGCATCGCCTGAAGGACCGCGGTGGCATCGGGGCGCTCGGCCCAGACCAAGTTCACGGGCCGGTCCACCCTGGTCTCGTTGTAGAAGTAGCTGCTTCCCGCAAGCCCGTGGGTATCGGCACCACCAAGCGCCAGGAGGCGACGCCCCTTGCGAAGGGCCGCATCCCACCAGTGCAAGGCCCTGGGGTTTTCCATACCTGGCATGAGCCAACCTTGGTTCCAGACCTCGACACCGTCGACACCTTCCGGCGGCTCGCTTCCGCGCCACGCCAGCACCCAGTTGAAGGGATGGTTGACGATGGAAAGGACCCTGCGAGCCCTCGCGCCGACCAGCACATCCCGCAAGTCTGCATCAGGATGGGGCCCGGTCCCGTCATCGAGGCCGATGAGCCCGACGTGCCCCCACCGCACCTTGCCGCTCCGAAAGGTGCCCCACTCCTCACCGAACATCAAGAACGGTCGCCGTCCACGGCCGGCAGGAACAAACGCACCGCCCTCTGGCCGCGCCGCGGTCAGGAAGCGCGGATCACGTGCGGCGCGAACATTGTCATGATCTGTAATAACGACGGCATCCACGCCCGTTCCGCGGGCAAATCGCAGGAAGTCCGCGGCCGTGAGCCGCGAATCCGGGCTGTGATGGCTGTGGTTATGATAGGAAACCAGCACCCAGCCGGCCAACCAAGGTGCAAGCATGCGGTCTCCTACCCGTGCATCGCGGGCCGGTCGGCCAACCCTGCGACCAGGGCAGCCTCGACCGTGCGCAGTTCCGAGAGGCGGTCCCGGACTTCGGTTTCCCCGGCGTATCGAGCGGCCAACGCTTCGAAGAGATGGGCATGGCCTTCCTCAGAAAGGGCAAGCTCGGCGTACAAGGCGGCAAGCTCCGGATCAAGATCGACCAACGCCTCTGCGAGCAGACGAAAACGCTCGCAAGACCTCGCCTCGACCAAGCCCAGCACCAACAACCTGTCGACCTTCTGGTGGATCTGCGCCGGCCTGACGAGGTCAAGCAGCGAGCGTACGTAGGGATCGGCCTGGTCTCGGACCAGCGCCCAACCTCGACGACGCATCAAGTGGAACAAGCGCTCGAAGTGGACCAGCTCCTCCTGAGCCAACTGCAACATGCTTTCCACCAGCCTTGGGTCATCCGGGTGGCGGGCCACGAAGGCCATCGCCGTCGCCGCAGCCTTGCGTTCACACGCCGCGTGATCAGCGAGCAGGGATGGCAATTCCTGGACGGCCGCCGTGATCCACGAGGAACGGGAGGGCCCGGACAGACCGAGACCCTGCCAATGCGACGAGACGACGGCCGTCATCACCGCGCGACGTGAAAGTCGCCGATCTGGCGGATGAGGCGTACCCGCAAGCGGACCTCGTCATCGGACCAACTCTGACCGTCTGGGACGTCCTCGAACGTGGGGTAATCGACGCCGTCCACCACCCGCTTTCCCCCTCGTTCGCCCTTCAAGTTGGGTGGCCCCACGGGAACGTGACGCCCCGACACCACCTTGAGCTGGGTGACAAGACCCGAAGCCTGAGTCGCGGCGGCCGCCGGACCACGCAGACCCTTCAGCCAAATGTCGGCACTCGTCGCATCCACCGTTCCGTCGCCATCGGACTGGACGATGAGGACCTTCGTGCCCGGCGCCAGCGGCCTGATGTGGCCGGCCACCACCCCACGCAACTGACCTTTGACCACTTCTGTTAGGTCCAGCAACTGCTTCACGGCACCGATAGGACGATCCGCGTACCAGTGGCCACGGGAGACCCCGTTGGTGGGACTGGGGCTATTCGAGGCTCCAAGAGTCTGCAAAACTCCGAGCAGATTGATGGTCTTGTCCTTGAACTCGAGGAGGGGAGCCACCATCGTGATACGCCGAGGCGTCACCCCCCTCGCGGCCAGCTTGTCGGCCAGCAGTGCCTGCATCAGGATCGGACCACCCGTGGATACCGTCAGGAAGTCGATGTGCCGAAAGCCCAGTTTCTGCAAAGCCTCAGCTTCCTCCAGAACAGGTTTCTGCCAGTCAAGCCAGGTGCTGTTGCCGAAGGCCTCGGAGGATTCGTTGTGTCCGCCCATCAAGACCCTCGACACCAGCAGCCCGCGATTTTCCAAGTTGTAGGAAGCGCTGGCTTCCTGCGGAGTCGTGCCGGTCGAATACAAGGTCTCGAACGTGGTCGCGGAGAAGCCGTGAACGGCAACCACTACAGGGGTGTCCTTCTGCTGCTCGGTGAGCTGCTGGCCCTCGAACCGCTTCGATACCAGGTTGGCTTGATTCAGGGCGCTGGCGACCGCCCCTCGACCGATGTCTCCGTTTACGGAAGCCACGCCATAGAAACCGCACCCAGAAATCGCAAGCATCAGCGCCAAAAGTGCCGCGCGCCCCGAGGACCTAGAAGGCATAACCCACCTCCACCGCAAATCTGGGAAGCAGCCGCGTCCCGTTGAGCAGGCCGGGAGCCCCGGCGAGAGCATCCATGCCGCCGGGAGCCATCCCAAGAACGACATCGACCACCCACGGCCCGGGCCGCTCGAAGAACTGCCAACCCACTCCGGCAAAGGGCTGCTGGAACCACTCCCCGGGCGTCTGCTCCGAGACTTTCTCGAGCTGCATGAAGCCATAGCCTGCCTCGGCGAACAACGCACCGACATGCGGCAGAAGGTAGGCCCTGCCCTTCAGGTCGACGCGACGGGCGATGCCAAGGGTCCCCAGAGACAGCGCCCCCTCGAGGTTGCCCTGACGCCACGCAGCGCCAATGTGGGCAAACTCGGGGTTCCCTAACCCCGTGAACACCCTCCAACCGACCACGGGAGTGATGTGGGGGGCCTCTTCCTCCGGCAGCTCGGGGTCATAAGGCTCCGCCTCGGCCCACGAAGATGACTCTGGAGCCGGCTGGATCGACGGTGAGGACGCGGCCGCGATCAGCAATGGCAAAAACGACAAATCGGGCACTGCGAGACCTCCATCCCGCATCCTAGCATGCCCTGCCACTCGCCATGGTGGCGGGGAGGTTTACTCCGCCTGACGTTCTGGGTACGGCCTCCTTGTTCCCACTCCGATCCCATCGGTCATCTCGACAGGAGGCAAGGCCATGAAATCATGGGCCAAGGGTCGTCCACTTGCGTTAGCTGGCAGCTTCACCATCGGTCTGGCGTCCCTCGCAACCCCGGTCCACGCGGCGGACCGCATCGATGTCGGCGGGGTTTCGGGCTCGCCCGCAACCGTCAACGGCGTCCAAGGCTACAACGTCACGTACGACCGCTATCTGTATGACAAAATAGAGTTTTTGAACGTCGTGGCTTATTATCGCGCCTATCGCGATCCTTGGCTGAATCAGGAGCTTCAGGGAGGCGGCGGGCTCAATTGGGGTGCTGGCGAGTGGAATCTTGCGGATCGCGACGACAACGTGGCGACTCGTGCAAACTTCAACCAGGGGATCGTCGAGAGCGTCGTCGCCAGGACGAACATCAACACGCTCTACAACTACCTCGCAAATGTCATTGACGATTACGGCAATCGTGGCCAAACGCACGCGAGCCAGTCTCAGGCCATGCTCCTGATCGACAAGGACACGGGTCGGCTCGTGGGCCATTACACCGTGCCCGACAGCTATGAAGCACGGGCGGTGATGGAGTACGTCGTCGATTCCGGCGGAGCAAGCCGCCCCCTCAACGCCAATGTCAACTTCGTTGCTGGGGGAACCAAGAATCTCAACCTGCAGTTCGCCGGCTCCTCCGTCTGGTCCAGCCCAATCATTCTGGACCTGTCCGGAACAGGCAAACCCGACTTGTTGGCCGGAGGACACTGGGGTAAGGTGGCCGGCCGCAAGCTGGCCTCCGCGGCCATCCGGCCCTTTGACATCGATGGCAAGGGCACCCACGAGTTCGAGTGGATAGGCCCCAAGGCCGGCCTGCTGGTGTGGGACGAGACCGGCAAGGGACGGATTACCTCCGGCCGGCAGCTCTTCGGCAACGTGACCTGGGGCAAGACGTGGCGGCACGGTTACCAACCTCTTGCGACGTTGGACAAGAACAAGGACGGGGCGCTGACACCTGATGAGTTCGCCAAGCTGGGCGTCTGGGTGGATGCCAACAGCAACGGCATCTCCGAGCCCGGTGAGGTCAAGACCCTTGCAGCGGCCGGGTTCGAGCGTTTGGATGTGCGTGCGGTCAAGGACAAGACGGGCAACTACAGTGTGCCCGGTGGTGCCGTTCGCAAGGGTGCCAACGGCAAGCGCTCCAAGGTCAGCACGTGGGACTGGTGGGCCCTCGGAGCACCTGCTCCTGAAGACGCGACCTATGTCTGGATGTCGGAGCCCGGAAGTCTCCGGCTCGTGGGTGGCCTGTTGAAGCTTCGTGCCAAAGACGGTCAACTCCAGGGTGCTTCCATCCCGACAATCGGCGTGGAGAAGGCGACTGAGGGTCTGCGAAATGTGTTGCCGGTCAACGGCACGCGCAAGGCCGACCGCATGTCGTGGACGGTGCCCGCGCCCGAGGGCACCAAGGTCACCACAGAGGTTCGCTCTGCCCTCGAAGGAAAGCGACTCTTCGGCGTCACGACCCTCGAAACGGCCAAGGGCAAACTCAGTTACAACTGGCAGGCCGAGTTGGTCCGGGGCAAAGCCATCACGGCGTGGGCGGGCAAGTAGCGCACACGTTTCCCTCTTCAGCGGCCTCTCCGAAAGGGGGGGCCGCTCGCTTTCTCCTCTGTGGCATCAAAAATAAGATGGGCGGTGCAAGGACAAGGCCTCGCACCGCCCGCGCCTCGCAAAGATCCGAGGATTAGCGAATCCCGGCAGGAGTCCTGAGATCGTCGGGCGCAGGCTCATCACTGTGCCCGCGACGAAGGGCCAAGCGGGTAAGCTCCCTGCGGCCAGCCAAATCGAGAATTCGGACGATATCTGCCCGGCCAGGCAACTCGGAGGCCCGGACTTCCGCGATGAAACGTTCGGCAAGATCGGCCTGTTCCATGTAGGTTTCGACCACCTTGAAGACCTGTTCCGGATCCGTTGCCAGCTGGTCCAGCCAATCAAGCCCCTCGCGGTACACCACGGTGCTGGCCAGGTGCTTTGCCAGCAAGGCCCGCTGATGACGCTGCGGGATCTGACTCAGGACCTCGTCCGGGAAGCGACGCGCCAACGAGGGCGGACAGTATTCGAGTACGATTTCTCGGTACCGCTCGGGCAGGGGATCGCTCACACGAGCGAGCCCCTCCTCAATGATGCCTGCGAGACGATTGATCACGCGGCTGATCTCATAGGACAGCTTCGAGAGAGGCGTGGCGCGACCACAAGCATCCCATTCGCGGAAAAGCAGGGTTGCCTCCTGGGCCGCCTTGCGTCGAAGCAAGCCGATGACCTCGGAGATGTAGACGCCGCGAATCTCGGTGAATCGCTCCGAACCGATGGCCAGCGCGGCCAGAATCTCGAAGGAGGAACAAATGACTCCCGCCTTGTTGGCGGACGAATCCTTGATGATGACTACGCCCTTCTGCTCGAGGCCAAGCCGAGCCTCCTCCGTCAGGAAGATGTTGGCCCCCTCGACGATCAGGCGGGAGCTGGGTGTCCCATCGGCCTTGAGGAAACGGTTCCAGTTGCTCCCCTTGATGGTCTCGGGCCGTCCGCCGGCGGGGATGAAGACATCGGCTTCCACCCGGTTGTGCAGATCGTTCCGCAGCGCCACACCCTCGTCGTCGTCCGCCCGTCGCATGAACGCACCGGGATCAGTAGACAGGCGACTGACATCGAAGTGCACGATGGACAAGCCTTCCCGGACCAACCGCATCAGCTCGGACGGGTCCAGCCCCTTCGGGTCGACCGCACATCCGTACCCGTCGGCAATTGCCACCACACGCGCCCGTTCACCGTAGTCACGGGCCATGATCTTGAGGATGTTGCCGGCCACGTCACCGTCCGGTCCGCCCGTGACCTTGACCGTGAAGGTATCCTTGGCAGGGTCAATGCCCAGATACCTGAGCCCGTGCTCAAGGTAGACATTGACCCCTTCGCTGGTCACGCCAAACTCCTTGTGGTTGATGCCCGTGCCAGGCTTGGAGGACATGAAGGCATCGGGATAGCGATACCCCTTGGCCCGGGCCTGATCGACGATCCAGCTGATCATCTCGTTGGTGATGTTCTCGTCCGGACCGAGATAGATGTACTCACGCTGGCCGTAGCGGTCGACCACCTCGGGGGGCAGATGGCCGTCGGCATCGGTTACCAGCAGATCGAGCAGCGAATCCACCGCGCCGCGGACGGCAATCTCGGGTACCGCCTGCGGCTTCAGCAGGAGCACCCCCTTGGCTCCTCCCTCGGGAATGTCCTTGTTCTTGAGCTGCTGAGCCCACGACAAGCTCTTGACCTCATCGAAAAGCCGATCATTTTCCCGATCGTAGGCTTCTGGCGAGCGGGGAATGACGAGACGCATGCCGCCACGGGCCATGTCCTTCCACCGCACATGGAATCCCCGGTAATCCTTTCCGTAGAAATAGAAGAAACCGAAGGGGCGGTCGGGGTAGTGCTGGGTATCGAGCACCTCCGGATCCATCCGGAACGCGAGACCCGTCTTGTCGAGAATGAAGTAATTCGTCTTGAAGATGTGGCAGACGAACCGGAAAATCTCCTGCCAGATCCGCTTTTCGACCTTGTCACCGACACGGTCGATGGAAGCAACCATCGCGGCATCGGCCGCCTCGATCCGGGCCTCACGGGCCTCGGCCAGACGGGGGTCGAAACGGGCCTTGAAGGCCTTGATGAGCTCGAGCACCATCGGGCGATGATGGAGCATCGTCCACTTGATCTTCGGTACGGTGTAGTAGTAGAGGTTCACCTTGGAGAGGAACACATGGGCATATTCCGCCGCCGCCCGCAGGAAGTTCGTCTCGTTCAGCGTCAGACCGTCCTCGTCGTTCATGACTGACAGGTCGTCTTCTTCGACCCACTTCAGGGTGTGGATCGCCTTCTGGATGGAAAGCCACCGTGATTCATCGAGCTGGGGCTTGCCACCGGTCTGCTCCTCGTTGATGTAGAGGGTCATCATGGCGAGCTTTTCGTGGGTGCCGTCGTCGAGTATGTTCAGGAAACCTCTGGCGACCCCGACCCCGAAGCGCCGCAGCAAGCGGACGACCTGGTGCATATAGGGCACGGCGCGGACGTTGGTCACCGCCACGTCCAGACGGTCCACGTCAGGATAGGCGTCCCGGTTGAGGCCCACGTGCGTGCCCTCGAGCGAACGGCTCTGGTGGAAAATGGTCGCGTGCCGCACGATGCGGTCGACCGAGGACCTGAGCACGTAATCGTGGGGCAGATTATCGAAGTAACGCTCGAGCTCGTGTGCAGGAACAAAGTTCTTAAGAGCAAGAGCAGCGGCTGCAAGCGTGGGAGCCGCTTCAGGCGCCGTGCGATCGACGGCCTCATCCGGCGTCAGCTGGAAGACCGCCAGAAGCAACTTGCCGTCACGGCTGCTGTAGACCTCCGCCGAGGCAATGAGCGCCCGGCCGACCTGCCGGAGCATGTCCAGCAACGCATCCGGGTCGTCGGCAGGGCCGAGGCATACGAGGCGCGATCCGTCGGCGCTGCGTACGATCGCGGACTGGCGATTCTCAAAAACCTGACCCATCAGGATGGTTTGAAGATGCCGGGCTTGCTCGTGCTCCGGGGTGAACTCGAAGTAGAAGTCCGGCATGGACTGGTAGAACCAGTCGGTCAGTGCCGTGAGCTTTTCCTCGAGCCCTCCCTTGAGAGCCTCACCCACTCGCCGGGCCAGCATGTCGCGCGTGGCTTCCATAAGGCAGCATCCACTCCTTCGTGTGCAGCGTCCGTCCATTCTAGCCGGATCATCGAGAAAATGGCCTACGACACAGCCACCTGCAATCCACCCGCAAATCCGGTCGCTGTCGTGGTACAGGAAGGCAGATGAGCGACCTCAACGACTTTTCGCTTCCCGGCGGCTACATGAACCGCTACCTCGTGCGCGCGTGCGCAGGGGCAGGGCTCGAAATTCCGATGGACATCAAGCCACTCGACGTGGTGTTCGTCTTTGACACCACGGACTCGATGTACCGCAACCTAGAACGGGTCCGCCAGGAGCTCGGACGACTGACCAAAATGCTGGCGGAACGGCTCGCCGGAGTCCGGCTGGGCGTCATCGCCTTTGGTGACCACCATGACGCCGGTCGCACCTACCTGACCAAGGTCCATCCCCTGACAGACCAGTGGGATCGCATTGCCCAATGGGTCCAGACGGTCGAGGGCACGTCGGGGGGAGACGAGCCGGAGGCCGTCGAAGATGCCCTCTGGGAGGCCAACCGGATGGAGTGGCGATTCAATGCCGCGCGCGCGCTCGTGCTTATTGGGGACGCCCCGCCCCACGGGGTGAGCGACTCGAAGAGCGCGTGCACGATGCGCCGGGACTGGGAAGTCGAGACGGAGGCGTTGGCGCGCAAGGCCATCAGGGTCTATGCCGTCCAGTGCAATCGAAAGAAGGACACCCGCAAGGCTTTCAGCCACATGGCGCGCTCCACGCTCGGAAAGCACATCTTCCTGGACCAGACGGAGCACCTTACGGATTTGCTCATCGGCTGCTGCATGCTCGAGGTCGAAGAGGGCCTGCTGCGGGCCTTCGAGGAAGAGCTAGAGGCCGCAGCCCAGTTGTCCGAGGGCAAACAGGCCGTCTTTGCCCAGCTGCTTGCAGGTCGTCCCGCGGAGGATGAGGCATGAGTCAAATCGCCTTCTCCTACTATGACATCCTCCAGATTCAGCAAGGTGCGAGTGACGACCAAATCCGGCTGGCCTACCGGGAGCAGGCACGCTACTACCATCCGGACGTCACGACCCTGGACCCGTCCGTCGCCGCTTCGAAGCTCAAGATCATCAATGAGGCCTACGAGACGCTCAAAAACCCGGAGCGTCGTGCCGCGTACGACGAGGAACTTGCCTACGAGCGGGATCGCGCGCTGCTGGGCTTGCTGCCGAACGTGCTCGCAGCCTTGGCCGAAGGCTCCATGAAATCAGCGTGGGACCAACTAAAGGCATTGGAAAAGACCTACGGCGAGAGCGACCTGCTCCGTGGCCTGATGGCCACAACCTTGCATTTGCAGGCCCGCAATGCCTACCACGCAGGGAAGTACGGAACGGCCCGAAAGTTCTTGCAGCAGGCGCTCGCCATTCCATTCGAAGAGTTGGAGCTCAGGGGACACATCGAGGCTGACCTAGGGTTGGTATCGGACAGAGCGGCCGATCAGGAAGGGCCGATCACCACTGACCCTGCACCTTTGCTGGCCAGTCTTGACCCTCTGGAGGTCCAACGGGGACTCGACCTGCTGACCACGCTACCCGTCCCGGAAGCTCAGAGCCACGCCCGGCAATTGCAGTTCCTGCTTGAGCGCAGCTTGTACCGCAGCGTGCGGGTCGGGGCCCTGAGAGCCTTGCTCAGTCTGGAAGAGGGAAAAAACCAGGATTGGGACGCCTTGCGGCAGCTGTACCTGAGCGAACGCCCCAAGGCGGGCAAGGCGAACAGCACGCCGGTCGAACGTCTTGCAGCCCTTGCGCGGCGCGATCGTGCCGCGCTTGCCCCGGCCTTGCGGCCCTTCCTGCAAGAAGGCAGTCCGGAGATTCGCGTGGCCGTGCTGCAGGCGTGGCAAGGCATGGGGGACAAGAGAGTCATGCCGTGGATCGAGCCTTGGCTGTTCTCGGAGAACGATGAGGTCCGAGGTGCGGCGGCCAAGGCGCTTGACCTCCTCGAGGGCAAAGTGGGGTTGACGGGACGACTGCTGGGGATAGTGGGGGTGGACGACGGGGCCCGGCGTGCCGACAAGCGCGTCGAGGCCATGGATGACGCGGCTCGTGAACGTCTTGACCTCGAAGTTGCCTTCTGGGAGAAGCCTGCTCGGCGGCCTCAGGTTCTCAAGGCGTGGGCCAGCGGCATGGACGTCGAAGACCTGCCCGGCCGGATCTATCTTGCCCTGCGGGACCGCAAGGGCGCGACCACCCATGCGGTGGGCATCATCCTGACCAAGCAGAGTCCGGACATGCACATGCCCCTGATTGGCATGCTCAGGGATGAGGACTGGCTGATGCGTCGCATCGCCGCGGAACTGCTTGGAATCTTGCGCGTGAAGCCGGCGCGGGACGCTCTGCTGGCCGCGCTTGACGACCCCAAGCCTCCCGTTCGAAAGACCGCCCTGCTCGCCTTGGCCGAGGTGGGAGATGCGGCCTGCATCCCGCGGATCACACCCTATGCCAATGACGATGATCCTGGCGTCGCCGAGGCCGCACGGGCGGCGGTCGGCAGGCTTCGGCCCCGCTGACGCTGCATGAAGACCACCCCCGACACGACCATCAGGGTTGCAAGCAGAGCTGAGGGGCCCACATCACGCTGCCCTGTCGCGGCGCCCAGAGCCATCGCGACCACGGGCTGACCATTGAGAAAAATGGACGTCCGGGCGGGTCCCAGCCGCTGCAGGCCATATCCATAGAGCATGTAGGCCACGAAGCTCGTCAACACCAGGACATAACCGAAGGCAACCCAGTGGTCGGGTCCCGCTTCCGTCCGCATCAGCCCTGTGCCGAGCCATGGCCAGAGGCAAGCGGTCGCAAGTGCCGCAAGTACCCAGGCCCACGCCGTCGCGGGCACCGCACCCAACTGCTCGGTCCAGGCCCTCATCCCACGGGAATAAGCAGCCCAACACAGCATGCCTCCGACCACGAGCAGGTCTCCCTCGAGCACGGGAGGGCTTCTGCCACTGGCGAGGCTTGGAGCGAGCAGAAACGCCACCCCCCCGAAGGCCAGGCAAAGTGCAGCGGCTTCGCCAAAGGAGGGTCGAGATTCCCGGGCCAACCACGACCAGACCAGCACTGTAGCAGGAGTAAGCGCATAGATGAGCGCGGCATGTGTGGGTGTCGTATGGACGAGGCCGGAGAAAAACAGTGCTTGGTTGCAAGGGCCCCCCAGCAGGCCCAGGACAAGCAAACGCAGGCGACTGCCCGCGGGCGGCAGGAGCGGACGGCGCAACAGCACGAGCAGCCCGACGAAGAGCAACGCCACCCCCTGCACCCGCCAATGGATGAAACGGATGGGCTCAAAAACTTCGAGGCCGTGTCGGGCCACGTGGAAAGTTGCGCCCGCAATCAGAACCTGCAGTGCCATGGCGGCCCACGCCCGGACGGTCACGGCAGCACCTCGAGCGTCTCGGGCAAGGCGTCGTGAGCCTGTAGAAATTCCAGCGCCTCACGGGTCACGCGACAACCCGGCACAATGACGGCAACCCCGGGCGGATAGGGACACACGGGCTCAAGGGCCGTCCTGCCGACAGCCAGATCCGAGGCCACCGTAAAACCGACGGCCAACGAGGCCTCTCGCAGGCCCAGCACGCGCTCACCAAGCGGCGGCGGAGCCGGGGAGCGGGCCGCTGGCCATCCGGTTTGCCGACGAAGTTCCGCCTCGAGGACCGTCTGGAGCGCGGACCTGACCTCTGGCTCAAACCAAGTTGGTCCCAGCAGCAACAATACGGCGCGCGGCAAGGCCGCCTCGGGCCAGAATCCCTCCCGCCGCAAACTTTCGTAGGCCTCGATACCCGACGGGAACGCCACAAGCAGGCGGACAGGATCCAGCGTGTCACGCACCGGCACGTGCCATGCGGCATGTTCCAAGGGGGGAACCTGCGGTCCGGAGGCGGCCGCGGCCCTGCACGCATCAAGGGCAGCAAGGAGCGGCCAGCTCGGACTGGTCGTCTGGAGCTGGCGAACCGACCTGTCGACGAGCTTTTCCGATATCGGGGCAGCCTTCCCCAGATGCAGGAACCCACCCTGGGTAGGTCCTGAGAGGCCCTTGTGCGCGGAATGCACGACGAGATCGGCACCCGCCTTAAGGGCCGCGGGACGGTGGGCCCCATGAGCCTCGTCCACCAACAGGAGGCGGTCGCCACCAACCTTGCGCATCACGGAAAGCCCGGCATCCTCGCCGAAGTAAGTGGGCGAGGTCACGTGGACCGCCGAGACGTCGGGATGACGCGCCAGAGCCCTTGCAAGGTCTTCGCTCGAAGGGGGGCGACGAACTCCCCACGGAGCATCCCACTCGCCCTCGAACCAGTAGGGCTCGAGACCGGCCGCAGCCATGCCGCGCAGGACCGACACGTGCGCATTGCGATCCACCAGCAAGGCAGGCGGCCTGCCTTCGGAGCGCAGCCACGCCGCCGTGGCCCATAGTGCAGCCTGCTGGGCCAAGGTGGCTCCACCCACGCTGAACCAGCTGGCACGGGCCTCGTAATGCCGTGCGAGCGCCCTGCGTGCGAGAAGTACCGGACCTTGGGGGTGCCCCAGATCGTCCGTTGCTTCATTTTCCGTCACATCCGCGCGGGCCCAATCGGGCCACGAGCTCGCCCAGGAGGGCTGTCCCTGATGTGTAGGAGTCTGCAAGCGCCGACCGCTGTCACGAGCGGCCGCAAGCACGGCGGCTAGAAGTGGGGTGTCGGGATCGGCCGGGCCGCCGGCCGTCACATGGCCTCCGGGGCCGCAACCCCGAGCAGGTCGTCGAGCAGGATGGCAAGGACCTGCCGAGTGGCCGCACACAAGGCCAGACGCGTCACCGTCCGGGACGGCTGCGCGGGATCGATGACCCGGCACTGAGTGTAGAAAGCATGGTAACGCTGTGCAAGATCCGTCGCGTATCGGGTGAGGCGATGCGGTTCCCGTGCCTGCGCCGCCGCCGCCACTTCGTCGGTGAAGCCGATGAGCCACAGCGCAAGCGCACGCTCTTCGGCGGCTTCCAGCGGCAACAACTCAACGCCGGCCCAATCGGCAGGAAGATGGCCCGCATCCTTGGCCGCCCGCATGATGGAGCAGATGCGGGCGTGAGCGTATTGCACGTAATAGACAGGGTTGTCGGAGGACTCCTGTTTGGCCAGATCAAGGTCGAAATCGATGGTGCTGTCGGCGCTGCGGGCCAATAGGAACCATCGCGTCGCGTCCTTGCCCACCTCGTCCAGCACATCGTCGAGCGTGACCATCTCTCCGGTGCGCTTGCTCATGCGGACCTCCTGCCCACCGCGGAACAGCTTGACCAGTTGGCCAAGTACGACCTCGAGGGTCTGCGGATCGCGTCCCATGCACGCCACGGCGGCCCGCATCCTCGCGACATAACCGTGATGGTCCGCGCCCCAGATGTTGAGGAGTCTGTCGAAACCCCGGGCGAATTTGTCGGCGTGATAGGCCATGTCGGCCGCAAGATAGGTCGGCCGCCCGTCAGCCCTCACGACGACCCGGTCCTCGGTGTCCCCGTGAGTGGCAGAGGTGAGCCACAAAGCGCCTTCTCGCCGAATCACGGCACCTTCGTCCTCAAGCTCGTGTAACAGGGCTTCGACGGCACCGGCTTCATGCAAGGTCCGCTCTGAGACCCACCGGTCGAACAGCGTCCCCATCCGAGCAAGGGTCTTGTCTTGTGCCGCGAGGAACCAGTCGCGGCCGAAATCGGCCAAACGCCGCACCCGGTCCTCTTCGGAAAGCCCCGCCAAGTCGCCCAACTGCTCCTTGGCGGCCACTGCGGCCTCATGGACATAGACCCCGCCGTAGAACTCCGAGGCATCCTCGGGCAGCTCCCGTCCCTCGAGCCGGTAGAGAATCGAGCGACCTAGGTTCTGAAGCTGGTTCCCGGCATCGTTGATGTAAAACTCCTGGGACACCTGATAACCGGCCCACTCCAAGACGGCGGCCAAAGCCGACCCAAGAGCGGCCCACCGTCCATGGCCCACGTGTAACGGACCGGTAGGGTTGGCCGAAACGTATTCGACAAGGACTTTTTCACCCGCGCCGACCTCGCTGCGACCATGTCGGGCGCCATCGTCGAGTATCTTCCGTACTCCGCTTCGCAGAAAAGCATCGGAAACCGTCACATTCAAAAATCCCGGTGCAGCTACGGAAACCAACTCCAGGTCGTCACCGATCGCCACCCGCCCCGAGATGGCATGCGCGATCTCGAGCGGACGTCGCCGCGCCACCTTTGCGAGCACCATCGCCACATTGCTCGCGAAATCGCCGTGACTCTCGTGGCGGGCACGTTCGACATGGACGGAGACCGTGTCGGCCACGGGAAGTTCGCCTGCGGCGACGGCGGCGTCCAAAGCGGCGGAGAGCTTGGTGGCGATCAGGTGGCGAATCATCAGGCATCCATTGTAACGCCGCCGGCGGCCGGCAACGGGGTGGCCGTCATGCGGAGGCAAAAATCACCCATCGATTGGCCCCCACCACGCAGAGCGTAGTCCATTTCCAGCTCCAATCCCCCGTCCCTCATGCGTGCTTCCAGGCGATGACAGCGCGTCTCGAAGGCAAGGACGCCTGCCTGGGAACGAACCTCAAAGGGCAACACGGCCCCCTGCCGAAAGGATTGGGTGGCCTGCAGACGATCGCCGTGACGCACCAACCGCCATTCGTCGGAGCCCCAACGCAAGGTCGACGCGACACCGTCGTCCGTCCATCGCAGCGAGCCTCTCTCAGCATCGCCATACCAGTTTCCCTCGTGATGGTGGACGGTTTCCCGGACGTCACCGTCGGGCTCCTCTACACGGCTCAACAGGACAATCATGACAGGGCGTTTCATCGGCGTTCTCCTGGCAAGCCATCCCGGTGGTAGGGGGAGCCTCTCCACAAGCTGTCGACCCGAAAGAGCTGTTCGAGCAAGATCACGCGCGCAAGTTCGTGGGGAAAGGTCAGACGGGACAGAGCAAGACGGCCCTCTGCATCAGCCTCGAGCTCAGGATCGAGGCCTTCGGCGCCACCAAGCAGGAATGAGACCTTGATCCCTTGATCTCTCTGCCGGGCAAGGTGTTCGGCAAGCGTCCGAGTATCCCAAGCCTGACCTCGTTCCGTCAGGGCCATGCGCCACGTCCCTTCCGTCGCTCGACGCAGGGCCTCGCCCTCACGGCGCAGGGCGGCGAGCAGCTGGCCCGGCCTGGGGGCGACGTCCGGCACCTCGATGATCTTGAGACCGCGCGGACCGGCCAGGCGGGCGGCATGAACCGATGCCGCCCGTTGCAGTCCCTCGTCGCGTATTTTGCCGACTGCCGCCACAAGCCAGTGCAGGAGAGTTCCTCCGTCGCCCCCCGACACGGGAGGCCCCTGCCCCGATGTTACAATGGACGGTCCGTCCGGGCCTCCCCACCACAGCGGAACCGGCGGTGAAAGGACAGTTACGTGGCCAAGGAAGCCAGCTTCGACATCGTCTCGAAGGCGGACATGAACGAGGTGCAGAATGCCGTCAATATGGTGGCCAAGGAGATTGAGCAGCGGTTCGACCTCAAGGGTACGGGCAGCTCGATCGAGCTGGGCAAGGATGGCATTGTCCTGAACGCACCGGACGAGACCAAGTTGCGCAACATTCTGGACGTCCTGCACGACAAGCTGACGAAACGCCAAGTCTCGCTCAAGGCCTTGGACCCAGGCAAGGTGGAGGCTGCCCTTGGTGGCAAGGTGCGCCAGCAGCTCGGCCTGCGGCAAGGTATCGATCGGGATCACGCCCGCAAGCTGGTGGACTTGGTCAAGGGCACGAAACTCAAGGTCCAGACCCAGATTCAGGACGATCAAGTTCGTGTCCTTGGCAAGTCGAGGGATGATCTACAGGCGGTGATTAAGGCGCTGCGGGGTGCCGACTTCCCCCTGGACCTGCAGTTCCTCAACTTCCGGGACTGACCCGGGGGGCCTCTCTTTTCCCATTGCCTCACCTGTGGGTGAGCATCTGGAGGATTCAGCCGTGAAGGTCATTCTGACCAAGGACGTGAAGGGCGTCGGCAAGGCGGGCGAGACCGTCGAGGCCAACGACGGGTATGCCCGTAATTTCCTCTTTCCTCGTAAGCTGGCCGTCGAGGCCACGGAGGGTGCCCTGAAGCATCAGGCTGACCTCAAGAAGACCGAGTCGGTCAAGGCCGCGCGCCTGAAGGCTGCCGCGGAGGAGACGGCCAAGCGGCTCGAAGGCATCGAAATTCGCATCGAGGCCAAGGCGGGCAGTGAGCACCGCCTCTATGGCGCAATCACAAGCAAGGAGATTGCCTCCGAACTCAAGGCCCAGACAGGCATCGAGGTCGACAAGCGCAAGCTCGAGCTTGAGGAACCCATCAAGGCCCTCGGGCACTTCAAGCTCGTGGCGAAGCTGCATCCCGAGGTGACGGCCGCCGTGCGCGTGCACGTGGTGGCCGGTGCCTGAGGCGCGGCCCGGGTCAGCCGAACTGCGGGTTCCGCCCCACAACCTCGAGGCGGAACAAGCAGTCCTCGGGGCCATGTTGATCTCGCCTGACGCCGTATCCTCCGTCCTCGAGATTCTGGACGGCCAGGACCAGTTCTATCGGGACGGGCACCAGCGGGTCTTCGAGGCCATCCGGCACCTGATGGAGCGAAACCTGCCCGTCGATGTCCTATCGGTGGCCGAAGTCCTGGAAACCCGTGGGCACCTAGAAGCAGTCGGCGGACATCTTTTCCTTGCCGATCTGTCCCAGGCGGTGGCCACCACAGCCAATGCCGAATACTACGCACGCATCGTGGCCGACAAAGCCTTGCGCAGACAGCTCATCCGCGCCGGCGGCGAGGTCTCTGCGCTCGGCTTCGATGAGGAACAGGACACGGGTCTGGTACTCGAGCAAGCCGAGCAGAAGGTGTTCGCCGTCGCCCAGCATCGGGCGGGCAAGGATACAGAGCATATCGAGCCCTCGTTGCTACGCGCTTACGATGCCATCGAGAAGCGCTTTGAGCAGAGTGGAATCATCACGGGCACCCACACGGGTTTCTACGATCTGAACCAGATCACAGCCGGCTTCCAGCCTGGAAATCTGATCATTCTGGGAGCGCGACCAGCCATGGGCAAAACCAGCTTCGCCCTGTCGGTGGCCAGACATGCCGCGGGCGGAGACCCGACCCAGAACATCCTTGGCAAACCTGTCATGGTCTTCAGTCTCGAGATGTCCTCCGACGAGCTCAGCCAGCGCATGCTCTGCGGTGAAGCGAGGCTCAACAGTCAGAACATCAAGAAGGGCATCGTCGCCGAGCACGAGTGGGCCCAGCTGGTCGAGGCCGTGAACCGCCTGATCGAGCTGCCACTCTACATCGACGACACGCCCTCCATCTCCGTGCTCGAGGTCAAGAGCAAGTGTCGCAGGGTCATGGCGCGTAACAACATCGACCAGCTCGGGCTGATCGTCATCGATTACCTCCAGCTCATGGAAGGACGTGCGATGCGAGGCAGAAATTCCGACAATCGAGCGACCGAGGTCAGCTATATCTCGCGCGCCCTGAAGGAGCTGGCCCGCGAGCTGGAATGCCCGGTCGTGGCTCTCTCGCAGCTTTCGCGGGCTTCGGAACAGTCGAAGGACAAGAAGCCGATGCTCAGCCACCTGCGAGAGTCTGGTTCCATCGAGCAGGACGCGGACCTCGTCATGTTCATCCACCGGGACGACTACTACAATCCCGAGACTTCCGAGCTCAAGAACCAAGCTGAGATCATCATCGCGAAAAATCGCCACGGACCCACGGGATCGGTCATGCTCTACTTCCACAAGGAGTTCACGATGTTCGACAATCTGCAGACGCCTGCAGGCGGATTCTGAATCCATGCCTGGACTTGTGGTGGTGGGAGCCCAGTGGGGCGACGAAGGCAAAGGCAAGATCACGGACCTCCTGGCCAGCAAGGCCGACCTTGTGGTTCGGTTTGCAGGAGGTGCAAACGCCGGCCATACCTTGATCGTGGAGGGCAAGATCCACAAGCTTCACCTCATCCCGAGCGGCATCCTCCATGCCCGTGTGCGCAACCTCATCGGCCACGGCTGTGTCGTGGACCTTGAAGCTCTCGGCAACGAACTCGATGCCTTGGCAGCTCTGAACGTGGGTCATGAGCGTCTGGGCTTGTCCCCTCTGGCACATCTGGTGATGCCTTGGCATAAACGGCTTGATGCCCTGCAGGAAGCGCGTCGCGGCAAGGGGGCCATCGGCACGACAGGACGCGGCATCGGTCCCGCTTATGCTGACAAGGCGGCTCGGACAGGTCTCAGGGCAGGGGACTTGCGTGCCCCTGACCGTCTGCGGGACAAGGTGCTGGAGGCTGCGTACGAGGCCAATCTCAAACTCACCCGGCTTTTCGGCGACGATCCGCTTGATGCGGAGGAGATTGCCGCCCGGCTGGAAGGTTTGGCCAAGCGGTTTCGTCCCTTCCTCGCGGACGTGACGGACGAAACCCATGCAGCGCTTGAGGCAGGCCGGAATGTGTTGTTCGAAGGGGCACAGGGAGCGTTGCTGGATCTGGACCTCGGGACGTGGCCCTTCGTGACGAGCTCCCACGCCGTGGCCGCCGGGGCTTGCCTGGGCACGGGCGTCGGGCCTCGCGGGATCGGTAGGGTTCTTGGCATCACCAAGGCCTATGCCACGAGGGTGGGATCGGGTCCTTTCCCGTCCGAGCTTGACGATGCGATGGGAGAGGCCCTGCGGCAAGCCGGCGCCGAGTTCGGGACCACCACCGGGCGTCCTCGGCGATGCGGCTGGCTGGACTTGGTGGCTCTGCGCCACGCGGTGAGGATCAACGGTTTGGACAGCCTTGCCCTTACGAAGCTGGATGTCCTGGACGGTCTTGAGCGCATCGGCCTTGTCACCGGCTACGCCTATCCCGACGGTCGGGTCGGGGGATTCCCGGCGGATCCAGCGGAACTAGGTGAGGTCCGCCCGGTTCTCGAGTGGCTGCCCGGGTGGAAGACCTCCACTTCAGCGGCCCGCACCGTGGCCGAGCTACCAGAGGCGGCACAGGGATATCTGGCGGAGGTCTCAACCCGTGTTGGGGTTCCCATCACCTTGGTGGGCGTCGGCGGCGGACGGGAACAGACCCTGATGGGCGAAGACCCGTTCACCGGCACCGGGGCCCTCGCCTGATGGGAGTGGCTCAGGCCGCTGCACTCTCCACGACCGCCGTAGCGGAGTTCGGCCGCGTATGGCTAGGGGCCCTCGGGCATCGGGACCGGCGCGCGTGGCTGGAAACCCAGCCACAGGTGGTCTTCCCACGTCTGCTCAGGGCCGCGGGGGTGAGACTCGAGACGAGCGGCCTCGAGCACGTCCCGGACGGACCGTTCCTCTTGGCACCCAATCATCAAGGCAATCTGGATATCCCCGCCATCGTGGCGGCTCTGCCCGACCACTTGCCCCGCTTCGTATTCAAGCAGGAACTGCTTCGCATCCCGGTCTTCGGTCAGCTACAGACGTGGTACGGCAACATTCCCATCGACCGTTCGAACCGAGATCAGGCCGTACGACAAATCAGGGCTGGCCTCGACCAGGTGAAGGGCAAGCAATATCTGGCCCTCTTTCCTGAAGGAACCCGGACCAAATCAGGAATCGTGGGGCCCGCCAAACGAGGAGTGTTCCACTTCGCCCGTGAAACGGGCCTGCCGATTCTGCCGGCAGCCGTAGCCGGCTCCTTTGCGCGGTTTCCGCAGGACCGACTGGGCGAGGTCAATGCCGGGCCTCTGAAGATATCCTTCCTGGCTCCTTTGCTCCCGGACTCTTATGCGAGCGAAGAAGACCCGGTCGGTCAGATGGCAGCGACCTGGCAAGACCGGGTGGTCGACAAGGTCCGGGAGCTGGAGTTGGCGCTTGGGTCCATGGGATCGGCGCTGGCTTGGGCAAGCCATCCCGTCGGCCAAGGAACGTGACCGTGGGCAGGAAAAAGCGCGACACACGTCAAGACTTCTTCGAGACGGCCGAAGTCCGTCCCCGATGCCTTCTTATTGGTGTGCAGGGGAGGGGCCAGGAGCGAGCTGAGGTGGAGGAGCATCTCGACGAAATGGCGCAGCTGGCCGGCACGGACGGCATGGACGTCGTCGGTCGTGTCATCCAGGCTCGGGCCAAGCCCGATCCGGCAACTTTTCTTGGTAGTGGAAAGGTAGATGAAGTCACGACATTGGCCGAGACCGAAAGGGCGGATTGGCTCTTGTTCGATGACGAGTTGACCCCGGGCCAGCAACGGAATCTCGAGAAGCAGACCAAGATCAAGGTCATGGATCGGACGGGGCTGATCCTGGACATTTTCGCCATGCGTGCGCGTACCCGCGAGGCAAGGACACAGGTCGAGTTGGCCCAGCACGAATACATGCTGCCCAGATTGACCGGCCTGTGGACGCACTTCACCCGGCAAAAAGGCGGCACGCGCACCCGCGGTGGCGAGGGTGAAAGCCAGCTGGAGATCGATCGTCGGATCGTCAAGGCGCGCATCGCAGCTCTCAAGCGCGAGCTGGGACGCATCGGCAAGCAAGCTGAAACAAGACTCAGAGGTCACGACGGATTTTTCCGAGTGGCTTTGGTCGGCTACACCAACGCCGGAAAGTCTTCTCTGCTCAATGCGGTCACACGGGCCGGAGTCCTGGCCGAAGACAAGCTGTTCGCAACTCTTGACGCCACCACCCGTCGGTGGTCTCTCGGAACGGGGCGCGACGCTCTGCTGACCGATACCGTCGGATTCATACGAAAGTTACCTCACCAGCTTGTGGCCAGCTTCAGGTCCACGTTGGCTGAAGCCGCCGAGGCGGACTTACTCTTGCATGTGGTCGACCTTTCCCATCCTGCCTGGGCCGAACACATGAGCGAGACCCGGACGGTGCTCGAAGAGATTGGGGCAGGGGACCGACCTGAGATCGTGATCCTGAACAAGGTGGACAGGCCCGAAGCACAGGCTCGGCTCGAAAAGGCCCGGGAGGATGAGCCGGGTAGCCTCGCGGTCTCGGCCGCCACCGGTATGGGCCTGAAGGAGCTTCGTGCCGTGGTCGAGGCACAGGTAGCGGGTCCGCCGCGGGAGGCCATCGTCGACTTGGCGGCCGAAGATCGCGACCGGCTGTCCCACATCTATCGGCGGGTGCGCGTCGTCAAGGTCGAAGATGGGCCTGACGGGGGGCTACGCGTAACGGTCCACGGACCGCCGGGCGAGTTGGCGACCTTGGGTGCCCCCGTCTCGGAAGCGGGGGTGGCGGGCTACCCCGAAGGACAGCAGGGCTAGCCGTCCTCGCGAAAGTGGCAACCGAGACTGTACCGTGCCTTCAAAGCGGCTCGTGCGACCAGTCGGGCCGCACGGACTCCGTGGCGCAAGCCAACGAGTGCGTCGCTCATGGAGCCCTTGGCGTAAAAGGCCGAAACCTCTTCGTCCAGTGCAGCCAGAATACGGCCTGCCCGCACCAGGCGCTTCTCGTTGCGCACGAGGCCGACGTAGTTCCACATCGTATGCTGCAAGGTATTCCAGTCCTGAGCCACCAAGGCGGGATCGACGGGTTCGTGTTCGTGACGCCAAGGTGCCACCGGAGGATCCTCGACCGCCCCTGAGGCGCCCGTCTCGGCCGCAGCCTTACCGGCGCGCGTACCCCAGACGAGCCCCTCAAGGAGACTGGTCGAGGCAAGGCGGTTGGCCCCGTGCACACCTGTGCAGCTCACTTCCCCCACTGCCCTGAGGCCGCGTAGGGAAGTCTGGCCCTCGTGATCCACGGCAATGCCACCGCAACTGTAATGCGCAGCAGGAACCACCGGCACGGGCTCCCTCGACAAATCGAGCCCCGCCCTGTCGCACATGGCGCACAAGTCGGGAAAATGCTCGCGGACCCACGACTCGCCACGATGGGAGATGTCCAACCAGACATGGGGCGAGCCGGTTTCCAACATGACCTGATGAATCGCCCGGGCCACTACATCCCGGGGAGCGAGGGTGCCATCGTGATGAAAACGTTCCATGAAAGGTTGCAGGTCAGGGTCGAGCAAACGGGCCCCCTCACCGCGCAGCGCCTCGGACAGGAGGAAGCGTCCGGAAGGATGGTAGAGGGCAGTCGGATGGAACTGGATGAAGGGAAGATTGATGAGGCGAGCCCCCGCTCGATTGGCCATGGCCAAGCCGTCGCCACGTGCACCGGGCGGATTCGTCGTGTGAAGATACAGGCGTCCGAGGCCTCCCGTAGCCAGAATCACCTCTCGGGCGCGAACCGGCTCGACGCGCCCCGTCACCTCACCTAGTACGTATGCTCCCAGACAACGAGGTTCACCGTGCAGCAAAGCAGGCACACGCGCGTGATGATCGGTCGTCAGGAGGTCCACCACGGTATGGCGAGTCAACACCTGAATTCGGGGATGCTGGGCCAACGTACGAGTCATCGGCTCCTCGATCGCCCGGCCCGTATGGTCCTTGCGATGGAGGATGCGTGGAGCACTATGCGCGGCTTCCTGCACCAAGTGGTAAGACGCACCGTCGCGATCGAAAGGTACCCCCACCCGATCGATGAGTACGTCCCGGACAAGACGGGGCCCCTCCTCTGCAAGCAGGCGAGCGGCCGACTCGAGAACCAGCCCGCCTCCAGCCGCCAGGATATCGGCCAGTAGTGCATCTGGAGAGTCGTGCAAACCTCTGTAGATGATTCCGCCTTGGGCATACCACGTGTTGGACTCTTCGGCCGTCGACTCCTTGGTCAACACCAGAACCTCGGCACCGGCGTCTGCCGCTGCCAGCGCGGCCGCAGAACCTGCGATGCCGGAGCCGATGACGAGGACATCGACTGCTGCAGGCAACCCTTCTCCACCTGGGTCGATGGACATGGTCAGCAGGTTTCCTCGCCTCGAGGCCGTCGGTCCGTGAGGCGGTGGGCAGGGACAGCTGTGGCCAACCGCTGGCGGATCTCCTCCAGAGTCAGTGGTGTCACGTCCAACGAGGGGTCGAGCATGCGTCGAATCGAGAGCTTTGCCTGACTGGCCACCGGTTCGGGCACATCGACCTCGGGAGCAAGATGGAGAAGCGCCTCATGCAATTTCTCAAGTGTCTGCACCCGCATGAAGGGGCACTCGTTACAGGCACATTGGTTATTGGGCGGGGCTGGTACAAAAACCTTGTGCGGTGCCCGTTTTTGCATCTGGTGCAAGATCCCGGCTTCCGTGACCACGATGAAGGTCCTTGCAGGATGGCTGACGGCCGTCTCAAGCAGGCGACTGGTCGACCCGATCACATCGGCGTGGGCAAGAACGGCCTCTTCGCATTCGGGATGGGCAAGGACCACGGCGTCAGGATGCCGGCCCTTGAGTTCGACAAGCTTGCGCTCGGAGAAGACCTCGTGGACGTGGCAGGCTCCTGGCCACGGAATCAAGGTGCGCCCCGTATGCTTTGCCACGTGAGCTGCCAGATGCCTGTCCGGCGCAAAGAGGACGGGACCGTCGCCCGGCAGTCGCGACACGATGTCGATGGCATTGGAGGACGTGCAGATCACGTCCGACAAGGCCTTCACCTGCGCAGAACAGTTGATGTAGCTGACGGCCAAGACACCAGGGTGCTCGAGACGCCAAGCGGCAAAGGCCTCCGCGGGACACGAATCGGAGAGACTGCATCCGGCGTCGAGGTCCGGCATCAGGACCTTCTTGGTGGGATTGAGAATCTTGGCCGTCTCGGCCATGAAATGGACACCGCAGAAGACGATGACCTCGGCATTCGTACCTGCCGCCTGTTGGGACAATCCCAGGCTATCCCCCAGGAAATCCGCCACATCCTGAATGTCCGGGTCTTGATAATAATGGGCGAGGACGATGGCGCGTCGCTCGGACTTGAGTCGGTCAATCTCCTCGAAGGGGTCGACGGCCATATTCAAAGGCGAGATCATGCATGGACTCCTCGGGCCATGGTACTCCACATTAAAGGCCCCTCGGCACGAAAGGTCCTGCCGACTTGCTATCCGAACCTGAAGCCTGGGTCCTGCAGGAAGTATGCCTCCCTATTACCGAGCGTGCTCCTGTGACGGACCAGCTCGTTCAATGGCGACTCCTGACCGAATTGCGCCAAGTAGACCGCTACGGCGGACTTGGAGGACTGTTCCTGCGCACGGGCGTGCTGTGGACCTTGTCGCCCGAGTGGATGTTGGCGACCCAGGTGGCGGCCATTCCCAATCAAGTGGCACCTGGCCAATGGGAGCAGGAATATCGAGCCGAAATCGAACCCAACCAGATGGGCCGATGGGGAGATTGGGTGTGGAACGATCGTCACCGGCTGGAGTGGCGACACAGAATCGTGGCGGGCGAGCAGATTTGGCATTACCGCAATCAACTGAGATTGATGTATGCACCGGATGGTGTCGACAGGATGCCCTTCGCGTGGCTCGAACCGATCTTCGATGCCGATCCGACGGGCTTTGCGGCGGGCCACCTTGGCGTGGCTCAAGTCCGCAGCCAAGCCGGAATTTCACGCAGACTCGGCAAGGCCGGAAGGCTCGATTTCGGCCTGATGGTCCGCAGCCAGTTTCGCCAGTCGAACTGGGCCCACGACCCTGTCCTGAATCTGGCTCTCCTGTATGTGCCCCGCGGGCAGCCCCTCGGGGCAGACGGTCCAGCCCCTTCCTGATCGCGAAGGGCCCCTCGTCCCCACTTCAAGGGGAAAGGGGCCTCGTCACGCGGAACGTCAGTTAGCGGGATGAGGAGTGTCCGCTCCGGAGGTCGGAAGCTGGGGAATCCGCCGGGACTGAGCCGGCAGTTCACCATCCAGTGACTTCAGGAAGGCCACGATGACCTTGCGATCTTCCGCGCCAAGCTCGAGGCCAAGCTGGGTCTTGCCCATGATGGCGACTGCCTCGTCCAAGGACCACACCTTGCCATCATGGAAGTAAGGGTAGGTCTTCGAGATATTCCGCAAGGACGGTACCTTGAAGACATACTTGTCAGCTTCGTCCTTGGTGACCTCGTATCGGCCCAGGTCAGCCTGATGCTTGTAGGGAGATACGAGGCCGAACTTCATATACATGCTGCCTCCTACACCCTCGCCGTTGTGACAGGTGACGCAGCCCTTGTCCATGAAGGCCTTCAGTCCCTTCTTCTCGGTAGCCGACAAGGCGTCTTTGCGGCCGCGAAGGTAGTCATCGAAGCGACTGGGAGTCACGAGGGTCTTCTCGAACTCGCCGATGGCCTCGGCAATGTTTTGATAGCTGACGCCCGAGCCCGGGAAAGCCGCATTGAACTCACGCCGGTATCCCGGAATGCTGCGGACGACCTTGACGGCCTCGGCTTCGCTCGAAAGCGCCATCTCCCCGGGATTCAGGATAGGTCCCTTGGCTTGCTCCGTCAGATCCTTGGCTCGCCCGTCCCAGAACTGCGCGAGGTGCAGGCCGGCGTTAAGGGTCGTAGGAGCATTGCGCCCACCAACCTGAGCCTTGTGCCCCAAGGATGTCTCACGATTGTCTACCCCGCCGCTGGCCAGATTGTGGCAGGAGGCACAACTGATGGTTCCGCTCTTCGAGAGACGGGGATCGTGATACAACATCCGGCCGAGTTCGACCTTGACGGCGGCGGCCGGAGCGGGCTTTGCCAAGGGCTTGAAGGCGGCGCGCGCCCGAGCCTGGAGGCCATCCCCGGCCGCGACCGCCCTTGTCGCCAAGCCCACGCTGGAGGCCACCACGGCCACGGGCAGGATGAGGGCCCCGAACTTCAAGACTGGCTGCACGGAACTACCTCTGGAACGATGAAAGGACGTAGTAAATTCATACCCTTGCCGGCAAATAATCGGCAACAGCTACATATATATTTTGTCTACATTTCTGATACTATCCAGCTATGCTTCCAAGCCTTCCCCGCACACTCCGTCCCTTTGGCGTCGTGCTGCTGATGGTCGGCCCCGGAGCGTGCGTGACCCAGACAAACGTGCCAGCCACGAGTCTGACGCAACTGAGTCTCGCCCCGCCGGCGCCCGTCGTGACGGGCTCTCAAGGTGCGAAGCCGGTTTCGCTGTCGGGCGTGCTGCTTGGTCGTGACGGCCAACCCGCTTCAGCAGTCCGAGTGACGGCATTCCTCAACAACGCATCGCCCCTCAACAATACTTCTCCGCTCAACAACACCTCGCCTCTAAATAACACCTCTCCGCTCAACAACGCCTCGCCGTTGAACAACCCCTCACGGCTTGGGCAAGCAGCCTCGCGGAAAGTCACACAAGTCGACGTGACGGCATGGGAAACGGTGACGGATGTGCAAGGTCGATTCGCCTTTACGATGGCCGCCACGGGAGCTTTCAACCTGGAGGCGCTCCGAACCGAGCAGGACAAGGCCTGGAAATTCGAAATTCCCCTACCCAGCGGCGGAGCCGCGACCTCCTCCGTGGCGATGACGCTCGGGGACACGGCGGCGATTTCGGGGACGGTTACGGCCGCTGCCAGCGGCTCACTGGCAGGCACCATCGTTTGGATTCCAGGCTCTGATTATGTCACAGCGGCTGATGCCTCGGGACGCTGGACCTTTGCAGGAGTGCCCGCGGGACGCTTCAGGGTATCTGCCAACCACCGGATTTTGGGTCGGGGAAAGCTCTCGGAACCGGTCAAGGTAGGCACGGGTGAGACCTTGTCCGTTCCTGCAGCCATCCCCTTGGCGCGGTGAGCCTCGAGGAGGGGCAGCGCCCCCCCTTTCCAGACGCTTACAGGCACACGATCTTCCGGGGTCCGGGAGCGACTCCTCCTTTTCCCGAGTCCTTTGCCATCGTGACCGCGTGGGCCACGACGGGTGAAGTCTGGCCCGTGGAGCGAAATCTGGACGCCTCCGGTGCCTTGGAGTCTCGTCTGCAGGGGCTTGGTTTGCCTCACCTTCCCTTGACGGGCGAAGCGCCAGACGGTACCCACATCGAGCCCTCGTGGCGGGTCGAGACCTCCATGACACAGGCCGTGGCCTTGGGTCTGGAGTTCCTTCAACACGCCATCTACTGGGTGCACGAGGACCGCCTGTATGTCGTCCTGTGCGCCCCCGACCGGCCAGAGCCCTGGCTCATCGGCCGCTGGCGGGAACAGCTGCGATCCTGACCTCCCTGACGAGAGAGCTCAGCCTCTTTCGCGGATCACCACGCCTCTTGCAGTTTCACGGTACTCATAATCAGGAAGCTCACGAATGGCCATGTTGAGCTGCCACTCCCCTTGAAACAGGAAGACCGGACGATCACGGACATCGACGACGACGGTGCCGATGCGCGCCTGTGACAGCCGCTCGGGATCCACGTCGCCACCGTCCTTCCGAACGACCCAACGGGCAAAGGAGCAGTTGACCGGAAGGAGGCGGACTTCGACGTCGTATTCGCTTTTCAGGCGATATTTGACGACCTCGAGTTGCAACTGGCCGACAGCACCCAGAACAAGATCGCCCCCTCGCCCGGAAGGGGGACGATACAACTGGATGGTGCCCTCCTGCGCAAGTTGTTCGATACCCTTGGCCAACTGCTTTCGTTTGAGAGGATCCACCATTTCAAGTCGGCTGAAGAGCTCAGGAGCGAAGCTGGGAATCTCGTCGAAGGTCAGGATCCCACCATCTGTAAGGGTGTCACCGATCTCGAACACCCCGGGATCGTGAATACCAAGTACGTCCCCGGCATAGGCCTCTTCGACAAGACTCCGCTCCTGGGCCATGAACTGGGTCGGATTGGCAAGACGCATCTCCCGTCCCGTTCGCACATGAACGGTCTTCATGCCACGCTCGAACTTGCCGGAACAGATCCTGATGAAGGCCACTCGGTTGCGATGGGTCTTGTCCATATTGGCCTGAATCTTGAAAACAAACGCCGTGAACCGCTCGTCATCCGCGGCAACGGGTCCCGCGCTCGACACGCGGGGTGCGGGCGCCGGCATCAGGCTGCAGAAACTGTCAAGAAAGGCTTCGAGGCCAAAATTGTTGATGGCACTGCCGAAGAACATCGGCGATACGTCGCCGACGGAGAACCGCTCAAGATCAAATCCATCCCCTGCCAGATCGAGGATTTCCAGTTCTTCGAGCAAGCGCTGATGGCCATCTTCGCCCAACTCTTCGGTCAGCAGAGGATCGTCGAATCCTGCAAGCGCAACGGGCGGCACTTCAGAACCCACCGCCGCGCTGGAACCCGCGTGGCTCTCCGAAAAGAGATGCACTTGACGATTGAGACGATGGACGACCCCACGGAAGACACCATGACGGAAGACCGGCCACGTCACGGGGAAGACACCGATTCCCAGCAAGGTCTCAACCTCGCCGATGAGCTCGAAGGGTTCGCGGCCAGGCCGGTCCATCTTGTTGACGAAGGTGAAGGTGGGCATGCGGCGCTGCCGGCACACGTGAAACAACTTCTTCGTTTGCGCTTCGACGCCCTTCGCTGCGTCGAGCAACATCACCGCTCCATCGGCCGCATGCAAAGTGCGATAGGTGTCCTCCGAAAAGTCCGCGTGGCCGGGCGTATCCAGCAGGTTCATCTGCAGGCCCCTGTAAGGGAATTGCAAGACCGAAGTCGTGATGGAGATGCCGCGCTCTCGCTCCATTTCCATCCAGTCGCTGACGGCTGACGCCCGGCCCCGCTTGGCCTTGACCGCACCCGCCAGCTGGATGACGCCGCCATACAGCAACAGCTTCTCGGTCAAGGTGGTCTTGCCTGCGTCCGGGTGGGAGATGATGGCGAAGGTCTTGCGACGGGCCACCTCGGCGGCCAGGACAGGTGAAGCGGTGGTCAAGCGAGACTCCAGAACAAAGGGCAGAACATGGTCCTACCACGAAGCCGGGCAGGGCGGGAAGCCGAACACAGAGGAAACACGCCCGGTGCGGCAGGTCCCCCGGCCACATGCCGGATCTGCGTCCCCGCTGACCGGACAGCATCAGTCTCGCATCCAAGGCCAGTCGACCAGCCGAAGGGGACGGCCTCGGAGCCTCAGGGGTTGAAACAGCCGGTCCTGGTAAGGCGGATTCTTAGGACCACCTACGTCCACCACGAGCCGGAAGGAACTCAAACATGCTTTCAAGATGAATGGCTAAAATTCACATCATTTAAGCAGATGATCAAGACCAGAAACAAAGGAATAGCACGCGATGCAAATCCGCCCAGTCGGGCTGCTCGCGGTCCGTAGCCGCTCAGAAGCGACTTGGGCCGAGAGTCTTCGTCGTGTAAACGAGAAACTGGGGGACCTGAGGGTGGCCGCCCATACCGGTTCCATGCTGCGGACGGCCCGTAGCGAATCCCTCATCCGCGGAGTGCACCGAGCCGCTCAGAACTTGCAAGACGCGTGGAATCTGACTGCCACGGCAGAAGGGGGCACGAGGCAGATTCTCGACAAGGTTCAAGAACTGAGGAGCCTGGCGATCCGGGCCGCCCAGGCCATGTGGACCGAGGATGAATGGAAGTCGATGCAGGACCAGGTCCGGCAGACGCTCTGGGGCATCAGTGAAATCTCGAATGGCACGCGATACAACGGCATTCCTGTGCTTCTGGGGGACATCGAAGGCGAGCCAACGGGCATTCCCACCGCAGAAGGGTATGGCCCGAGGGGACAGTCCGTCACGAGGAGCATCTCCCCGACCGTCACGCCGCTCGGTGCTTCAGGCAGCCGAGCCCACAGCTCACAATCCTTTTCGGTCACCGATCCGGTCGACCTCAAACATACCCTGCCGCGATGGTCCGCGGACGGAACGCTCATTCGCGCCACACGTACGCTCGATAATGAAAGCACCCAGACGGTTCATTATGATTCGGCGGGCTCGGTTGGCCTTTCCCCACCCGGGGGAATGACCTTCGATGCGGTCGCACGGACCTCTGTCACCATCGCTGGGGAAATCTGGCAGCTGTCGAGGCTTAGCAACGGTATCAATGGCCATGCGGATGGTCTGTATGTCAGAAAGGACACGGAACCGTGGACACGTCTGCTGACATTCCCGTCAGGAAATTCACAGTTCAGTTTCTCACCTGCGGGCGATCGCATCGCCCTCGTTCGGAACGCAGGTGCCACCGGTGCCACCATTCAGATTCACGACTTCACGCAAGGTCCCCCGCCCACTTTGAGGGCAGGCCACAACATCAACCTCGACGGGGACACGGATGGCGTCCCCCAGACTTATGGTCTGGCCGGCTTCAACCTGTATCCGTTGGCCGATGGTAGCCCCTCGATAGGTATCAACGTCGTCTCACAACACACAGGTGTCAGCAGGAACCTGGCGTGGGACTCCACGGGTACAGATGGATACAGCGTCGATTATGTCGCCAAGACCATCACCTTCCACAGCAGCGCCACGCTCGACAGCAACGACACCCTGACCTTCACGGGAGTCACGGGAAGCAACGGCACGGATCCCGTGACCGGAGTACCCTTTGTCGAGATCGGCCTGACCCATGCTCC
>JAYKGV010000019.1:0-11808 GCA_035285595.1 Candidatus Sericytochromatia bacterium
TTCCCGAAACGCCGGGGACGGGACAGGAAGTAGTGCTTGCCGCCTGCGATGAGCCGCAGGGCCATCGCCGTCTTGTCGACGTAGTAGTGTCCATTCTCCCGGATCTCGCGGAAGGTCTGGATCCCCAGCGGCAGCTTCTTGCGTTGTGTCGCGCCCATCCTCTTCATCTTACTCCCCTGGCAGCAGTCAGGTTCGGCCATCCGCCTCGGTACCTGGGCGCTGGCTGGCCCTCAGATGAACGCGCGCCCTCTGAGGGGTACCTGCCGTCACAACGACCCCTTACACGGGTCCGCGACAGGGACCGAACGCACCTTTGCATGACACGCTGTGATTGCGGGAACCATATCTTGCCTTGAGGGCACGGCGCTGCGCTTGGCCATGCGTCGCCCCCCCCGCGTGAACAGCATCGCGACGAGGCTTCAGGTAGACTCGATGCGCACGCTTAGCACACACGATGGCCCCCTTGCCCACCCTCACCCTCATCTCCGTCTCCGCTCCCTACGGCCCGCAGGAGGCCTTCGTCGTCCGCGAGTTCGCCGCCTTGCAGGAAGCAGGTGCCCACTTGCAAATCCTGCCTCTGCGCCCGAGCGGCCCCCTCTACCACGGCCGCGCAAGCCAGCTCGCCCCCGTGACGGAGGCCCTGCCGCTGCTGCACCCCCAGGCCTTACTCTCCGCCCTGTACTGGCTCCTGCAAAGGCCTCTGTGCGTCGCCAGCACCCTTGGCATTTTGTTGGCGCAATCCCGCACGCCGCTCATCGCCATGAAGAACCTCGCCGTCCTCCCCAAGGCCTGCTGGATCGCCACCCGCGCCCAACGGGCCGGCAGCACCCACCTGCACGCCCAGTGGGCCGGCACCACGACCACCGCCGCCTGGATCGCCAGCCGTCTCACCGACCTGCCCTACAGCTTCACGGCCCACCGCTGGGATATTGGCGAGGACAACTTGCTGGCCACGAAGGTCCGCACCGCCGCCTTCGCTCGCACCAGCGACGGCGCAGGCGCCGTCGAATTGGCCGCCAAGGCAGGCCCCGGTGCCCCCACGCCTTGGCTGCTGCATCTGGGCGTCGACCTGCCACCCAGCCCCCCCACACGCCCGCTGCCGCCAGTCGGACAGCTGCGCGTGCTGGTCCCGGCGAACCTCGTGCCCAAAAAGGGACACGTGGTGCTCTTCGAGGCGCTGCGGGACCCGGCATTGCAAGGCCTCGACCTGCACGTCACGTGCGCCGGGGATGGCCCGCTGCGTGCGTCACTAGAGGAGGCTCTCCTAGAAAGAGGCCTGCAGGCCAGGGTCACGCTCGCTGGCATGTGGCCCCTCGAGCGCCTGCACGCGGAGATGGCCTCAGGGCGTTACGACGCGGTCGTGCTGCCCAGTATCGTCACGTCCGACGGCGAGACGGAAGGTACCCCCGTCTCGCTCGTGGAGGCTCTCGCCCATGGTATGCCGGTGCTCGCAAGCGGGATCGGCGGGATCCCCGAATTGCTGGAAGACGGCTGCGGCCTGCTCGTCCCGCCAGCTGACCCCGCTGCGCTCGCAGCCGGCTTGGCACGCCTCGCCCGAGATCCTGACGCCGCCCGGGCCATGGCTGAGGCCGGCCTCGCCCGTGTCTCGCGGGATTACGAGGTGGAAGCCGTCGCCCGGGCCCTGCTTGCGCGCATCGACCGACCCAGCAATCGCCCTGCCTGACCGCAATCTCGAGCAGGCAGGATGCACACCTCAACCGGCCACGCCATCAGAAACTCCGAGGCCAACTCCCGCCATCCGACGTAAAAGAGCAGTCCCAAGGCATCGTCAGGTGTCACCTACGCCGAGCAAAGCCCGGACGGGCCCCCTGTTCTCGCCCGGATGACCAGAACCTAACCCTCACGATGCCGCTCGGTCGCACGATCACGACAGCCGAGGCATGGTCCCGACGCCCAGCCCTCCGCTGGGCCCACGAGAGGAAGCGTCCTACGCAGGCGCGCGTCAGGAAACTTTGTCTGACCGCTCGAGGCCCAGCAGAAACCCAGCCGTCGCTCCGACCACAGCGAACCACGGCGCCGACTCCCGCACCCCCTGCCACGCATCCGGTCCCATGGCAAACCACGAGGCCATCCAGCCAAAGGCCGCCCCGAAAGCCGCTCCCGCGACAGCACCTGCGGCCAGCCCCACCGGCACCCGCAACCAACCGTTCAGGCGTTCCATCTCGTCTCCCTCCAGAGGATAAAGAGAGACCGGGCCCCCGCAGCGCGGGGACCCGGCCGCGACCTCAAGCCGCCTGCGGGGCGGCGTCGGGCGCGCTGCCATCAGCCTCCGACTTCGCGCGGGCAATGGCATAGATCAGCAGACCGTAGCCAGCCTTCGCCGCGACGTCCGCCAAGGCATAGCCGACCTGGATTCCCACGGTGGACGCCTGGGTGTCGACGCCCAGCTGGGGCAGCAGGTAGGTGATGGGATAGACGCCCCAGGTCGCCAGCAGCAGCAGGCGAGTGTTACCGAGCAGCTTGCGCACGCGATCGGTCTGATCCTTGACGGCTTCACCCAGACGCGCCCAGAGGACGTACAGGATGTAGACAAAGGGAATGCTGCTCAGAGCGCCCCACACGCCGCGCACCATCATGTCCTTGTGTTCGATCTCGCCGGGGTACCCGAGTCCGATCATCAGCACGGCCGCAATCGCCAGATTGCGCAGCATGGGCCCACTCTCGGCACGCGCCAGCTGCAGCACCGCCACCAACTCCACCAGCAGCAGCGGAACGGTCAAGAGCCAGTCCACGTAACGGTAGGCGTCGTTGAAGGGCTTGCCGCTGGGCTGATAGGCCCCATCCACGAGCGTATAGGCCGCCTCGAAGCTGTCGAAGATCCGGAAGTAGTGATAGCAGGCGATGGCCACGACGAGAGCCGAAACGAGGAGAGCCGGACGATACCGGATGCCGACCTGTTGCCTCCCCAGCACGAAGAACAGGAATGCCGCCCCCATCGATGCGATGGTGAAACTCAAGATGTTGTAGACCAGTGAAAACTGGTCAGGTGTGAGGGTGGGTAAGGCGTTCACGGCTAAGTCTCCTGTCGTGCTTCAACGAGTCATACAAAATCTAGACAAACTCCTATGGTGAGGCCTGTCAAGCAGTTATCTATAATTTTGCAAATCTGCTGTCGAGATTTCGTCTCGACCACCGCCCGGATCTGGCCTCGCGTGCGACTGTCTGCTCGACCCTCGAGCGCCCCTTTCCCCTCACTTACCCCAGGCCCCACGCCAGACACGACTCCGCTGACCCACCACCGCTGAATCCATCGGATCGGCGAACATCCAGGAGAGCTCGCGACCTGACGTAGAGTGGACTGAGCAAGACCAGTGGGGGCCACGGCTTCCTCCTCGACAAGCCCTGTACATCCACCAAGGGAAAACCACGCGGTCCTCGCGTGCCCACACCCACGACACGCTCATCTGGTTCCGAACGACCCAATTGCGCAAGGCGAAGCAGACGGGTCCTCTCATCTCCCCGGCGAGCCCTGCGGGAAATGGCACGGACCTGTGAACCGGTTCCCGCCCCGCTCATCAGCCTCGAGGCCTGCACGAGACCCTGCCCAGCGGGCCATCGTGCCGGGATCGTCTGCTTGCTCGGGTATGAAGACTGAATAGGGCTCATGACTGCAGGAAAGAACGAAACCGTCGGCGGGGGGTGCATGCCCCGGGCGCCCTTCGGCAGCCAAAGCCGGCAGGACCTAACGGACCCATGTCGCGCAAGGCCGAACGTACCGCGCTCACGCTGCTGTCTTCAGGCTCGACAAGGGTATTCCCGTTGAGCGAGGCTGCGGTCTTTCCGGACCAGGTGCTGTACCCGTCGCTGGCCGTGGTCTTGACCTTGGCCACCTCGCTGTGGGCGGGGGTGGGCAGTGTGGCTCTTGCCGCCCGCCTGCGGGTGCCCTTGGTCGTGGTCCTGTTGCTGGTGGGGGTGGCGCTGGGACCAGAGGGCCTCGGCTGGCTGCGCCCCTCCAGCTTGGGTCGCGAGGGACTGCGGTCACTGGTCTCGGTGGCGGTGGCCATCGTGGTCTTCGAAGGAGCGATGGCCATGGACTGGCGCCGCCTGAGACCGATGTGGGCGACACTTGTGGGCTTGCTCACCTTGACCCCCCTGCTGACGGCACTGGGTGCAGGCTGGGCCTGTCATGTCCTGATGGGGCTCGATGGACCCGTGGCAGCACTTTACGGCAGCATCGTCGCGGTGACTGGCCCTACGGTGGTCAATCCGATCTTGCGTCGGTTGCGCATCAATCCTTCTCTGAAGGTCGTCCTCGAGGCCGAGAGCGTCTTCGTGGATGCGGTGGGGGTCCTGCTGGCCGCTTCCGTGTTCAGCTTCATCACGTCAGCGGAGCCGCACTGGGAAGATGCGGTCGCGAGGCTCTTCCGCCACCTCTTGACTGGCTTGTGCATAGGAGGAGGCGTCGCGATGGCCACGCTGGGCCTTCTGCGTTCCTCCAAGCGTCCCGCCGGAGCCGAAGTCCAGATGATGGTCCTTGCGACGGCCCTGGGTGCCTACGCCCTGAGCGAGAGGGTGGCCCACGAATCCGGCATCGCGTCCGTTGCACTGGCCGGCCTGATTCTCGCAGGTTCGGAGTTTCCCGGAAAGCGTTCGGTCGCTGATTTCAAGCGCGGTCTGACCCTGATCTCGCTGGTCGTGGTGTTCTTGCTGCTGGCCTCGAGCCAGAGGCTGGACCTGTTGCTCTCGCTGGGGTGGGAAGCCTTGGCCGTGGTCGCTTTCCTGATGGTCGTCGTCCGTCCCTCTGCCGTGGCCGTGGCGACGATTGGCGCCGGATTCCGGTGGCCGGAGCGCCTGTTCATGGGCTGGCTGGGACCGCGTGGGATCGTCGCGGCCTCGCTCGCCTCCTACATGGCCATCGAGCTGGCCGCGTGGGGAGTGGACGGCGGCGAGCAGTTACGAGGTCTCGTGTTCCTGACGGTCCTCGTCACCGTTACGGTCCAAGGGGGATTTGCCCCGATGATAGCCAGGAGGCTAGCACTGATGCCCCAACCTGTCCTCGTGATTGGCGGAGATCGCCTCGCGCGCTGGATTGCCCGTCACCTGCACCGCCAGGGGGAAGCGGTCGTCCTGCTCGAGCGCGACGAGTTGCTGGCGGAACCCGACGTCGAGGAAACCTTGCAACGCGAACGTGCGGACGTGGCCGACCCGGCCGTCCTCGCCCGCTGGCTGGCCTTGCGTCCGACGTGCCTCGTGGTCGCCACGCCAAGCGACAAGAGCAACCTGCACCTTGCCCAGCAAGCGAGGCAGGCGATGCCTCGGCTTCGGATCGTGGCCAGGCAGAGCAGCCCCCTCTATCGAGAGGCCTATGAGGCCCTGCGGCTCGAGGTCCTGGAGACGGACGAAGCTGCGGGACTGGCCTTGGCCGGCAAGGTAGCGAGGCCCAGCCTCATCGGCCTGCTGGCCTCCCCGCCCGCCGCTCAGGGCGTGCTGGAGCTGCAGCTCGGGCGCATGCACGAGGGCAAGCGTCTCAAGGAACTCGGGCTGCAACCCGAGGGGCTGGCCATCTTGATCCGACGCGGAGACAAGGTGATCGTGCCCGCAGGCGATACGGTGATGGCCGCAGGTGATCAGCTGACCTTGCTGGGCAAGCAGGCGGCCCTCGAGCAACTGCGTGGCCGTCTGGCGGACGCAGCCGGAGCTTGAGGGGGACAGCTGCCCGGGTTCAGCCGTGTCCCGGCTGCAAGCGTCCCTTGGCCGTCCGGTCGGTCAGCGAGCCCAGCACGAGGGCCAGGGCACCTGCAGGCAATCCGAGATAGAGCGGCTCCGCCACGGCAAACCACGTCGGTTTCGCGGTGACGAGCAGGGTCATGCCGCCACCCGCCAGCATGCTCCACAAGGCACCTCGAGCCGTCGCGCGAGGCCAGTACAAGGCGGCAAGGGTTGGAAACAGTAACCCGGCGACCATGAACCCATAGGCCAGGAGCATGCTCTGGAGGATGCCTGGCACATGCAGGGCAAAGGCGACCGAACCGAGTCCGAGCACCATGATGGTTTCCCTCGAGAGGCGCAGCAGATGGACATCTTCACAGAGAGGATTCACCACCTTGTGGTAGAGGTCATTGACGAGATGACCTGCGGCAGCCAGCAGGCAACTGTCGGCGGTCGACATGATGGCGGCAAGGTAGGCCGCCATGACAAGGCCAGCCGCCCCTGTCGGCAGCACCTGGGCCACGAACTTCGGCATGGCCATCTCAGGATCCACCGCCGGAAACATGACCCTGGCAAACATACCGAGAATCACACCGAGGAAGGCCATCAGCGGCCATTCGAGCAAACCCGCCACGAGCCATGCCCGTCTGGCCGTGCGCTCGTCCCGTACGGCATACAGGCGCTGGTACAGAGTCATGCCGACGAACCAGACCGGCACGATCGAGATGGCCCACTGCGCAAGCAGGTCCGGCGTGACCGCCAAGGGGTCGAAGTGTGCAGGCGGTAGCGCCTGCCGCAGGCCTTCAATTCCCCCCACCGCCACGTAGCCGAGGGGCAACGCCACGAGCGCCAGGCCGACCAGAAGGATGCCCCACTGGATGGTGTCGGTGAGAATAACGGCGCGGAGGCCGCCCAGTGCCGTGTACAAAATGACGGCCCCCGCCATGCCCCAGACGGCAGGATGCAACGGCAGCCCGAAGGCCGAGGCCGCCAGCTTGCCTCCGGCGAGCAGCTGGGATCCCGTGAAGCCGACGTAAGCGATGCCTGAAATCACGGCGGCCAAGGCCGCAACGCCGGGTCCGAAGCGGTGCCCCAGAAGGTCAGGAAACGTCAAGAAGCGATGCCGATCAGCAAGAGGCTTGACCTTGGGGATCAAGAACACGGCACTCAGCCAGGCACCGAGCAAGCCCGTGAACAGCAACCATGCTCCCGACAGGCCCATGGTGAAACCGAGTCCGCCGAGCCCGATCGAGAACCCGCCCCCGACATCCGTCGCGACGATGGACAGACCGATGTGGGTCGCACCCAGGTTGCGATCCCCGACGAAATAGCCGGAAACCGAGGTCTGGCGGTCCTTGATCCACAGTCCGAAGGCCACCATCCCCACGAAGCTGAGAACGACGATGACGAAGTCGATGGGGTGCAAGGCCCTGTTCTCAGTCGAGCGGCTTGACCCAGAGGTTGATGTCCTCGAAGTCGCCGGAGATGTCGCAGTTGTTGATGAGCCTACCGTAGTGGCCGTAGCCCAGATTGTGGAAGACCCGGTTCATGCCCGGGGCCATGGCTCTGGCCATCGAGTAGGCACAGCGGACGCCCTGCGGCCGGATGACACGCTCGAGGTGATCCAGCAGCAGCAGCATCAAGCCTCGTCCCCGCTCGGTCGGCAAGGTGGCGCAATCCGTCAGCTCGGCATTCCCGTTGGCGAAGTCGATGTCGGCCGACGCCGCGCTGACCAGTTGCCCGCGACCGTTGCGCATCAAGGCGTAACGGACATGCGACTGCATGGTGGCCAGCAGGAAGTCCGGCGAGGCCACGGGACTCGGATATGTCTCGAAAGTGCCTTCGTAGAGCGTGACCAGATCCTCGATGTCGTCAGGCGTGGCCAAACACATCGTGTAACCGGAGGGTAGGGAGTCGGCCGGTCGCCGCCGTGGCTTGGCGGCAATCTGGCGCAGCATTTCGCTCTCGTCGGCGAAGCGGTCGAAAGAGAATCTTTCGGCCGACAGGAAACGACTGACGACGTAAGCATCCTGACCCCGGAAGAACTGCGGGATCAGACCTTCGAGCTTGTAGCCGTGGGCCAGCATGGCACCCAGGTGTTCCCGCTCGACCTTCAAGGTGACCTTGTCGAAGCCATTGGCTTCGGCCAGACGCTCGAGCTTGGCACAGATAAGGCCGGGGTCCCCCTCCACCCGGGCGACCTTGAGCCGGCGATTGTAGTGATCGACCGTCAGGGTCATCCGAAAGTTCGCATCGTGAATCGTGTGTTCGATGCCATAGACGGCACCATAGGCTTCGACCGAGACATCATCGTCCAGCACGAGTCGCACGACACCCATGCCTTTGCCCGTCGGAGCCTTGGACCTGGGCCTCGGCACCAGGGCCAGGGCTTCGGCATTGGAAAATATCGACCACGCACCGAGGGTCTGACCCGGCGGTGGCAGGAGCGGCAAAGGTTCGTGGCTCAATAGCGACCTCCATCCATCGTGGCGGCCGGCGCCTCGGGAGACGGGGCCTTCATGATTCGGGGACAGTGCTTGCCGGTCGGCGAAACGCGGGAGATGGGCAATTCCTGACAATTCAGCCTAGACAGTCTTTTTGTGTAGGTCAATGCTTATGAATAAAATTTATTGATAACCATATCGTATGAAGGGGCAGTTTCTCGGTTGACTGGAACTCGCATGGGCGTGTCTGCTAACAGATGTGCACATCGAATACCTGAAGACCTTCATTGCCGCCGCAGAGTGCATGTCTTTCACTCGTGCGGCAGAGAGCCTCCGGATAAGCCAACCGGCGGTAAGCATGCAGATCAGGGATCTCGAGGTGTATCTGGGCACCGAGCTCTTCGAGCGACACGGCCGTCATCTGTCCCTGACTCCTGCCGGGGAGCGGTTTCGTCTCAGGGCCGCGCGCCTCGTCAGCGACCTTGGCGTCGCAAGGGACGAAGCCCTCGAACTGACCGGCCAGGCGGGGGGGCACCTGCGCGTGGGGGCCACGGATACCCTAGGCAACTACTATCTCCCGACCGTGATGGGGGCCTTTCTCGCTCAGGTGCCGCAGCTGCGCACGTCGGTCTACATCGCCGACGAGGTCCTCCTGTCGCGGATGATGCTGGATGGTGCCCTGGACGCCTGCCTGTGGGAGGGGGAGGTGCCCGAGCGCCTGCGACCGGCCGTCGATGCCGTGTGGCTGGGTCAGGACCGGATCGAGCTGGTCGTCGGACCGGAGCATCTCAGGTACCGCGAGAACAATCTCGACTTAAAGGAACTGGTCGGGGCCTCGGTCGTCATGCGCCAACCCGAGGCTTCCATCAGGCAATACGTCATGAGGTCGCTGGACAAGGCAGGATTTCCCGTCGATTCCCTTGACCTCCGACTGGAGGTGTCGCAGACCGAAGCCTTGAAGCGCGTGTTGCGCTCGCACCCGGTCTATGGCTTTGCCTCTCGCTTGGCGATCGAGGACGAACTCTCATCAGGTCGCCTCAAGGTCCTGGACTTGCCCGGCGTGGACCTGACCCGCCCCTTATGGTTCCTGAGTTCTGCGGATGGGCCGCGGCCCCAGCGCGTCCGGGCGTTCCGGGCCTTTGTCGAGACTCTTGGGAGAGATCGGGTCGGATGAAACGTCCGTTACCTCTCGCCAAGGGTGTACGCCCTGCCCTCGGGCCGACAGGTCAACGGCTTGGCCCGTCAGCAACAGACGTTCCCACGCCAGGCCTCCCGTCCCTCACGGGCCACGAACCCTGCGATGACGAGCGCTGAAGCCGGGTCGGCCCACCACCATCCCAGAAGCCCGTTAAGCCCCACTCCTGTCAGCGCAGCCAAGGAGAGCCAGAAGCAGGCGGTGGTCTGAACGGCATCGGCAGCCAGCGCCCGGCTGTCTAGGTCTCGTGCGAGGCGACGCTTGGCCCGCGCCAGCCACGACATCACCGCCATGGAAAGGACCAGCAAAGCCACACCTAAGGGACTGAATTCGGGCCGATCGCCGGTCAGAAGGGCTTGGACGCCATCAAACCCGACATAGGCAGCCAGCAGAAAGAGGGAGCCGGCAATCCACCGACTTGCCTGATGTTCGAGTCGCTCCAACCCCGCAGGATCGAGATGCCCGTACTGCTCCGCCCGCAGGCGCCAGATCATGACGAGGGCCGAGGCACACTCGACGAAGCTGTCGATGCCGAAGCCCATGATCGCCGGACTGCCCGAGAGCAAGGCGGCAGCAACCGCCACCGCGCCTTCGATGAGATTCCAGCCCACCGTCAGGCCTTCGAGGCGAAGCGCGGCGGCAAGGTCGATGCCACGGTTGGAATCGGCCGTGCGGCAATCGCCAGTGGCGCACTCCTGCGCACACCGCTCGGTCTTGGCTTCTGGAAGCGGCTGCATCCGATTCTCCTGCAAAGAGCCCCGAGAGGCCTGCCCTTACACAATAAGACTTCCAAGACATCCTGCCCCTGCCTGGTCGCGCAGGTCCACGAGGCTCAGGACAAGGAAACGGGTCCCTTGCCCTTGCCCTCGCCGAGAGCCATGACGAGCGACCCTACAACCACCCACGAGATCGTCCACGGCTCCCGCAAGAACGGCTGGAGTCCTGTGGACCGATCGACCGGAGACGGTCGGGGCGGCGAGACGGGACGTCGCCCGTTCAGTTGAACTTTGGCGAGGTCTACCCTTCCAAGATCACGAAGCCAGTCAGCAGGATGACCCGCAGGTACCAGATGGGGCGGATTCTTTGCGCAAAAGCGCCACAGGGACGGCGTGGCCGGCCACAGGAGCCCGGCCAGGCGCCTGGCTCCTACCAGACCGGGCGTACTCCGACCGGGCTGTCGAGGCCACTCACGACCATCTTGTAGCCCGAATCGGTCCGGTAGAGCAGTACCGAGGGAAACATGGTCATCCGCAGATGGGTCACGTGCTCTGTCTGCTCCCACACTTGGCCATTTTGCAGCTTGTACAACCTGCCCCACTCGAGGCCGTCGAAGTTGTCGTCGATCCGCGGTTCGATGACGCGAAAGCTCCCGCTCGTTCCCGTGCCCACGACGCCGCGTGGCCTGATCCTGCGGCACGTGATGGGCTGTTCGATTCCTTCGATGAGCAGGCGATAGGTCAAGCCTTCGGAGAGCACCGTGACTCTGGGAGAGTACAGGGATGGGTAGTGGGTCACATCTTCATCCACCTGATACAGCGTGCCGGAATTGGTTCGAAAGAGGGTGCCCCTGCTCACCCTTCCGCTGACCTTGCCTGATATGTAGCCCTCCTCGAACTTGTGCCAGGTCGATTGCCCCAGCGCCGCGGAACCGGCTGCCGTAAAGATGCCCCCCGCCAGCAGGAGGGCCCTGACCCAGTAGGCAAGCTGCATCCAACCGACTCCTCGGTCCCCGAGACGTGTGTATCTCACTGCAGAGCGCCGCTGCAGCGCGAGCAACCAGGCAGCCCATCTGACTCAGATAGCCGCAAACATGGGGACGATCAAGACGTCGTCTTTGTTCCCCCTACCCTGAAGGCCTTGCCTCGAAGGCTTCTCCCGGCAGTCGGACGGGAACCGTTGCAGGAATCCTGTAGCAGGCGAGGGCGACAGAGCCGCGCGAAGGACAGGGGGGCGGGACGCAAAGGAGATGAGACAGACTCGCTGACCACGGTGGAGAGGTCTGCATCCTCATCGCAGCCGACGTGTGAACGCCTCGGGTGCCTCATGTGGCTCCGACACCCACAGGCTGCGACGGGCAAGAACGTCAACCTACAGCCTTTATCGGGTGCCCTCCCACCTCGCCCCCGCCGACCTCGTCCCACCACGCGAGGGTCCGGCGCAATCCCTCCTCCAGGGGCGTCAGGGGCCGCCAACCCAGTTCAAGGTCCGCCTTGCGGACATCCAGTACATTGCGCGGCACATCAAAGACCCGCCCGGGCCGGTAGAGTACCTCGGGCTCTCGCCCAGTGACCTTACTGAGTACCTCCACCAACTCCCGCAGGCTCGTGCCCTTGCCTTGGCCGATGTTGACCAACAGTCGAGGCGTCTCCGTCTCCACGGCCTTCGCGATGGCATCCGCCACGTCGCCGACGTACGGAAAGTCACGCACCACCGAACCATCGCCCCAGATCTCGAGCGGCTCGCCCCGCACGACCTTGCCGAGGAAGACCCCCACCGCTC
>JAYKGV010000020.1:0-13412 GCA_035285595.1 Candidatus Sericytochromatia bacterium
TCGACGTATTCGGCAAGCATCCGAGCCATGGGTTCGGGCTCGAGGGGATAGACGGCCCTGCCGTCGACATTCAGGGGCAGGCCGGCATTGGGCAGGACGCTGATGGGCAGCTTCGATTGCTCACTCAGCAAGGCCACAGGCCCACGCATGGCCTCTGGTCCGGTGGAGCAATTCAGGCCGAAAACATCCACCGGCAAGGCGCCGACCGTGGCCAAGGCCGCGCCGATGTCGGTGCCCAACAACATCCGACCGGACGGGTCAAGCGTGACCTGTACCTGCAATGGCAGGCTTCGACCGATGGCGGCAAAGGCCCGCCGCACTCCCGCGATGGCAGCGCGGACCTCGAGAATATCCTGCGACGTTTCAATGAGCAGGAGATCGCACCCTCCTTCAACGAGTGCTTCGGCCTGTTCCTGGAATTCGACGGCAAGCTCCTCGAACGTGACAGCGCCCAGCACGGGATCGTCGGACGAGGGAAGCATCCCCGTGGGCCCCATCGAGCCGGCCACGAACCGGGGGCGATCAGCCGTCCGGACGTGATCCGCGGCCTCACGCGCCAACTTGGCAGCAGCAAGGTTCAAGCTGCGGACCTGGTCTCCGAACCCCCACTCCGCCAGCTTGCGCCGGTTCCCCCCGAAGGTATTCGTCTCCACGACATCGGCACCGGCCTCGAGGTAGGCCAGATGAATGCCGCGGATCACGTCCGGACGGCTCTGGACCAGAATCTCGGGACAACCGGTGGCCCCCCGATAGTCCTCGGCCGTGAGCTCGAGCGGCTGCAGCATGGTTCCCATGCCGCCGTCGTACACCAGGATGCGTTGGCTCAAGGCCGCAAGGTAAGGATGCATCGTCGGCATGATGACACGGATGGGCGCGGGCAAGCAGAATGCCTTTCCCCGCGCGTCCGGTCCTGCCTCGCGTCCGAGGACGAAACACCCGCAGCCGTCCCGGGTCCCGAGCCCAGTCAAATCGACATGGTGTCCGCGAGCCAACTCAAGTGCAGCGTCGGAAGGACGGCGCCCCCCAAGGCTGCGCCATGGGGGGGGCTTGCAGCCGTCTCCGAACAGCTGAAGGCCTTCCTGCGCACGAGAGCAAGGTGAACCGAAGCGGGCTTGCTCTTTGGGCATCCTGCCCCACACGGTCTTCAGTCGTCAGGTTTCCCCGGTCTGCTGGGCCCCCGAGCGCCCACGGCCGGACCTTGGACACGCGGGATTTCGGGACGAATCAAGCGGAGGTGCATCAGGAGATACGTCTAAGGATCATCCCTCGACACTCACACCCCCACCCCCACCTTTCCCGTCCAGCGGCAGACCTGCCCGTGAAGTCAGGGATTGAGCCCGGCGACGGTCGCCGGGCCGGTGAAGAAAATCCGGCAGGGCCCGTCGCTCCACAACTCGGAAATTCACCAGCTTTCTATTGCATGAATCAGGCACATGCCGAAACAGTGTCATCTGGAGCTACCATCTGGCGAGCGGCACCGCGCATCATCGAAAGGTGTCCCCGACCCAGCCAGCTGCCGCTGCCACCAATCACGGTGTGTTCGAGCGGGTTATGGTCTTGCTGCCCGCGCTGTTGGCCGGTGCGCGCAGCCGATCGGAACTTTTGGCGCTCATGCCCCGTCAAGGTCACTTGGACGGTCTGAGCACCCTCAATCGCGACCTTCGCTTGCTACGTCGGTTGGGCTTCATCGACGGCGGCAACCTGAAATCCGCCCCAGCCAGACCCGGCCCGACCCTGCCGCTGTGGACCACCCCGGAGGAATCCAGGTCCCTTGCCATGGCGTGGCACCTGCTCTGCCAGCTGGATCTGCCCGAAGCGGTCTTCCTGCAGGACATGTTGTTACGAATGCCTGCAGGTCCCGGGACACCCGTGACGCTTGACCGGACCTTTCCCCCACCCCCTGGCCAGATTCAGGACGGTGTCTGGCGTGACCTTCTGGGCGCGTTGGAAGAACGCCGTCGGCTCACCCTCTCCTATCTTGCACCAGGGCAGGTTACCCCGCGGATGGTCCAGCTCGATCACGCAGAGCTTCGTTGGTTGACGGGCGCTCTCTACCTCGTGGCCATTCGTCTCGAAAGCCTTGACGGCCCCCCGGACTACCGGTCGCTCCGCGAATATCGCCTCGACCGCATTCATCAGGTGGTCGCGCACGCCGAGGTCTGCAGCCACGATCGACTGCCGTTGCTGCGGGTGGTCTTTCACGTCGATGACGCGCTCCGGGACCGCTTGGTCAATCTGCAGACGGTGGAGGGGGAGACGCTACAGATGGTCACCCCCGAGCCCGACGGTACGCTCAGGGTCGAGACCTGGGAAACTGGCCTGATTCGAGCCCGTCAACGGATCTTGTCTCTGGGGTCCCACGTGCGGCGGGTGGTGGAGCCACCCGAGTTGCTGCCGGTACTCCGAGAAGCCCTCGAGGGGCTCATGGGGACCGTCGCGGCATCTGACCCTTCATCCGTGAAATCCTCCAAATCGAAGAAGATCCGGAAGTGACCCCATTTCACGCCCTGCCCTCAACCACACTTGCGGTACGGCTCGTGCGCGCGTAAACGCTCGTCAGGGCCTGCGGTCCTACCCCACTGCCCGATGGCTGGGGGTTCTACTCCTATTCGGCTGCTGCGCAGTTCTTGAGCGGTGGCTTAGGTGCCTTCATCTGGGCCTCGGAACTCGAGGAATGTTGCGATTTCATCGCAAATGCGATGCCCTTGGACCCGCTAGCCGCAGCGGGAGATGAAGAGGCGACCCTCTGCAACCACCTCGACACCCTGCTGAAGCTCCATCGACGCAGTGAAATCAAACCCGCAGACACTTTGGCGGCACTCAATGAAGGCCTGCGCCTGCGGCACGTGAGCGAATGGTTCGGCACCCTCGAGGACCTGATGAAAAGTAAGGGATAGTTCCCGCAGCAGATTCGCCACCATTTTCGCCTGAGCCGGCTCGAGCAGCGGGATGAACGTTCCGCGCAACCTCGGTCGGCCAAGGTGCCCGCTCTCACACCCGCCGAACGCCTCGCCTTCCGGTCCTTTGTTGAAGACTGCGATTTCGCACTTGCCCAGAGACGGCTGCCTGCCAACTGACACCCTCGATTTTCTGGATGGCACTCCTGAACAAGGGAGCCCGTCCGGTGCCCTCGGGTCCGAGACTTCAGGACCTGACGCCTTGCGTCCGACGGATGCCGGGCCTGCCCCCAACCTTGCTGGGGCCCCAGAACCACGACGGAGCGGCCCGCTTGGAGCGTAGCCGGCTCATACCGAATAAGCCTATGCGCCATGACTTATCAAACGAGCCTGTACGGTTCTGTCTATAGGTTGAGGTGCACGATCGCGAGAGAGCAACCTGCCCGAGTTGAAGTCCCTGCTTGGGAGCGCCTGCTGCAAGCATCAAGGATTGCAGCGTGAACAACGGCCCGGATCGGCTGCCTTTGGCCCCGAAATCGCCTTGATTTCCCGATGGGGACAAGCCACACAGGCGTATTCCTCTGCTCTGGGTTCCGAGGTCGGGGCATGGCACCACGCACAAACCAGCCCGGGCACTTTGCGCTCCACTCCGTATCCCGGAGTTCCGCACGCCGGGCACAAGCGCAATAACCTGACGACAAGATCCCTGGTCGCCTCACCGACAAGCGCCATCCGCGTCGGATGCATGTGCGCCCTGAGATCATGCTCCACGAACACCTTCCGGTCCGGGGCCGCCTTTCGGACCTCCTCGAAGGCCGCACCGAGATCTTCCCAATTCTTGAGCCCCTTGAGGATCCTCGGGTCATCCGCTTGCGCCGGCCGCAGCACCAGGCCGTGTTCCGGAAAACCTGAACGGCGGGCGAATGCCTCCAAGGCATCTCTCGACTCCACCGCGGCGTGGTGATGGCGTCCCGGTCCCGCCGCACGACCGAGGATCTCGATCCCCCTTCCTCGATCCACGAAGGCCAGCATCTCCACATTCCAGCTGCCAAGACCCAAGGGACCTGGCAGGAAAGTTCCTTCGCTGCCCAGGCCAAGGCCGAAGGGATTTCGTTCGGCAGCGAGCGCCACCTTCAGGAACGCGGCCTCGCGTTGGGTGCCCGAACGCGGAATGTCGCGGGTAAAGGTACCCAGCTTGTCCGTGTCTACGTCATCGACGATCCGCAGCGTCGCGCCGAGGGACTCGACCAGGGCCGGTCCCACCGCTCGTTCCTTCCCGTGCATGGTGAGCAGCGTCATCACGGCGCCTCGATAGGGATTCATGTCATCCGAATCTTGCATGTTCAGGAACCGAGGTCGTGCCAGGTTCGTCCGCGGGTAAGGTTCCACCCTGTTCAAAGTTCAATCACGCTCTGACGAGAGGATAACAGCCTCTGCGCCACCGATGGCCCTATGGGGAGAGACGTGAGATCATGCCAAACATGAATCAAGCCACCGCACCTGCCATGGATTTGGTCGGCACAACCGTGCTCATCACGGGTACCAGCAGCGGCCTTGGACTTTACAGCGCCCGCGAGCTCTCGAAGAGAGGAGCACGTGTCATCGCGACCAGCCGCGATGTGGTTCGAAATCGCGCCACGCTTGGTGACGGCGACGGAACTCTCGAACACGAGGAGCTCGACCTTGCCGACCTCGATTCGGTCACAGAACTGGCCCGACGGATCTCCGCGCGCCACCCGCGCCTCGACATCTTGATCAACAACGCGGGCGTCATGATGCCGCCCTTCACACGCACGCGGCAGGGCTTCGAGTTGCAGTTCGGCACCAATCACCTCGGCCACTTCGTCCTGACAGCACTGCTGTTCCCTCTGCTGTCGGCAGCACCTCGCGGTCGCATCGTGACCGTGAGCAGCATCGCCCACAAGCAGGCCAAGCTTGATCTCACCCGTGCGGTCGATGAGGCCACCTACGATCGTGCACTCGCCTATGCCGACAGCAAGCTTGCGAATCTGCTTTTCGCCCGTGAACTTGCCCGTCGGCTGGAGCGGGCGAACTCTCGAGTCGTCTCGGTGGCTGCTCACCCAGGAGTCACGGAGACCCCGCTCTTCCGACACTTCGGCCTCGTACAAAAAGCCGTAGGCTTCTTCGCGGCACCTGTTTCCGAAGGTGCGGCCCCCTTGTTGCAGGCGGCGCTGGACCCCGCCCTGAAGCCTGGATCCTATCTGGGGCCCACGGGCTTCAGGGAAATGCGCGGAAAGCCGGGTGAGGCCAAATTGGCCCCCCTGGCCCGGAATCCTGAGTTGGCGCAGAAACTCTGGAGTCATTCCGAAGAACTGACCGGAGTGCCCTTCACCCTTTAGGCGTCCGGAGACCGCATACGGTCCAGGTGGCGAATCATCAGGAGCTCGAGGGCCGTAGGAGGGCGTGCGCCCATCCCAGCCTCCCCGAGACCTCGAAGTAGAGGTGCCCTCTCGTTTCCCGATGGGTATGCCTGTCCTCGATTGTCGTTGTTTCGCTGGCCCGCATGTCAGGAATCCAAGCCATGTCCATCCCGTTCCTGCGATCAGGACTTGCCCTCGGTCTTGCACTCGCGGCCATCCTGACGCCAAGCCGTACTCCTTTTTCGTTGCAGGCCGCAAATGCCGCCCCGTCCCGGGCGGTTGGGGAACTCGACTTGGAACTGGGCATCTCGGCGCTTCCTGGCAGCGTGGAAGAGTTCGTGGCTCTAGGCGACAGGCTGGCGACCACGCCCCAAGGTGCGGTCGCGGTCTTTCTGGTTGCACTCGACCTCTATGCGACCCAACGGGTGCTGGGTATCAGCTGTCTGACCGTGGCCGTGGACGCCTCTCACGTGAAGGAGGGTCAGGGTCCCGGGTCCTACAAGGGCAAGATCATCGACAACAATCGCTTGGCTGACATCGACCGGGTTCTGGCCAACTCACCCGCAACCGCAGTGGCCTACTGGAAGGGTGCGGCACCCGGAAACGGCTATGCGCCGACCAAGCCCTACGCCATATCCCTCTATATGCAGAAGGGAACACGCGGACAATTGGACAAGTACGCGATGGCGACTTCGGGCCGTACGATTGAGGAGTGGAAGCTTTTCGTGCGCTCGGAAGGTTATCGCAATGCGGCCGGGGGTGGTCGCCCGATTTCGGTGGCTCAGAATGCCGCCGGTCTCTGGAAGGTGACGCGTTTCAAGGGAGTGATGGCTCCGGTGATGAAAGCCCGCTCCTCCGCTGCGGACGACTTGTAGGCCCCGAACTCCCGCAACAGGTGAAACCTGTCCTTCGTCCCCGGTCTTCACCCCCTGGACAGATTGAGCGAAACTGCCTCGCGCCGTCACTTTCGCCCTTCACCGGGATGAACCTCACGGTTAGTTTGAGTCTTGCCTCACGTCAAGGCTCCCTCAACGCCCGTACGTAGCTGAGCGAGGGTCCCAAGATGGCGTCTCGATATTCGGATGCGGCTCGCTCACGCAGCATAGCCCCGTCCAGACCCGGCCGACCCCGGTCCGTACAGCCCAAAGCCCCAGCCACAAAGCATGACTTCCGAGCACAATCTTCCATAGATCATGCTCGTTTCGAATCACGCTCGTGCAGGTCATTCTGGGTCGCGTGTCACCGTTGGAGCGGACCGTCGTACGATACGCTTGCGTCCCCACGAGCAACTGATGTTCAGAGTCTTGGGCGCGACCTGAGGGTGACCCACCGGGCCGACAGCCACAGCCCCTCGTGTGGACCATGAACGACCTCGCATCGGCACCCCTTGCTATGATGACATTCATGGACCGCCATACTTGGCTGTCCGGACAACTCCGGGCCGCCCGGGCCCAGACCGACGGACTTTTCGGTCTTCTGGCCCCGGGGCAGCTTTACGTGCGCCCCATCGCGGAGCGTCACCGCCTGGTGTTCTACCTGGGCCACCTCGAAGCCTTCGACCGAAACCTGCTGGCGCGACACCTCGGGATCGACAGGCCCCTGCATGTCTCGTGGGATGAGCTTTTTGCCCGAGGCATCGACCCTCCGGTGGGGAAAGCCGCGGCCGATCGGGTCTCGGACTGGCCGGGGGAACCGGAGGTGCGTGCCTATGTCGCGGCAGCACGCGAGTGGGTGGAGGGACATCTGCGTGCCATAGAACCCGATGTGCTGCAGATGGCGCTCGAGCATCGGTTGATGCATGCCGAGACGTTGGCCTACCTGCTCCATGGCCTGCCCCCGGAAGCCAAGTTCCCGGGTAAGCCACCCTCGCCCGGTGGAGAAGCACCTCCCAATCCCTGGGTGACCGTCCGTGCCAGTCGAGTCCGGATGGGCGCGCCGGAGGGGGCCTTCGGATGGGACAACGAGCATCCGGGCCACGACCTCGACCTCCCCCCCTTCCAAATCAAACATCACAAGCTGACTCACGCCGAATATCTCGCCTTCGTGGCGGACGGCGGTCCCGTGCCACCCTTCTGGCAGCGGAGTGGAGACCATTGGCACCTTCGGACCTTTTTCGGAAGGGTCCCCTTGCCGCTGGACCACCCGGTATGGGTCACGTGGGATCAAGCCGCCGCCTACGCAGAGTGGCAAGGAAATCAACTGCCCACTGAAGCCCAGTGGCTGGCGGCCTCCCAGATGAGCACTTCGGAACCTGACCGTGACAACTACGATTTCCGGTCCTTCGACACTTGTCCGGTCCCCAGCCCGAAAGTTTCACAGCCCCCCCCACGGCAGCTGACGGGAAACGGCTGGGAATGGACCCGGGACGTCTTCAGACCGTTCGCAGGTTTTCAGGCTCACCCGTTGTACCCAGGCTACTCGGCCGACTTTTTCGACGACCAACATCGGATACTCAAGGGTGCCGGGCCATGGACCTCCCGCGTGCTCGCACGGCCGGCTTTTCGTAACTGGTTCAGGCCCGACTACCCCCACGTTCACGCGGGCTTCCGCTTGGTGAAGGATTGACATGCTCCCACGAACGCCCCTGACTCTCCCCCGGATGACGGCCTTCGGTCAGGAAGTCGCCGCGGGCCTCACGGCGACGCCCAAGACCCTGCCGTCGTCCTGGCTGTATGACGCCATCGGATCGAGCTTGTTCGAAACCATCACCCACCTCCCGGAATATGGACTGACCCGGGCCGACCTCTCGATTCTCCAGCAGCATGGACCAGCTCTGATGGCATCTGCAGGCCATCCCCGACTGGTACTGGAGCTAGGCAGCGGTTCTGGCATGAAGACCCGGGCGCTGCTCGAAGCCGCTCGCCGAGACGGGGGACTGTCCTACCGCCCCATCGACGTTTCACCTACGGCATTGGCCATTTGTCAGCAACAATTTCTGGATCTCGCGGGGCTCAATTGCGCCCCCATCACGGCGTCATATCTCGAAGGGCTGGCTCGGGGCCTGGCCGAACGCCCCGAGGACGCGAGCGCCCTCATCCTCTTCCTGGGCTCGACCATCGGTAACTTCCCCCCGCCGGACGCAGCGTCGTTCCTTCAAGCGATTCGTCAACTCGCACGTCCGGGTGACACGCTGCTCTTGGGCACCGATCTCATCAAGCCGGTGCCCATGCTCTTGGGTGCCTATGACGACCCCGCAGGCGTGACCTCGGCCTTCAACCGCAACGTGCTGGCCCGCATCAACCGCGAGCTCGGGGGCCATTTCCATCCGAGGCAGTTCGCCCACGAAGCACGCTGGGACGCGGCGGCTGCTCGCATCGAGATGCATCTGCGCGCGCTCAAGGACCAAATCGTCCGGATTGATGCGCTTGACCTCGAAATCACCTTCCGGCAGGACGAGACCATCTGGACGGAGTCCTCCCACAAGTTCACGTCGGCGACCGCGCTGACACTGGGCGAAAAGGCGGGCTGGTCCCCGGTGCTTCAGGTCAGCGACGACGCTTGGGGCTTTGCCGAGACCTTGTTTACAGTCCAGTGAGGGAGACGGTGCCGCACTTGCGCCTCGAAAGCCGTTGGCCGACCCCACGCAGGGCTCGTCATGGAAGGTACCCATGTCGGCTCCGGCAGGAAAACGCTGATGGATGGGGGTAGTCCCTTGTCCCGCCGATATCTCCGCCCGAGTCTCAACGGAAAGACAGGCTTCAGGGTTCCGTAGAAACGCCTGTAGTGCAGGAACCGACGACGCCCGGCGACAAAGCCCCCCCCCGCAGACCTAAGCGTCAAAGGTTCAGGATATGGGCAAACAACACCTCACCGCTCATCGTTGAAGGCCATGTATGACGTGTAACTTGACAGCTGAAACCCACGATGCTTGCCAAGTCTGATACATGAGTGTCTGATGACGACCGTGTGCTCCAAGACATCCGAGCCGAATCAAGCGGGCCGTCGAACTAGGGGGAGAGATGAAACTCGGACGCGTTAGTTTGGTCATCTCATCCGTCCTTGCCCTGAGTGCCTGCTCGACGATCGTGAGTGGCGGCAACAATGCTCCTGCGGTCTTTTCGGCCCAGATGACGCTTCAAGGAACCTTGATGGATGCCCAGAGCGGCAAGCGGCTGGGTGGTGACGATCTCGAGGTACACCTGATCCAGGGCTTGAACCAGCGCCGTCCGGATCGCCTCGTGACGAATTCGCAGGACCCCATGGTCGGTGAGTTTGCCTTCAGCGGAATCCCGTTACCGTTCAACTCAGGCAACGTGACCTATCGGTTGGTCGTGCGCAAGAACAATTACATCCGGTTCGAACATAATCTCTCGCCCTTCGCATCCCGCGGGTCGTCCAACCTCGTGGACAGCACCTATAACTTCATGGGTGACGTCTACCTCTTTCCGTTAGGAACGTTCGCACCCACCTATCGTTTTCAGCTGATCTTCAATGGCAAACCCGTGCCAGATGCCACCGCCATGCTCGTACCAAAGTCTAGCGGGAATGAGCCGGTGGCGCTGCGTTCAAGCTTTACCTTCGCCGCAAACACGGGATACCTCGAGGCTCTCACCGCCAAGAGCGATGCGGAGGGAGTGGTGGAATTCCAAGGCGGCGCTCTCGGGCTCGGAGCGGTCTATGACCTCAAGGTTCTGCCGACGACCTTCGAGGGAGTCGATCTGCTGCAGAACGACAGCCTGACCAACCTGCTCGTAGGCAAGGCAGTCACCCGACAGGTCTTGACGTTGCAAAAAGCGGCCCCCGGAAACAGCTTCGGCCTCTTCGTGACAAGTGTCTCGAACAGCGTCCCGGGTCAGGTCGACGGCTCGGGTCGTCTGGCGATCACGTTCAACCGAAGGATCACGCTCAACAACGGCACCAACTTCTGGGCCACCACGACTGGAACGGGCACCTTCGCCGCAGCTCCCAACCCGAGGGTCAGGGCTTCACTCTCCCCCGACGGCTTGACGCTGACGCTTGAACCCATCTGGCTGACCAATCCCTCCGATACTTCGGGCAGCCAGAGGATCACGTATTCCGCCCTGGGAATCGCCAATGGGTTCACCGCCGATCCAAGCATCAGCGTGGAAGGTTATCCGGGCGTGACCTTCAGCCCCTTCAACCTGCAGAATGCGGCCGGGGGCAACATCAGTCCCGAGGTCCTGCTCACCAACCCCTGATCCCGCGAGGTCGGTCCATCGATGCAACATTCCGAGCGTCCCTGCCGCATCCCTCAGCGGCTCCGTCCGACGAGGGCCTTCGCGTCGCTCCTTATGGGTGCCATCTTAGGCCTCGCCGAGGGTCAGCCCGCACTTGCGGGCGTAGTGACCTTCACCGGAACCGATCGCCATCTCTATCTCAACGAAGCGGGGGTGCCCCCAGCCACGGCATCGCTGCGGGCAGGCTGGCTTGCCAAGGACGGAGTCCGTGCATCGGGGGACAACCTGCGGGGTGTTTCGGAGTTACGAGGGGATCTTTTCGTCAGCGTGGGGCCGTTTCGCATTTCAGAGGATCGCTTCATCACGCTGCTGCAGTCGGCCAACGTGGCGAAGTCCTTCACGGAGAGCCAACGTCCTGCCGTTCGAGCGGATCTGGTGACTTACGGCTTGGCCACGCTGGCCGCTGTCGCCTTGCTCGGTGGCGGAGCCTTCGGCGCGACGACCTTCGACCCCACGACCCGGCTCGTCGGCTACTCGATAGCCAGCCTTGGCGTGGCCGGTCTCGGGCTGACGCTCCCGGGGATGCTGATACCGTCGCGTCCGCCTATAGCGTGGGATGAAGCCTACGAGGCCATTTTGGAGTACAACCGCAAGCTCGATGCCCCTTCCGGAAAGCGCTGAATTGTCCAAACGAGTCCGTCCCACCCGCGAGCCATCCGCCTCATGATGTCCAGCCCCCTCTTCTTGGGCGGTTTGCTGGCTTTTTTGGCTCTGCCCTTTCCTTCGTGCGCTTCCACGAATTCCTCCGTCCCAGCCTCACCTGTCCCCGCCTCGATGGAAGGCAGCGTGGGACATACCGTGGTCGTCATTCGGGCGGGAACTTTCCTGATGGGCTCTACACCAGACGCGCCTGACCGTGGCCAACTCGAGTTCCAGAGGGAGGTTACCCTGACCCGGAACATCCTGATGCATACCACCGAAGTCACTCAAGCTCAGTGGCGCGCCGTGATGGGTGAACTTCCCCGTGGCCTTGAAAATCCCGGCTGTGACACCTGCCCGATGACTAATGTCAATTGGTTCGAAGCGGCAAGTTACGCCAACGCGCTGTCGCGCCGCGAAGGGCTGGCCGAAACCTATCTACTCGAGACTTGCCAAGGGGAGCTGGGTGGAGAGGGCTTGTACACCTGCGAGAGCGTCCGCTGGAGCTCGACCAGCCCCTATCTTGCCCAGGGGTGGCGCCTTCCGACCGAGGCGGAGTGGGAGTACGCCTGCCGAGCCGGACGTCCCACGCCTTGGTTCTTTGGAACCGACGCGAGCTTGGCGGATGATTTCATCTGGCATCAAGGCAACAGCGACGGGCGCCCTCATCCTGTGGGCCAGAAACAGCCTAATGCCTGGGGCCTGTATGACATGGCCGGCAATGTGTCCGAGTGGTGTGAGGATGGGATCACTCTCGAACTCCCGGCAGGTGCGGGGGAGAATCCCGTTGAGGGACTAGGGTCGCCCTACAAGGTTTCGCGAGGCGGAAGCTGGTACGGAAACCTGAAGTTTGCTCGCTCGGCGGCCCGTCGCGACGTCCATCCCGGCGGTCGCTGGGGCTCCGTGGGCTTTCGACTGGTGCGTACGCTGCGTTGATAGGGACGGCCGTCAGTCCTCCTTTGGGTTTGCCGTAGCGGTGATGGGACCGTACCACGCCGTGGCGCGTCCACGCGTCTGGTCGGTATCGGTCAGCAAGGCCACGAGCGTGACCGGCCCCAAGGGCTCTCGCCCGAAGAACGTCCTGAAGTCCTGCCGCAAATCCCGGGATTCGCGCTGCCAGGTCCCCCTAGGTGAGGCGCCGCTGCGCAAAACGAACACTCCTATGCGTGCGGCACCGGGATCAGGCCGGAGCGTTCCGGGTTCGGGCCCTTGCCCCCAGACGTACGACAGACCATAAGCCCTTACCAGGTCTTCCTTGCGCTCCAGATTCCAGAAAAAATAGATCCTAGCTGCTGCATCGTCTTTACCAGGAACCGTGGTCTGTGCACCCGGTATAAGCGCAGGCACCTTCCATGTCCACGTCACTCGGGGCGTGACCGCAGGTTCGAGGCGAACCCTGCGCCGCAACATCGAGGCGGCATCACGGCTGGTTGCCCGCAACACGACGTCGCCGCGCCCGTCTGGCTCCGGGCGGTAGTCCACCCGAGAGTCCCACGGGAAGAAGGTCGCGTTTTCCCATAGTGCCCACTCGCTGCCCCCGTAGCCCAGAACCACGGGGGTAGTCAAGCCGTCGGCGGGCAACAGCGGGAGCATCGGCCGGACCTCCGTCCCCTGACAGACCCCATCGAACCTGTTCCCGAAAGGCCCCGACCTTCAAACCAGGCGTCCCCCGGCCTCTTGGGGTCGTGTTACGCTTCACCCATGCGCCTCCTGGAACTTCTGGCCCTCCGTGACGCGGAGCTGGGGCGTCCCGCCGCCGTGTCGATTGTGGGCACGGCCAAGAACGTGGGGAAGACGACAGCCCTCAACTGGCTCGTGGAAAGGCTCGCGCCCCAGGGTCCCCTGGGGCTGACTTCCGTCGGTCGAGACGGCGAGGATCTCGATGCCGTGACAGACCTGCCCAAGCCGCGCATCCGCCCGCCGGTCGGTACGCTGCTGGCGACGGCGGAGGCCTCGGCTCGCCGGGCGACCGCCCCTCTGTCCCTGGTGCGCAAGACAGACCTGCACACGGGCCTCGGTGCCGTCGGCATCTACCGTGTGACGGGAGCGGGGGCGGTCGAGCTCGCCGGTCCCGTATCGGTCGACGGTGCCCGGTCGGCCCTTGAGGCCTTGCACGCAGCCGGGGCCGGGCGGGTCCTGGTCGACGGGGCCATCGATCGCAGGGCGTCGGCCTCCCCCCGGCTGGCAGACACGGTCCTTTTGGCGACAGGCCTTGCCATGGCCGCTTCGGGAGGGGCGAGGCTCGCTCCGTTGCCGCCAAGCCACGGAAACGTGACCAAGGCCGCACCAGAACCGAC
>JAYKGV010000021.1:0-20670 GCA_035285595.1 Candidatus Sericytochromatia bacterium
CACCCTCCTTCGAATCTTGGTTGGTTCGCCAGTTTTACAGAGGCGGGTGCCCTGGACGAGCGGCCCCGAGATGACTGAGCCAGCGCGCCCCTGCCCCACGGAGGCGGCATGTGCAGGCTTCAGCGGCACTCGTCCCACGGGTTACATTCCCGTGCGCACCTCCCAGGCAACATCGGCCGCAAACCGTACCCGGATACCCGGCAGAAGGGACGTAATAGCCCTGGAGATGCAAAAGCAAGCCGGATGGCCACGACAAAGATCGTGCGGCGCCCCGCAAGACCGCCGTCAGGGCGTGGTCCTAAGCGCTCAGGGGGCGACTACAGCCATCGGAGCGTCAGGAGCGACGGTCTCGCCGCCTGGCACGACGTCGATACAAATGGCCTTGCTCTTGAGGTTGCCCTTGAAAGCCACCACATCGACCGTGCCGGCAGGCACCTTCTCGAAGCGATAACTGCCATCCGCCTCGGTCCTTGCGTGATAAGGCGACCCTGCGAGGTACACATCCGCGCCCTCCTTGGAGCCTTTGTCCTCCGGCATGGTGATGCGCCCCTTGAGAACCGCGGTCTCCCGCAGGGTCAGATCGCCGACCGGCAGCGCCGAGGCGGAAGCATCCACCTTATAGCGCCACCCCTTCAGTTCGGCGGTGGCCACGGCCTCCAGATTGTAGGTTCCCCGAGCAGGCAGGGCTATGGTGAAGCGCCCATCGGCGTCGGTTTTTGCACCAGGCGGCACGTATCCAAGAATTCGCCTATCAAACGCCCGTGGAGCAAGGGTAGCCCCAGAGATGAAAATCAGTGCCGTCTGCCCATTCTGCAAAGTGACCGGACTCTGATCCATCCCGAAGCCAAAGGCCTCGACGAGCACATCGGATTGCGGAGCCCCCGCAGCATCCAGCACCCGGCCCGTCAGCACAGGCTTGTCCTCGAGCACCCCCGCGGCCGAGGTCGCCGAGGCGGCCATCAACGAACCGCCTTCCGCACACCCGGCCAGAGCCAGCAACAGGAGACTCGTCGTCACTTCCTTCATGGCAGGACCCTTTCCAGAAAAATAAAGTACGACTGAGAGATTCCGAAGTCGCGTACCATGTACCCATGGCTCAGGATCTTGGGACACATCGGCAAATCGTCGCCCACTTGCCGATGTGGGTCGCGGAGTCCTTGACGGAGCATCAGCCGCCTTTCGGCCTGACGCGTTGGGCGGCCGTTCTCTGGCTCGACATCGTGGGCTTCACGGCCCTGACGGAACAGCTGGCGGCCGAAGGCAGGACCGGTGCCGAACGCCTGACGGATCGGCTGAACCGGGATTTCGGGCGCATCATTCGAGGCCTCGAGGAACACGGGGGGGACCTCGTCTCCTTCGCCGGAGACGCTGTTTTGGCCGTGTGGACGTGTGACGGACCCGAAGACCTTCCCGGCGTCATTAGCCTTGCCCGTCGATGCGCCGAAGACCTGCTGGCACCCCCCGTCCGCGAGGACCATTCTTGCCCGCTCCCCCTGAAAGCCATTCTGGGGGCAGGCCCCCTCGTCCTGTCCCTGCTGGGCGGGCGTAGCGGACGATGGCTGCCGCTGGTGCAAGGGCCGGCAATCGCCGATCTCGCGACGTACGCGACGGACCTCGGGCCAGGTGACCTCGCCGTGACCGACGTGGCAAAGACGGCGGGCGAGGCCTCGATCTTGCCACCCGTCGACCGGCGAAAGAAGCAAATCTCCGGTACGGAAGCCCTCGACACCGCGCTGGGGCTGCTGCCTGAGATCGTGCGTTCGCATGTGGTCTCAGGGGATCGTGGCTGGCTGGGCGAACTCAGGCAAGTCACGGTCGTCTTTGTCAGCTTGTCGGGGCTCGAAGTAGGCCTGGAGGCTCACGACATGATCCTTGCGCTGCAGGAGGCCGTCGACAGGCACGGTGGGGCGCTCGACAAACTCAGTCTCGACGAAAAGGGTATTTCGGCCATCGTGGTGACCGGTCTCCCGCCCCGCGCACGGACGGATGCCGCCGAAGCTGCCGTCCGTCTCTCCTGCGCGATCCGTGACTTGCTGCATGAGGCAGGAATGCCGGTCCGCATCGGCATCGCCACGGGCCGTGCCTACTGCGGCGAGGTCGGCGGAGATGAGCGCCGTGAGTACACGGTCATGGGAGACACGGTCAACCTTGCGGCACGACTGATGGGCAAGGCAAGCGATGGCATTGTCTTGGACGAGGCCACGGCCCGCGCCATCGCCAGCCGCTTCGTCCTGCAGCCGCTTGCCCCCCTGGTGCTCAAGGGCAAGAGCTTGCCCGTGGCGGTCTTCCGACCACAGCACGAGCGCACCACGTCCCGAGTGCGCCTGACAGATCTGGTCGGTCGAGAGGAAACGTGGGCCCAGCTGATGAAGGTGCTGGTTCAAAGAAAGTCTTCTGCAGCCTCCGTGCGGATTCACCTCGTGGGAGAGCCGGGCATCGGCAAGACACTCCTGCTCGATGCCCTCGCGAACGCCGAATGGGAAGTCAAGCCACGCGTGCTGCGACTGACCGGCGGGGGCTATCGGACGGGTGACCCTTTGTTGGCTTGGCGAGACACTGTCGGCAGCCTGCTGATCGATACGGGCGAGCGCTTGCCTGCACGCGCCCGCCTGTTGCTGCGATGGATTGCGGAGCCTCACGCCCCCGACCAACCGGAACGGGTCGGGCTGGAACCGGCCGAAGTTGCCAAGGCCACTGCAGAGTGCCTGGCAGAGCTCCTGAGTGATGCCCCCGTCTTGCTGCTGGCGGACGACGCGGACACCCTCGATTCGGCTTCGGCTCAGCTGATCGTCGAAGTGTCGCGCAGGCATCGCGACCTGACGTTGGTCCTCGCAGGCACAGAACCTGAGCTGCCACGCAGGGAACCTTGGACCACCCTTTCGTGGGAAAGCATGGAGCTGACGCCGTTGTCGCGCGCGGCGGCGCACCAGCTGGTCACGCGACGCGTCGGTCAGGAGGCCCTTCCTGCGAGCACCATGGAACGCATCTTGGACCAAGCCGATGGGCATCCCCTCTTCCTCGAGGAACTGGCTGACGCTGCTCTTCTCGGCGTGACCAAGGGCCGAGGGGAAGGCGACGAGGCCCTACCCCTTCCGGCCACGCTTCAGGCCGCTTTGCTACGACGGGTAGATCCTCTCCCGGTGCCCGTCCAGGTGCTGCTCAAGGTGATTTGTTTGCTGGGCCACGACAGTGAAATTGAGCTGCTGTGCCACCTCCACCCGTCGTATGGCTCGGAAGACGAGATCAAGGCAGCGTGGACGATTCTTGCCGCGGCGGGTCTGATTGAGGTCGATTCCGTAGAGGCAGGCACTCGCTGGCGATTCCGCAGCGGCCTGCTGCGTGAGGCCCTGTTGGACCAGATTTTGGAAGCCCAGCGTCTCCACGTCCACCAGGAAGCCGCGGTCTGGCTGGAGGAGCGCCACGGAGCACGCTCCGGTCCTGCCAGCAGCCGACTCGCTCGTCATTGGCTGGCCGCGGACGTCCATCACAGGGCCCTGCGGCATATGGACCTAGCGGCACTCTGGGCCATGAGTCACTTCGCGACCCAGGAAGCCGAAGCATGGTGCCGCAGGGCCTTGGCGCAGGAACACGACCACGGGTTGTTGGCCGAGGCCCCCCTGCGTCTGGCACGGCACGAGATCCTGGGACGGATCCTGAAGGGCAGAGGGCACTTCGAAGAGGCACGCGAGCACCTTGTCCTGGCTCAGAATCTCGCCGAGCAGCTCGAGGACGGCGAGAGCGTGGCGCACATCCGGACCAGTCTCGCCATGGTGGCCGAGCTATCGGGCCGTCTCGATGAAGCGGTCGACCTGTACTCAGACAGCATCGCCCTTGCGGAGCAGGCTCGGGCCAGCGGCTCCCACGCCCGGTCCAGTCTTGCTCTCGGTCGTCTGCTGTTCCGCATGGGACGGACAGAGGAGGCGCTCGTAGCCTGCAACCGTGGTCTCTACAAGGCCGAGGAATGGGGAGACCCCACGGACACCACCGCTCTCAAGGCCCTATTGGGCACCATCGTGATCATGACCCGCTCGGAAGGACAAGAGATCCGGGAAGGAATCGCCATCGTCGAGCAGGCGCGGCAGGACCTCGCAGGCTCGGGTCGCCGGACGGATCTTTACAGTGTCTTGAACTTTCTCGGCAATGCCTGGTCCTTGCTTGGACACCATGCGGCGGCCGTCGAGGCCTTTCACGAGGGCCTGGAAATGGCCATCACGGAAGGGCTGTCCTTCGACGAGGCCGCGGCCAGGCTGAACCTGGCCCTGCAGGCCCATGCGCTGCATGATGTCGTCGCCATGCGCCGTCAGGCCATCCGTGCACGGGTCCTCGCCGAGGAAGGAGGCTACAAGCCCATCCAGGCCTTGGCGTTGCTGCTTGAGGCCTTGGCTCTCGCACTGGCCGACGAGCGCGCTTCAGTTGATGCCCAGTTGGCCGAGGCCAATCGTCTCTGGGCCGAACTGCCCGAAGCGACCCAGAAGGCCTTCCACACCCCGGCCACCACCTACCGCGCGTGGCTGGCCAAGGCGTCCGGAAAGGTCGAGGAAGCTCTCTACCTTACGCGCCAAGCCATCGCAGGTAGCCGAGCCGCCGGCGACCGCGAATATGCTTTGCCCTTGGCCTTGCTGGAAGCCGAACTGCTGGTGGCGGCGCGGCGTGCAGAGGAAGCCCGGGTCCCTGCCGCGGAGGCCCTGTCGAAGGCCGAGACACTGCAGCACGCCTCGGGAGTCGCCAAGGCCAAGGCCCTGCTTGCCTTGATTGAAGAAGATTTAAAAACTTCCTGAAGTCATTCAGCTTCCTCGTGAAATGAACTTCAAGAACATGTGGGGCGCCACCTCTCCAGAACACGCGACGCTGACAAGGGGACCATCCACGCCAACTTGACTCGAGGTGCCCGCCGATGTCCGTCCTGACCAGCCGCGAAGCCAGCCGCCGCAACCTTCTTGGGTTGACGGAGCGGCAGCATCGGCTCGTGCGACTGGAGATTCCCGAAATGATCCGCACGGCCAAGCGACGGGGTGGAACCCAGGCCCAGCTCAACGCCGCGATCCAACACGCCGAGGCACGCCTCGACTTTCTGAACCGCGTACGCAGCGTGTTGGTGACCATGCCGATGGAAGCCCTGCGGGCCTGGGATCTGGTCCCCTTCGAGGGGGAGTTTGCGCGGCTGATCATGCAGGCCGTACGTGAACTCGAGCCTTACGGACCCTACTCCGTACCCGACCTTGATGCTCGTCTGGCTGTGCTCGCCCAGCGTGCGCGAACGGGTCGACTCGAAGGGGAGGTCTCTGCCGAAACTCTGGACAGGCTTCGTTGCGCCGCCTACGGTTTGGCTTCTGCCCTGTGCGACGTCCGGAACCTGGAGGAGGACGATCATCGGGCGGAGGTGGCTCAGCTGGCCCACCATGCCCTGCGCGCCGCGCAAACCCGCCCGCGCCATCCCGGAAAGGTCGCCGACCTCGCACGCATGCTCAACCGGAGCCTCAGGGAGACCACTCCTGATTTGGAAGCACTCGCCGAAGCTCGTCGTCGGCTGGCAGAGCTTGTATCCCTCAAGGTCAGCTGAGACCCGACGGTTCCTGCGGCGAGAGCGCCGAGACCTTGAAGCCCAGGTCCTGGGTCAAGGATTGCAAGGTTTCCGCAGCTCGAAGAAGCCGCAGACGCGTGACCTGTGCCAGATTGCACGGCTGCCCCTGCCGCAGGCAGAATTCGGCCGACGCACGCTGGCGGGCGATCTCCGTGGACAGGGCTTCCGGCTGCTGCAACGTGATCCAGCGTCGACTCCCCTCATCCTCGAGATTCGTCAGCCAGACCGCGTGGGCCATCGATCCCGACCCACCGAAAACATCCAGCACCACGTCACCCGGTCGCGTCGCGACGCGAAGCAGGTGGCGCATCAGTCCGAGCGGCTTGGGATACTCGAAGACTCCTCGCGCACCCAGCAGGGCATCCAGTTCACGCCGTGCCGTCGCGGTATCCCCCACCATCGTGCGAGACAGCAGGGTCGTGGGCACCAGTCCGTCCTGCGTCTCCGAGAGATAGCGCTTGACGAGCGGATAGCGTCCCGGTCGTCCCCAGACCAACGCCCCTTCGGCTTCCTTGCACCGCAAGGTCTCCTCGCTGAAAGCCCAGAACCGCCCCTCCGGTGGCGCAAGCTCCGTCCCCCAGGGAGTGCGCAGCGAATAGCGCGCCCCATAAGGATTGTGGGCCGTGATCGGATCCAGCTTCCAAGGCCCCTTGGGATCACCGTCGGGATTACGGTAGGCACGCGTGTCCACGCGGGGCAGCAGGACCCGATCCCACGACCCTGCGTTTCTTGCGTAGACCAAAACGTACTCATGGCTGACAGAGAAGCCCTTGGCGGAATTCTTGCGCGTGTGCGCCTTTTCCCAGACCAGCGTAGCCAGAAACTGATCCGGCCCGAAGACTTCGTCGCAGAGCTCCCGCGCCCGCGGCAGTTCCGCGTCATCCAGGCTGATCATCACGGCACCCCGGGGGTGCAGCAGTTCACGTACCAGCAGGAGACGCGGCAGCATCATGGACAACCAGGCCGAATGCCGGCGACCTCGGACCTGCACGTGTCCGTCGTCTCTCGACGGGCCGGTCCGACGCACCGATTGCCTGAAACGATCCGCGTAGACCATCTGCCGGCCCGTGTTGTAGGGAGGATCGAGATAGGCGAGCTTGATAACCCCCGCAAAACCGGGTCGCAGGAGCTTCATCGCCTCGAGGTTGTCGCCTTCGACCAATAGATTCTTCGTGGCCTCCTCATACCGACCTCGGCCAGGGCGTTCCTCAAGGACGTGCATCGGAGGGTCCTCAGCCAACGCACGTGCCGCCCTGCGCCCGGGCCAGACCAGGCCGTATTCCTCGTCCTCCAGTCCCTCAGACTCTCCGCCTTTCACGCCCGCACCCCGGAACGATGTGGCATCTCCCGCAGGTCGGCAGCGGGCGCATGACGCAGCAAGCATGCGAGGGTGTGCTGGTGGCACGTGAAGTACAGGACTTGCCGCTCCCGTGCCATCTCCGCCACGAGACGGGCGGCCGCATCGGCACGCCGACCGTCGAGGTTCACAAAGACATCATCCAGGATGACAGGCAGACGAACGGAGCCGGTTGCAATCTGTACATAGGCCAGTCGCAAACAGAGGAAAAGCAGCTCGGCCGTCCCCCTGCTGAGACGTTCAGGAGACCAGTCCCTGGCAGAAGCATCCTCGACCCTCAGGGTTTGGCCGTCGAGACGAATCCGGCGAAAGCCACCCTCGGTAGCGGCTCCAAGCCAACGGCCAGCAAGGTCCAGGATGGCTGCTTCTCGCTCACGAGTCCAACGTCGGCCTGCCTCTTCGACCATGGCGCGGGCCAGGACCAGCCGACGCCAACGGGACAACGCTTCTTCATGCTCGGCCTGGCGTGCGGCACGCTCTTGAGCAAGACGGGCAGGAGTCTGATCTTTCGACCACCGTGCATAGGCCAGCTCCAGACGGGCCCGCTCCCGAGCGACAGCCCCACGCTCGAGTTCGACCTCCCGCCGACGCAAGAGAAGGGTCTCACGGCTACGATTTCGCTCGGTCACTCCTGTCCTGTGGCGAACCCGCGACTCGCCCTGCCGCTTCGCCCGACGGACCATCACACTCACTCCAAGGCTCAAGCTGCACGCGAGCCCCGCGAGGAATACCCAAGTTCGCTGGGGCTCCGTCAGCCGCTCAAGAGTCCAAGGAACCGCAGCTGCCACGACAAGGGGAACGACAGGGGTCAGGACCTCCGTCCAGGAGAGCGGCGTTGTCGGCAGCGGCAATGGCTGTTCGAGCTCGACCAAGGCTCGCGACAGGTCCAACCACTCCTCTTCCAGCTGACTGACTTCGGCCGTGAGGCGCTCGAGCCCCTCGGCCAAGTGACCTGCCTCCGCAGATTCGCGCTCGAGTCGAGCCATTTCACGAGCAAGACGTTCCAGCTCGATCTCGAGCTCACGAACCCGCGAGGCTCCGCGAGGTCGATAGAGCGCCTGCGCTTCACGGTCAAGGACCGTGAGGGCCGCGCCAGGGGTCGCCCCCCCGCCCGACAATGCCTCTCCGAGGATCCGCTCGCGCAATTTGGTGTCGGCCAGAGCCTCGAGAGCACGGAGGTCACGCAGGTCAAAGACATTCACTGCGGCAAAGGTCTCGCGGTCCATCGAGCCCAGCATGCTCGCCCATGCCGTTGCTGGGACCTTTGCGCCACCTGGCCGTGAAACCTCGAGTCCTCGCGATTGTTCCGCTCGCCGGACGACGACAAGAGGTCCCTGGTCATCCTCCAGCAGGAGTCGCCCGGCCGGTGGACTCCCGTCGAGGGTCTCATGCCGAAGTCCTCGCCTTCCAGACGGGTAGCCAAAAAGCAGCCATTGCAGAAAGGCGAGGGTAGTGGACTTGCCCGAGCCATTGGGGCCGGCAAAAATGACCAGACCGGCCCCTAGATCCCTGAGGGCGACATCTGTGAGAGCCCCGAAGGCTTCGATGGTCCAGCCCTTGATCCTCACGCCGGTTCCTCGCCGGCGAGAGCTGCCAGCGCCAGCTGCCTCGCATCGTCCCAGACGACAGAGGGATCCTCCCCGATGCGACCCGGGCCGGGATCCTTGGCCGCCTCCAGTTGCGCACGCATCCATGCCTCACGGGCAGGCCCATCGAACTCGGCGACGAACGCCTCGAGCGCGCCACGCGGTCCCGTCGCCGCCACTCCCCCGGTGAACCCATCCCGAAGACGAAAGCGCAGCGGCAAGAGAATCAGAGAGTCAGGCATCAGGTCGTCCAGCAGCCTGCGCAAGGTGTCGAGAACACCTCGTGGACCCAGGAAACTCCTGACGTCGTCTGCACCTGCAAGTACCACCCTCAGCAGCACTCCCCTTTCACCCACTTCGGCCACGACCTCCTTCGCACACTCTGCGAGAAGGGCTTGGACCAAGGGTAGATCCGCCCCATCGGGGACTTGCAACTCACGTTCCTCGAATCGCCATCGGTCCAAGGCATGGAAACGGGGTTCCTCGATGACCTCTCCATTGACCCTGCAGACGAGCGCACCTTTGGCCCCCCGTTCGGCAGGCTGGGGGCTCCGCCCCTGCAGGTTACCCGGATAGGCGACCCACGTATGGCCGTGGCGTTCAACCCTCCGCCGATGGACATGCCCGAGGGCCCAGTAATGATGGCCTGAACTCACCAGGTCTCGCAGGCTGCAGGGAGCATACGAGGCGTGTCCCGTGTCCCGGCCGAGATTGGCATGCAACAAGGCCACGTGGATGCCGGGGCCCTCGGGACGGGGGAAGCGCTCTGCCAGGTTTTCCGCCACATGACGCCCGGCATGGCTGAGGCCGTGAACGGTCGCGAGGAGAGTCCCGTCCCTATATACGGGCACGGAGGCGACGGTATCGCTCCCAAAGACATACACCCCCTCTGGCCAGGCGCGCACGAGGCGAGTCTCATCCCCACCGTCGTGGTTGCCCCGGACGATGAAGACCCGACAGCCGGCGGCCGCAAGGCGGGCCGTGCCCTCGTACAGCTGCAGGCGCGCACGGACACCAGGGATGTCGGCGTCATGCAAATCCCCGGCAAGCAACAAGAACGCTGCCTCTTCCCGCAAGCACAGGGCAACCAGCGCATCCCACGCCTCAAGCGACGCGTCGGCCAAGGCCGTTGCCACACGGGGAGACCACGCGGACAGCCCGCGAAAAGGCGTATCCAGATGCAGATCGGCGGCGTGAACGAAGGAAAAGGTTGGCAAACCGGCGCTCCTTGTCATCCAGCCTACCGAAGGGCAGGGCCGGCCACAACCCGGACTTCCGGGTAGGCATGGAACATGCACGGACGCCTCATGGGATGGATCGGCCTGCTGTCCGGCTGCGCCAGCGTGACAGGAGTTGAGTCATCGGCCGTCCTTCCCAGGATCGGCTCGGCCTGGGTGGCCGACACCGGCTATGTCCGGGCTTTCGCGCTGGATGCCGGGGCCGATGCCGGAGTGGTCCTGATCGACGCCGGTAACGAGAAGGACGCGGCTGCGCTGATGCGGGTCCTCGCGGCGATGGGACGGACGGCGGCCGACGTGTCTGCGATTTTCCTGACCCACGGGCATGTCGACCACCTCGCGGGCTGCGAGGCCTTTCCCCGAGCGCAAGTATTGGCCATGGGCGCCGAAGTCCCCCTCATCCAGGGGGAGGTCGAGGCCCGCAGTCCCTTCGGGCGCAGCCCGCTAGGTTGCTTTTTCAGGCCCGATGGCGGCTTGCGTGTGTCACGTGGCCTCAGTGACAAGGAGGTGACGCGAATCGGTGATTTGAGGATCGAGGCTCACGCGGTACCCGGGCATACGGACGGCACCGCGGCATACCTCGTGGGTCCGCTCCTCTTCCTCGGAGACGCGGCTTATGCAGGTGCTGACGGACGCCTCGAAGGCCCTCGCTGGTTTTTCAGCCACGACACGGAACAGGGGACGAAGGCACTGGCTGCGTTGGCCCGGCGCCTCGACGACAGACCAGATCTTGAACTGTCCTGGCTCGTACCCTCCCATACGCCTGCGCTTCAGGGAGTGGCCGCACTAAGGGCGTGGGTGGAGCGTGCCCCACAGCACGAGAGAACTTTGAGAGGCCTTCAGACTCACATGACCCATTTATAGTAACTAGACATTTGTTCAACTACCATCTCATGTCGCACGTGAAAGTAGAATGGCCGCCCCAGACCAAGTCGCATCGGTCCATCGTCTTGAGGCGAGGACCTCGTCAGCAACTTCTCCAGCCACGGGGTAAAGGGAGCAAGTATGGAGTCCCCGCTGCCCCATCCGTTGGTTGCCCCTGCCAAGGCGGCGCCGACACGGCTCGCGCCGATACCGCAGCGCATCCAGGGGCCGTCGGACGGATTCCCCGATGTGAATACCGCCGCTACGATGATGTGGCACCTCTCATCATGCTTGCCCCGGTAGCGAACGTGGAAAACCGGAGATCCTTGCGGTGACTTGGCGCACGGTAGGCGCGGCCGTGGCAGGCCAGGCTCACGAATCCTCGCGACAGCCCGGCCGTCACGCCTTTGCCGTCAGACATTTTCCGTGGGCTCCTGGAGGACCGGTCGTGGTGCTCGTGGCCGCGGACGGCTCTGCTGCGGTCCCAAGGGGCGGAGAGGGTGCAAGGCTCGCGGTGAGAGCTGCGGTCGCCCACGCCGAGGATGCCTTGGCGACTGGACGATGGCATGGCGAGGAGACCATGCGGTCCTGTTTTGCCGTGGCGAGGCTTCAGTTGATGGCCGAGGCGGCCACCTTCGGGCAGCCTCTGAGTGATTTGGCGTGCACTTTGCTGATGGCCGTTCTTGGTCGTCAGATGACCTTATTGGGCCAGATCGGTGATGGCGCGATGGTGCTCGCCTCTCACCATGACGAAACACTTTACGTGCCAATTCGACCGCAACTCGGCGATGGTGAAGGAGTGACGACGCGCCTGACGGACGAGGGCGCCGTAGGCTTGCTGCAGATCCGGGAGTTTCCAGAGCCCGCGCGGCACGCGGCTGTCTTCACCCCCGGCCTCAGGCGGCTGGCCTTGCGCTGGGGAGACGAGGTAGGCCACAAGCCTTTCTTCCAGCCCTTCTTCGATGTGCTGCAGACCGCGGAAGATGGCGACCAAGCGAGGTTGGATGACGCGTTGGCCACCTTTCTGCGCAGCCCCACGGTCAGGCAAAGGACGGAAGACGACGTGACGCTGCTGGTTGCAAGTTGGACAGGCTTCCCGCCCCCCATCTTGCCGGGGGAATAGAGTCTCTCCCGAACGTAATTGCTTCAGGGGCGGTCGGCAGAAACGGACTGACGCCAACTCCGAACCACGATTTCGGGCGCGAGGCGCTCGTGGTCCACGGCATCGTTCAGGCGCCGCATGGTCGTCCCGTCGATTCGTCCGGCCAGAACGGCCAGCGATGGCGCCAACTGCGGATGCCGGGCAAGGGCAGCGCTGCGATGGACGTAGGCCGCCTCGTAGGGAGGAAATCCCTTGCGATCGTCCAGGAGCTGGACGAACCCCATCCGCCTGATGATGCCGTCCGTTGCATTACCGGCCACGAGGTCGAGTTGCCCGTCGGCCAAGGCGCGGTAGGTCAGGGCGAGTTCCATTTCACGGGGTGCTCTCGCCGGACGGAATCCGTAGGTACCCGACAGGACCCCCCAGCCGTCCGAACGACCCATGAAATCTTGCCCGAAGCCGAGACGCCAGGACGGCACCAGAGGGGATACCTCGGAAATGGTGGTCAACCCGTGACGCTTTGCGGTCTCGGAGCGGACGAGAATCGCAAAGGTGTTGTCGAAGCCCAGAGGTTCGCTCCATGCCAAGCTCCACTTGCTTTTGTAGGCCTCTTGCAAGCTGACCCGCATGGCGGGCGCCGCCGGTCGATCCTGCCGTCTGAGGATCCCCTGCCAGGCCGTGCCGGTGTACTCAGGGTACACATCGATGTCCCCAGCCACGAGGGCCTGATGAGCGAGACTGCCGCCCAGCTCGAAACGCCGGCGCACCCGGGCACCACGGGCCTCGAGCTCCTGGGCAAGCAACTCGCCCAGCAAGAGTTGCTCCGTGAAATCCTTGGCGCCCACCGTGATGAGAGGTGTCTGGATCGGACGTCCCGCAGCCCAGACGCCCGCACCGAGCACAATCAGGCCGACGAACCAGACCCAGGGGCGACGCCCGCCCCCGCCCGAGGACGGACGGGCGAGACGACGCGTCACGAGGGCTTGCACGGCCCCCAGGAGCCCATCCAGGAGCAAGGCGAGGACGGCGACTCCTCCTGCCCCGGCGAGGATGAGATCCTGATCCCCTAGGCGCAATCCTCGGAAAATGGACTTGCCGAGGCCCCCGGCGTCTATGGCCGCAGCCACGGTAGCCGTCGCCACCGTCAGGACCGTCGCGACGCGGATGCCCGCGAGCACGGTGGGCAGTGCAAGCGGGAGCTCGACACGCCAGAAGCGTTGGCGCGGAGTCATCCCCATGGCCATCGCTGCCTCTCGCAACAGAGGATCGACTCCTCGCAAGCCCTCTACCGTGTTGCGCAGGATCGGAAGGATGGCGTAAAGAACGAGCGCCGTGACGGCCGTGCCCGTGCCTAGGCCTCCCACGAGCCGCACTCCGGCAACGGACACATCCAAGGGCATCAGGAACCCGAATAGCGCGAGACTGGGGATGGTCTGGGCGAGGTTGGCCAAGGACATCGCAACCCGCTGCATGCGGGGACGCCCGGCGGAGAAGACTCCGAGCGGCAGAGCCAGCAGCAGGGCCAGAGCCATCGCCGCCCCGACGAGCAGCACATGCTCGACCATCTGGGACACATAGGAAGCATCGCGCACCAGCGCGCCGAAGGATGAACCGTTCATACCCCCGGCACCGAGGGTTGCAGGCCTTCCGCAAAGGCTCTCGCTTCGGGATGCTCGCAAGCCGGCAGGCCCGCCGGGGAACCGAGATACGCAAGCCGACCTTCGTGCAGCAAGGCGAGCTGATCCGCAAGCCTCACGGCCTCTTGGACGTCATGCGTCACGAGGATGATGGTCTTGCCCAGATCACGGGTGATCCGGCGGAAATCCAGCTGCAGCTGCCGGCGCACCAGGGGGTCCAAGGCGCTGAACGGCTCGTCGAGCAGCAAGACCGGAGGATCGGCGCAGAGCGCACGGGCAATGGACACCCGCTGCCGCTGGCCACCGGACAGATCTCGGGGCATCCGTTCAAGGACCTCCGCAGGGTCAAGCCCCGTGCGCTCGAGCAATTCAGGGACACGGCTGCGGATGCGATCCTCGGACCAGCCCAGCAGGCGAGGCACGACCGCCACATTGTCGCGAACAGACATGTGGGGAAACAGAGCGGCCTCTTGCAGGACATAACCCACGCGACGCCGCAGCAGGATGGGATCCCACCCCGTCGTCGGTCGTCCGCCCACTTTGACCTCACCCGAGGTGGGGAAAGCCAAGGCATTGACGAGACGCATCAGCGTGGATTTGCCGCAGCCCGAGCGCCCAAGGAGCACCAGGGCCTCGCCGGGAGGCAAATCCAGCGTGACACCACGCAGGACCGGGGGGTACCCCGGATGCGCGAAGACCACCTCGCGAAACTGCACGGATTCGGCCAAGGAAAATCCTCGTCGGGAAAGGGTAATGCAGCGGTTCCTCAAGTCAGCATAACGCAGGTCGGCGTGCACGACGCCCGTGAGCCACGGCAAACGTTTGACCCGGATTCCGACGGGGATGAAAAGACGGGGGCCAGGACATGGCCCGGGAGGTTCCGACGTGCCGCGATTCCCCTTGCTGTCCGCCTTGATGGCCGCCATCTTGACGACAGGTTGCGTCTCTTATGTGAGGCAAGGCCACGTAGGCCTGCTCGTCGATGACTTCACCGGGGAGATCAAGCAGGTCCAAGATCCGGGGTTGCGCTTCGCGATCCCGCTTCGCGAACACATCGTCGAATATCCCGTGATCGTGCAGCAGTACGTGATGGTGCGCCGTGGCGAGCGTGGCGACTTCGAAGGCGACGACGGAGTCAGGGTGAACTCGCTCGAGGGCCTCACCTTCGTCGTGGACGCCTCCGTCGAATTCGTCGTCCGGAGCAAACAGGACGTGGCTCCTCTCTACCAGCGTTATGGCTTGCCTTTTGACGACATCGTGGAAGGGTACTACCGCAGTCGCTTCAAGGCTGCGCTGACCACGGCCATCGCCTCCTTGCCCCTCAATGAGGCCATCTCCGGCGAAGGGCGCCGCAAAGTGGAGGCCATGGCGCTTGCCGACCTGCGCAGGACGATGGAAACGGACCACATCGAGCTGCACGCCGTCCTCATCCGAGCCGTCTACTTACCTGAAGCCATTTCCCACGCCATCTCGGACAAGACGCGTGCGGAAAATGACCTCGAACGGGCCCGCACGGTGGCACGCCAGAAGGTCGTCGAAGCCGAAGCCGCCGCCCAAGCACACATCGTGGCGGCAGAGGGCGAGGCCAAGGCCAGGCTGATTCGCGCCGAGGCCGAGGCCAAGGCCAACTTGGCCGTGTCGAGGTCCCTGACAGACAAGCTCATTCGCAAGGCCTACGTCGACAAACTGAGTGACAAGCTTCGCCTGGTCGTGCCGCCGGGGGCCCTCTACAACCTGCACGACATCTTGCCGGCAGACGAAGCGATCAAGGCTCCGTCCGGTCCTCGCAGGTAAGTCCGTAAGGACACCGACCGCTCCTAACGGACTCGGCCTACCGAGATAGGGCCATACCAGGCCGTCGCATGTCCCTTGGTTTGGTCCGTATCCGTCAGCAGCGCGACGGCGGTGACGGGACCCGTGGGTTCACGCCGAAAAAAGTCTCGGTAGTCTGCACGCAGGTCCCGGCTTTCGTGTTTCCAGGTTCCAGCTTCCTCACGACCGCTGCGCAAGACGTAGATACCTATTCGACCGGTGTCCGGTGCCGCATGTACCGTGCCCGCCGGCCGGCTATTTCCCCAGATGTAAGCAATGCCTGTCGCCCGCGGCATGTCCTCCTTCCGGCGCAGGTTCCAGAAAAAATAAAGTCGGGCCGGGACGTCGTCGCTCCGACGCTGGGCCTCATCGGCACGGGCGATAGGCCCTTCCACCTTCCATGACCATGAGATCTGAGGTGTCTTCACGGGATCGATGACGACCCGACGCGTCAGCATCGAGGCCGCCGCACGGCTATCGGCCCTGACGATCCAAGTCCCGTCGGGAGCCTGCTCCGGTCGGTAATGCACCTTAGGATGCCAAGGCAAGGACGTGGCATTCTGCCACGTCGACCATTCCGCCCCGGCATAGCCGAGCATGGCAGGTGCGTGGAGGGTCTCGACGAGCGGCACAAGCAGCATGGGGCGTCCAACGGGTTCAGGCAAAGGGCAAGCCCATGATGCCGGTCGTCCCTGAGGGGTTCAAGCGGCAAAATACTGAACCTGTACACGGGCAAGAATCGCCGAGTCTCGCGTAGAGTCAGGATGAGGCATGGCAAGTATTTCGCGACGGAAGCAGCTCGCGCGAGGCACAAGGGACCGTGCCGGAAACGATCCAGCGGTCGACCCGTGTTCGCCTCATTCCGGACGGGTCAGGTCCCTCGGGTGAGAGGTCGTTGGGGCCAACTCATCGGGCTTTCGATTCCCCAGATGCGACCGCACCGTTGGACTCCAGAAGGTTCAGCCTCGGACTCGACCGCCACGGCCCCAAGGGTGTCACACGAAGTGCGAGAGCCTTGAATGCCCTGCAAGGCGGCCAACAAGGCCTGGACTCTCGTCCTTCCACCTTGCTACCCCCATGGGGTATAACGGAGACATGCCTCCCTGGTTCCCCAGTCTTGCTCCGGAACCCGGTGCCGAATGGAGGGTCCTCGTGTCATCCCATCTCATCAATTGCCCGGCCTGTCATACACGCAATCGCGTGCCTGAACGCCCGGGAACCCCCAAGTGCGGGGCCTGCGGAGCCAAGTTGCCCGCTCCGTCGGATCCTGCCGCCACGAGGTCACCCGGCAAGCCCGTGGAGGTCACGGACCAGACGTTCACCACCCTGGTTCTTGGGGCCGATCGGCCGGTCCTGGTGGATGTCTGGGCCCCTTGGTGCGGACCTTGCCGGATGCAGTCTCCCGTCCTTGAGAAGTTGGCACGCGACCACGGTGACAACCTGCTGGTCGCCAAGCTCAACGCCGACGAAAACCCGCGGACTGTGGGTGCCCTGGGCGTTCAGGGGCTACCCACCCTGCTTCTGGTTCGAGGCGGGAAAGTGATGGCCCGGCAAGCCGGCTTCATGCCAGAAGCGCATCTGCTGGCTTGGCTCAGACAGCCTGGTGGCCTTCAGCTGTCGAACACGCAAGCATCCTAAGACGACGGAAGGTCGAGGGTCCGGACAAAAGCCGGGATCATCCATCACGCTCCGCAAGCACAGCCAGGGCAAGCTCGACTCGCCCCAGCGGGGCACTGACTTGGACACCCTGGATGTCGGCCTTGAAACGGTCCAGCATCTCACGAGCAATGGTCACTCCCTCTGCCGGTGCCGAGCCCGTCGCCTCGGCGTTCTGCATGCGTCGCAAGAGCTCGCGGGGCACCGAGACTCCGGGTACTTCGTTGGCCATGAACTCGGCATTGCGGTAGCTGGCAAAAGGCCAGATACCCGCCACGATAGGGATTCCGAAAGTCTGGACGCGCTCGAGAAATCGCTCGAATTGCCAAGAATCGAACACCGGTTGAGTCAAGGCGAACTGCGCGCCGGCCTCGACTTTCCAAGCAAACCGCCGGAGCTCATGGTCGAGATCGAGAGCCGCGGGATTGACACCGACCCCGTAACAGAACGAAGTCGCACTACCCATCGGATGCCCCCCGAGATCGCGCCCTCGGTTGAGATTGCGGACCATATTGGCGAGGCCAATGGCATCGATGTCGAAAACGGCCGTGGCCTGTGGGTAGGGCCCCATCTTCGGGGGATCGCCGGTGACCAACAGCAGGTTTCTAAGCCCCAACGCCGCGGCGCCCAGCAAATCCGACTGCATACCAAGCAGGTTTCGATCGCGACACGTGTAATGCACCACCGGTTCGATGCCCTCCCGAGCCAACAACACACCTGCGGCCCATGCACTCATCCGGCTCTGGGCACGAGGGCCATCGGGCACGTTCACGGCGAGGACCCCTGCTTCGCGAATCTGCCGGACCTTCTCCAACCACGTCTGGGCATCGGCTCCCTTGGGGGGAAGGACTTCAATCGTCGTGACGAACCTGCCCTCGGCCAAGCTTGCACCCCAGGCTGAACACTCAGCCATGGGAGTCTCGAGGGTGGAGGAGGTCGCCACCTCCACAGGGGGGCTGGCCGGAACGACCCGAATCTGGCCAGGTTGGCGGGCGCGAACCGCGTCAGCCATCAATCGGACATGCTCGGGCGTGGTTCCGCAGCAGCCTCCGATGACCCGAGCACCCGCCTGCAACAGCCGCCGCGCATACTTGGCCATGTAATCAGGACTTGAGAGATACATTTTCCGCCCGGCCACCTCGCGAGGCATGCCGGCATTGGGCTGGACCGAGATCGGCCGTGTGGTCACACGGACCATCGCCGCCACGGCTTCCAGCATGGGAGCTGGTCCGACCGAGCAATTGAGCCCGACCACGTCGGCTCCCCACGTCTCCAAGCTCCGCGCAATCTCCTCGACCGAAGCGCCATAGCTGCTTCGACCATCCTCTTGAACCGTCATCTGCGCGATGATCGGCAAGTCGGTGCGTTCTCGGACCGCAAGGATGGCTTGATGCATCTCGTCAGGATCCGAGAAAGTCTCGAGGACGAAGGCGTCGACACCACCGGCCAACAGGCCCGCGATGGCCTCCCCGAAAAATTGCTTCGCCTCCTCGAGCGAAGTCGGGCCGTAGGGCTCCAGCCGAATGCCCAAGGGCCCCACGGCACCTGCGACCCACAACTCATCCCCTACGGCCCGTCGGGCAAGCTCCGCTGCGGTGCGGTTGAGGCGCACGACCTCGTGACCCAGCCCATGGGTAGAGAGCCGGGGCCCTGTCGCCCCGAACGTGTTGGTCTCCACGATGCGGGCACCGGCTTTGGCGTAAGCCGCATGAATACCCGCCACAAGATCAGGTTCCTCGAAGCACAGGGCATCATAACTGCGGTTGATGAAGACGCCTTGCTGGTACAGCATCGTCCCCATGGCTCCGTCAAAGACCAAGACCTCGCCTGCAGCCAATGCTTCTGCGAGGGGGCGCCTCACGGCTGCGCCCCTGCGGCGCTCCGGACGGAGAAGTAGGTGGCCTCGGGATGATGAAGCACCAAAGCCACCGTCGATTGCTCGGGAACCAGTTGGCAAGCTTCGGTGAGCGTCATCCCGGTCCTTTCGGTAACCGGAAGGATGCGAAAGAGCGTCCGATGGTCCTCGAGATCGGGAATGGCGGGGTAACCCCAGCTGTATCGTTTGCCTCGGCCATCCGCCAGCCCCCAGAGCCTACGGACATGCCTGTGGGTCCATTCGGCGAGCGCCTCGGCAAGTTCGACCGCAAGGCCATGCGTGAAGTATGCCTCTGCATAATCATCGCCCTGCTGCAACTCCGCCTGCCGCCGAGTCGCCTGTTCACCCACCGTCACGGCCTGCAGTGCCAACACATCCCGGACACCGGCGTCCACGGAGTGGACGTAGTCCGCCAAGGAAAGTCGCTGGCCCCCGGCCTGACGGGGACAATGGAAGCGCCCTAGGGGCTCGGAGGCCTCGGGAGAGGCATACACGAGCAGGTCCTCACCCTCTGCGGCACAGGCATAGAAACCAAAGACCCCCTGCGGCCGCAACCACGGGTCACATGCGAGAGCCTCGCGCATACGCGCCAGCCTCGGTGTGAATTCCTCATCGACCAGACGTGCCCATGCCTCTCCCTTCGTGCCCCGCCCTCCCCATGACAGGCGGAAGAGGCTGTCACGGTCGAGGAGGTCGAAAAGCTCCCCCAGCGGCACGCTCTCAAGAGGACGAGAGCCCCAGAAGGGGGGGACAGGGATCTGGGTCACCGGCCGAACCGCGGACCGCACGGGCCGTGACTCGACAGAAACGGTGGAGCTTGCCGTTGGCTGGCGCGCCGCCGCGAGGGCCGACTCGTGCACTTCGGCCAGCGCCTCGGTTCGACCTTGGGGGTCTGACAATCGGTCCAGCAACGCCAGTCCCTCGAACGCGTCCTTGGCATAAAAGACACCGGCAGGGTAAGGACGGCCGTCCGGTAGCAGGGCGACCCTGCGCCCGAAGGCCGGATTGATGGCCGCCCCACCAATCAGAATGGGGATGTCCAGACCCTGGCGGTGGGCCTCCTCGATGCACAGCGGCATCTGGCGGGACGTCGAAACCAGAAGGGCCGACAGCCCGATGGCGTCGGCACCCGCCTCACGCGCACGATCGAGGATGGTCTGCACGGGCACTTGCTTGCCCAGGTCAAGGACCTTGTAGCCGTTGTTTGAGAGGATGACATGGACGAGGTTCTTGCCGATGTCGTGAACATCGCCGAAGACCGTGGCCAGCACGACAGTTCCCTTGCTCACGCCTTCCTGGCGATCAAGATGCCTCTCCACGTGGGCCACGGCCCGCTTCATGACTTCGGCGGACTGCAGCACGAAAGGCAGGATGAGTTCGCCAGCCCCGAAGCGATCCCCGACTTCCTTCATGGCAGGCAAGAGGACGTCGTTCAGGACGGAGACAGGGTCCCTGCGGCTCAGGACGTCGTCGAGAAGCGCTTCCAACCCCTCCTTGCGGCGCTCCAGAATCTGCCGGTGGACGCGCTCTTCGGAAGTCCGGGCATCGACCGAGACCTCACTTGCGGAAGCCGCTGCGCGTTCGGGGGCTGTGGTGCCTGCGAGCCCTTCGATAAGGCGGGGCAAGGCATCGTCCCGGCGGGCAAGCACCAGATCCTCCGCCAGTTCGAGGGCCTCGGGGGGAATCTCACGCAAGGGCATCACGTGATCGGGATGGACGATGGCCAAATCGAGGCCGGCCTGGACCGCGTGGTGCAGGAAGACCGCATTGACGACCTTGCGGATTTCAGGCCCCAGCCCGAAGGACACGTTAGAAACGCCGAGGATGGTACGGACCCCAGGCAAAGCGGCCTTGACGAGCCGGATGCCCTCGAGCGTTTCCAACGCCGAATGGAGATATTCGGGATCACCGGTCGCCAGCGTGAACGTCAAGGTATCCACGATGAGCGCTTCGGGTGAGAG
>JAYKGV010000022.1:0-9232 GCA_035285595.1 Candidatus Sericytochromatia bacterium
AGCTTGCCAAGCAGCCAGGCAAGGCTGGTCCAGGCACCCGGTGCCATGGGGGTCAGGGCAGACGTGCCCAGGCCAGGGCCTGCTCGAGGCCAAGTTGCGTCAGACGGGCAAGCTTGGCGTCGTTGAACACGTCAGTGTCGGCCTTCTTGATGGTGTCGCGTTCCTGCACGGTGTCCATCGGATGGTGCAGATACTTATGGAGAGGCTCGGCATAGAACAGCACCGCCCGGACTCCGGCACGCCGGAACGAGGCGTGGTCGCTGGAGGCACCCGGGGGCAACTCGTCCACTGGTTCGTGAGGATGTGGAATGTGTTCGACGAACGGCCGAAAGACCGGCCGCATCGCCATCCGAGCCGCCGTGTCCATCACCTGTTGGCGTAGGGCTGTGTCCTGGCCACCGGCCGTGTCGGTTGCAAACTCGGCGGGTCGGCCGTTGGCAATGACGTCCAACTGGACCATGCCGCGGAACTGCTTGAGGTCCAGGCGGATCGGCTTGCCTGCCGGGTCGGGTGCCACAGGATTCTGGGTGTAGAACCGGGATCCGACGAGACCCTTTTCCTCGCCAGAGAACAGGATGAACAGGACGCTGACCGGCGGGAGCACGCCCTGCGCCCGTTGGCGACTGAGGGTGCGGGCAATTTCCAGCACTCCCGCGCAGCCGCCGGCATCGTCATTGGCCCCGGGATAGATTGCTCCGGTGAAGGACTGTCCGATATGGTCCTTGTGGGCGCCGAAGACCACGTACCTTGTGGGGTCGGCTCCTGGCAGCAGGCCCACCAGGTTCTCAGCCGTGCCCTTGATGCTGAAGTGCTTGAAGGGCTGACGCAACGTGGCGATGCCGAGCTCATTCAGGGTGCTTTCCGCGTAGCGGGTCGCCTCGTGGTCACCCTCGGATGCGGAATCCCGGCCTTTCCAGCGAAGATCGCTCAGCCATGCGGCGTGACCATGGGCCGAGGCGGCGTCGATGCGGGTGTCGAGGGCGTCACGCACGCCGAGGGCGGCAAAGGGAAGCCGCGAGGTGTCGTAGGCCAGGCCTCCAGGGGATGACGTGCCGCAGGCCACGAGCGAGGGGGCAAGGACCGTGGTGGTCACGATCAAGGGAAGGATGCGCACGGATAACCAGTCCTTAAGTATTTGTTAATCACCCTAGCACGTCCCGGGTGCTCCTCCAAGCCCCGGGGAGCGGTTGCCTGAGGCCTTTTGTTCGACGTGCGGGCCGCGCGGGCATGTGGGAGTGTCGCCGCAGCTGTCCGGAGGGCGTGACCGTGTCGAATCCTTGGGATCAGCGCTATGGGGGGGAAGCCTACTTCTACGGCACCGAGCCGAATGAGTTCCTTGTCTCCCAGGCCGATCGCCTGCCTCGGCGGGCAAGGGTGCTGTGTCTGGCGGAAGGCGAGGGACGAAACGCCGTCTTCCTCGCGGGACTCGGCCATCTGGTGACGGCCGTGGATGGCTCTGCCGTCGGCCTTGAGAAGGCTGATCGACTCGCCCGCGAGCGCGGTGTGACGATCGAGTGTGTCCAGGCGGATCTCGCCACTTGGCCGATGGGGCAGGAGGACTGGGATGCTATCGTCTCGATCTGGGCCCATGTCCTGCCGGATCTGCGCGCGTCCGTGGATGCTGCCGTCCGGGAAGGCGTACGGTCCGGAGGCTTGTTGGTCCTCGAGCATTATCATCCCAGGCAGTTGGAATACGGAACGGGCGGTCCACCCGATGCCCGGATGATGACGACGCTCGATCAACTGCGAGAATCCTTCGCGGGGTGGGACGCGTATCACGCGTGGGAGGGCGAGCGCTTGGTCCAGGAGGGCAAGGGTCATCGTGGGGCCAGCTATGTCACGCAAGTGGTGCTGAGGCGGCCCTGAAGCCTCTGCTCCTTTGCGGGAGGCAAGTCTTGCCGGGACGCTGCCGATGATCGGTGCAGGGGTGTCCCGACCACCCCGTTGGTTTTGTCGTTCCAACATCAGCCCGCGTGCCGGGCAGGAGGTCTGTCGTGGAGACCCGGTCTTCTCGAGAGGTGGCACCCATCAGGGGAGTGCCCCCCTTGCAATCCCGGCCGGTACCCCCCGCTTCGCCCGAACAGCGTGTGATGCCCGCTGACGGTTTGCGGATCTCAGGGCGGCGGATCAACGAGGCCAAGGCTCGCAAGGCCTTGGACACCGCGATTTCGGCAAGCCAGGGAGAGGAACGAAAGATCCAAGCTGCCATCGCGACCCTCGATCCGGGCGGAGTGTCGGGAGCTGGCGATCCGGTGGTGCGAGACCTCATGGCGGCCGCAGAGATGCTGGGCCAAGTCCGGACGGCCCTGGGCACGGCGCGCGAGTCCCTCAAGGATGTCCCTCGTGCGATTGATGCGGCAGGTCGTGCCCTCGACACCCATGTGACGATGTACGACACCCTCAAGGACGCGCGACGCAATCTTCAAGAGAGCACTTACGGCCGGCTTGGAGAGGGCGAGCTGGCGGCCTTGAAGGACATCGATGCGGCGATGAAGGCCGCCATTTTCACGCAGACGAGGATCGTTCTTGCACAGGATCTGCTTGAAAACCCCTGAGAAGATTCATTAAGGGTTCTTGAAGTCTTGCATTGACAGGCATGGGAGCGGCAACAAAGGTGGGGTAGTGCGTTGTGTCCCCCTTCGAGTTTCCAAGGACAGGAGAATCCCGGGATGGCTGGCAAGGTCAACAACAGGGCCGGTAGGGCTTCCGCCCCGAAGGCCGCCAAAGCGAATGCAGCGCCCAGTGGTCAGAATGCGCCCAAGCCGGCGGCCAAGGGCAACCAGCAGGAAAGGGTCAGGAAGTCGGCGGATGAGCGCAGGACTTTCGGGGTCAAGGGCAATCCCAGCGCGATCAAGCTGGATGACAAGGCCTTCGCCAGGTTGGACAAGAACGGGGATGGCGTCTTGACCGGCAAGGAAGCCGCTAAGCGGCAGGCCTGGGATCGTAACGGTGACGGTTCGGTCACCAAGGAAGAGTTCAAGCTGGGGCGAGGGGTGCGCCGGACCGAGGTCCAGATGAGGCAGCTGGACAGGAACAAGGACGGGGTCCTGTCGGGTAGCGAAGTCCACAAGCGCATCGCGGGCGCGGACGAGAACGGAGATGGTCGTGTGACCAAGGGAGAGCTCGGTCGCTTCCATGCGAAGGGGGTTGACTTTGCACAGCGATTTGATGCCTTCGATGGCAACAAGGATGGCTTCCTGACCGGCACCGAGGCAGCCAAGTTCGTGGAACAGGGGCTGGACAAGGATGAAGATGGTCGTATCTCCAAGGAGGAGTTCGTTCAGGCCCGGGAACGGAGCCGTCTCGAGGCTCAGTTCAAGGATTACGAGGCGAACGGTGACGGCTTCTTGTCTGGAAACGAGATCCAGGCCGAAGTCCTTGCTTCCAAGGATGTCGACGGCGATGGACGTTTGAGCCTGGCGGAGTGGCTTGGTGAGGTCACTCAGCCCGAGCCCGAGCCCGAGCTCGAGCCGGAGCCTGCTCCCGAACCCGAGCCGGCACCGCCTGCACCTCCCGTGGATGCTCCGCTTGTGGATGGCACGGGCCCCTCATCGCCTGAGGTCCAGCAGCCTGCAGAGCCCAGCTCGCCGGCACAGCCGGAGGAACCTGTTGCCGAGGCACCGCCTGCCTCGTCTGAACCGGCGCCTTCCGGTCCTCCAGCCTCCGACATCCCGTCGACGGCCGCGACCATGTCACCCGAAACGTTCCAGTCCATTTTCGGAGGCTAGTCGAGCGAGTTTCCACGTATCCGGCTCTTCGGTCCCTTGTGGACGGACGGGCCGGATACTCCTTTGGGGAGGGTCGGGCGCGTCCTGCTGGCGAGCGAGTCTTGAGCTGCGGTTCAGGTCATGGGTGTGGCGATGGGGAAAGGCACATGGGGCTCCGTAGGGATGGTCTGTGTCGGTAGAAGCCTGCAAGCGTCCGGACCTGCATCCGGCCGTGGCAAGGTCTGTACCTCTTTGGCGTAGCCCGCAAGCCCCCAAGGCCTATCCGGCACCCACACGCTGGTGAGTCTCACCAGCCTCGGGATCGATAGCCCCGACGAACCTCACTCCACTCTTTTCAAGCGGGGACATCCGGGGGAAGGTGCCGGCTCAAGGTCCGTCCGCGCGCTTCAATCCCGCCGCAACTTCAGCAGGAGATTGACGACTTCGACATAGAGCCACACCAAGGTGAGCACAAGGCCGAAGGCCGCATACCACTCCATGAAGCGGGGGGCCCGGCTGTGAACTCCTTGCTCGATGAAGTCGAAATCAAGCACCAGATTGAGCGACGCCAGGACAACCACGAACAGGCTGAAGCCGATGCCCAGCAGGCCCGTGTCATGCACGAGCGGCAGTTGCCAGCCGAAGAACGACCCCACGAAGCCCGCCAGATAGAAGATGCCCAGACCTAGGGTGGCTGCAAAGATCCCAAGCTTGAAGTTTTCCGTGGGTTGGACGAGACCGCTGCGGTACGTCAGCAGCAGCGCGAGGAAGATGGATGTGGTCAGGCCCACGGCTTGTGCCGCGATACCGGGAAAGGACGGTTCGGTCAGGGCCGAAAGGGCCCCGAGGCTTACGCCCTCGAGTATGGCGTAGATGGGGGCGGTCACGAAGGCCGTACGCTTGGCAAAGATCGTGACAACCGCCATGACCAGACCACCGATGGACGCGAAGGGCAGTGCCGCGACCGGGTTGGGCAACAAGTGCCAGGTCGCCAGCGCTCCTGCGACGACCAGGATGAGCAGCAAGCTGGACCGATTGACCACCCCGTCCAAGGTCATGGGCCTGACGTCGGCCCCACGACTCACGTCGGTGAAGGTTCTTGCGTTCAGTGCAGGGTTGCCGGAGCGCATCTAGGGAGGATCTCCATCGTCAGGGGCGGCTCCCATCAAACATACCCTGCCGAGGACTCTCTGGGTTTGCTTCCGTTCGCGTCCGGGAAGCCTTGCCTGCACGCGGGTATACGACGCACATGACTTCCGAATCCCCGACTGGGGTACCCTTCCCGGGAACAGGGCCGGTGATCGGAGGTCGCCGATTTCATCGTAGGACGACCTACGCTGTCTGGGAGATCACGCTCCGCTGTAACTTGGCGTGCAGTCACTGCGGATCTCGTGCAGGGGAGGCTCGAGTCGACGAACTGTCCACCGAAGAGGCCTTGGACCTCGTCCACCAGATGGCAGAGGTCGGGATCGCCGAAGTGACGCTGATTGGTGGGGAGGCTTATCTTCGGCCCGACTGGTTGCGAATTGCCGAGGAGATTGTCCGCTGTGGCATGTTGGTGACGATGACCACGGGCGGTCTCGGTATCTCCCTCCAGACGGCCCGTCGAATGGTGGAGGTGGGTTTCCGTGGTGTGAGCGTTTCCATAGATGGAATGGAGGCGACTCACGATGCCTTGCGAGGGGTATCTGGTTCGTGGCAGGCTTGCTGGCGCTCGCTTGGTCATCTTCGGGATGCCGGCATGCCCACGCTCAGCGTGAATACCCAGATCAACCGTCGTTCGTGGCCAGAGCTCGCCATGCTCTACGACCGGTTGCGCGAATCAGGCATCCACTCGTGGCAGATCCAGTTCACCGTGCCTATGGGGAACGCCGCGGACCACGCTGAGATTTTGCTCCAGCCTTACGAACTGCCGGCAGTCTTCGAAGATCTTGCCGCTTTAGCGATCCGATGCCGTGAGGATGGAATTCGCCTGAATCCCGGCAATAATGTCGGCTACTACGGACCCTACCAGCAGCTGCTGAAGGGACAGGGGTTCGACACGCCGATGTATTACGCGGGTTGCGAGGCTGGCACCCGCACACTGGGTATCGAGGCTGACGGCAAGATCAAGGGGTGTCCATCTCTCCCCAGCACACCCTACACGGGAGGGAACATCCGGGATGTTTCCTTGGCAGAGATCATGGCCTACTCCGAAGCATTGCAGTTTAACCATCTGCCGCGGTATACCCCCGAGAGCGTGGCTCATTTATGGGGATATTGCGCGACTTGCTCGTTTGCGGCCCTGTGCCGGGGAGGTTGTACCTGGACAGCCCATGTTTTCATGGGCCGGAGAGGCAATAATCCCTACTGTCATCATCGCGCCCTCGAGTTGGCACGCAGGGGGCGAAGGGAGCGTCTCGTACGCAAGGTGAGGGCCCCGGGGCAGCCTTTCGATCACGGTATCTTCGAGATTATTGAGGAACCTCTCGACGCACCGATGCCAAAGGAGCTTCCAAGCCTGGAGTTCCAAGGGCGATTTGAGGGCATGAAGTTCTTGCCGATGCTGAGCGAAGAAGGATAAGCACGCGGAATCATGCTGAAGTCTGCAACGGGGCGATTGCCTTCCGGTCAAGCACCTTCACGGGTGGCCCAAGGACGTACTTCCGAGGCTTTGTCCGCGGAACGTATCCGAGTTCGGGTGGTCTTCTCGCAGCCTATTTTCGGTGGTAACCACGATTGGGTGTTCACGTGCGATGGTCATCAGGCAGAGGACCTTGCACAGGCCGTTCTTCAGCGCAAGCCCCTGCGTCTGGTGTTTCCAACAAATACCGTGATCTTGGACGGGGCACAAGTCACTCTTGTGGACTTCATAAGCACTCCTGAGACGACTAACGCTTGATAAGGACTCTTAGCGCAAAGGGGGTGATGTCTTGAGCGGCATCAACAACATGGGCCCTGGAACCGGGCCTTTCCCGGACGGATTGCCCTCTGCCAGAGCAGAAGCTTTGCGGAAGCTGCAGGAGCAACGAAAGGCTCTCGAACAGGCCCAGATGCCCGATGATTTGAAGAAGATTCGGGACACGTACCTCCGCCAACACGGAGGTGTCCACGGTGCTCCGGGCCGTGGTCAGTTGGATCAGCAGAAATCTGGCTCTCTGGGCAAATCAACTCCTGCAGGTTCGGCCCAGCCGAACCCCTCCTCGCAGGAGCCCAAGCCCTTTCCGGTTCAGCCGAAGTACGGTCTTCCCGCGCCTGTGGACAAGGAAGGCGACCAGCTTCCACTCCAACCGATGTATGGCTTGCCGACCCCACAGGAGCCCGAGCCCTTTCCGGTTCAGCCGAAGTACGGTCTTCCCGCGCCTGTGGACAAGGAAGGCGACCAGCTTCCACTCCAACCGATGTATGGATTGCCTAGTCCAACGGCCGCAGATGCAGACGCCGTCGCCGAAGCGCAGCGCAAGGCGATGGAGATTCTGGCGAGGTACAGGATGGACGATTCTTGACCCAGGGTGATTTGCGGCTTGCGTCTCTCCGCAGAGAAGTGGGTTGAGGTAGGTACTGCCGCGTGCAGCCTTGGGTTCTCCTCGCCTCGATCGGCTTGGGTCCGATCCTTGAGGCAGCCGTGCATCGCGTATCGCTGCCGGGGGGGATTCCCTTCGAGGCGAGAGCTGTGCCCTCCGGAACCTTCCTTATGGGATCGTCGCAAGCAGAGCCGGGTCGGTACATCGATGAGACGCTTCATCGGGTAACTTTGACTCGTTCGTATCTGGTGCAAAATACGGAGATGACCCAGCAGCAGTGGCGTGCCCTGATGGGGAATGAGCCATCCGCATTCCAGGGAGATCCCATGCGGCCCGTGGAGCGGGTCAGTTGGTACGATGCCTTGGCTTGTGCCAACGCCTTGTCGAGGGCCGAGGGTTTACCTGAGGTCTATGACCTTGCCGGGTGCACCGGCACACCCGGGGAAGGCGATTTTGACTGTGCGGCGGCTGGCTTGGTCGCGGGGCATCCCGCCCTCGCCATCGGCTGGCGCCTGCCCGCCGAAGCCGAGTGGGAGCATGCTTGCCGCGCCGGTACGGCTACGGTGTGGTCGCACGGGGATGATGCCCGAGAGTTGGTTGGCCATGCGTGGTTCGAGGATGTCAGCGGAAACTCCTCTCACCCCGTTGCGAGCCGTCAAGCCAATGCCTGGGGGCTTCACGACATGATGGGCAATGTCTGGGAGTGGTGCTGGGACAAGCCTCTCTATGATCCAAGCCCTGCCGTGGACCCACTTGGTTCCGTGCGTCCTGACATCGTGGCTCGGGTCTACCGGGGAGGGGCCTGGGGTGTGCCAGCTCGGGATGTTCGACCGGCATGCCGCGCCCACGATGATCCGGCTTATCGAAGCCCGCTCATCGGGTTTCGTTTGGTGCGAACCTTGCCAGGTGGATCTTCCTGAAGCGAGGCTCTGCGCTCGGGAGTGTTCCTCGAGAATCTGGCGTCATACCCAGCCCTTTCCTGGCAGCGGATTCAGGGTCAGATTTCTTGAACACGCGGTCACGTCAGTCTTGAAAGTTGGTACAAGACACTAGATTCCATGGATAAGCAGTCGTCCCATCAAGCCTCGGGCCCCGCGCACGAGGATGCCCGGGTTAGCGGCCCACCCGGCGGGCTGACTGTCGATCCGGCCCTTTTTCAGTCGCCGCTGACCAAGGCAAGCACCATTCTTCGTAACCTCTTGGTCAAGCCCACGGCCGAAGCCATCGCTGGCGCAGCTTCCGCGGTGGCTGATGCGGCACGGACCGTCGCACAGGCACCGACGGTCCCCTCGGACCCCTCGTTGGCTCCATCTCCCAAGGCTCCTTCCCCCAGGTCGGCCTCTCCTCGTGCCACCGCTGCCGACTCTGGAGGCAGGCGATCGACCCGGCCACTGAAGACGGACGAGTTGAGACTGGGGTTGCGCGAGCATGAGGACGCAGGCGGCGCAGAGGGAGGCACCGGAAGATCCCCCGTCGCCCGCGCGAGCTTGCCGGATGAGGTTTGGTTCGTCGAGCAGGGAAATGCCTCGCCCGAGCGCATGGAGTTGCTGCGGCGGGCCCTTAGGCGAGGTTTCGACAATCTGACGGGGGGTGAGCGAACGACGCTGTACCGGGTCTTGACCGAGGAGCGAACCTACCGTCAGGTGTATCTCAAGTTCCTGGAACAGCGTCTTCGGTCCGAGGCCCGTCCGAGGCCTGACCAGGCCGAGTTGAAGGCGATTCGTGCCCGGATGCAGCAGCATTTGGCCGTGCAAGCGCAGCTTTTCCAGCACCTGAAGACGCTCACCGGTCGGGTTGGTGCAACGGGTGGCACCGGCTTCCTGGGAAAGCCAAAGGGCAAGCCGGACCGTCCCTGAATGCTCCGCGAGGAGTTGCCGAAAAACGTGCTCGACCGGGTGACCCGGCACCCGATCGTGGCGCCGCGCCATCCGCTCTCTGCCGGAATGCAATCGCAGAGGCCGATTGACCTCAAACGAAATGAAAACCCATTTGACTCCAATTCATGCGTCACCCACCGAGAGA
>JAYKGV010000023.1:0-41616 GCA_035285595.1 Candidatus Sericytochromatia bacterium
TTCGGACTCTTCACACGCTTGTTGTACCCGGAAGGAGGCAATGTGACGATCCCTTGCCTTGCGGGTAACAAATAGAGGACCAAGGCCCCCCTGCGCCGTCCTGCCAGGCCCTCGTCCCCGTCCCCGCGGGCCCACCGGCCGAGGAACCGATGCCCAAGCTCTATGAGTACACCGCACACGCTGGCAACGCCATCCGCAAGGACACGATCGAGGCGGACAGCGAAAAAGAGGTGCGGGCCAAGTTGCGTGAGATGGGCCTGTTCCCGTTGGAAGTGCGGGTCGCGCCGAAAAAAAAGATCGACTTTCGGAAACTTTTTTCCACCCGGAAGGAGGCCGCTTCCGAGGACGGCGACGGTGAAGGCACGCAGAAGAAGCCGGACGCCAAGCCTGAAAAGGTCAAGATTCAGAAGAAGAGGTTGTTCGTCTACACGGCTACCCCCTTCATGGGAGGGGCTGCGACAGCGGGTGAGATTTCGGCGATCGACGAGCGCCAGGCACGGCAGCTGCTTCGTGAGCGCAGTCTTTTCCCGACGAAGCTCGAGGTCAAGCAGTTCTGGCACGACTATCTGCCCAACAGCGTCCAGACCAAGTCGGCGGAAGAAATTCGCAAGCAGCGGATGGCCGCGCAGTCTCCCTTCGAAAAGCTGATGTCCCGGTTGCTGCCTGGTTTCATGAGCAACCGTAAGGTCCCCACGAAGGACATCGTTTTCTATACGTCCCAGATGGCCACCATGATGGATGCCGGCTTGTCCATCGCCCAGACCTTGGAAATCCTGGGAGGCAGCGTGACCGATCGACGCTTGCTGATCATCAACCAAACCGTCCTCAGCAAGATCTTCGAAGGCATCTCCTTGACCGAAGCCTTCGGGGAGCACAAGCAGTATCTGCCGGATGTGTTCTGCGAACTCATCCAGATCGGCGAACAGTCCGGAAATATCGAAGAGACGACCAAGCGACTTGCTGAATACCTCGAAAAGACTGCCGAGACGCAGCAGAAGGTCAAGTCGGCCATGACCTATCCCACGGTCATGTTGGTGCTGATCAGCCTGATCGTGCTGGGGTTGATGCTGTTTGTCGTTCCCACCTTCATCAAGTTGTTCGAGGACTTCAAGCTGGATCTGCCAGGGACGACCAAGTTCCTGATCGCGTCAAGCCAATATGTCCAATCCTACTGGTGGACCTTGCCGCTCTATGTCGGGGGCGCGTGGTGGCTTGTCAGCTGGTTCAAGCAGACCAACCTCGGCTTGATCCTGAAGGACCGCTTCGAGTATCGGGTCCCGCTGCTCGGAAAGCTGAATTACAAGGTGGTCGTCGGGCGGCTGTTGTATAACATGGCCCTGTTCATGCGGTGTGGTGTGCCGTTGACGACCACGTTGGAGAGCTTGCGCGATTCGACCCGCAACGCCATTACCGCAGCCAAGATCGAGGATATTCGGCAAGGTATTGTCCAGGGGGCAAGGCTGTCTTCCCTGTTCGAGGCTTCGGCCTTGTTTCCACCGTTCGTCAACCATCTGCTGGTGGCAGGCGAGGAGTCCGGCTCGCTCGACGAATTGATGATGAAGGGCGCGAAGTATGTGGACAGCGAGATCGAGGCGGCCATCAAGGGCTTGATGGGGGCTATCGAGCCTGCCATGACCGTGGTCATCGCAGGGGTGGTCATCTTCATCCTCGGTAGTCTCTACATGCCGCTCATCGGGCTGATGTCCAACACCAACAAGGCTGCGCAATGATCCGTGCCCGACGCTCGTCCCCTGTCGGACTGTCGCTGCTGGAAGTCACCTTGGCGGCCGTGGTCGGTCTCATCTTGTTGGCGGGCTCCGTGGCCGGGGTTCGCCAGTACCAGGCACAAGCCAGAATCAGCACATGCAAGATGCACATGGCGGCTTTGCGTCAGGCCATAGGCTTTTACAAGTTTCGGACGGGCTTTTGGCCCCAGCTTTATCCCGGGGGGGCCAAGGCTGACAAGGATACCCGCTATGTGACCTGGATGTCCGAAGTCCCGACGGCACCCACCAGCGGCCAGTCGAGCGTGGTCGTCTCTGCATTGCCCGGCACGGGGAAGCTTCCGATAGGCTCCCATCTCGTGTTGTCTGATGACGCGGGAACCGTCTGGGCGCGGACCATCTCCGAGGCGACCACCACCACGCTCACCTTCACCCCGCCCCTTGCGCGAAGCATGTCGGGTACGGTCACGGTGCGTCTCGCAGGTCTGTTCGCCAACCGGGACGACAGTGGCAAGCCCCTTCTCGACGTCGCCGTGCCTCCGGGGGACACCGTCTGGGGCAACGGACTCGGAGATCGATGGACAGCTGTGGCCGATGTCAAAGACTGGGACGATGTCAAGTCCAGATGGAGTACCGCCAAAGGGTGGTTCATCTACGAGGAACCGGCATCTGACTGGGGAGGCCTCGCCTATGAGGCGTCACGCGGCGAGCTTCATTACTACCTGCCTTCCGAGGGTGATACCGACGGTGAAGTCGGTAATTTTAGCGGGGATCCCCCTTACACCTGGGGGCGTTGACACGTGTCCAAGAAACGAAACTTCGTAGGCCTCAATATCAGCCAGCGGCTCATCGAGGCCGTCTACTTCGAGGATGAGGATGATCCGCAGCCCGAAGTGACCTTGCAGGCGTCCCTCGAAGTACCCGATGGCATCATCACCGATGAGGGCGAGGTCGCTGAGATCGACCAGCTCGCCGATCTCTTGCGTGAACTGTGGGAAGAGGCGGACATCAAGGTCTGGAATGCCGTCGTCGTCTGCCATTCCACCAAGGCCATCGTTCGGCAGTTGCGATTGCCGCATATGGCGGCATCGGCATTGCAGCAGACGGTGTTGTCGGAGGCGGAGCAGTTCGCGCTCTTCCGTAAAGAAGATCCGTTGGTGGATTTCTTTGTATCCGACCAGGAAAGTGACTTCGTCAGCGTGACGTTCGGAGCGGTGTCTTCCGAGGTCGTCAAGGGCTACAACGAAGCCTGCACCGCCGCGGGCATCAGGCTGCTCTCTTGTGACTTGCCCCAGTTGGCGGGTCAGCGGGGCATCGCCTACTGGTATCCACCCGAGTTGGATTACTGGACAGGCCTGATGTTGTTGCCCGGAAAGCTCTTCGTCACCTACTGGAAGGACGCCAACCTCCAGAACATTCGGGAAGTCGCCTTGCCCGAACGCGAGCAGTTGTCGCTCGAACTCATCGCGCAGGCTCACGTCCCTGACGCAGTACGCCCGATTTCCAACGATCCCGAGTTTTTCGAGGACCCCCATCTCATACTGGGTTGCGATTCCGTTCAGGAGGCTCAGGAGCTGGGGCATCACATCGCGATGTCCTTCGGCTTTCTCTCCAAGATTGCAGCTCACGACGAGGAAAATGCCCCTGTTCGGGCGCGACAGGAAAGTGAGGGCGAGGGCGAGGAAGACGAGTCGGCAGGGCCCGTGATTGGACAGCCTGTCACCGTTTCCTACCTGGCCGTCGGGGCCGGGCTATGGGGCAACAAGGGCGCCGTGGCGTCCTTCAATCTGACGAAGTACGCGAGTCGTAAGGCTCTGGCGGGGCCGCTCAATGTCCAAAGCCTACAGCGACTGGCCAAGAATCTTCCCATCGTGCCGATCGCCGGCCTCGTGGTGGGTTTGGTCCTGACGCTGCTTGTCCTGGCCGCGTGGGTCGGGATCCGTGGATCCACGCTTTCCAAGCTCGAAACTCAAATCTCCGATCTGCAGCGGGTTGTTGACACGCAGGCTCAGCAGTCCGCCAACCTCAGGCCGGAGGAAGCCATCGTGAAGGCTTGGATTCCGAATGAAAAGACCACGGAATTTGCCATCGGTTTCGTAGGACGCTTGCGAGAGCTCACTCCCGAGGACCTTTGGTACAGCCAGATGGAGTATCGACGGGGAAGTCATCTGGCGCTGCAGGGTGGATCCTTGAAAAATGCGTCTTGCCTCTATCTGGTGAAGGAACTGCAATCTCTAAAGGAAGTTTCGACCGTCAACCAGAACAAGCTTGTCAAGACCGGTACGCATTACCAGTTTAATTTGATGGCGCGGCTGGTCCGCTCCAATCCATAGGTTAGCTCGATGAATCCCCTGACACGCAATATTTTGATTGTGGGCATTACGGTCATTGTCCTGACCCTCGTGGCTGGTGTGTACAGCTGGGTGTTGCCGGTGGAGTCCAAGATCTCCGACCTGAAGCGACAGATTGACACGAAGATTGTCGAAAGGCGGGAGGCCCTAAAGGCCATGCAGCTGATCGAAGCTTCGAGCAGCGTGCTCAAAGATCGGATGGCCGCGTTGGGCGAATTCGATCTGCGCAAGGAAGAGCAGCCCGCAAGTGTCTTGGACGGACGTGCGAATGCCGCGCTCATCAAGTTGTCGTCCATTCTGGAAGAGGCGTCGCTGTCGGTGGTATCGATTGATCCCGTGCCGAAGTCTCTCGAGGATATTTCCCTCGCATCGGGCACTCCACCCGTTGCCAGCATCGTCAGCACCAACTACTCCGTTCACGTGCAAGGCAACTACACGTACATGCTGGCCGCACTTGCGCAGTTTGACAGCCTGCCGCCGACTCTCGAGGTCGAGGGCTACAAGCTCAAGTACCTTGAGAAGGATGGTCTGGCGGCCAGGTGCGACCTGACGATTGACCTGGCCTTCAAGTTCCTCACGCCCCCGTCCACCGGTACGGTGAACCCCAACGAGAAGACGGGCTTCGACGAACTCTTCGAGGATATCCGCAGAAATGCACGGCAATCCTGGCTTCCTGCGGAACCCGTGGCCTGGCTCGGTCGAGCGAAGTTCTGGCTGATGCCGCCTGCGATGGCGGCTGAAGTGCGCGGGGCGAGGAGCGAGGCGCTCAGGCGACTGAAGACTGAGCCAGATCGACCGGGAGTGCGTCTCAAGCGGGGACCGCGAGGCTCGTCGGGCCAGGAGCGCTTGAGGCGGGTGCCTGTGCGCGTGGTCACCGAGCGTTTGCGTCCGGTCAAGGCCGAACCCGTCGTGGCACTAGCACCTTTGTTGGTCAGTCAGGGCATTCGTTCCGGATGGGGGCTGCCTCTCGGTGCCTTGCCGCCTGCGGCGCCCGCGACCGGGGATGGTAGTGCCTCGCCTTCTCTTGCCCAGGGAAATGGCAGGCCCGGAACTGCGGGGCGTCCTGAACGTCCACCGGGTGCGGCTACCGGTGTAAAGAAGCGTAATGGGTTGGTCATCGGCAAGGCCGAACCCTTCTGGCCGATCATCGAAGCATCCGACGACATCGACATGATCAATGTGCCGTCCGCCTCGGCGCCACTTGGGTTCATCACCCGGCCGGCCGCTCCGATCCTGCCACCCAGTTTGCGGGTGAACGGCCAGGCCATCTATACCCCCACTCCCGCGCCGACGATCTTTGCGGTGGTTGCGACCCCCAAGCCCTTGCCTACACCCAAGCCGGCGCAGGCCATCATCGTGCGTGGAATTGTCATGGTGGGCGACAGATCCCGAGCCATCATCGTGATGGATGGCGTGACCCGTCGGGTGAGCGAGGGTGATCTCGTGGCGGCCGGTCTCCGCGTTCGGACCATCGATCGGTCCGGTGTGGTTTTCGATGGGGAGGGCGGACCGGTTCGGCGCGAGCTCAGTCGAACCTGGAATCCTGTTTCCGGGATGCCGGAGACGCAGGGCGGCCTCGCCCCGGCCCTCGTGGATCCGGGCGCCCGAGGGGGCGGATTGCCTGGTGGCCTCCCGCAGGGCGCACTGCAGCCCGGATCTGGGGTGGCGCCGCTGGCTGGCGCGGTTCCGGGAACCCTGCCGATGGGCTTGCCCAATCCTGCGGCTCAGGTGCCGGCGGGCCCTGCCGGCATGCCTCCCCCCCTGCCCGTACCCGGAAATCCGGGTCGTCCCTGAATGTTGATGGCTTCGGGCCCGATTTGGGGAACAAGGGGCTAGGCATGCAGACGCAGAATCCGATGGCCGGACCCCCCGGGCCCCCGCGCCCGCCACAGGCACCCGGGACGATGCCGCTGCAGGGACCTCCCGGGGCTGCGCCCCGTCCGCCGGGCCCTGTGCCGCAAGGTCCTCCCCCGACTGGTGCTCCGCGTCCGCCCGGTGCGCCGACAGGCTTTCCGCCTGGGCGCCCCCCAGCCGGTCCGCCTCCCGGTTGGTCAGGTCCGCCGGCCGGCCCTCCTCCTCACGCCATGACGCCGCCTGCCTCAGCTCCACCAGGGGCTCCGCCTCACGGCGCAGGGGCACCTGCGCCACGGCCTGCCGGATTTGGGCCTCCGCCGGCGCAAGCGGCCCCGCCGAGGCCTGCCGGATTCGGCCCACCGACGTCGGCCTTCGGCAAGCCGCCCGCGCCGGTGGAGACGAGCACCGATGGGGCCCTGAAGCGCCTGCGACTCGGAGAGTGGCTGGTGGCCCTCGGCTTGCAGCCACAGGACCGTGTCAACGAGGCCCTTGCGGCGCAAGCCGGGACGGGACGGAAGATTGGCGAGATCTTCGTCCAGCGGGATCTGATCAACGAAAGGGACTTGGACGATCTGCTGGCGCTGCAGACGTTGCTGGGCAGCCATCGTTCAGTCGCGGAACTCACGATTGATCCCAAGATCACGCAGATGGTGCCCCCCCAGTTCTCGAAGCAGAATGGTGTCATTCCTTTCGGCAGGATCGGACGTCGGCTCGTGGTCGGCATGAGTCGGGCCGACGATATCAAGACCCTCGACAGTCTCTCGCTGTTGACCGGCTTTCTTGTGGTGCCGGTGGTTCTTCCCGATCAGCGCATCAAGGAAGGGTTGTCCCATCTCTTCGAGAAGAAGTCCGAGGCTTCCAATCAGGATGCCATCGCCCGGGCAGTCAAGTCGGCAGGCAAGGAAGACGCGGCCACCGCTGCAGCCCGGAAGATCGAAGACCTCGGGGCGTCCAACTCGGAATCCGATGCCCCCATCATCGAGCTGGTCAACTCCATCCTGAACGACAGCATCGAGACCGGCACCTCGGACATTCATCTCGAGGCACGCGAAAACTATCTCGAGGTGCGGTTTCGCATGGACGGCGTGCTCACGAAGGTCCTTGAAGTTCCCAAATCGATCGAGATGTCGGTGTGTACGAGGTTCATGGTGCTGTCCAACATGAACATCACGGAGAAGCGTCGCCCCCAGGATGGCCGCTTTTCAGTCAAGTCGCGGGCCGGAGACAAGATCGACTTCCGTGTCTCGATGATTTCGACCCACTTCGGCATGAAGCTGTGTTTGCGGCTGCTGCGGCCGATGAACATGAACCGCAGTCTGACTGAACTGGGCTTCGAGCCAGAGGATGTCACGAAGTACCAGCGCTTGCTCCATGCGCCCTCCGGTATCATTCTCGTGACGGGTCCGACCGGATCGGGCAAGTCGTCCACGTTGTATGCCAGCCTCGGCATGATGAGCAAGGACACGGAGTCCGTCATCACGATCGAGGACCCGGTGGAGTTCCCTTGCGAGGGCATCAGCCAGATTCAGGTCAACCCCAAGATCGATCTGACCTTTGCGGCGGCTCTGCGCACCATCCTGCGTCAGGATCCCGATGTCATCATGGTGGGTGAAATCCGTGACCACGAGACGTGCGAGGCCGCGGTCCACGCAGCGATGACAGGCCACTTGGTGCTATCCACCCTTCACACCAATGACGCCGTCCAGACCATCAACCGACTCATTGAGATGGGCGTGCCGCCCTACATGGTGTCTTCCACGGTCACCGGCGTCGTGGCTCAGCGCCTGTTGCGGAGAATATGCCTGAAGTGCAAGGTCGAGTATGAGGCCTCTGGCGAGGAGCGGGCCTTCCTTGAGGTGCCCGAGGGACAACCCTGTCGCCTGGCCAAGGGGGAGGGCTGTGAACATTGCAACCAGACGGGCTTCAAGGGGCAGTTGGCGATTTTCGAAATCTTCATCATGTCCAAGCGCTTGCAGTCCTTGATCAACTCGGGTGAGTCGGTATTGTCCATTACCGAGGCCGCCAAGTCGGAAGGTATGAAGAGCCTGATGGACGATGGCAAGCGCAAGGCCCTGCGTGGTATGACGACCATTTCCGAAGTACAGCGCATCTGTGGCCTTGGTGAGACCTGATCCGTTCGGCGTCCGTGCGGCGGCGGCATGGGTGCTCGGGCAGACGAAGCTGGTCACCGTGGTTCCCGAGGCCGTCGGGCGGGTGGCCGCTGCCTGGGAGCTTTCGGCCCTGCCGGGCCCTCCGTCGTGGGAGGATGGCTGGCACTGGCGTGGCGACCTCGAGGATACCGCGCAGTTCGTTCTGGTTCTGGATGTCCTTAACCATTGCTTCTGGCCGGGGCGTCCGCGGTGGTCCGTACCAGGCCCCGGTGGCGAACAGGTCAATGGCTACAGGGCCTTGGCCCATGTTCTGGCGGAGAGGGCCAGGACGGGCCAGCGTGATCTCCTGGATGCCGAGAGCCTGGCGTCGATGACCCCCGGGCGCCTCGAAGCGCTGCTTGGGGGCACGGGTGAGCTGCCTTGGCTGGCAGAAAGAGCGGCACACCTGCGGGAGGCCGGGGCGTGGTTGTTGCGATCTCACGGGGGCCATTTTCTGCGTGTCGTACAGGCGTCTCGAGGCTCGGGCGTGGCGTTGGGCCGATCCGTGCTCGAAGAGTTGTCGTCCTTCCGGGACATTCCCTTATGGCGAGGTAGATCCTTGCCGATGCTCAAGCGCTTGCAGATTCTGGTCGCCGATGTGGCGACGGCACTGGGCGGAGACGGCGGCTTCGTCTTCGGGGATCTCGACGGTCTCACGGCCTTTGCCGATTACAAGGTACCGCAGGTGCTCGAGGCACTTGGAATCTTGTGCTACGCGCCGGACCTCCGGGAGGCCCTGCTGGCGGGTCAGGAGCTGGAGTGGGGCTCCGAGCCTGAGCTAGCGTTGCGCGCAGGCACGATCGTGGCCGTGGATGAGCTGACCGAGGCCTTGGCCGCACGTGGGCATCAGGTTCGGCCATTGGACGTCGACGTTCATCTCTGGACCTTGGGACAGGAGATGGACCTCCCCGTGCCCTACCATCGAACCCGAACCTGGTTCTATTAGACAGAAATTTCCGGTTCGTCGGAGGCGTTGCAATACGTCTGAAAACTGTCTAGCCTATCGTGTTGGCATGGTTGTCTGATTTTTGTCTCAGATACGTCGCGCGAGGAGGACGAGCCCATGAACCTCAAAAAGGCCTTCGAGGCCTTGGGGGCAGGAGGAGGCGAGTGGGTCCTCTGGGTGCTGGTGGCCCTCTCCATTCTTTCGATCGCCATCGTCCTCGACCGGGTGTGGTACTTCTTCGCGAACCGCGAGCAGCCTGAGGTCCAGATGGGGCAGGGCATGGCCGGCCTCACGGCCAGCCAGTGGACCCTTCCGGGCGTGTCGAGCCGGGGGCCGGTGGGCCGGATGTTCCGCTTGGCCGGCGAGGATTGGGCCCTTGGGTCCGAGCGCCTGCGGGCGCGCCTCGTGGCCCAGCGCCTGCAGGAGCGGGCCGCTGCCGAGCGGGGGCTGGTGTTGTTGGGGACCTTGGGCAACAATGCGCCCTTCATCGGCCTCTTCGGTACGGTGCTCGGCATCATCAAATCCTTCAGGGATCTGGGGACGTCCAGCAATCAGGGGCCGGCCGTCGTCATGACGGGCTTGTCGGAGGCCCTCGTCGCCACCGCCGTGGGCATTCTCGTGGCCATTCCCGCGGTCATCGCCTACAACCTCGTCAATCGGCGGATCAAGGTAATCGACTATCGCCTCGAGGAGGCTGCCGAGGCGGTGGTCGCGCTGGCACGAGCCACGTCGGAAGAGAGTCGGCGGTCTGCAGGGGAGGCCGCTCGTGCAGGCGGGGCGTGATGACGAGGCGATCGTCGAGATCAACGTCACGCCGTTGGTCGACATCACCCTTGTGCTCCTCATCATCTTTCTGGCGACCAGTTACCTGATCGCACAGCAGTCCCTCAAGGTGGAGTTGCCCAAGGCCAGCCGCACGCAGGCGACAGAGGCACGCACCGTGGCCATCATGGTCAAGGACACGGGTCAGATTTATCTGGATGGCCAAGTGGTCACCCCAGAAGAGTTGCAGGTCGATCTCGAGGAGTTGCATCGTCGTCGTCCTGATCTCCAGATCGTGGTAGGCGCAGACGCGGCAGTGCCCCACGGGCGGGTCGTCGATGTCATGGACGCCGCCCGGCTGGCAGGAGTCGAGAAGATTGCCTTCGCCGTCGACCGACGCTGAGTTGGGCGCGGTACCTCCCGTCATCGCGTGGCGACCGGCCGGTCCACGCCGTGAAGGCCGCCTCGGACGAATCGTGCTGGTGTCCGTGGGGGTGCATCTCATCCTGGCGTGGTTCCTGACGCAGGTGGAGTTCGGTCGGCAGTTGGTGCAGAGGGTCGTCAGCGTCAGTATGGTGGAGCGCAAGCGGCCGCCCAAGCCGCCTCCACCCAAGCCCCAGCGCAAGCCTCGTCCTCGGCTTGAGGCCAAGGCCCGTCCGCAGCCCCAGCCCCAGACCCGTCCCCAGACGGCTTTGGCACCGGCCGAGGCCGGAGCGGGGGGTGTCGGCATCATCGATGACGGCAGTGGCACAGGTACGCTCGAGGTCCCGGTCGGTGGGGGCCTCGACCTTCCAGCCTCCCCTAGCGCGCCCGCGCCCTTGATTCTTGAGGTGGGAGATGGTGAAGGCATCGCGGCGGTGACCCGGCAGCCTGAGCCCATCGGGGGCTTGCGCTTGGCTTACCCTGAAGTGGCTCGGGTCGGGGGACTTCAGGGGGATGCGGAGGTCCAGGCGTGGGTGGATGCGCAGGGGTTCGTGAAGATGGCCATTCTGAGGAGAGCGTCAAGTCCGCTTTTCGGCAGGGCAGCGCTGGAAGCCGTCAGGCTTAGCCGCTTTTTGCCGGCCCTGCGCTCGGGTGTGCCGGTGGCTTCCACCATCCGTATTCCTGTCCGTTTCACGCTCAATGCAGCGAGAGTTCCCGAAGCGACGGCCAGCTTTGCCTTTGAGGGAGATGATGCTGAAGCACCGGAAGAGGCGTCGACAGATGTCGAGGTGATGCCGATGCCTCAGGAGAGCGCCAGCGGCGACGTGCCGCCCGAGGCCATCGAAGCCTCATCCCGCTCCGAGGTCGTCGTGTCGCCGGCGTCCGAATCCTTGCCGGCAGGCTCGCCTCCCGCGCCGGCCGCAGATCCGGCCGCAGTCCGGGCTGGGCCAACAATGGAGGAGCAGCCGTGAGGCGCCACATCACGGCCGGTACGGCGATGGTCGCGGCGGGTCTCGTGCTCGCACCGGCTGCTCGTGCGGCTGACCTCGAGGGGGTGATTCTCGATCGAGCGACCCGGCGGCCGGTTCGGGGAGCCACCGTGACGGTCGTGGGGCCGGGACGCAGCGTCACGGTGGCTGCTGACGGTGCCTGGCGCCTCGGCAGGATTCCCGCAGGGAGCTGGCGAGTCAAGGTAGAGGCCGAGGGCTATGTGTCCTGGGTCTCGGAGCCCTTGCTCTTCCGAGAGGATCGTCCCGTCATCCTCAGGCTGAGGATGCGTCCTGGCATTGTCACGGTCCCGGACCAGCGGGTGGCGGCGGACCGTCCGTCCGTGCTGGCACAAACCCAGCCCTCTCGGCGTTCCTTCACGGCTGAGGATGTTCGCAGGATTGCAGGGGCCCGCAACGATGCGGTGCTGGCCGTGACCAATTCGGCAGGGGTCAAGACGGGCGGTTTCGGTGGCAATCTCGTCATTCGGGGCGGGGGGCCCAATGACAATCGCTACTTCTTCGACGATGTGCAGATTGGCAACCCCTTTCACCTGGGTGGATTGCTGAGCGTCTTCAACAGCAACACCATCGCCAAGGTTGATCTGTATCAGGGGGCCATACCAGCACGCTTCCCCAACGTGCAGTCGGCGGTCATCGACATCGAAACCCGGCGACCGGCCGCCGATGGTTGGCATGCGGTCCTCGAATCCAACCTCCTGTATTCCGAAGGCCTCGTGGAAGGCCCCCTTGGGGGAGGGGTCCTCGTTTCGGGCGCCTTGCGTCGCAGCTACATCGACCTCGTGGTCGGCCGCTTTTTCGAGGACGGGCAGATCTTTCCCTACTTCACGGACCGACAGTTCAAGGTCCTTGCACCCATTCCAGGGGGGGGGCAGGTCGAGTTCACGCACTTGGGTTCGGTCGATCAAGCCAAGGTCAAGGTGCCGCAGATAGGTGATGCGACCACCTCGATTGACAGTTTCGGTCTGGATACGGGTTTTACGGCGACAGGACTCTCATGGCGTCAGCCTCTAGGGGATGCGGTCTCCAACAAGCTCATCTTGAACTATCAAGATCCGTCGACCGACTTCAAGCTGGGCCGGTTGGTGAGTGTCAACGAGGCGCGGTACACCTTCTCGGTCATCAATGACCTGGTCTGGCAGGTCGATCCTGGTCGCCAGCTTAGGAGTGGGGTCCGGTATGACACCATCAATTTCTTGTCGCGGCGTACGCAGCCGGACCTCTCCCTCCTGCCGAGGGGGCAAGGGGGCGGACCCCCAGGAGGAGGCAATGGCGGCGCTGCGGGGAACGTTGCGGGAGCAGGACGCCCTGCGGACATCGAGCGCTTGCCCTTGGTCACCTCGGATACCATCGGTAACCAGAAGCAGTATGGGGTTTATGTCGAAGACGAGTGGAAACCGACGGAAACTTTGACGGTCGCCTACGGTGCCCGGGCCGAGCGCCTTGCCCCTCCTGAAGGCAGCGCGGGGCAAGGCATCGACACCCTGGGACCTCGAGGGGGCATCACTTGGCGCGCAGATCCGGACAATACACTTCGCTTGTCCCTTGGACAGCAACACCAGTTTCCGGGAGTCGTCCAGACCCTGCCCACCATCGGGAATCCCAGCCTCCTGAATTCTTGGGTCAACGACCATATCCTGGGGTGGGATCGCCAGATCAATGAGTTTCTACTGGGTCGTTTTGAGGTGTATTACCGCTCGTTGCTGAACCTGCCAGATCGGAACGATCCTGGTGCTCGCCCGCCGTTCCTTAACTCCCTTACGGGTCGCGCTTTCGGTATCGAGGGCACTTTCGACCTGGCTTCCTGGCAGGGCTGGCAAGGGAGTCTGGCGATGAGTCTGTCGCGGGCCTTTCGTACGGGCCGCAACGGGGTCGAGATTCCCTACGACTTCGATCAGCCCTTGACGCTGAACCTGACCTTGGCGGCACCGGATACGTGGGGTTGGAAGCCGTCCTTGAAGTTACGATATGCTTCCGGCCGGCCCTACACTCCGATCGTGGATCGGCGACTGAACGCCTTTGGGGATTACGACGGTGTGCCTTCCGATCAGCCGAACTCCGCCCGGTATCCGGATGGGGTCGTTTTTGCCGCTCGCGTGGAGCGTCCCGCGCCCACTTGGGGCAAGAAGGGGACCTTCTATTTCGAAGTGCAGGCGCAGCAGGAAGTCGTGAACGTCGATTACGGCAGACAGTTCGAAAAGATTGGCAATCCTACCTTCCAGTATGGACTACCGGCCATTCCCTACTTCGGCTATACGATGACCTGGTAAAGAAGAGGGCCCCCCGATGTGGAGGGCCTTCATTGTGACGATACACGCCAGCGGCTTAGGCCTTGGCGCCTGCAGGTGCTTTCGCCTTCTCGAGAAACCGCCCGCAGAGGTGGTTGAGTGCCACGGCCGCCATTTCCCGGGCCAACAACGAGTCCTTGATTTCGGAGAGCCGCTCCAAGGCTTCAGACAGACTCTTGCTTTCCTTCAGCGTCTCCTGCAACGTGATGGCGAAGAAGGCATCCACCGCCTTGCGCTCATCGTCGATCAGCTTGGACCAGACACCCTGGAAGTCGACGATACGCTGCTGGAACGGCGCTTTGGAATCTCTGGGAACATTGAAACGCTTGCTGAAGTCCGTACGGATATCGAGTTCGACTTCGAGCGTTTCCTTGAGTTCCTCAAGGCTCGCAGGATCGACGAGCATCCACGTCTTGGCGCTCCTGAAGAAATCAAGCTCGGACTGGGCCTCCCCCGCGGTCTTGCTGGCGGAAGCCATCTGCCCTTGCACGTCTCCGAGGCGAGAGGACATGTCCTCGATCCTGGCCTCGAGCTCCGCCTTGGCCTTCTGGGCCTCGTCCCGAGTCTTCAGGGCCGTGTCGAGCGATGCCTTGGCCTCGGTCAGATCCTTGGCCAGACGCTCGCCTTGGCGCAGGGCGTCTTCAAGGTCGCGCTTGAGCTGGGACAAGGGCTGGTTCCGGGAGGAAACCTCTTCCTTGAGGCGCTTTTGGTCGTGGGTGAGCTCTGCCACCTTGCCAAGGAGGGACTCGCGTTCCTTGCGCCACTGCTCTTCCATGCGCGCGATGTCTGCCTCGCGCTTGTCCTTGGCTTGATCGAGCAGCTTCTTGACCTTGTCGAGTTCGCCGCGAACCTTGCCGAGCTCCTTGTCGTGTTCGGCACGAAGCCGCTCGACTTCCTTGGCGTCGACTCCACCCGTGACGGCCTCCGCCTCGGGGGTTTCGACGATTGCAGGCGGAATCGTGGCGAGAACCTTTTCAGGGAACTCGAAGGGGCCCACCCAGGCATAGATCTCGACGTTGCGGTTTCCTGCCTCTTCGATCCAGGTCTTGAAGGACTTCTTGAGCGCCGTCACCGTCTTGGCTTCAGCCGAGATGACCCGCGGTTTCTTTCCCTTGCTGTCGTCTTCGTCGGCAAATTCGGTGAAGCTTGGCACCTCGCCCAGCTCGGCCTTGGTCTGCCAAGCCAGAAAGGCACGCTGGCGCAGGGGGAAGTCATCAGCCACGGCAGCACTGAGCCAGGCATCGATCATAGGCTCTTTGGCCTTGTCGGCACCCATCTTGCGCTCCATCTGGAAGCGCATCTTGGCCTTGTCGTCCTCCAAGATGAGCTGCCGCTTCACCTTCGGTTCGAGGTCCGCGAGCAGGGCTGCGACCGCCCGAGGGAAGGCGTCAGTAGTCAAGGCGGAGCTCCTTTCGGCAGAAGGGGACGAAAATATTGGCGAGAGCCTGGATATCGACTTGAAGTTGACGCCAGTCCTGCAGCGCGAGGGTTTCACGCACAATCTTCAAGCTGGAGGGTTCCTTGAGCCCCAACTCGAGGGCCGCCCGGAAGTCTGCCGCCGCCTCGTCGACCAATCCCTTGGTCCGGTAGAGGGCACCTCTGGCAAACAGGGCAATGGGATCGCCCGGCGAATGCTCCACGGTAGCGATGGCTTCCAGCAGGTCGGGGTCACGGGCTTGGTTCCGGAAGACCAAAGTCCCGAAGACATGGTCAGGGGCAATGGCTGGAATGCTTCCCACCACACTGACCTGATCCAGATCCCCCAGACCTTCCGTGAGTACGATTTCGAAGTGCTCGCGACGCTCCGCTCGTCCTTCGCAGGCGAGGTCTTCACGGGCCAGTACCCGGCCGTCGGGCGCCTTGACCTGCAACCGAATCACATCGCCCTGGGGGCCTTCGTAGGCGATCGAGAGGCGGATCTTGCGGTCCTGGACATAGGCGACCGAAGCCTCGAAGGCCGTGACACGAGGGGCCCACGTCACGGTGAGTGGCGTCAAGCGGCGCTCACCTACGAAGGGGACCAGCTTGGTGGCCCGGCTCGTGATGCGCTCGGTCAGTTCGGAGAGGGACACAAAGGCATAGCCTTCGTAGAAGGGCACGGAGCGGACCACTTGGTCACCCAGGATCAATCCCCCCGTCTGGCCGAGGTTGGTAAACAGCACCAAGCCGAATCGGGCCAGATCATCACGCCCGATGACCACCTTACGCTGGAAGGCGGCCCCGGGATCGTCCCCTTCGGCGGCATCGTCGAACAGGCGCCAACCGCACACCGGAACCTCGAAGTGAGCCTCGAGGTTGAGCCGGGGACGCTCCAAAGGCACGTGCGCCACCACGGCCGGCGGCACGAACTCGCCGACCCCGAGCGATCCCGGGTCGACCTGCACACCCGGCAGTGCGACGCGCCGACGCACTGCATCGTCACCAAAGCACTTGACCCGACTGACCACCATGAACGAAATCTCTTCGCCTTCCAGAAAGGGCTGGGTCGGCAAGTCATTGAGCTCAAGGTAGGGCAAGACGGTGAACGCTGCCTCTGCCAGAACCACCCCATCACCCAGTATTTCGAGCCTGAAGTGCCCTGAGGCGGACTCACCCAGTCCGAATGCCTTGCGGACCTGATCACCAGTAAACTGCGAGAGGCCTGCGCCCACCCCTCCCAGGCGCGCCGACATACTCAAATTCTGGGTCGTGACCACCGCATCATTGGCATGCAGCCTGAGATCCAGCTCCGAGCCGCGGCTTGCGGTCGGTGCGGGCTCCAACACCAACGTAAGGTCCTCCCAGCGCCGCGCCGCCACTCCGAACTGGACAGGGACCTTGAAAAAGGCATCGCTCTCTTCCGGCAACTTTGCATCAAGCCTCAAGGTCGATGCCCTGTCGAAGGTCCACGACAATCCGCCACCAAAGTCGAGATGCAGCGGCTTGCTGGTGTCCTGCCAAGTGATCTGCCAGCAGGCATAACCACCCCTTACACCGGCAGCCTGAACCGTGAAGGGCGCACCTTCGGGTGCCGAGAAGGGAACGCCGACGGGCGCATAAAGCACCATTGCGTCCTCACCCCACGGATGATGGCCTGGTACCAACTGGACGCCCCGACGGATCGAAAACAGCAAGGCACCCGGAAGCTTGAGGCTCCAGGCTGCCGTCTGCCCACCGATGACCAGCGTGTCCTTGCTGTCGCGTTGACGCAGATGCAGGTGGACTTCCCCAGCTTCGGGGGCCGCGAGTTGGAATCCCGCATAAACTTGGCTGCCGTTGCCTTGGCGATCGGTCGTCACGCCGGGCAACTCTTCGACCGGTACCACTCCTCCCGGCACGTCGGGAATGAGTTCCAGGTTACGCCCGGCGAGGCGCGGGTCATGCAGCCGCAGACCTGCGATCCCCAGGTGCAGACCGTCGGGACGATGCAGCAAGACAAATCGTCCGTGGATGCCCTCGTCGGGCTGACGATCTTGCTTGGCTACCCGCACAGGCCTGTCGACCGGGCGGTTGCGCCACCAGACGTAGCCGCACGACCGGCCTTCGAGATACAACTCGCGCGGCGGAACCGGGCTTTCGGCATCACCCTCCAGGGGCTGGTACTCGTCGCGCGACTTGTAAAGCACCCGCTCCCCGAGCCGACCCAGCGCCTGCTCGGGAATCTGGGTGATCTCTTCGGCGGTCAGGAGCTCGTTGGGCATGACGTTGTAGGTGGACGTCCCCGTTCTGTAGCGGCCATAGAAAGGCACGTCGGCCGCCGTTTCCGGGTCGACCTGGTAGCCGTTCGGCAACACCACCCTTGCACCGACAGGGAGTCCCATCAGGATCCGTCGGAAGCGCTCGGGACCGATGGCGTTGGTGTAGCGCTCCGCAAGACGTCTCAGCGCCACTTTGCCGCGAACGACCCTAAGTGGATGAACGCCTGACAGATCCTCGACCTTCTCGGGACGATCGACGAGATCCAGTGGCGTGAGATCCTCGCGCAGGCAAACGACCTCGACGGCCTTGCCGAGTTCCGAAATGGCCCGATGGATGGCAGTAGGCATTTCCCGGAAGCGCTCGGCCAGCTCACGAAGCTTGGCGTGGTCTTCCTGCAGGATCTGGACCCGCTTCTGCTCGTCCGGCGTGCCGCGCATCAACCGCAGGGTTTCGCGGATGTCCGCGGGATGAAAGTACTTCCAGTGAATGGCGAACAAGTCGCAGATATCCTGCAGCAACTTGCCGGGCTGGCCACTCGCCGCAATGAGGGCGTCGACGTACCAGGCACCTTTCCTACCGTCCTTGTCCAGCGAGTCGGTGCGCACGATGCCTTCGTCTGCGAGCGCCTTGTCGAGAATCGACTGGATCCGGGTGTCGGGAATGCGCCCCGTCCACTCCTTGTAGAGAGACCAGAAATCGCTCGTCTTGTCCGGGCGCAAGCCTTCATATTCCTCGCGGATGAGCGTAAGGAGCGCGGCGAGGGTGACGGCCCGCGCCTGCGAGCGAAGCGCCGACGTGATGCCGGGGACGCTTTGGCCGCCGTATTCCTGATGCGTGGACAACGCCACGTTCATGAGGCTTTGCAGTTCGTCGCCGAGATCTACGTCGGCGAACGGCTTACGCGCCGACGGCGGCGCCCCCTCTTCGGAGGAGCTCTGGGCGGCCGTGGTTCGCCGGGTCGTCAGCAGCGCATGGAGGCGCTCGACCTCGGCCTTGTAGGCCTCGAGATCAAGGAAAGTGGCCTTCGTCATCAAAGCGTCTTTCAACAGGGGTGTCCGGCCCTGACCGAACACGGACACCTCAGGGTCTCACATTCTAGCATGAACGTACGCTTTGACCCTCCGGGTCGCGACTGGTAGGCTTGGCCCATGACTGCGTCCACCGCTCTCTCTGCTGCGGATCTCCGCAGCCGTGCGCCCCGAATCCGGGCCGATGCCCTGCGCATGATTGCCGGGGCCCGCTCGGGCCATCCCGGGGGTTCTCTTTCGGCCGTGGACATCCTGCTGGCCCTCTACATGGGCGTCTTGAGGCATGACCCGGCTCGCCCCGACTGGGAGGGACGGGACCGGTTCATCTTGTCCAAGGGTCATGCGTGTCCTGCGTTGTATGCCGTGCTGGCCGAGTGCGGCTACTTCCCCCGCGAGCTGCTCTGGACCTTCCGCAGTCTCGGATCCCCGCTGCAGGGCCACCCTGAGCTGGGCAAGCTCGCGGGTGTCGAGGCCTCCACAGGGTCACTGGGACAGGGCCTCTCGTTGGGACTTGGCATGATGCTCGGTCATCGGGTCAGGGGCATTGATGCCCGTGTCCACGTGTTGCTCGGTGACGGGGAAATCAACGAAGGCCAGGTATGGGAAGCTGCCCTGTCTGCGGCTCACTTGCGAGCGGATCGGCTGACTGCGATCGTGGACGTCAATCGGATTCAACTCGACGGCTTCACGTCGGATATCCTCGAGTTGGAACCCTTGGCGGACAAGTGGAAGGCCTTCGGTTGGGAGGTCTTCGACCTTGACGGCCACAATCTAGATGCCCTTCTGCGGGCCTTTGCCGACGCACGTGGCGTGGAGGGTCGGCCGCAGGTGATTCTGGCCCGGACGACCAAGGGCAAGGGGGTGTCCTTCATGGAGGACAATCCCGAGTTTCATGGCGCTCCGCCCACGGCAGAGGAACTCGAGCGTGCGTTGCAGGAGCTGGGGGTGACTCATGCGTGATCGTCCGGCAAGGGTCCTCGGCAAGGCCACCCGCGATGCCTACGGCGAGACGCTCGCTGCGCTCGGGCACGAGAATCCCCGGATCGTCGCGCTGGATGCCGACCTTTCGAAGTCCACCAAGAGCGTGGTCTTTGCCAAGGCACACCCCGACAGGTTTTTCAACCTCGGCATCCAGGAGGCCAACATGGTGGGCGTGGCGGCGGGTATGGCAACGACCGGGTTGATTCCCTTCGCTTCTTCCTTTGCGACCTTCCTGATGTCCAAGGCCTTCGATCAGATGCGCATGGCAGTCGCCAATCCCCGCCTAAACGTCAAGCTTGTGGGTTCCCATGCCGGGATCAGCATTGGGGAGGATGGGGCATCCCAGATGGGGGTGGAAGACCTTGCCCTTGCTTGCGCCTTGCCGGGATTCACGGTACTCGTGCCTGCCGATGGCGTTTCGGCGTCGGCCCTGACGCGCGTGTCGGCCGAGCACCAAGGCCCCGTGTTCTTGCGTACTGGCCGTGCCAAGGCCATTGAGGTCTATGACGAGCGTACGTCGTTCCGTGTCGGAGGGTCCGTTACCCATCATCTTGGGCGAGATGCCAACATCCTGGCCTGTGGCCTCATGGTCGCCGAGGCTCTCGAGGCGGCCTTCCTCGCCCGGGAGGAGGGTTTCGACGTAGGGGTCGTCGATCTTTACAGCCTGAAACCGGTCGACGCCGCAGCCATCGAGGCGGCTGCCTCGGCCTCCGGTCGGATCGTGGTGGCGGAGGAGCATCTGCATCACGGGGGCTTGGGCAGTATTGTTGCCCAGGTTCTGGCTGAACGGCATCCGGCTCGGATGGTGTCGGTCGATCTCGGCGATCGCTATGCCGAGTCGGGTACGCCCGAAGCTGTGCTCGAGGCTTACGGGATGACGAGTGCCAAGATTCTCGCGGCCATCCGTCAGGTGATCCGGGGCGATCTAGTCCCAGATCAGGCCTGAGTCGGCCATCTGCTTTTCCACATAGGCGGACCATCCCGTCCTCCCCCAGTGGCCTCGTGTCTGCGGGCTGGGGTGGATGATGGAAGCCAGCTTCGGATGACGTTTCCCCGCGGCAGGGAGTGCCTCGAGGGCTGCCGTCAACCGGGCCGTCGCGTAGCCGCCGATTCCTACGACCCACGTGGGTTCCATCATGGCGATCCATGCCTGCAGCGCCGCATCACACCAGGCGGTCATCTCGCGCAAACCAAGCCCCCCCTTCCGGAAGTCGGTCGGGATGACGTTCTTTCCATTTTCGTCAAAGAACAATAGCGGACAGTAGTTGACGACAAAGACCCATCGAAAGAAAGACTCCGCGGTTCCGAATCTCTCCATGGCCCAGCCGTAGAGGCTTTGTCCCGAACTCTCTCGGCGCTTCGAGTGGAGGCCCAGGACAGGACGGTCGGGGCGCGCGCCCTTCGGATTGTGAACTGGACCCGTGAGGCCCATCCATGAACGGACGATCTCGGGATCACCGAACGGGATACCTGTCTGACCCATGCCCCAGGGGCCGGGGTTCATGCCGAGAAACAGGGCCCTTCTCGGCCCTGGCCGACCATACTGTTCCAGCCATGCGGCGAGGGGTGCTTCGGCATAAGCCTGTGGGCGATAGATGTGACGAAGTGCCCCGAAGCCCTTGCGCAGGCCATCGTTGGCGGGGAAGTCGATTTGGGTAAGTGCGGCGTCGAGGCCGCGCACGAGGTCGAGCGGCTCTCGGCAATCGGCGAGGGTCGTCAGGGTATGGCCTGAGGGCGAGGCCTCGGGGGGAACGAAGGTCACACCGGCTCGCCCTTGCGTCGCAGGAGCAGGACCGCACCTGCGGCCATCACGGTCTCGAACATCCACAGGCCCAGGATAAACGGTGACGGCAGGCCTGCCAGCAGCGCATCCATGGCACGTCCTGCAGAAAGTCCGCCACAGATGGCCGCGAGCAGCACGAGTGCGTGACGCGTATGTGATGTCCGCCACGCCCCGGCGGCGAAAAGGACCGTCAGTGCCAGGGACTGACCACCATAGGAGGCTCGAATCTCACTGGTGGCGTGCGCGTCCGCGGAAGCCAGTCCGACCGTACGGACAAGGGCCATTGGGTCCGTGAGGCCCGCCCACGCAACCCAGGCGTATGCGGCGGCCGCGACCAGTAGTAGGAATCGTGAAGATGGGGGCATACAAGGGACATTGTTCCCGGAGGAAGGTTGATGTGCCCCTTGCCTGAGTCTTTGACGGCCCCCGCCGTGCTGCGGGAGGTGCTCGAGATTTACGTGGCCGATCTCGCTCCGATTCGTGAAGGTCTGCCCATGACGCTCGCCGCATCCGACCCGGCCGATCTCTACGCTCCCATCTGGGCAAGTCTGGGCAGTGCCGAGCTTGCCGCGCTCACGAGGGCTTTCGCCACGGTGCTCGAACGCAACAACGCCAGGCTCCTCGAGGAACTTGTCCGACGCTAGGACGCCCCGGGCCCGGCTTCAGGCGGCGAGGGCCTTTTCGATGGCCTCGGCTAGCTGCTCCGGGGTGGTGACGCTGGCGAAGCGCTCCAGCACCGTGCCGTCACGACCGACCAGGAACTTGGTGAAGTTCCATTTGATGGCCTCGGTTCCGAGGGTACCTTTCTGCGCATGCTTGAGATGAGCGAACAAGGGGTGGGCCTGGTCGCCATTGACATCGACCTTGGCAAACATCGGGAAGCTCACGTCGTAGTTCAGGCTGCAGAACTCACGGATCTCCTCGGCGCCTCCTGGTTCCTGGGCTCCGAATTGGTTACAGGGAAAGCCGAGCACCACGAGACCTTGATCCCGATATTTGCGCCAGAGAGCCTCCAGCCCCTTGTACTGAGGGGTGAAGCCACACTTGCTGGCCACATTGACAATCAGGAGGACCTTGCCCTGCCACTGGGCCAAGGTGGTGGACTCTCCGGAGAGGGTCTGAACCGGAATGTCATGTAGGGACGTCGTCATGGGAGACTCCTGCCCGCTGGGCATTCGGGTCGGAACTTTCCCTGCAGGGTACCTCGTCCTCAGCCGCTTGTCAGCGGCGCAGGACGGTGGGTGCCTCTACCGTATCGAGGGCCGATTCACGAACGGCGTTCTGGCAGGCCTTATCCCGAGCTTCGGCATCCGCACGTGCAGGTCCCTCAGTACGGCGGGTCAGCAGGACCTTGGTGGTCACCGCGGCACCAGCGGCAGCCAGCAACGCCATGGCGCCCCCTTTGCCCATCAAGCTGCCGAGCTTTTGTCCCAAGGTTGCAGCCCCCAGGGCCGCACCACCCGTCGCAAGGTTCTCCGCGGGCTGTCCGAGCCAACGCCGCACCCTGTTGCGCTCGAATTCGGCGAGCAATGCCTTGTCTTCCAGAGCGACGATCGTGGCGTTTTGACCCCCCACGCGAACTTGCGCACCAATTTCCCGGCCCCGCAGCGGCAAGTTGCAACCTGCCAGCAGCAAACGGTCTTGACCACGGTCCAGCACCACGTAGTCGGCCACGGCGACAAGGCGCTCTTCATGCCGACGGCTGACAGGATCGCCGGGATTCATCCGACGCAGGACATTGGGGGCGATCCGGGAAGCCTGGGGGGCGGCGGGCATGGGAATCCTCTGTAAAGAATGCGTAAGGACTCGGTGGTTGTCGTGAGGGTAGGGCTCTTTCGCGGTTAACATGTGGTCAAGTCGGGGCCAAGAAATATTGAAGTCATCTTCCCTCGTGAGGCCGGACCGCTTACGATGGTGTACTCCCGACCTAGCGAGGTGCTGGTGCTCTCCTGTCGCCTGGCTTTGCTGGTGGCCCTGTTCGTCTCGGGTTGCGGATGGCAGCCCCTCCTGGGGACGGGCGCGCGTACAGCTGCCGCGAGGTTCCCCACCGGCACGGCGGAGCGTGGCACGATCGAAGGTGAGGATTGGGTGCGCCTGCAGGTTCCTGGCGGCGCTTGGGACGCCCTGATGGAAGCGGGTCTGGATTTGGGGGAAGATATCGACCTCGAAGCCGGTGCGGTCTCTGCCCGGTTGCGACCTAGCGATGCCCAGCTGCTGGATCGTCTCGGCATTCGCAAGACCCGCGCTCCGTGGGCAACTGCTCGGGTCCGGTCGGGGTCAGGGCTCCCTGAAGGCTATGCCTCGGTCCAGCAGATTCACCAGCGTGTCCGGCTGCTGGCCGAGCGCCACTCCGCCTCCTGCCAGGTCCGTCTCATCGGTCGCTCGGTGGAGGGACGCCCGCTCGAGGCCTGGCGGCTGGCTTCCCCTGCTCGGGAAGTCAGGCCCGTGGTGATGCTGCTGGCCGGCGTGCACGCCCGCGAGCTCGCCCCCGTCGAAGTCGCCCTTGCGCTCGGAGAGCATCTGGCCTCGGGCTATGGACGGGAACCTGCGATTACCCGCCTCCTCGACTTGCGTGAGGTCTGGATCGTGCCGATGGTCAACCCGGACGGTCGACTGCGCGTGGAAGCAGGGGATGCTTACTGGCGCAAGAATGTCCGGGCCCTGCCTGGCGGCCAGGTCGGGGTCGATTTGAATCGAAACCACGATGTTCACTGGTCGCTAGGGAATCCGCGCCCCGAGGACGAGGATTATCGAGGAACCGAGGCCGTCTCGGAGCCTGAGGCTCGTGCGGTTCGCGACCTCATCCGCCAGGTGCGCCCCAAGATCGTCGTCGATGTACATGCCTTTGCGGGGATGGTGCTGTGGCCGCCTGGGGTGGACAAGACGTTCTCGCCTGAGGAAGGCCACTTCTCGCGGCTGGCTCGGCCGGTTGCGTCACGCTTGGCTTACCGGGCGGGGACGCTGGCTCGCACGCTCTATCGTGTCACGGGAGACGTGGGCTCCTGGGCCTTGGCGGATCGTGGGGTGTTGGGTCTGACGGTCGAGTTGGACGATCGTGGATTCCAGCCCCCCTATTCCCAGGTCATGAAGGACTGGGAAGACTGGCGCTGGCCCTTGCGCTGGTGGTTCGAAGTGGCCGTGGATCCTTTGGAGGCCCCGCTGCAGTTGCCTCCCGAACCGCGTGCCTTGAGGCTGCCGACCTTTTTCGTTCCCGCTCACCCCTGAAGGGCACGGAGGGCCCGACGTGCAGCCGCCAGACCGGAAAGCACGGCACCCTCGAAGCGTCCGTCCGGTCCAACCCAGGCGTCGCCACAAATACCCAGGTGGCGTTCGTCGTCCCAGCCCATCAAGCCTTCCAGGGGCTCGCGAGGGCGCGCGAAGCTCCAGCGATGGGCGTGTACGGCTCGGACCTCTGTTCCGAATCGACGGCCAACCTCCGTCGCCAGGTCGCGTGTCCAGTGTTCGGTTGGCGTAGAAAGCCTCGGACGGCTCCACGCGTCGCTCGCATGCACCACGCTCGGGCGTCCTGGACGCCGGATGAGCGCCGCCAAAAGGGGATCGCCATGGAAAAGCCAGGCTTCGGCCTCTTCCGGTGTCGAGACGTCCGGTTCGACGAGTCCCGAGGGGGCGGCAAAGTCCACGGCCAGCATCATGCAGGCGTCCGTGGCACCCGCTGGGCCCGGGGGATCTGCCACCAGACGACGCGCCTGGGTCAAGGGCATCGCAAGGACGAGAGCCTTGCACGTCACCTCCCCGCCGCCCTCGAGCTGGATGGCCCAGTCGCGCCCCTTGTGGCGGGCCACCACAACGGTCCGTTCCTGCACGACGTGGAGGCCTTCCGCCATGGCCGCCAGCAAGGCTCCCATCGTCGGTGCACCGGTCCATCTTCTGTCTCGAGCAGGATCCCGGGGGGTGGCCTCATCGCCGCGGAAGTCGACGACCCGCCCCGGCCAGGGCTGCAGGGCACCGGACGTGTGCCACGGCGCCATGAAGGCCTCGCTTTCCGGGTCGCTCAGACGAAAGAACGGGACGCCGAGATCCACGAACCTGCCATCTTCCAGCCTGCGGCTCGAGGCCCTGCCCCCCGGGCGGCGGCCGCGATCCAACACGACACAGGACCCCCCGGCTTCCGTGATCCGACGTGCACAGGCAAGCCCGGAGGCCCCTGCACCCACCACGAGGATTTCAGCGCGCATCAGGGTTGACCTCCGACCAAGACCCTGCCAAGCGCACCGCCTTCAGCGCCCAGCCAGAACAACATGCCCGAACTTGCCCTGCCGCTTATGAGGAGAGCGAGGGCGATCACGGTCCAAAGGGCGCCAAGCGGCGATTTCGCGGCGGTCTGTACCATTAGGAAGGTCGTCTGCCCGAGCAGGCCAAGTGAGGCCAGGCCGACTCCTTCCAACGCAAAATTCGTGAGCGGGTGTCGCTCGAGCCGCGGAAGTAACCAACCGGAGCAGCCAACCAGAACGAAGGCGGGGGTGAAGATGGCCACGGTCGCGGCCAAGGCCCCCCAAGGCCCGGCCAACAACATGCCAAGGAAGCTCGCGGTCCCGAAAATGGGGCCCGGCGTCGCCAATCCGATGGCAAAGGCATCGAGCACTTGCTGGTCGGTCAGCCAGCCCCGGCGCCGGACCAGTTCCTCCTGCAGCAGGCCGACCAGCACATAGCCGCTGCCGTAGAGGAGCGCCCCTGCCTTGAAAAAAGGCCATGTCAGGGCGAGCAGTCCTGGGTCCTGACTGCCTACCCATCCGCCACCGGACAAGAGCAAGGCTTGCCCCGGGCCGCGGGGACGTCGCAGCAGCACCATCGCCAGTCCACCCGCGAAAAGCAGGACAGTTTCAGATACGCCGACCAAGGCGGCAACCCCGATCACCAGGGCCAGCAGGCGAGCGGGGGTGTCTCGCGCGGCGGAGGGCAGCCACGTCCAGAGGGCATGGGCCATGACGGCCAGCATCACCGGACGAAGTCCGTCCAGAGCTCCCTGAAGGGCAGGATGTTGCCCCCACCGGCCATAGAGCGACGCCAGAAAGGCCAGCAGGCACGCGGCCGGCAGGATAAAGGCGCCGCCGGACATGAGCATTCCGCGCCATCCCGCCCGCTGCCAGCCAAGGTGCATGGCGACCTCGGAAGAATTGGGCCCGGGAATGAGCTGGACCCAGCCGAGAAGTCTCGTGAAGGCTGCATCGTCCAACCATGCCCTTTGACGGACGAACTCGTCGCGGAAGACCGCCAGATGGACGGCCGGTCCCCCGAAAACCGTCGCACCCAGCCGCAGGAACATCGCACCCAGCCCCAGCAAACCGGGGTGATTCTTCACGGCTCGGTGCGTCCATGAACCAGATCGATGGCTTCCCAGACGTGCCATGCCGCCATCCCCAGAAGCACGCCCCATTCGAGGCTATCTGCGCCGAGGTCCGTGGACAAGCCCGCCGCGCGTCCTGCACGGAGCGGCGCCACCAAGCCCAGCCCGAGTGCACCGCCCACGGCTGCGCCGGCCAAGGCCCCTAAAGGGCTCAGGGCCGCCCCGCGCCAATCGCTGCCCGTAACGCGCGCGGCCACGCCCAGAGTCATCGGAGCAAGCAGGGTCTGGATGGGATTGGCCCCCAAGGTCGCAAGGAAGAGTCCGGAACCGGCCGCCGTCAGGGCGAGACTTGCAGGAAGCATCTGCTCCTGCAGCGGCCTGTCGACGGAGGCCGTTGCCCCCGCAGTTTCCGTCTCGATGGCATGCGCGGGCACGGTCCCGGTCGTCAGTGCGACGCCGAGGAGCCATGCGAGGGGGGGCGAGGGCAGCGGACGAATCGGTTCCATGGCTGTAGGATACGCGTGGATGCGTTCTCGTGCAGCTTTGATCATGTTCTCGGCTCCCTGGCTTTTCGCCTGCGCGGGAGAGTCGCCCGCCACTGCGGGCCGGCGCTGGTTTCTTGCTCCGCCGATGCCCGAGGCGCTTGCTGCCCTTTCCGGTAGCGACAAGGTGGGGGTCGAGACGCGTGACGGTCTGGCTTTCATGCCACGCAGCGACGCGTCGGGGGTGGGATTGGTCTTGTACTCCGGCGGCTATGTCGATCCTCGGGCCTATGCGCCGGCGGCCCTCGCGCTTGCCGAGCGGGGGCATCTGGTGGTTTTGCCCCGGATGCCCTTCGGGCTGGCGTTCTCGAACGTCGATGCCGCGACCTTCGCGCGGGTCGCCTACCCTACTGTCCGTCGCTGGGTCGTGGGGGGGCACTCCCTGGGCGGCGTCGTGGCGGCCCTTCACGCCAGGAATCATCAAGACACGGTTTCAGGCCTCGTGCTCTGGGCTTCCTATCCTGCCGATGACACCGATCTGTCGCCCTCTGGCCTACGTGTAACCTCCATCTCGGGAACCCGGGATGGTTTGACGACTCAGGCGCGGCTCGAGGCCACGGATCGCCTGCTGCCGCCTTCGGCCAGCCGGGTGCGAATCGAGGGTGGCAACCACGCGCAGTTCGGATGGTACGGGGAGCAGGAGGGCGATCTGGCCGCCACGCTGGAACGTACGGAGCAGCAGGAGCGGACCGTCACGGCGACCGCGGCCTTGCTGGACGGGCTCCGGTGAGCGACCGTCAGTCGTAACGCAGGCAGGGGCGGAAGCCCCCGTTGGGCAACCGGAAAGTCCTGAGACAGTTCAGGTAGGTGTTCCAGACTCCCGAGCGATCCTGGTCCCCCCAGGTCCCCCCGCGCATGGAGCGGGTATTGGACTTCTGGCGGTTGAAGAAATCTCCCGAAAACCACGCGCTGGCCGTAAGGCTGGTAAGGGGAAGTCCGTAGCGCCGAAACCGGCTTTCGGTCCTGAGGCCGGCCACGTACCCGTGGGAGGGAGCCACCAGTCCGGTCGGCAGGTCAAGGATGAGCATCTGGTATTGGTCGTCCACGTGGAGCTCCTGTGTCCATTCGTTGACGTTTCCGTCCAGATCCAGCACCCCGTCCTGCTTGCCGGTGTGGCTGGTGGTGTTGACGTCGGCGGACCAGTCCGGATTGCGGCCTGTTCCTGTCAGGACCCGGATGTCGTAGGTCGGGTCGAGCAGGAAGCTGACACCCGGTTCATCGGCGTCCGTACCCCAACTGTTGTTGCCCCGCAGATGGACGCCGTGGACCAGTGACCAGACGGCAAGCGCGGTCCATTCCTCGTCGTGCATGAGGTGAGCCTGCGGTCCCATGGCCGCGCAGGCGGCCATGGATTCGTCGTAGTCGACATCGACGAACGGGATACAACGCAGCTGTACCTTGGCCTTCAAGGACGTGCCGACGGTGGCACCTTCACCCGTCTCCGGGTCTCCCGGCACGGCGTCCAGCCGGGTGGCCTCGGTCTTGGCGGCATAGAACCCCCCGAAGACTTCTCGGGCCCACACGACATCCTCTTCACCGGTCGGCTGTTCCCCCACCCAGTAGCCGACAGGTTTGTCAGGGTGTCCCGCTGCAGTCGGCTGGAGCAATTGCCACGCGGTGAAGCGCGGGATCCAGACGAAAAGGCTCTGCGTGCCGTCGTGGGTCAAGAGGTAGTCGTGGTGACGATCCACTGGACCAGAGTCGTCCGGTGCAGGTCTGCCGGGGGCGAGGGTGGGCAGCACCGCCGCAGGGGTGGGGCGAGGCGAGGACGGCGCTGACGGGGAACTGGAAAACGCAGGGCTTGGGGATGGAGTCGAACCCGGGGTGGGGGAAGCCGTCGGGTCCGCCTGTGGAGAGCCGTTTACTCCGGGAGAAGGCAAGGCGGGTGGCTCGCCCTGCACGGCCGGCGCCTGGCACGCCGCACTTGCGACGAGTACGAGCCCCCCGGCCAGTAGACCGGACCTGGTAGGTCTCTGTGGCAGGCCGAACATTCAGTCATCGTAACGCAAACAAGCTCTGAAGCCACCATTGATCAGCCGAAAGGTGCGCAGGCAGTTCAAGAAAACGCACCAGACGCCCGCCAACTCGAACTCTCCCCAGTGCCCCCCGCGCTTGCAGCGGATGTTCTGGTCGCGCTTGGCCAGTTCCAGATAATCCCTGCCAAACCAGATGTTCGCGCTTGCGGGCTTGTGGCTCAACCCCAGACGGCGCAGCCCCGGGCGGGTATTCAGTGCGGAAACATACCCCCGCAACGGGGCGGGGCCCAGGATCAGGTCACCGTGAACGAGGCGGTTTGCCGTGTCGACCCCGAGGTCCAGAGTCCATTCATTGACGTTGCCATTCAGATCGACCACTCCTGCCGTCGTGCCCGTGTGGCTGGTCAGATCCGCCTCCGGGGAGAGGCCCCGCTTGTTTGCGCTGCCGGTGAGCACCCTCCCGTCCGGGTAGGTGGGATCCGGAATGAAGCGAAGGTCCGGGTCGTCGAAATCCTCCACCAGCCCGTTGTTCCCGTGCACTGTGATGCCGTGGATTTGAGACCATACGGCACAGGCCGTCCATTCCTGGTCACGCATCAGATGGGCCTGCGGACCGAGACGGGCACACGCCGCGATGGCCTCGTCGAAGTCCACCATGTTCCACGGCACGCAACCGGGCGCGTTCTTCGGCACGTCCGACACGCCTTCCGTGGCGCCTTCCCCTGTCTCGGGCAAGCCCGGAAGGGCATCCAGAAAGGAAGCCTCGTAATTGGCGGCATAGAACCCCCCGAAGCCTACTCGGGCCCAATCGACGCCCTCCTCCCCTGCAGGTGGACTCCCGACCCAGAATCCCACCGGCTTTCCGGGATGACCCGCAGACGCGGGCTGCAAGAGTTGCCAAGCCGTAAAGGCCGGTATCCAGACAAAGATGCTTGAAGTGCCGTCGTGCCGGAAGGGATACAGGTGGTGCTGGTCTACCGGGCCGGTATCGTCGGGAGCGAGGCGACCGGGAGACAAGGCGAGCTTCTCTTGCGCCCCGGGTCCCATGATGTCGGGAGGCTTGCCCATTTCCGGTGGCATGGTGGCCTCCGAAGAGCCCGCAGGAGCTGGTTATGGACGCTCGCTTGGCGTCTCGTCAGGTGCGCTCCTGGCCTCGAGGCGAGGCGTGGCCACGCACGCCGAGAGCAGGATCATCCACGCGACGGGAACGGTGTTTCTGGACAATTCAGGACCTCGGGTGTCGGGACTTGCTTATCTTGCTCCCGGCGCAAGTCTGGTCAAGGCAGGCGTGGGGGGTCGAGGGGGATGCAGGAAGGGAGGGTTCCTTCCAGTCCCTCTCGCATGTGCCCGGCCAGCTGGGCCAGGGCCCGTGCCATCGGGGCACGGCGCCGCCAGGCCAGGATCAGGGTGCGACTCGGGACCGGATCGGTAAGCGGACGAAGCCGCAGGGCCGACCGACCGCCTTCGATGGCAGCGGCCAGCGCAGGTAACAGCGTGACGCCTGCGCCCGCTGCCACCATCTGGCAGAGGGTAGGCAGGCTTGTGGCACGAAAGGCTCGTTCTCTCGCACCCGCACGAGCGCAGTGGCTGATGGCCTGCTCCCGCAGGCAATGTCCGTCGTCCAGCAAGAGGACGTCCCGGTCCTGCAAGGCTTCCAAGGGCAAGGGACCTACCTCCGCCCCCAGAGGATCCGTCGCGGAGGTGGCGAGCACGAAAGGATCGATTGCAACCACGACGTGCTCGACAGCGCCCAGATCGGCTTCAAGGGCCCAGAAGGCGGCGTCGAGCTGGCCGGCTTCAAGGCGCGTCCGCAAGGCCGATGTCCGATCCTCCGTCCAGAGGATGGTGAGCCCGGGCAACCTTGCCCGCAGATGGGGGGTCAGGTGCGGCAAGGCGTAGGCTGCGACCGTAGGAATGACCCCGAGGCGAAGGGTGCCCGAGAAAGGATCGGCCGCACGCCGGGCCGTGTCGACCAGATCATCGGCCTCTGTCAGAAGAGAGCGGGCACGCTCGATGAACTCTTCCCCGGCGAGGGTCACGAGGACCCGCCGCCTGTCCCTCTCGAAAAGTTGGAGACCCAAGGCATCCTCAACCTGGGCCACCTGGGTGCTCAGCGAGGGCTGGGCCACGCGGCAGCGCTCCGCCGCCTTGCTGAAGCTGAGCTCGTCGGCCACGGCCACGATGTATTGAAGTTGTCGCAGCGTGAAGGGGTGGTGGGGGATTTCGTCGATAGCCATTTGCTATGAAATTTATCATATGAATATCTTTGACCTGCGCTTTTCCCTGCGGCAGAGTGGAAGCCCGGGCGTGGCGCGTAAGGCGTCCGGTTGGTCCCCCGGGCCCCTTCAGGCCCCAGGTCAGGAGAAGACCCGATGTCCGCCGCCATTTCCCCCCTTGCCCGTGAAGTCCGTGCTCGGGTGGCCGAAACCTTGAATGCTCGGCTCGCCGATGGTCTGGACCTGCATAGCCAGATCAAGGTCGCTCATTGGAACCTCAAGGGGCCGAACTTTCTGGCGCTGCACGCGCTGTTCGAGACCCTCGCTTCCAACTTGTCCATTCACGTGGACCGATTGGCCGAGCGCGCCGTCACGCTGGGCTTTGCGGCCAACGGCACGATCCGGCAGGTCGCGGCACGCTCGGCCATCGAAGAGTACCCGGAGGACACCACCCGAGATCTCGAGCATGTGGCCCTGTTGGCCGAACGCTTCGAGACCTGGCTCACGGGCCTGCGGGCGTCTCGGCTGGTGGCCGAGGAGCTGGGCGATACCGAAACGGCGGATCTTCTCACCCCCGTCATCACCGAGTTCGAGAAGCACGCCTGGTTCCTCAAGGCGACTTTGGGGCAGTAGGTCCTAGCACAGCTTCCCTGTGGCGGGCGGCCTCGAGACGCAGGGCCGCCCGCTCGCCTTCCGGCAGTCGGTTCAAGTTGCGTACCTGCATGACCATGCGGGGATGGCGAGACAACCAGGACTCGTGGCGCTCCAGGAAGTCCCAGTAGAGGACCGTGATGGGGCACGCCCGGGGGCCGGTCCGCAAGTCGGGGCTGTAACGACAACCCTTGCAGTACCCGCTCATCCGGTCAAGGTAGCGGCCGCTCGCGACATAGGGTTTGCTTGCCATCCTACCGCCATCGGCGTGTTGGCTCATGCCAAGGGTATTGGGCAATTCGACCCACTCGACCGCGTCGACGTGGACGGCCAGGAACCAGCGGTGGATTTCTTCTGGCCTGACGCCCAGCAGCAGGGCGTAGAGGCCCGTGACCATCAGCCGCTGGATGTGGTGGGCATAGCCCAGATCCAGAGTTTGTCGCAGCGTGTCGGCGAGGCAGGCCATGTCGGTCTCGCCCGTCCAGTAGAAGGCAGGCAGGGGATGTGTGGCCCCGAGTGCGTTGGATTCTGCATATGCAGGCATCTCGAGGTGATAGAGGCCCCGGACATACTCTCGCCAGCCGATGATCTGGCGGATGAAGCCCTCGCAAGAGGCAAGGGGCACTTCACCGCGGCGCCAGGCGTCCTCGGCGGCGCGGCAGACCTCGAGAGGATGCAGCAGCTTGAGGTTGAGGGCGGCCGACAGGTGCGCGTGCCAGAGCCACGGCTGCTTCGGCCACATGGCATCTTGATACCTGCCAAAGTACGGCAGGCGCTCGCGAATGAAAATCTCGAGCGCCGCCAGCGCCTGAGGCCGCGTGACGGGCCAGGAGAATGAGGCCAGTTCGCCCGGGCGGTCCGGAAAAAGGCGCTCGACCCACCCAAGCACTTCTCGGGTGAGCGGGTCCGGGGCGAAGCGCGCAGGTTCTGGCACGACTCCTGGCCCCGCCTTGCCGAAGGCCTCTCTGTTTTCGGTATCGAAGTTCCACTGACCGCCCGTGGGTTCGTCACCATTCATCAGCAGGCCGGTACGTCGCCGCATCCGGCGGTACCAGTGCTCCATCCGCAATTGGCGTCGTTCCTTGGCAAAGGCTGCAAACTCGGCCTTGGTGGCCAGGAAATGTCGATCATCCCGAATGTCCAGCGAGGTACCCAGGTCACGGGCAGCCTTCGTCAGCGCCTCGCATACCCGCCACTCACCGGGCTCTACCACCACCAGCTCCGCGGGACGAAGGCGCCTCGCGTCCTCCGCAAGGGCACGGGACAAATCCGGTGTGCCCGGGGAATCCTCCAGCCTGCGGTAGTGGACGGTCCAACCTCGCTCGCCGAGGCTTGCGGCGAAGTGACGCATCGCGGAGAGGAACAAAGCGATGCGGGGCTTGCCGGAGGGGACGTGGTCGCTTTCCTCGCGGACCTCGGCCATCCAGACGGCATCCTGTGTCGGGTCGAACCCGTCGAAGGCCGCCGAATCTTGATCCAGCTGGTCTCCCAGCACAAGCACCAGGCGACGCAGCGACGAAGAAGTTTCGCGCAAGCGGAGTCTCAGCTCCCCTGAAAGACGCTGACACCCCGTGCCAGCGCTTCGCGGCTACCGACCATGTACACCAGGTCGCCCGCAAGGAAGGGCTGGTCCGGAGAGAGGTCCAGCAGCAGATCATCGCCCCTCCGGCACGCGACCACCCGCAGGTCGGGGCTGGCCCGCAGGCTCAGGTGGGACAGAGGCTTGCCGACGATTCGGCTGCCTGCCTCGACGACGGCGGGAACCATCTGCAGATCTTCGTCCGTAGGGGCTTCTTCCATGTTGATGGGCAGAGGACCTGTGCCGTGATGACGAGGCGTGGGATGAGCGCCGGTACGGATGCTCCGGACCCGGCTTTCAACGACCGCGCGGGGAATTCCTATCCAACGCAACATGCGCGCGATGACCTCCACGGCACCTTCGACTTCCTCAGCCACGACGTCGCGGGCCCCAAGTCGCAGCAATGGCTCCCTTTCGAGCAGGAAACGGGTCCGCATCAGCACGGGCACGGTAGGGGCCAGCTGCCGGATGGAGGACACCACTCTCTGGGCCGCCTGCAAATCATTCATCAGCAGCACCACCAGGCGAGCCTTGGCTACTTTTGCGTGCTCGAGAGCTTCTGGACTGGTTGCGTCCGCGTAGTAGACCGGAAGGCCCATCTCTCGACCCTTCTTGACGAGGTCGGAATTGAGTTCGAGCACGACCACGGGAACACGACAGGCCTGCAGGGTCTGGGTGGTCAGCCTGCCAGCGAGCCCCATGCCCACTACCAACACGTGGTCTTGCAGGGATTCCGCCTGTTCCGTCACTTCGTCGATGCCTCGGGCTCCCATCATCCGTTCCAGCCCCGCAAGCATGCGCTCGCCTGCGGTGACGTGGGGGGCAAGGCGGGACAACATGGGCGTCAACACCATCGAGAGGATGCCGGCAGCCAACCAAGGGGCCGTTTCGGAGGCGGTCACCAATTTTTCCTGCTGGGCCACGCGCAGCAACACGAAACCGAATTCGCCGAACTGCGCCAGGCCGATGCCCGCCAACCAGGCCACCCTGGAGGGGAAGCGCATGGCCATGGCCGCGAGCGTCGCGAGGAACCCCTTGCCGCCCACGAAAGCCAGCAGCAGACCGCCGACAAGCCAGGGATGTTCGAGGACCACGCCCGGTTGGAACAACATCCCAAGCGACACGAAGAACAGGCTGACGAAGGCATCCCGCAGCGGTTGGATCTCCCCGAGGGCCCTATGTCCGTGGTCGGTTTCGGCGACCATCATCCCGGCAAGGAAAGCACCAAGCGCAACGGACAGCCCGAAGTGCGCCGTCAGCCAAGCCGTGCCCGTGCACAAGCCCAAGATAGCCAACAGGAAGATCTCCCGGCTGCCGCTGCCGTCCACGAAGGCGAGCAATCGCGGAATGACCTGTCGTGACAACAGGACGGTTCCCAGCACCAGCACGAGCGCCTTAATCAAGATGCCCCACAGATCGCCCCAGGCGGTGGCCTCCGTCTGTCCGCCGGTGGATGCCAGCAGGGGAATCACCAGCATCATGGGAACGACGCAGAGGTCCTGGAACAGCAAGGTGCCTACGATGATGCGCCCGTGCGGCGCATCGAGCTCGCGGCGGTCGGACAGGGTCCGCAGCACGACAGCGGTGCTCGAAAGGGCCATGACGAAGCCCAGCAGGACGGATTTGGCGAACGATTGCCCCAGGGCCACGGCGGCACCGGTCGACACGACCGACGTCAGCACTACCTGCAAGATCCCTCCCAGGGCTACGGGGCCCATGAAGTCCTTGAGGCGGGCCAGTGAAAACTCGAGGCCAATCGAGAAGAGCAGAAGGACCACGCCCATCTCGGCCAGGATCTCGATGGCCTCTACGTCGTGGGCCCACCCGAGGCCGTAGGGACCGACGAGGGCACCCGCCGCGAGCAGCCCTGCAGTGGCCGGCCACCGCAACCTGGCCAGCAACGCCGTGACCCCCACCGCCACGAGGGCGACGAGGGCCAGTTGGTCCAGCAGGGGGATGTGGGTCAATTCAGCTCTGGTAGGCGTCCATCACCTTGCGCACATAGGCCTGTGTTTCGGCGAAGGGTGGAATGCCCCCATAGTAGCTGACGTTGCCGGCGCCCGCGTTGTAGGCCGCAAGGGCAAGCTTTTCGTCTCCACCGAAACGGTCCAACTGTTGTTTGAGGTATGTGGCACCGCCGCGGAGAGACTGTCGGGGGTCGCTTCGGTTCGTCACACCTACTTCACGGGCCGTTTCGGGCATCAGCTGGGTCAGTCCTTTGGCGCCTACCCACGACACGGCATGGGGGTCACCCTGGGACTCCTCCTGCACGAGGGCTGCGAGGAGCTTGGGCTCCACACCCGCGCGTGTCGCCTCCTCCTGAATCATCGGCCACCAACGACGGACCTGCGGGGTCAAACCTTCGGGTGTCTGTGCTTCGCTGGCTCGCAGGCGATTGGACAGCACCAGGGCGTCGCGTCCCGGCTGTGGGAGCTCTGCGGGTCGAGCGACCGGAATCTTGAGCTCTTCTCCCGCCACGATCGTGTGCGCATCTTCCAAATGCGGATTGGCCGCCGCGATCGTGCGGACATCCGTCCCGTAGCGTTGCGCCAAGCCCCACAGGGTGTCTCCTTGCTGGATGCGGTGGTTCATCGTGGAGTCCTCTGCACGGGGGGCACAGAGGGTTATAGGGCGAGGATGTTCAATCAGGTGAAATATTTTACAAACGCTTAAAATAAAAGCGTGCATGTCCGCAAGGAGGTCCTGCCATGCCCTTGGCCTTGGTCTGGTACCGCAACGACCTGCGTACGGAGGACCACGAGCCGCTTGCCCGTGCCGTGGCGACAGGGTGGCCTGTCGCCACGATCTGGGTGGCCGACGCCCGTCTCGAAGAACAGGACCCCTTGGGGTTTGTCCGAATCGGACCTTGGCGGCGCCGTTTTTTGCAGGAGTGCCTTGAGACCCTTGCCGACGCCCTCGCGCGACAGGGGCATCGCCTCCACGTGCTTCGCGGGGAGCCTGCCGAGATTCTGCCAGCCATCCTGGCTCGTGCCGGGGGCGGACGGATCTTTGCCTGCAAGGAGCCGGGCACGGAAGAGGCCGCGATGGAGATCGCCGTCGAGCGCAAGGCCCAGGTGGACTGGGCTTGGGGCAAGACCCTGATTCATCCGGACGACTTGCCCATGGCGCCTGCGGCATTGCCCCGCGTCTACACGACTTTTCGGGAGAGAGTCGAGCGGGCCTGGCGGATTCGCGCCCCCTTGCCTGCTCCGTTGTTGGCCGGCGTGCCCGCGTGGCCGGGCGAGCCTGGCTTTCCTGAAGGCTGGACGAGGCTTGCAGGGAGGATGGCTGCCCTCCCTGTCGCGTCCGGTGGTTTCCGTGGAGGTTTCGGATTCGGCCAGGCCCGCATGGAAAGGGTGATGGAGGCTGCGGGTGTCATCGACGCCTACGTGGAAACTCGTAATACCTTGATGGACGTGGATCACTCCTCCCGTCTCTCGCCTTGGCTGTCGACGGGGGCTCTCAGCCCGCGGACGGTGGAGGTCGCCCTTGCTGCCTGCGAGCGGGAGCGGGGGGGCACCCCCTCAACGGTGGCGTTCCGGCGTGAGCTGCTTTGGCGCGACTTCTTTCAGTACGTGGCGCTGCAGCAGGGCCGTCGCCTCTTCTTCCGCGCTGGGTTCCGCGATTCTCATGGTCTTCCGGACGAGATGCCTGGAGACAGGGAGCGTGCCCTCCAGGCCTTTGAGTCCTGGCGACGAGGAGAGTCGGGTGAACCCTTGGTCGACGCTGCCATGCGCGAGCTGGGTGCGACGGGATGGCTCTCCAACCGCGCACGGCAGTGGGCTGCCTGGTACCTTGCGCGTCGGTTGCCGGTCCCGTGGACCTGGGGGGCTCGCTGGTTCTCCGCGTGTCTGGTGGATGATGACGTGGCCAGCAACTGGGGAAATTGGGCCTATCTGGCCGGGGTCGGGAACGACCCCAGGCCTGACAGACGCTTCGACCTTGCCTGGCAGGCCGAACGATACGATCCTGCCGGTGCGTGGCAGCGGCATTGGGGTGTCCAGCCTGCAGCGCCTGAGCCCTAATAGGGGCGAGCGTTCCTGATTTGCTCCCGGACCAGGACCGCTTGGCATGCCGCAATTCCGAGGGACCCTCCGATGACGGCACCTGCCCCTCCGCCGATGACGGCTCCTGCAACGGCTCCGGGGATCGCGCACGCCGCACTGCGTCGCAGGACGTCGGCGTCGTGGTTGACCTCGTCATCCGTGACGGTGACGGTGCCCAGGATCTGACGACTCCCGATCGACAGGACCAGGGTATCGCCCTTTTTCGCGACCCCCCTCGGCATGGAGGTGCGAGACAGCAGCCACGTGTCCCCGTTGGCCCGCAGCACGAGGTTGTCTTGTCCGTCCTGCCGTGCCCGGCGGGTCTCTTCGCCGACGGCGGTCGGGTCGAGTTTGCGGGCGAGGACATCGAGGCCTGGCAAGGGGACGTTGCTTGGACGAGACAGACGAGCAGGAACAGGGGATGCAGCAGGCACGAGGATGGTCCACTCCTTGGATGGGAAACGCGGATGACGCGCGGCGCGCGCCCGGGTCAGCCAGGTGCTTCATGTCATCCGGGGGCGGGGTCTCCAAGTTGCCCAAGAAGCGGTGAGGCTTGGTATTGATTAAGGTTAAGGGCACGTGCCGCGCTAGGTGCTGTTCGGGGAGTAGGCAAGTTGCGTCGGTCACGGCCGATGATGGTTTAGGGGGTAGGCATGCTGGGGGGACTCGGACGCTTCGTGCGGCTTGCGAAGATCGCGAAGCCCCGCAAGGTGTCGGCCCGGCTGTTGGATGCGGCCGACCTCTCCCGCCTCGAGCGCAAGGTGGCTCCTTTCTCCAGCTTGGGTTCGAGCAAGGTCGCAAGGCGTCGGGAGGCCTTCCAGCGGGCGCTGTACCGTCAGGATGACCTGCAGGCCCGCTCCGGCAAGATGATTCAGGAGTGGGTCATGGGGGGCACCTCTCAAAAGCCCGTGCGAGAGGCTTATCAGCGCCTGCTCGACGCGCAAGGGAAGGTTTCGCCGGGAACCCTGGAGGCCTCGGTAGGAGAGTTGTTGGCCACCCGCAAGACTCGCTGGCAACGCCTGGCCCGCAAGGCCGGCATCGAGCCTCCGGATGCGTTTCGTCTGCATCGAGGAGTGCGTGGCGTGGGTCCCGTCGAAGATGTGGTTCGTGCTCTCGAGACACCGGGCCAGCAGTCGATGGTGCTGCGTCACCACACGGTGGCCTCGTGGTCGACCGATCCGGACGTGGCGCGTTCCTTTGCCCGAGGCAGCGAGCCCTCCGTGATCTATCGTGCCGATATCCCTCTCGAGAAAACCTTGGCTGACAAGTGGGTCGATGGGGGAGCTTTCCTCACCTTGGGGGCCGATCAGGACGAGGTCATGGTGGCGGCACGGAACCTCGAGATTCCCTTGGGACGCTTCGAGGTGCATTTCCAGGGACGAACCTATACCCCTGCGGATCGTCAGGCGCTGGTTCGTGATTGGCGAGCCATGTATCCTCGGTCAGAGCTCTAGCCATTTGTCCGTGGGAGGCGCCGTCGACGCGAAGGAATCATATCGGCGGGTCGTTCCAGCTGCATCCGAGTCTCTTCCCGTAGGCCCAGCGTCCCTGTCCGCGTGTCCCAAGCCCGGTCTCGGTCGCCGTTGCGATGGGTCTTGTGCTTGTCCGTTCGCTTATATAACCCGTCGGCGGTAAGTCTGCCGACCTCCAATGCCATGACCGTCCGCTTCACAATGGCCCGCATCGCATCGGCATGACCTTCCCCCAAGACCTTGCCGAGGGTCTCGCCCAAAGGCACGACCTACTCCGCCATCGCTATGGATCTCCGTCGGTTAGTAGGCAACTGCGAAAGGACCACGGCGGGGTGTCTCCTTCAAGCCGCCGGTGGATTTACATCAGCTTCAGGGACACTACCCCCGGGAGCCCCGAGGATGAACCTTGCGGATGGCCCATTAGGCAAGACGCCTTGATCCATCGTGCGCGGCCCGGGGACGTCCTTCTGCTGAAGGACGAGGCCTGACCTGCACAGGTGGGCCGCGGGGTGGTTCACCGAACCCCCGCGGCCACATTCGTCGCCCCTTTCAGCTTTCTGAGGCGGGCTGACCTTGAAGGTATCTGGCCTTCAGGCTACCTGAATCTGACCGTGATGGTCGCAGTGCCCTTCGTGAGGATGATGCAGATGGCCTGCCACCAGGTAGTCCATATGGTCCCCGTGGGGCACGGCTTCATGGCCGCAGTCGTCGGCGTGCACGTGATCGCCCGCATGGGCCGAGCAGTCGTGCCCGGGCGTGCACTCGGCCGGGTTGGCTTCGCCGACTTCCAGCTGGCACTCGTCCACGTGTCCTTCGTGGGCGTGGTGCAGGTGGCCATCGTGCAAGTGATCCACGTGATCGCCGTGCTGGATGGCCAGATGGCCGCAGCCGTCGCCGTGCGCGTGATCGTGTGCCTCGTGGGTCTCGTGGGCCATGGGGTCTTCCTCCTTCTTAAGGATGGGGATGGGGGGTGGGGTCAGATTCGGCGGCATGTTCGAGGGCCCCGAGGACGAGGTCCCGCACGTGACCGTCGGCAAGTGCGTAGTAGATGTGCTTGCCCTCCCTACGGCGGCGCACGATGCGCTCGGTCAGCAGCACGCGCAATTGTTGCGAGAGGGTCGACAACTTGGTGCCACTGGCCTCGGCCAGCAGCGTGACGCTCTGTTCTCCGGCGCTCAGTCGATAGGCGAGCCGCAGGCGTGCGGCATCCCCCAAAGCCTTGAAGAGGGCCGCAGCATCCTCGAAGGCGGCTTCGGGAAGCAAGGAGGATTCTTCGGTCAACACTTCAATAACTATAGAACTATTGAAGGGAGTGTCAAGAGCGAATCTCGACTGACCGGCGCCTCGCTCGCCTCTGCTCTGCCCAGCGGGCGCCACCCACGGTCGCTGACCGGACTCTGGGCGTGGGTAGGCCTGACTCAGGCCTCGAGGCCCCTGATGACGCGGATCAACTTCTCAGGGGCCTCCTCGGCCACATAGTGTCCGCAGCTCGCCACCTCGTGGACCAGAGCCTGCGGAAAGGCGAGACGCCAGCATTCGAGAGCGGTGACACCCAGCCAGGGGTCTTCCATTCCCCAGACGAGATCGAGCGACATGGAAGTCAAGGCCTCACGCTTGTCCCACAGGGCCGCAAAGTAGCGATCCCCGTTGACCAGTGCATGGGCCATCGCCAAGGTTCCGAGGCGTCTCTCCCGAGCGCTCTGGGGTGCCAGATAGTGTCGGTGGACATGCCGATGCAGCCTGCCGCGACGGGAGAATCCCCAAGGCAGCAGCCACCTGGCCTGAACACCCAGATCCAGGTGCAGCCAGCGTCCAAGGGGGGTCTCCAGCAGGCGTTTCAAGGGGAAATGCCACGACGCATGCGCTAGCGGCCACATCCAGGAGTTGGTCACCACCACGCGCTCCACCCTGCCGAGACCGCCCAGTGCGAGCGGCAGACCGAGAGGACCGCCAAAGCCTTGCACCACGAGGGTCAGATCCCGGAGCTCGAGATGCTCGATCAAGGCTGCCAGACGGCGGGTGTGGGCGCCAAGGCCAAGGTGGCGTGGCGGCGCAGCGTCGGATAGCCCGAAACCCAGGTGGTCCGGGGCCACCACGCGGTGATCGAGGGCCAGGTCCTGCACGACTTCCCGCCACGTGAAGCTCCAGTTCGGAGTGCCGTGCACCAACAGCACCGCAGGACCTTGGCCTTCGTCGACGTAGCTCATGCGTCCTTCCGGAGTGTGGAAGGCCTTGGGACGGAACGGATAGAGTTCCGGATCCAGCCAATTCGGCAGAGCGGGGGCCGGGGTCACAACCGGTGGATGACCTTTTCACGGTCGATACGGAATCTCGGGCCCCAGGTGCCATCCGTCCCGGCTTTGCCGACCCCCACCACCATCACCACCCGGGCCGAGCCTCCAAGGCCCAGGAAGCGCTTGACCCGCCATTCGTCGAAGCCTTCCATCATGCAACTGCCATAGCCTTGGGCCGCGAGAGCCAGCACGAAATTTTCGGCCGCCAGCGCCGTGGACTTGATGGCCACTTCCTGACCGTCCCTGCGGGAGTGAGGCCCTCGTGGCATGGGCCGGAACAGCCCGGGCAGGAAGCTGACCAGCCTCTTCAGCGGGGCCAGGGCATTGAAAACTCCCCATCGGTAGGTGAACGGCACCAACTTGTCATAGTAGATCTTCACCGGACCCGGTGCCTCGATCTCACGGATCCACGCCTGGATTTCGGGGAGGCTCCGACGCCATGTCCCGGGATCTGCCGCGAAGACGACCAACTCTGCGGCCGTACGTGCGGCGGACTGGTTGAGACAGAGCTCGACGAGCCGCGCCTTGCGCTCGGGCGAACGGACCCAGTAGAAGTCCCA
>JAYKGV010000024.1:0-31119 GCA_035285595.1 Candidatus Sericytochromatia bacterium
GAAAGGGCGTGATCGAGCTTGTAGCCTCCCCGAGACACCCATGGCATGGGTTCGGTCACACGTCGCACGACCCGATCATCGGGTACCCAGGTCCCGGGCTTGGTGGCTGGTTCGTCTCCCACCCTGACTTCGCCCGCCATGATGCCCCGGCGCGCGGCCTCCCGAGAGGGGTACAGGCCCTCGGCCACGACCCGCTGATCCAGCCGCTGGCGGCCGGAGGAGGTCATCCCAGCCACCGATGCATCCCAAGAGCCCAAAGGACGCCGAGCACGGCCCCCCCCAGCACCTCGATGGGCGTATGCCCCAGAAGCTCCTGCAGCTTGGGCAACGACAGACGAAGATCCTGCTGAAACTCGGCAACGATGCGGTTCAGCACCGCAGCCTGCCTTCCCGCCGCGCGACGCACGCCGGCCGCGTCATACATGACGATGGCGCTGAAGACTGCCGCACAATCGAAGAGCGGGGCATCAAAGCCTTCGGTCAGACCGATCATGGTGGTCAGACCAACCACGAGAGCCGTATGAGAGGACGGAAAGCCCCCGGTACGCACCAACAGGCGAAAGTCGAGCTGTCTGTGGCGAACCAGGGCCCAGAAGAACTTCCAGGACTGCGCCAGAAAACCTGCGGAAAGGCCGGCCACCAGAGGCAAGTGCGGCATGGATTCAGACCCTCCTGTGGAAGGCAGCGTGCGCCATGTCCGAAAGCACCTGAGAGCCCAGGGTCTCAGCCATCGCCACGGCACGCGCGACTGCCGCCTCGCCGGCCGCCAAGGTTGCCTCACGGCCATGGACCCACAACCAGGACGTCGGATCTTCGCCCGGCATCTCGGCATCGATCAGGTCGTCTGCCAACTGGAACGCCAATCCGAGGTCCCGGCCATACAGCGCCAGCGATTCGAGGGAAGACCCCTCGCCACCGGCCACGAGCCCCCCCAGCACGCAAGCGGCCTCCATCAGGCGCCCCGTCTTGAGCAGGTGAATTTCCTCAAGATCCGCACGAGCATCCGGCAGACGAGCCTCGAGGTCGAGGACCTGGCCGGGCACCAGACCAGACCACGTGGCCTCGGCCAGACGAGCCACGGCCCGTGGCGACCACGCGGCCCCCGCATCCGCCAAGGTACCGAGGGCAAGGGCCAGCAGGGCATCACCCGCAAGCAGCGCAGTCGCTTCACCGTACAGGACGTGTACCGTCGGACGACCCCGACGCTCGTCATCGTCGTCCAAGCACGGCAAGTCATCATGGATCAAGCTGAAGGCGTGGACTTCCTCCACCGCCACGGCCGCCGGCAAGGCGTCAGCACCTTTGCCACCCAAGGCCTCGCAACTCGCCAGCACCAACAAGGGACGCAGCCGCTTTCCCGGGCCCAGGAGACCGTGAGCGCAAGCCTCTCTGAGCTGCCCCTCGGGCACGCGAGCCACAGACGAGGCGAGGGCTTCGTCGATCCGCGGCCGCCAGAGGGCTGCGAAGACCCCGGCGGCATCGGACAAGGAAGGCGGCACGGCCGGATCGTACCATGTGGCCTTGAACGGAGGGGGCCGTCCGTGCTACCGTCGGGCCTCATGACGTTTCGATCGTGGTTCAGGCACTTCGGTTCCGCGGCCTCTGCCCTGGGAGGTCTGCTGATTTCCCTGCCCGCCATGGCCGCAGCGGTCCCTCCACCTCCTCAGGTTCCTGCCAATCCAGCGTCCACGACTCCATCATCCGGCTCGCCGGGCGCACCTGGCGCAGATCAGCTTGCGGACGATCTGAAGACCTTGGGACGCCGGCATGTCGTGCTGGCGGATGAGGTCGCCGCGCAACAGAACCGTCTGGATACACTCGAGGAGCGGATGGGCCTGCAGGAGCGACGCGCGGTATTGGGCGGCGCGTTGCAGATGTTGCATCGCAGCTACGGAGAGGGGGTCGGCGGACCTGACGACTTCAGGGTCCAGACAGATCTCCGGCTCAATGCCGAGTTGGCTCCTGACCTGTCGTGGCAAGGCGACTTGATGTTTCTGGGCAACGGTTTCCAGCGCACGGCCAGCGGCTTCCAATCGTCGCAGGCAGCCAACCCTTCCGTGGCGGCCACCTTCCGGGACGAGGGCGCGGTGGTGCATGTTCGGCGCTCCTCGCTGACCTGGGTGGGCGAAGGCCAGCGCCTGCAATTCGGTCTGTTGCGCCTCGCGGAAGCCATGCCTGTGGGACCGGCACTGGGCGGCTGGGTACAACGGGCACCGGTCTGGCCCAATGGCGAGGGGGGTTACGGCTTTGTCGGCCAGCCCCCGATCCAGGATGGAGCCATCCGGACCGTCGCCACCGCGGATGGTTCAGGTCGACAGGGCCGCGTGCCGACGCATCCGGGTACGGATGTGGTACGTGACCTGCTCCATCCGGCAGCCGCCGAGGATCTGGTGATTGCGGGCGCTCCCGGAGCGGCTTGGCAGGCTGACTGGGGCCCGTTGGCCCTCGGAGCCCTGATCCACGACGGTGTACCTGGCGTCTCGGCCGCCCGAGCGCGCGAAGTCCTTCCCGGCCATTTCCCGCAGCCGACGGATCCGAGGTCGGGCTACGGGCTGATCCGGGTGGGCACGGACCTCGGCTGGATGCGTGCGTCGATGGTGGGCCATTTGGCCAACGGTCGACTCGGAGAGGTGCTGGACAGTTCCCGGACCGTCGGCAAGGGCTTGGGTTTCAGCGTAGACCTGGGAGGATCCGATTTCGGAGCCACCCTCGCATGGGCTCAGGTCCGTCGTGGAGGAGATGATGGCCGCCACGTTCAGGAGGCCAGCCTGCAGGTAGGTTCCGAGTCGCTGTTGGGGTCGGGAGTGGGCCTTTCGCTCGCTGGACGCTTCGGCTTGGCTCCCTTCAGCAACCGTCCGGGACAAGCAGGTCCGAGCCTTGACGACCTGGAGGTGTCGGACGGCAAAGGTGGTCTCCGCAGTGCAAAGATCCCCGTCATCCCCTATAACTGGGCCTCGAGCGGCCTGGTGGTCCGCTTCCCCGGGATCCCGGCAGTCCCGGGCATCACGCTGGCAGCCCAGACCAGCGGTTGGGACCTGCTGGACAGCAACTTCGGTTCGGGCCTGACGGCCGTGGTGGAACTGGCGCCTCATCCCGCACTCCCACGCCTGTTCGTCCAATACGACATGGGTAAGTACGGCCCCGGGGACAACCCCTTGTGGTCAGGAGGCACCGGGTCGAACACCCCTGCAGCAGGCAGCGCGGCCTCCGCACCCATTACCCATGAACAACTCGTCCTCGGCAGTCGCGTGACCTTCTGACGTCATGCCCGAGCTTCCGGAGGTCGAGACCGTCCGCCGCCAGCTGGCACCCGGTCTCGAGGGCCGGCGTATCGTCGAGGTTTGCGTGGACAAGGGCCCGCGTTACGGCGCGTTGGCAGAGGCTATCGACCACACGATCCTGAACGTGGGGCGCCGTGGGAAATACCTGCTGCTGGACCTCGGCGATCGTGATCTTGTCATCCACCTCGGCATGAGCGGCCGTCTGGCCATCGGGTCGGGAAAAGCCGTAGCGGATCGCCACGTCCGCGCCACCTTTCGGCTCGACGACGGACGCACGTTGGTATTCTCGGACATGCGGCGCTTCGGGACACTTGGCGTTCTTCTCCACGGGACCACTCCCCCGTGGACCACGCTCCGCACGATGGGCCCCGAGCCCCTGTCTCATGCCTTCACCGCCGAAGGCCTTCACGCCGCGCTCGGTCTTTCGCGCCGCAGCCTCAAGGCTTCCCTGCTCTCCCAGAGGCCCGTGGCAGGCCTAGGCAACATCTACGTCGACGAGGCGCTGCACCGGGCGGGTCTGCATCCTGCGACAAGGCACGTCTCGGCGGCGGAGGCACGGCGTCTGCATGCGGCCATCGTCAAGATCCTGAGCGACGCGGTGGCCGCGCGCGGGACGACCTTCCAACTCTATCGGGACGGGCACGGGGGCGAGGGAGATTACTATAGGGAACTCAGGGTCTACGATCGGGCGGGCCAACCTTGCCGGGCGTGTGGGACCACAATCCTTAAGACAACCCTCGAGGGACGTGGAACTCATTGGTGTCCAGAATGCCAACCCGAGGCCGGAAGTACCGGTGGCCCCGAAGGGCATCTGGGCGTATCCTTGGGGTAACCCAACCCCGACTTGCTCCTGCACTTGCTGCCTAACTGCCCCGGATGCCATGCCCCGACCGATCGTGGGCACTTTTTCTGCATTCACTGCGGGCTTCGCCTGAGAAAGACCTGCGTCCAGTGCAGTTGGGGTCTCGATGCGCCGGCGCGATTCTGCAGCCAGTGCCGGGCCGATGCCAGCCACTTGCCGCTGATTGCGAATGCGCCCGAGCCTCCTTGGCCCGCTCCGCCGCGCGGGCCCCTGAGGTCCGTAGACGTTTCGCCGGAGTCCCTCGTCCGAACCGGCAGTTGGACGGGACCCATGGCCATGCCTGCACCCTCTCCCACCCCCTTGTCGGCGGCAAGTCCCACGCAGAGCAGCGATCGCCGGATCATCACCGTCCTGTTCACGGACGTTTCGGGCTTCACGGCCATGTCGGAGCGCCTCGACCCTGAAGAAGTCACACAAATCATCAATGACTTCTTCCAAGTTCTGGTCGAGCCCATCTACCGCTACGGCGGAGTGGTGGACAAGTACATTGGCGACGCCATCATGGCGCTTTTCGGAGCACCGATCGCGCATGAGGATGACCCGGAACGGGCCGTGCGTGCGGCGTGGGACATGCAACTTAAGGGCAAGGCCTTTGCCGATGCCCTCGAAGAGCGCACGGGCATCGGCCTGAAAATCCGGGTCGGGATCCATACGGGACTGGTCGTGGCCGGCCAGGTGGGGGGGGCGCAACGCTCGTCCTATACGGTCACCGGGGACACGGTGCTGGTTGCACAGGCCATGGAGGCTGCGGCGTCCCCCGGACGGATTCTCGTCAGCCACGACACGATGCGACTGGTCGGCCAGGGTGCGACCTTCGTCGCGCGGGATGCGGTGCAGGTCAAGGACCGCAAGGACCCCGTCGATGTCCACGAGGTGGCAACGGTCGGCAGGGCAGGCCGGGTGGATCATGATGTGGAAGAACCTTTCATCGGCCGTGAAGACGACCTTGATGTCCTGCATCAGGCGTGGGGTCTGGCTGTCGTGGGACGTCCGCAGGCCGCGAGGCTCGTCGGTGAAGCAGGCAGCGGCAAGTCTGCGCTTCTGCGCCACTACGCCCGCCAGATTCGTGGGCAGTCGGCCAGGGTCATGTGGGCACGATGTCTGTCCTTCGAACAGGACACGGTCCAGGCCGGCCTCGCGGATCTGCTGGCTCGAAGACTCGGGCTTTCCGGCTCGAGACCGGAGGCACAGTTGCGGGACGAGCTCTGCGCGCTCACGGAACGCCTCCTGCCCGGGGACGAGCGTGCCTCCGAGCTGTTGGGCGGCATCCTCGGGCTGAAGGTTCGCCATCCCGAACTCACGGCATTGCCCCCTCGCCAACTCAGGACCGCCTCCTTCCTGGCGCTCACGGAACTGCTGTTGGCAGAGGCCAGAACCATACCTGTGCTTCTGGTCCTGGAGGATTTGCACTGGGCTGACGAGGCGACGGCGGAATGGGTAGGCAGCTTCATCGATCGTCTGGCTCTCGAAGAAGACGTCCGAGTCATGATTGCACTTGCGGCCCGCACCGAAGGACTCGAGCGCCTGCGGCAACTTTCCGGCTCCATCAGCTGCCACGAGCGCATCCTGCGGCCGCTGGCGGAAGAAGAAGCGTTGACGCTCGCCGCCCTGCAGCTCAACAGCACGCCAGACCATCTGCCGCAAGCCGTTCACGGACTGCTGGCCACGGTCCTCGAACGAGCCGAAGGCAATCCTTTCTACCTCGGCGAGATGTTGCAGCATCTCAAGGATCGGCAGGTACTCGTGCAGGAAGGTGCGGCCTGGGCCGTGGCCTCGGCCGATGCGGCCGGGATCCTTCCGACATCCGTACGCAGCGCCATCGCCGCGAGGCTCGACAGTCTCGACGAGTCCCTGCGACACTGGGTTCAGGTGGCAGCGGTCGTAGGTCGACAGTTCGAGCCCGCCCTGCTTGGCCGTATCGCTCAGGCTCCTCCTGACGACGGTATCCAGGCCCTGATTCAGCAGAAGATTTTCCACCGTCGCAGCGGCGGTCTTTGTGGCTTCAGCCAGGCCGTAGCGCAGGAGGTCGCCTATGAGAACCTGCTGCTGGCGACCCGGCGCGAATTGCATCGCAAGGTAGGTGAAGCCCTAGAGAGCGAGAGTAGCGCAAGCACCCAGCCCATGGTGCTCGCCCAACATTTCGTACGGGCCGAGACCCCTGTGCCTGCGGTTCGCTATCTGGATCGGGCTGCGGAGCAGGCCCACGCCGGGTTCGCCAATGCCGAGGCCCAAAGGGCGTTGCGCACCGCGCTGGAATGGCTGCCCCGCTGTCCCGCAGACGCCTCGGATCTGCCGGATCGAGCCCACCTGCTCCTCCGGCTTGCCCGAACGGAAACCCAGCTGGGCAACCTCGAGGCCGCGCAGCAGGTCATGTCGGAGCTGGACGCGCTGGGCCTGGTCGACACAGACATCGCCGAGGCGCGCGGCACCCTACTGGATCGCAAGGGAGATCTCGAAGCCGCTCTCGCGGCCTATGCACAGGCTCATGCTCTCGCACCAGACGATGGTTCGAGGGCCCGGGCCATGGCCGGGATGGCCGATGTCCATCGCCGCCTCGGCCAGTATGCCGAAGCCATGTCCAAAGCCCGCGAGGCCTATCAACTGCTGGAGCGGCTGGGCAGATCAGCCGAGGCCGCCGTCATGCACGGAATTCTCGGCCTATGCCTTTGGCGCCAAGGCGATCTCGACGGTGCGGTGCGCGAGCATGCCTCGGCGATGCGGCTGCGCGAACAGGCAGGGGACATTCTCGGACAAGCCAAGAGCTCCAACAATCTCGGGGTGGCGGCCATCTCGATGGGCCGATGGAGCGAGGCCGTGGAACATTTCGAGCGATCAGTCATGCTTGCACGCCGCCTCGGTGACCGCGTGCAACTGGCCATGGCCAGCAATAATCTCGGGGATCTTCTGCTCAAGGCCGGGGACGACGAAGAGGCGGAACGACTGATCCAACAGGCGCTGCGTCTGGCGGAGCAGACAGGCAATCAACTTGAACAGTTGACGGCCACGGCCAACATGGCGGAATGGCACATGGTGCGGGGCGAGTATCCGCAAGCGCTGGAGTTGCTCGAACGGGGACTGACCGTGATGTCTGAGACCGGTGCCGACGAGTTCGCTCCTGAACTGTGGTGTAGCCAAGGTCGGGCCTTGCTGGGCGCCGGACGTACCGTGGAAGCGCGGCAAGCACTGGAAAAGGCGATGGCCTTGGGGGAAACTCAGGGTAACCCCGTGACGGCCCTCGCCCGAAGCCATCTCGCGGAAGTTCTTGCCGCGGAAGGCTCGCCGGACAAGGCGGAAGCCATGGCACAAGAGGCGTTGGCCTTGCTGCAGGAGCATGGCAACGACCTCGAGGTCGGTAAGGCCCTGCTACGCAAGGCCCAGCGGGCCTCCGGTCAGGAGGCCGCCACGTTGCGCGACGAGGCTGCGGCAAGATTCCGCAAGCTAGGCGCCAAGCGCGAACTCGCGGCCTGTGGAGTGCAAGCCTGAGCCGTGGCTCAGGCTTGACTTTCACCTGCGGCGACCGCGGCTCTGCGGGCGACCTCCGCGTCAATCTCACCAAGCAAGGTCGGCAACAACTCGTCCTCGCCCAAAGTCGCCACAACTTCTCCCTGCTTGAAAAGCACGCCACGGCCCTTGCCGAGCGCGATGCCCATGTCCGCCATCTTGCCCTCGCCCGGACCATTCACCACGCAGCCCATCACGGCCACGGCCAATGGAACCTGGACCTTGGCAAGGTGCTGCTCCACCTTCTGCGCCATGCCGATCAGGTCGCCCTCACACCGACCGCAGGAAGGACAGGCCACCAGCGTCGCACCCCGCTGTCTCAGGCCCAGGCTCTTGAGAATTTCCCAGCCCACCCTGACCTCTTCGGTCGGGTCGGCTGTCAAGGAGACCCTCAAGGTGTCACCCATCCCCAAGGACAGCAAGGTCCCAAGACCCACCGCACTCTTCACGATACCGGCAGCCGGGGTACCGGCCTCGGTGATGCCGATGTGGAAAGGATGATCGCAGCGATCGGCCAACAAGCGGTAAGCGGTGATGGCGACGACAGGGTCATGAGACTTCAGGCTGATCTTGACGTCATGGAAGTCCTCTTCGGCCAGAATCGCCATATGGCGCAGCGCGCTCTCGACCATGGCCTCGGGCGTAGGACCGCCGAATCGATCGATGAGATCGGTTGCAAGCGAGCCCTGGTTCACACCGATGCGGATGGGTAGGCCGCGATCCCGGCAAGCGGCGACGACCTCACGGACGTGTTCGCGCCTCGGGATGTTGCCGGGATTGAGGCGAATGCACGCCACTCCCTGCACGATCGCCTCGAGAGCCAAGCGATAGTCGAAGTGGATGTCCGCTACAATCGGCACCCTCGAACGGGAGACGATGGCCCCGAGGGCCTTGGCCGCCTTCATGTCGGGGACGGCCACCCGAACGATGTCCGCCCCGGCGTCAGCCAGCGCCGAGACCCCTTCGGCCGTTGCCTCGACATCACGGGTATCCGAGATCGTCATGCTCTGGACCGAAATCGGAGCATCACCACCCACGGGCACCTTGCCCACGTGAATCTGGCGCGTCTTGCGCCGGCTGAAAAGCATGGTCATCAAGCGTCTCCTAAGGCCCCCATCGGACCGGGACCCCCAATTCTAGCGGATGACGGGCGCCATCGCGGCAGCTTCGGAGCGTGCCCAGGCATCAAGCGCCCAGACCTGATCCTCGGTGACCAGCTCCACAGGGCGATGGCGACCCATCACGGCTTCGACCAATGGCACGATGGCACCAAAGGACAACTCCCCAGCGAGAAAACGCGCGGCCGCCACCTCATTCGCCGCATTGAGCACCGCAGGAAGTCCCTGCCCCGCCTTTCCGGCCCGATACCCCAAGGCCAAGGCAGGATACCGAATGGGGTCAACCGGCCGGAAATCCCACTGCGGCCACCAGCCGCCGGTCCACGGACTTTCAGGACGCTCGGGATAAAGCAGGGCGACCTGAATGGGAATGCGCATGTCGGCGGGTCCCACCTGCGCCTTGATGGAACCGTCCCGAAACTCGACGAGGCCGTGTACGGCGCTTTGCGGATGAATCCAGACTTCCACCTGCTCGAGGTCCAGTCCGAAGAGCACCTGAGCCTCAATGACCTCGAGAGCCTTGTTCATCAGGTTGGCGCTATCGACCGTGATCTTGCGGCCCATGGAGGGCCACGTAGGATGAGCCAGGACCTGGTCGACCGTCGCCCCCTCCAGCTGGTCGAGGGAGAGTTCCCGCAAGGCGCCGCCCGAGGCCGTCAGCACCACGCGACGCACGGCCCCGGGCTCTTCACCACGCAAGCACTGCCACAACGCGCTGTGTTCGGAATCCACCGGCCACAGCTCTGCCTCCGGATGGGCCCGCAGGGTAGCCATCACGAGGTCACCAGCCGCCACCAGGGTCTCCTTGTTGGCAAAGGCGACCTTGCGCCCTGCCCGCAGGGCTGCCAGGGTCGGCGACAGGCCCAGGGCACCACTGACCCCCACAAGCACCAAATCCGCGCCCTCGCCACCCGCCATATCGACCATCGCCGCCACCCCATGAGCCACGGGGCGCTCCAACACCGTCGACAAGGCAAGGGCATCCGCTTCGGCCGCCACGCTCAGCTTGGCCGAAGGAAACGCACGGGCCTGCTCCACGAAGACGTCCAAATTGCGTCCCGCCGCCAACCCGACCACCTCAAGGCGGTCGGGATGAGCAGCTGCGACTTCAAGTGCCTGGCGACCGATGGAGCCCGTTGAGCCCAGGATCACCAGGCGACGGCAGGTACGATTCACGCCACGCCCCCTGCGGGCAAGACCCAGTAGTGCAACACGAACCAGAATGCGACGGAGGCCGACAGGAGATAGCCATCGACACGATCCAGCATGCCCCCGTGCCCAGGAATGAGTTCGGCGGCATCTCGCCGGCCCACATCACGCTTGATGAGACTTTCGGACAGATCACTCACCTGAGCCGTGAGAGCCACGAGCGCTGCAAAGGCGGCGATGAGCGGCCAACGGTCCAGACCGGCCAAGGAAGACCCAGAGGGCACGACATGGGCCAAGCCTGCCACGGCCAAGGCCCCGAGGACCGCAGTCCCCACACCACCGATCGCGCCCTCGAGGGTCTTGCGGGGAGACAACGGACCGATAAGGGGGTGACGACCGAAGAACTTGCCAAAGAAGAAGCCTCCGACATCAGAACCGATGACGGCAGCAAAGAACATCAGCGTGACCCATAGCCCGGCAGGGTATCCCGTCGGCGCAAGGGACACGCCCCCCAGCCACAGACCGTCGGCCGGATCCAGACCGATTGGCTCGAACTTGCGGAGCAACAGGATGAATCCGGGCATCCAGCCGCAGTACAAGATGCCCATGGCGGTCGTCGCGACATCCGCGATGGTCGCCATGGACGCCTCCTCCTCATGGGCATCAGGCAGGTCGAGCCGAGGCACTCGCGGATACCAAGGGGCCCCGCGCAGGATCAAGGCAAGGAAACACAGGATGATCGACAGGGTCAGGAAAAGACCATGGAAGCGGGTTCCCGTCTGATCCGTCAGGACCATCAGGGCCATGGCTGAGACGGTGGCCAGACGACTTGCCGGACGATAGCCCTTGGCCTCGACCAGTTCGAAATACTCTCTGCACGCAAAGAAGCATAGGACCAGTAAGAGACCCAACAACCACGGCCCGCCCAATATCACGAAGGTCACGGCGAGTGCCGCGGCCAGGATACCGAACACCAGACGCTGCCGGAACTTGGCCCTGTCACGAATCCCGACGGGCGCATGGGCGTGCATCTGAGACACGGAATCAGCGTCGGGCTGCATGATCTTCCCGCCCCTGATGGCGATCCGGTGGAAGCGCATCGGGCTCTCCCGGAGTCACCTCCAGAAGCCAACCCACTTCATCGTGGATCACACGAATAATCCGCCAACCCGGTATCCCACCGTTCGAAGTCCGGTCGTCCAACCCACGAATGCAGGACCGTGGGGCGACCCGAGGGACGATCCGATGCTTCGTCTCTGCCAGGATCCGGGTCACGTCCTCTAACCGGGCGCCCAAGATTTCGGCCTCGAAGGATCGGGGGCGCACTAGATTTCCAGGATCTCGGCTTCCTTGGCCGTCACCAGACGATCGATCTCCGCCGTCGTCCGATCGGTCAGCTTTTGTAGCTGATCCTGAAGGACCTTGGACTGATCCTGGGTCAACTCGCCCTTCTTCTCGAGGGCCTTGACGCGATCATTCTCGTCCCGGCGAACATTGCGCACGACGATCTTACCCTCTTCGGCCTCCCGCTTCGCAATCTTGACAAGCTCGCGACGACGCTCCTCTGTTGGCGGGGGAAAGGCCAACCGAAGATTCTGGCCATCATTGCCGGGGTTGATGCCCAGGTCAGACTTCTGGATGGCCTTCTCGATGGCCGAAAGGGCGGTCCGGTCATATGGGGTGATCATCAAGGTCCGGGCATCAGGAGCACTGATGGTCGCCATCTGCTTGACCGGCGTCGGGGTCCCGTAATATTCGGCCTCGATACGATCAAGGATCGCGGGCACCGCCCGACCGCTACGAATGGACGCCAGCTCATGGACGACCCGGTCCACGGCCTTGCGCATCCTTCCCTCGGCCTCGGCGAGAATCGCGGCGCCATCCCCCGCCTCTGCCACCTTCTTCTCATCCTTGGCCATGAGGTTCCCCTGTTTCCGCCGGGCCGGCCTCGGAAACCATCGTACCGATGGGTTCACCGCGGACCACACGCGCGATGTTGCCTTCCACGGACATGTCGAACACAACGATGGGCATGCCGGTATCCCGACACAAAGAAAAGGCCGTGGCATCCATGACCTTGAGGTCCCGGGCCAACACTTCCCGGAAGGAGACGTGAGCAAATCGAACGGCCTCTGGATGCTTTCGCGGATCGGCATCGTAGATACCATCGACCTTGGTCGCCTTGAGCAGCACCTCGGCCCCGATCTCGGCCGCACGCAAGGCCGCAGCGGTATCGGTCGTAAAGTAAGGATTACCAGTACCGGCCGCAAAGATCACGACACGCCCCTTCTCCAGATGCCGCACCGCACGGCGCCGGATAAAGGGCTCGGCGACCTCATGCATGGCGATGGCGCTCTGGACCCGGGTGCGCACTCCGACCTTTTCGAGACCATCCTGCAAGGCCAGGCAATTCATCACCGTGGCCAACATGCCCATGTAATCGGCGGTTGACCGATCCATGCCCTTGGCGGACGCCGCAAGACCCCTGAAGATGTTGCCGCCGCCCACCACCAGCGCCACCTCGACTCCGTCGGCATGCAGCTCGGACACTTCGCGAGCAAGCTGCCCTATCACCGCAGGATCGATGCCGTATCCCTGGGAGCCCATCAGAGCTTCCCCGGAAAGCTTCAGCAAAATCCTGCGATATCGGAAACCGCGGCCGACGGGATCGCGCTCCACCAATGGACCGGTACCCAGCACGTCAGCGACCCGTCTGCGCTGCTACCTCAGCCGCAAAGTCATCGCCACGCTTCTCAAGCCCCTCGCCCAGCTGGTAACGCACAAACCGACGAACCTCGATCTTCTCTCCGATCTTGGCCTGGGACTGAGCAATCATCTCCTGGATCTTGAGCGACGGATCCTTGACGAAGGGCTGCTCGAGCAAGCAAATCTCCTCGAAGAACTTGTTGATACGACCCTCGACAATCTTTTCGCGGACGTTCTCGGGCTTGGCTTTGAGATCTTCGGAATCGGCCAACACCGCCCGCTCACGGGCCACCTCGTCGGCCGGCACCTCTTCACGACGGACGAACCGAGGACCGGCTGCCGCGATGTGCATCGCCACATCACGACAAAGATCACCGAACTCAGGGCTGCGTCCAACGAAGTCGGTCTCACAATTGATCTCGACCAACACGCCGATTTTGCCACCCATGTGCACGTAGGAGGTCACGGCGCCCTCTGAGGCCACTCGACCCGAGAGCTTGGCCCCCTTGGTGATGCCGCGCTTCCGCAACTCGTCGATGGCCTTCTGGACATCACCGCCTGCCTCGACGAGGGCCTTCTTGCACTCCATCATGCCGGCACCGGTGAGCTCACGGAGCTCCTTGACCTTGGCGGCGGAAACTTCGGTTGTCTGCGCTGTCACGTCATCACCTCAAACAAAAGGGAATGGGTCCATCATAGCACGAAGGGGGCGCGCCCGAAGGCGCGCCCCCCGCGGAACAAGGGACTCAGCCGACCTGTGCGGGCTCGGCCTCGGCCACCTCGGAATCATCGCCCGTCTCTGCGGCAGAGGGGGCTTCGGGGGCATGCTGCTCACCCTGACGACCCTCGATGACCGCATCAGCCATCGCGGCCGTAATCAGCTTGACGGAGCGGATCGCGTCGTCATTTGCAGGGATGATCCAATCCACCAGATCCGGATCGCAATTGGTGTCAACCATCGCCACCACGGGAATCCCGAGCCGCCGGGCCTCGGCGACCGCGATATGCTCCTTGTTGGTGTCAACGATATAGATGATATCAGGACGACGCGAGAGCCCCTTGATGCCACCAAGAATGCGCTCGAGCTTCGAGATCTCCTTCTCGAGAAGAATGACTTCCTTCTTGGGAAGCCGCTCGAAGGTGCCGTCAGCCCGCTTGGACTCGAGCTCCCGCAGGCGGGCAAGCCGCTTCTCGATGGTGGCCCAGTTCGTCAGCATCCCCCCCAACCAACGCACGTTGACAAAGTGCATGTTGCAACGCTCGGCTTCTTCACGGATGCACTCCTGAGCCTGCTTCTTGGTTCCCACGAACACGACCTGCTTGCCGGCCGCAACGGAGGTCTGCACGAAACGGTACGCCGCATCGAGCATCTTTGAAGTCTTACGGAGGTCAATGATGTAGATCCCGCTCTTCTCGTCGTGAATGAACGGACGCATCTTGGGGTTCCAGCGACGGGTCTGATGCCCGAAGTGGACGCCTGCTTCAAGCAGGGACTTGATCGAGATGGTGGACAACTTGCTCTCCTGGTCGGGGCGATCCCCGGGCTTGGCCTCCGCCACCCTCATCCCGCGGATGGCCCGGCTCGTGAATGACCGGGAGCCCGCCCGCGATCCGGCGGCGTGTGTGATGTACCACGGCAAAACTTGAAAACCGCAGTTCGACCATTTTAACCGGGCGCCGGCTGGATGAGCAAGCACGGAAAGGACCCTCCGGACGGGTGAGGGGGAGCGGCCAAGGGGGTACATGGCGCCCATCGCCGCAAGGCGGGAAAGGGAACCCGATGCCGGTCGTCTCCACCACCCTCTTCGAGAGCGTCGAGGTCGACATCTCGAACAACAAGCAGTTGTTCATCCACCCCATCCACCGCGTCGTGGCGGAAACGTTCCCCGTCAACCTCGACCTGGTCGTGCTGAGCAGCCTTTACGACCTGAAGGCCGGCAAGTACGCCTGCAAGCACGTGGTGCTGGCACCGAACAAGAAGGATCGCCTCGCCGAGTTCGAACACGCGCCAGTAGCCATCGACGCCGACGGGGGAGGCGTGGGATTCAGGACCGGCTTCGAGGACCTGTACATCGATGGCCCCGGACGTTACTGGATTCGCTCGGAGATTTCGGGTGGCCTGAAGGCAGAGGACATCCTCATCCGGATCGAGGAGCGCAAAACCGGCGGCCGCCTCAACATGAAAGGCTAGGCAAATCATTCCGGCTCGCGGGTCCCCTCTGGTAAAATTCCGACCAGAAGGGCCGTGCGAAGGTCACTGTACGCGGTGTCCTTCGTCTGCATGATGGGGATATGTCCCCATCTTCCCACGGAGCCCTGCCCTTGGAAGCCATCCTCATCGAAGGCGGTCAACCGCTGGTCGGCACGCTTGCCGTCAGCGGGGCCAAGAACACAGCGTTGGCCCTTCTTGCTGCTTCTCTGGCGGCTTCGGGCACCACCGTCCTCGAGAATGTACCTGAGTTGGCCGACGTGCAGGTCATGCTCGAAGTGCTCTCCAGCGTGGGCGTGAAGGTAGAGCGGCGGCCGGACGGCATCTCGCTTGATGCCTCGAACCTGACGGCCCACACGACCCCCTATGACCTGGTCACGCGGATGCGGGCCTCCTTCTTCGTCCTCGGTCCCATTCTGGCCCGCATGGGTCAGGCCCGCATCCCGCTTCCCGGCGGATGCGCCATCGGTTCACGGCCCGTGGACCTGCATCTCAAGGGCCTGCGCGCTCTCGGGGCCGAGGTCGCCATCGAGCATGGTTATGCGATCGCCCGGGCCGATCGCCTCGTGGGTGCGCCCATCTACCTCGACTATCCCTCGGTCGGGGCTACGGAAACCATCATGATGGCGGCGGCCCTCGCAGGGGGCACGACGACACTGACCAACGGCGCCCAGGAGCCCGAAATCATCGATTTGGCGGATCTCCTTGTGGCCATGGGAGCCAAAATCGAGGGTGCTGGAACGGAATCCATGCGCATCGAAGGTGCCCCGAAGCTGGCGGGAGTGCGCCATCGTTGCATCGGAGATCGCATCGAAGCCGGGACCTTCATGATCGCCGCAGCGGCGACCGGTGGCGATCTTACCCTTGTCGGCATCCGGCCCGAGCATGTCGCCTCCTTGACCGGCAAGTTGCAGGAAATGGGGGTATCGGTGACGTGGCCTGCTCCCGAGGCCGTGAGAGTGCAGGTTCCGGGTCCCCTGACCCCAGTTGATGTCAGGACGCTGCCTTTCCCCGGTTTCCCCACCGACCTGCAAGCCCAGATGATGGCCCTGCTCGCCATGACGCCGGGGACTTCGATGATGACCGAGACTGTTTTCGAGAACAGGTTCCTGCACGTCGACGAGCTTCATCGCATGGGTGCGAACATCCGGGCCGAGGGCAACTGTGCCGTCATCCAGGGCGTGAGCCCCTTGACGGGCGCTCCGGTGCGGGCCACCGACCTGCGTGCAGGTGCGGCCCTCGTCGTGGCCGGCCTCGCGGCACGCGGCACCACCCAGGTCACGGGAGTCCACCATATCGACCGAGGCTACGAGCATCTCGAGGAGAAACTGGTTTCGGTTGGTGCCCGCATCACGCGCTCGGGGGTGGGAGAGACCGCGCGGTCTTGAGCGGAATCCGCCGACCCCGTCCGGCGCTGCTGTTGGCCGGAACCGTACTGTCCGTCGTGTGTGCCACCAGTGCATTCTCTCCTGGGGCAGCGGCCCGACCCAGATCGCGCCCCACACCTCGACCCACCCCGTCTCCACTCGACGTTTCGGCACGCAGCGCGCCGGAGGTGTTGCAGCTCACCCTGAAGATCGACCGGCACCGCAGGCCCACGGCAGTCCGAATCTTCCCTACTTCGAACAGTCTCAGGTTCATCCTGCCCGATCCCGCTCCGCGGCTGAATGAATCTGTCTGGCCGACGGGTGACGGATTGCTTCCGCGTGTCACGGCCGCAACGGACGACACTGGCGTCGCGCTCTCCCTCCCGTGGCCCTATGCCCTGCCCCATGAGGTCAAGGAGCGTGCGTACGGCTTCGATATCATCGTACGCAAGCTCTTCGTCCGCTCGGCTTCGCGGAGCCTCGCTCCTGGCGTCGTGCTGGTGGAAGAGGAGACAGGATTGCCCGAGGGGCGACAGCGCACGATCGTGGTGCGGGCTTCGGCGGGAAGCGCCCGACTGGAATTGCTGAACCGTCGGGGACCTGCGCTCGAAGCGACCAGCGCCCTCGCACGTCGGCATCGACCACTGGTCGCCGTCAACGGAGGCTATTTCAGCCCGCGCGACGGATTTGCGCTTGGCCTGGTGCAGGCCGGGGACAGGATTTTGTCAGGCCCCTTCCATGCCCGCACAGCGCTTCATCTGTCCCAAGAGCAGCCTTCCCTGGCGAGAGCGGGCGTGCATCCGTGGATTCTCCTGCCGGGGGGTGAGAGCGCGGAAGTGGATCAGGTCAATGTGCTGCCCGCCGCCGCAGATGGCCTGAGCCTGTTTCGCGAACCTTGGCCTGCACGAAGCGGGTCCCGCGGAGACGACCAGAGCCTTGAGCTGGCCATGTCCCCCGACGGGGTGGTGCTGGGTATGGGCCCACGCGACCTGGGCCTGCCGCCGGGCGGTTGGCTGTTGCACGCGCGAGGGGCGCGGGCGGTCTGGTTGGCCGATAGGGTGCGTCGCGGAAACAAGATCCAACTTCACGATCCCACGACGGAATTCTGGGGCCGTTCGGGAGATGCCCTCGGCGGTGGTCCCGAACTGGTTCAGGACGGACAGGTGCGCATCGGAACCGATGAACGCTTCCGGAGCGACATCACCCGTGGACGCCACGCGCGGACTGCGGTGGGACTCTCGCGGGACGGCGGCTTGATTCTCCTGGTGACCGCCCAGGACAGACCCGGGGATCTCGGGATGTCGCTCGAGGAAACCGCGCGCGCCCTTCTGCGTCATGGGGCATGGCAAGGCGTGAACATGGACGGGGGGACCTCGTCGACCTTCTGGACTGCGGGCAGCGTCCTTGTCGGCCAACGACCCGACCGTCCCGTTGCCAACGCTCTTGGTCTGTACGCCTCCGGCCATCGGGAAGAGGTTCAGGACCCGAGGGACGGATTGGGAGCCGAGCCGTAGGGCTGGCGGAAATCCGGCATGCGCATCATCAGGTAGCCCTGACGTCCGCAAGCCGCGCCCTGACCCTCGGGCAAAAGATGGATCCCCGTGCACTCCTTGCTGAGGTTGTAGCGGAAGAATTTGTCGTCAGGACGGTAGTTGCTGCCATCGAAGCTCAGCAGGTTGGCATAGAGGTCGTTGACAGGACCGACCGGGACCAGCTGACGAGGGGTGACGGTCTCACCCAGGATCCAGCCCTCGGTACCAGACAGCATCGCTACCGCATTGAGCGATGACTGCGCCAAGTACGGAACCCCCTGGTCGGCCGCATCCACCCGATCCCACTGGGACCACTGGAACCGCCGCTGGCCTCGCGCGTCGAAACGGAAGACCAGGCCCTTGCGGAAGCCCACCGCCGGCTCCGACCAGCCCACGGCATAACCTTGATCCGCGTTGATCATGGTCAAGCCCCGGAGCTCACCCGACTCGAGCACGCCTGTCCCGAAGGGCAGGTTCTGCTTGTTCCAACGAAAACCATCGTAGTGCAGAACGAGCGGGTTGTTGCCCTCTCGTCCGACAGCCCAGCCTTCCGTGCCGATCATCTGGATGGCGTTGAGGCTCCCCTTGCCCGTCCACGTGGTGTCCTGAACCCAGTTACGACCTGTCCAGCGCATGATGAGGACGCGGCCGGAGCCATCCGCCCCGACGGCCCAAGCCCGCTCACGATCGATCGTGGCGACAGCCCGCAAGCCACCGGTCGCCGGCACGGGAACCGAAATCCACTGCTGGCCGGCAAGGGCCATGGCCACGGCACCCTGCGGGTTATCCTCGGTGCCACGATGGCCCACGATCCAACCGGTACCGGGCTCAGAAACGGAAATTCCACGGTGCGTGACGCCTGCGTCCGTGGCGCCCGGATGAACCACCCACTGCTGACCGACCCAGCGAAGGATGGTGCCGCGAGCCCCCACGGCCCAGCCGTCCTGGCGGGAAAGCATCCGGACCCCGAAGAGATCGGCGACGACGGGGGACGTCACTTGTTGCCACGCCAGCAAGGCCGGCACGATGTCGATGTCCAACTCGGCGACCACCGTGCCCACTTGGGCACGGACACGCGCCGACCGGGGATTGAGCCCGGTGACGAGTCCCGTCTGATCGACGGCGGCGGCCTGAGGGTCGGAGACCGACCACTGGCACAGGCGGGGGTCGGTGACAAGCTGGCCATTGGAAAGAGCGACCTCGACCCGGATACGGTTGGTCGAACCCACAGCCACTTTGGCCTCGGTGGCACTCAGCCGGATGGAAGTCGCCGTGACACCCACGGGCAGGCGGGCGGAAGGCGGCTGCTGCTGGAGCTGGCTACCATTGCTGCCCAGCGGATCCGGCAAGGCAGGCACGGCCGGCCTTCCGCACCCCGTGACCGCGAGGGCCAGGCAAAGCCCCGCCCACCACGTTCTCCCGGTCTGCGTCATGCCCCCGTCCTCCTGCTGGATTGTCGGTTCAAGACGGACCAAACTGACGTTAAGCCGCGGGTAAACCTAGTGACCGGAGAGCACGCGCAACGAACATGTCGCGTCCTCGGTCCTGCCAGGCGCCACGACGGTCCAGAGGCCGGCTGGCAGGACCGGCAGGGATGCCGTCGCGACAAAGGGCACCAGAACCATCGGAAAGAAACCGTCCCGCCGCGGTTTGCCCTCCAGGGCCACGAATACTTTTCGGCCTTCCTTGCGGATGCGCACGCCGCCGAGCGACCAGGACGGGTCGGGCCAGGAGCCTTCGATCTTCACCAACGCCGCATCTCCGGACCGTACCTTTTCGGGTGCCTTGACCGCAGAGACATAGGGAAGGGACGTCCTGGGGACGGGCACGTCCGCAGAGGCGGTCAACGGACCGGCGAACAGGGGCAGGAGTAACATGACGGGTTCCTTGAATCCGGGGACTGCCCATGACACCATCATCCGGCGTACGGGACCACCCCCGAGCGAAGGACGCGCGAAAGTCGCTAGGGGTTCCCCCAGGACGGAGGATGACCCGTACGCGAAGCGAGGCGCTCAGCCGCCCAGCGCACCCGCGGATCCTGGTGCCGGCTTCCCACTCGTGCCAACGTCCCCTGCAAGGGATGGCCGCCCGGACAAGCGTCCAGTAGGCCCCGTGCCACCGCACCGCCCCTGGCCACCGTACCGGAGAGCAGTTCTTCCACCATACCGGCGGGCCAGCGCAAGGAAGCCCGCCACGCCGCCCGGGCCACCTCGGGATCGCGATCCTCCATCCGGAGGGCCAGCGGCTGCCGCAGATCGACGGCATGGACCTCACCGAAGGCTTCCGTCGCGGCAAGACGCATGACGGGATCCGGATGACTCAGGGCTCCCAGCCAACGACCCCTGGCGGCCCGACCTTCCGGGCCGGGCTTCGTGGCCGCCCCCGCCCACAGACGCGCGGCAGACAACGGCTCGAGGGTCTCGGGCCGTGGCCAACGAGAGCCGGGGAGGCGACCCGTCCGCGCCAGGCGAGCCGCCCTCGCCCGCAGGGCACCCTCCGCGTCCCGCAGAAACACGAGCACATCGGCTGCCGTGTCCTTGCCGCCAAGTCCCTGCTCGATCTTGGTCAGCCACCTTCCCCGGAGGATCGGATCGGAGGCGGCAAGGGCACGCTGCCGCGCCAGGGCGGCAAGGGGACCGCCAAGTTGCCACGCCGCTTCCAACGCCGCCGGAACCCCCTTCCTCACGGAACCCTCGAGCTCCTCCGCAAGCCCGGGCACCTGCAACGCGGCCAGCGCCGGCCACGCCGCCTCCCGCACGACGTGCGCGCGCCTGGATGAAGCCTGCATGACCTCGGGCAGAAGCCAACCCGATGGATGGCGAGTCAACAAGGCAAGGGCCGCCACGACGACTCCGGCGTCTTCGTCCCGCAAAGCCGCCTCTACCTGATGTGCGAGGCAGGGCGGGCGACTGGATGCCAGAGGGGGGGCCAGAAGGGCATCCGTTCCAAGTCGTGCCGCAGGCGGCGCCGGACACGGACGACCGAGCCCGCGGTCGGCCAGGCGCCCCAGGGCCCGCACGGCCTCGAGGCGTACGGTGGGATCAAGATCCGAGGTGCGCCGTGCAAGCAGCTCCACATCGGCCTTGTCACCCCAATGCCCCAGCAGGACCAACACCCCGGGAGCCACGGTCCCCACGCCGACTGCAGCCGCCTCGCGGAGTCTGGGCAAGGCCGTCGTCGCCTCGAGGCGCCACAAGGCCAGCAAGGCCTGATCCACGCCCGCCCAGCGCATGTGCCCGCGCATCAGCCCCTCGACCAATTCGGGAATCGCCACGGGATCTCCGAGTCGGCCGAGCGCCGAGGCTGCCCGACCCCGGACCTCCTCGTCCGGGTCCTGCAGAGACGAAAGCAGGACGGACACCGCCGCCGGTGACACCGCTTCCTCAAGCACAGCCAAGGCCAGCCGGCGTATGACGGGGTCACTGGCGTGAGCCATGGCCGACACCGCCTCGAGCCTGTCGGCATCGAGCCTGCGTGCCAGTCCCTTCACCAAGGTCTGGGCATCAGCGTGCCCTGAGCGCCAAGCCTTCACGCCCTCTGGGGAAAAGAGGAACTCTTCGAGAAGCGGGCCGTCATCACGACCCGGCAGGCGTGCAAGAGAGGCGAGGATGGGCTGGCGCCCTCCGCGTGGAGCCGCGTTCGCGGCACGCACCAATGCCGCGCGCCCCGCACCAAGGTTTCCCAAGCCCAGGACAGCCGTCCTCCTGACGACGACGTCGGGGTCGGCGAGCCCTCGTTCGAGCAGGGAAAGGGCATGGCGACCCGAGGTGCGGGAAAGTGCACGCAACGCCTCGGCACGCACCCGTGCCACCCGATCGGACACAAGGCGTTCAAGAAAGGGCGGAGCCCCGGGATCCCCGGCTTGGCCCAGAATCCGGGCAGCCTGGGCGCGAACCGAAGCGTCCTCGTGGCCGAGCAACAGGCGCAAGGCCGGGAAGCGCTCTTCAGGCCAATGTCGTGCAATCCGACGAGCCCGCTTCGCAAGCTCCACCTCGTCGACGGTGCCCAGGCCAAGCGCCCTATGCCACGCTCCGGGCAAAGGCCCCTTGCGCGGCGGCGGACTGAAGCGGGCCATCCGCGCCTCCGCTGCCAGCCGGTCCAGGACGCGCTCGTCATAAGCAAATCCCTTCCACGGGTCCGGAACCAAAGGGGCAGCGGGGCGTCGGGTCTCGGCCCGCACCGAGAAAACACCCGCCGGAAGCAGGGCCCCCGCCAGGACGAGCATCAGGAAGGGGCGCGCCCGCACGGGCATCCTGTACCGCGCAGGCCCTGCCCCGAAACACGTTCGCATTTCATCAAGGATTCGTTCCGGAGATATTTAGAAGCTGATAGACTGCCCCGCCCCAGGGGTATGGAATCCTCGCGTTCCGATGCACCACGCGAGGGCAGCAGGATGGAAAGCCGCAAGATTCAAGGCATCGCCTACACTCCCCCGCCGCAGAAGGCCGGGTCGAGCACGTCGGTCGTCAGTGCTCAGGAGCAGGCGGATGGCTTCTTGAAGATGCTGGTAGCCCAGCTCACCAATCAGGATCCGGAAGCCCCGCTCAGTGCGACGGACATGATCGCCCAGTTCGCTCAGGTGAACGCTGCCATCTCGATGAGCATGGTGAGTGAGGTCTCCACCGCAAACCAGCGCGTGGCAGCGGCTTCCTCCCTGATCGACCGGCAAGTGACACTCAAGATCGGCCGGGAACAGTATGTCTCGGGTCGGGTCGAGGCCCTCGACTTCAGTCACGTCGACAAGATGCCGCGGGTGCGCGTCGGGGGCGAGTTTTACCGGCTCGATCAAGTGGAGCAGGTCGAGGCCTGAGTCGCGTAGCGGATTTTCCCGTCCAAGGCTTACAGGAGGTGACACGTGGGTGACATCCGGCTGACCGGCGTCAACAGCATCCAGTCGATGGACCAGTGGCTCAAGGTGCTGGCCGGGAACCTCACAGGATCCAACGTCACAGGGTACAAGCAGCAGCGCGTCGAGTTCGCCGACGTTCTGTCGGCCCAGATGTACGGCGCCGCAGGTGTGACGACCAACGCCGCTGCCCTGCCGGCGATGTCCATGCCGATGGGTGGCAATCGTATCCGTGCCATCAAGACCGACTTTTCCCAGGGCCTCTTGGCCGAAAGCACGCGAGAGACCGATCTGGGTATCAATGGCGAGGGCTTCTTCATCCTGTCCAAGAGCCTGGAACCTAGCAAAATCGATGAACTCGTCTTCACCCGGGACGGCAGTTTCCGGCTGGATTATGTGTCCAAGGGCAACGGCGAAGGTGATTTCTATCTGGTCAATCAGGAGGGCTACTACGTGCTGGGGATGGAGGGCAACAAGAACGCCTACCAGCCGGGAGCCAACAACTTGCCCGGATTTGCCAAGGATCCCGTCGCGGGGTCGGTCAAGTACGATCGGATCTCCGGAAGCTCTTTCGTGGTGCCGGATCCTGTCTCCGGGGCGGATGCCCTCTATGGCATCAAGCCGATCAAGGTCTTCCAGAAGGTCTCCGGCAACACGGGCACGGAACGCAACCCCGCCATCTCCGATGAGACCATCAAGTTCGACGAGCGCGGGGGCCTGCTGGTCAACGGCGACGTCACCACCAACGACAAAGGCGAGCCGGCTCCGATCTTCGTCGCCCTGGCGAAGTTCCAGTCACGCGAAGGACTTGCCAGAACCTCGTCAGGTTCGCTGTTCGCTTGGTCGACCGCCGCGGGAGACGATGTCGTGATCGGTTCGGCAGGCAGCAAGAACCTCAACGATACGGACGTGGGCTTCGATGGCACGCAAGTCCTGGGTCGCCGGCTCGAAGCGTCGAACAGTTCGGTCAACACGACACTTCCCGAAATGACCATCGCCCAGAAGTCTTTCACAGCCAGCGTCAAGATCATCCAGGTCGGCAACGCGCTCATCGACGACGTCAACAACTTGGTCAGGTAGCCAAGTTCGTGGCGTAATGCCACGCCGGTCACCGAAATTCAGGGGCTGCTGCCCGATAGTGGGGGCAGATGGAGTCGCCGGGAGTCGTCTCGCAACCCGCCTTGTTCCGCGCCCTTTACCACCTGGGCATGCAGATGGCGGAGGCTTTGCGCACGCCGCCGGAACCTGACGAAAACGGTCAGATTCCGGAAACTGGCTTGCCACCCCTCGATTGGACGGTCTCAGGTCTCGAACTCCTGTCCTACGGGGCCATGGCCGAGAAGTACGGTCAGGAAGCTTTCTGGGGGATCTATCAGTTCACGGAACAAGCCGGAGGCGTGGTGCTCCTGCTGCCGATGACGGGGCTGAAGGTCCTGCTGGACATGGACGCACGCGCCGACATGGACGACGACACCATGGCCATCGCAGACAATCTGCTCTCCCAGGTCGCGGATCTGCATAGCCAGGCCTGGTCGGAAATCGCAGCCTTTGAAGGGCAGCTGGGCACGTTTCCGGAGGCACCCGCTCTCGAGGAAATGCAGGAAGTCTTCCCCGGACTCGCGGCGGGTACGCCCATGATCTGCACGTCGTTCCGGCTGCGGACCAGCGCCCGCGCCACCGCACGCCTGGTCGTGGCGCTGCCCCAGCCCTTGATTTCCCCGCTCGACGAGGCGATGGAGGCCGTGGCCGAGTTGACGTGGCAGACTCGCGACGATTCCGCCGCATCTGCACGACTGGCCCAGCTGGGTGACACTCCCGTGTCGGTCACGGTCATGCTGGGCAGCACGACGCTCACCGTGGCAGAACTGCAAAACCTTGAAGTGGAGGACCTGTTGGTCCTCGAGCAGTTGGTCGTGTCGCCCCTGACGGCGGATATCGGTGGGGCCGGCATCCGTGTCAAGCCGGGAACCACTGCCGACGGTCTACGCCGGGCCGTCCAGGTCGTCCGACTGGAGAAGGACGACTGATGGCACGCCGCCAACCAGCTGCCAAAGTCCCGCTCGCCTCGCAGTGGCTTCCCCTGCTCGCCGGACTTTACCCAATCCTGCTCGTGATGAGCCTCGTCACCCGAGGCAAGGGCAGTCCGAACTTCATGCTGCTGGGCTTCTGGGGGCTGGCTCTGGCCGGTCTTGCCGCCGCCGTGGCCCACCACTTCTGGTATCGTCGCCGGCTGCCTCGTGTCGTACTGGTTCCCCCCGCATGGTGGAAAGGAGCGGTCGTGGCAGGCGTGATGGGCCTGCTGGGGATGCTGTTGCTCTGGGGGCTCTCGGCGCGCTGGGGTCTCACGCTCTCCCACAATCCTCTCGAGACGCCCAGGGGCTGGCTGCAACTGGCGGCACGCTGGCTGCTGCGGGAAGCCCCGGAGGCCGCTCCCATGCCAACCCGAGGGTTTGCGCGCTGGGTCTCGGGCGAGGGCACGTGGCGCGGTGCGCTGTGGGCAACGGTCGGCATGGCCTCGGCCTTCGGGCTCGGGGGCATGCTGGCCTCGTTGCTGCGCAAGGAGTTGTTCGACCCTCGCCAGGCACCTTTCGGCACCGCAGCCCTGTGGCCCTTCCTACGGGGACTCATCGGTTACTACTATGGCTGGTGCCTGGGTTTCGCGGCCTCCTGGCTTTGCGGGATCACGCTGGTTTCGCTGTCAGCCGGCCAAGGCAACGCCATGCCCGCCGTGCGGGCCGCACGGACGGCGCTCGGCTTCGTGGCCGATCCGGACCGTGCCATCAGCCACGGCTTCGTGGCCGGCGCATGCATCGTGGCCATCGGCAGCATGTTCATGGGGCGCGGGGACTTCACCGTGGCCTATAGCGATCCGAGGGCACCCGACCGTGAGCCCGATATGAAGGTAGCCATCCCGGAACTGCCGCAGACCCCGCCACCCGACCTCGACTTCAGCGCCCTCGAAGGCGAGACCGAGCAGCTGACCGCGGGATTCGGCCGTGAGCTTGCGGTCACCATCGCCCAGATGGGACTTACCGGAGAGGCCGGCAAGGCGGATATTCCCGAGGAGGGCACGCCCGCCCAGGCCGGAGAGCCGCCGGCGGTCAACTTGTTGTCCCGGAGGCAGCCGACCTTCGATACCTCCTTCGATCAGGCGCTCGGACAACTGGCCGGGGTCTACGTGCAAATCACGGCCAACCTCGGGAGCGTCGACGTCTCTCTGGCGGATTGGATCACGCTCGAGGAAGGCTCGCTGCTCGAGCTGCCCCGGGCGCAGGACGGCACGGTGGCGCTATGCATCAACGGTCGAGCGGTGGGTCGGGCGAAACCCGCCCAGTACGAGGACCACGTGGCCATCAAGGTCGTCTCGCTCCAACCCGGAACCGTCGCATCCCTTCGTGGAGGCTGAACCATGACAGAAGAACCCACCCAGGGCTACAGCCACGTCAGGCTGACCCCCCTCAACCATCAGCCGGGTGATGGGGAACCCGCCCGGCACAACCTGTCCCTCATGCGTGACATCCGGCTGACCGTCACGGTGGAACTGGGTCGGACCAGCCTGCCGCTGCGCGAAGTGATGAAACTGGTCGAGGGCAGCGTCATCGAGCTGGACCAGCTCGCGGGGGAGCCGGTCCACCTCTATGCCTCGGGCCGACAGGTGGCCGAGGGTGAAATCGTGGTTCTGGGGGCCAACTTCGGTGTCCGCCTGACCCGCATTCTGGGCACGGACCTGACGGGAATGGCCTCTTGAACATCTTCCTGCCCCCCCTCGTAGCTTCGGCCAGCCTGATGCCCGAGGCCCTGGCCACCTTTCCCCCCCCTGCAGGCGTGACCCCTCCCGAGTTTCCGTTCGGACAGTTCCTGCTGAATCTCCTCCTCGTCTGCGGAGCCTTGGCTGGCCTCGGCTGGTTGGCCAACCGGCTGGGCAAAGGACGCCTTGCGGCTTCTCTGGGCGTGGGTCCCCGACGCGATCTCATCCGCATTGAAGATCGCCTGCCAGTGGACCCCCAGCGGGCCTTGCTCGTGGTCGCGGTCGAGGGCCAGCGCTGGCTGGTCGGCATGGGTCCGACGGGCTTCGACCGCATCGGCATGCTGGGTCCGGAAGGCGGATTCGCCGACGTGCTCGAAGAGCACGACAAGGAGCGCTCGTGATGCCCTGGCTCGTTCTGCCCCCCCTCGTCGGGATGTCCCAGGAAGCCGCGCGCCTGCTTTCGGTCGTGGACCTGCGGGCCCCCATCGACAATCCGGGACTGACGACCCCACTGCAGCTGATCTTCGCCTTGGCGCTGCTGACGGTGCTGCCGTTCATCGTCATCATGACGACGAGCTTCATCCGGACGATCATCGTGCTGGGCTTCCTGCGGCAGGCCATGGGCACCCAGACGATCCCCCCCAATCCCGTCATGCTGGGTCTGGCGCTGTTCCTCGCGCTCTACACCATGAACCCCGTCTGGTCGACCATCGACCGCGAAGCCGTGCAGCCGTTCCTGGCACGCCGCATCGACCAGCCGACGGCCATCGATCGCGCCATCAAGCCCATGCAGGCGTTCATGATGCGGCAGACCAACGAGCAGGAGCTGGCCTTTTTCTTGCGGATCACGAAGCAGCCGGTGCCGGCCACACGGGAGGACGTTCCCCTGATGGTAGCCATCCCGTCCTTCATGATCAGCGAGCTCACGACGGCCTTCAAGATCGGGTTCATCATCTACGTGCCCTTCCTTGTCATCGACTTGGTGGTGGCCAATGTCCTGATGGCTCTGGGCATGAGCATGCTGCCGCCTCAGATGATCTCGACGGCCTTCAAGATTCTGGTCTTCTCTCTGGCCAACGGCTGGCATCTGGTGGCACAGGCCATCATCACCTCCTTCAAGTAGGCCTCCGTGAGCGACACGACCGTCATCCATGTCGTCAGCCAGGCGATCATCTTCGTTCTGCTGCTGTCGGCGCCGATCGTGCTGACCAGCCTCGTCGTCGGCTTCATCGTCGCCTTGCTGCAGACCATCACGAGCATCCAGGAACAGACGCTGTCCTTCGTGCCCAAGACCCTTGCCGTCTTCGGGGTGATCCTGGCGGTCGGGCCCTGGCTGATGGCCACGATGGTCGGCTACATCAACCGGCTCTGGAGCTCGATTCCCGATCTGCTGGCCCGGTGACGCGGCATGATGACCGAGCTCTGGCGCACGGCGGCTCTCGAGCTGCTGGGGCAGTCCGCGCCGGTCTTCCTGCTGATGCTGGCCCGAGCCATCGGCATGATGGGCCAGGCACCGATCCTCGGGGCGAAGAGCGTGCCGGCGACGGGGCGGGCGGCCTTGGCCCTGGTGCTGACCTTTGCCTACTGGTCCAGCCTTTCGAGGGCCCCGGTCGTGCCGACCCAGATGTTTTCCTTTCTGCTGGCCCTCGTCATCGAGGCAGCCACCGGGGTGCTGTTCGGCTATGCGGCGATGGTCATGTTCCAGGCCTTCCAGGCGGCCGGCGAGCTGGTCGCCCAGCAGACCAGCCTGTCGATGATGACGACGCTCAACCCGATGCTGCGCACCCAGACCACCGCCGTCGGCAATCTGTTCTTTTATCTGGCCCAGACGGCCCTGCTGGTACTGGGAGGTCACCTCTGGCTGATTCAGGGCTTCTACCAGACCTTCGACGTCGTCCCGTTGGGTGGTTTTCAGCTGACTGCGGAAGTCTGGGAGCAGATGGGCAAGCTGGTCATCAACTTTTTCCTCATCACCATTCAGGTCGCCATGCCTGCCACGATGGTCATGCTGATGGTGGACTTCGGGCTGGGCATCATCAACCGGTCCATCCCCTCGATCCAGAACATCCTCGAGATTGTCACGGCCGTGAAGCCCAGCATCGGCTTCACGATCATCGCCCTGATGACCCCCAATGTCGTCTCAGCCGTTCAACAGTGGGGCGACAAGATGTTGCGGGAATCCCACGCCACGGTGTTGCTGACCCAGCCCACGCCGCAGCCGACCCCGCTCGGGGGGCCGAGCAAGCTACGGCCGGGACCTCCACGGCGGTGAAGCCCTCGCGCGTGCCCGCCCTCCCGGATGCTTACCTCCCGGCGACCAGGCAAGCGAGCTTAATTAACTCTCAGGGCTTCATCATTTCTTAGCCCTTCCTTTCTCAGGACTTGCACTCAGGCCTGCCGGTCCATGCCGACAACGAAGGCATGTCACAAGTCTCTCTCGCGCCGCTGGCAGATACCTCCCGGACCTCCGCGCGTGCGGCCACTCCTCGCCTGCGGGCGGCGAACGCTCCCCCGCAGGTGGCCCCCGGAAGTGCTCCGGGAGACGTGGTGCAGCTTACTCTCACCCCCCGGCAGCAGGCTCTCCGACGCCTCGAAGGCAAACTTGCCGCGGAGGCCGGCTTGCCCCTGCAGCCCGAGACCCACTCGAGGCTGCTCGTCCATCCCACGCCCACGGGCAAGGGCACCGTGGTCCTGCTGCATGGCTGGTCCGCCGCCACTTACCAATACGACGAGATGGCTGCGCTGCTGCACGCAAAGGGCTATGACGTCTACGTCCCTCGCCTGGTCGGCCACGGTTTCAGGACCGAGGACGGTCGGCAGGATTCCTCGAAGATGGTCAAGGCGGGCGAGGCCATGCGTTATCGGGCCTTCGGGGACGAGGTCTACGAAGACGTCAAGGATCTGGGACAGCCGCTGCAGGTCGTGGGCTTGAGCGGGGGCGGCAATATCGCTCTCGACATGGCCACCCGTCATCCGGATATCAAGGGTGCCGTCGTGATGGCCCCGTTCCTGGGCTCTGCCGATGGCCGCGCGCGCGCCGGACACCATCTCATGCGATTTCTGGACTTCTTCACCTTCGGACTGGCCGGTCGTCTTCTCGAAAAGATGCCGCACGACTGGGGCAAACGCCCACCCGACGGCCCCGGACACTGGAACCACACCGTCGGCGGCATTTATGCGCTGGCCTGCTACGGGGATACCGTGGTGGCCGATATGCACCGCAATCAGGTTCCCCTGCAGTTCATCCTGACGGATGCCGACAAGGCCGCACGCAACAAGCTGGCTGAAGTCGCCCACGAGCGGTCGGGGGGCTCAAGCCGCAACGGGATGTTTCGGTTCCCCGCATCGGAGGAGGTGCCCCACCCGATGGTGAGCATCCGGAACAACAAGAACCAAGCCTCCATCGACCGGCTCACGGCCGTGACTGTGGATTTCCTCGAGAATGGGAAGTTGTCAAACCAACCTTGAGGGGACGGAGACCGGGACCGATGTCTCCACGGGTGCGTTAGGCCCCGACTGCGCGTGACCCGTGTGTGTTGCAGCGGGTGAGCTTGGTGCGGCCTGTTGACGCACTCCGAGCAACAAGGCACCGACCGCTTGCGACACGAAGGGGTCCTTGCGGGGCTGACCCAGACGACGCACGTGCCCGGATTGCCGGGATGCCATATCGCTCCCCGGAGGCCAAGACCCCAGAAGTCGGTGCCTGGGGACGCCTCGGGATTGAAGGCCACGAAAAACCTTGATGAAATCAGACATATCCGGGCCGGTCGGTGGTTGATAACCATAGGGAGGGTGTCCCCTTCGAGGGGTTCCACCAACTTCCCCATCTGCATCGAGGCCGCGCGTCATGTCAGATATTCACCCGCTGTGGTTGGTCGTGCTCTCCGGAGCCGCGAGCCTGGTGTGGCAGGTGAGGCCCATGCGGCAACCGGTGCGCGTGCCCACGGTGGGCCGGCGGAACAAGTCCCGGCGGTTGCGCTGAACGGCAAGGACCGGCAGCCTCCGGTCCCTGTCACGAGAAGGTACGAGCCAGAGGCACCTCAGCTAGCGAGGTGGCTGACCTTCTTGAGCTTGTCTGACCCTCGCGACGAGATCGGCCAAAGACGCGGGGACCTCGGGCGCGTGCCGGAAATCCGGATGGTCCCTTTTCAGGGCCTCGACCGCCGCCTCGAGCATCTGGGGGCTGTCGGCCCATAGACTGAGCCAGAGCAGGGTCTGGCCTTCCTCAAGCGGAGCCGTCCCGATGAGGATGTTGGGAAACTGTGCGCGCAGGGTCTGGAGCGTCTCCTCGAGCTGCGCCGTCGGAATCGCGAACTCGAGGACCTGTTCGGTCGCAGCCACGGTCAGGGCTTGACCGGTGCGGGAGGGGGACTCTGGAGCTGCTGATCCAAGGGCGGCGGCAGGTTGTCGAAGCTGATCCCCCGCTTGGTTGCCGCCTGCATGGACCGCCATTGCTCCGCACTGACATAAACCGTCCTTGGCTCACCGAGCAGATCCAGCACCTTGAGCGGCCGATTCTGCAGCTTTTGAGGGTCCGCGGAGTTCATGCCCGAGGCCACGCCCGCCACCGCTCCGAGGATCGCACCCGCAGTCACTCCAAGGCCGGTCCCGAGGCCCGGTACGACCGAGCCCCCGATACCCCCCGCCACGGCACCCGCCGCCGCACCCGCGGCACTGCGGTTGAGCACGCGTCCGACCATGCCCCGCTCGACGTCGAGGGGACGTGAAGAACCCCGGATCATGGACATGGTCGTTGCCTACCCTCCGGAAACCTGAGCCAACAAGCCTTTCATGCCTCGA
>JAYKGV010000025.1:0-4081 GCA_035285595.1 Candidatus Sericytochromatia bacterium
AGCCACTTGTCGAGCCGCAATCCCCTGAATGCCCCCCGGGACCCTCCGGCCCCCTCCTGCGGCATGGTGCCCGACCAAGGGAAGGCTGGCAAGAGGGGGAGCCTGCGGGCGCCATCGACCGTGGGGCACTTGACCACGCAAGAATGGCCTGCTTGGCGTGGGGTCCGTATCCGAGGTTCGCGATCTGCTCAGGCACGGTCAGTTCCCATCCTGGGCTCCTGCCTGCTCGCGAACCCTGTCCTAACCTGACCCGATCGCCGGACGGCGTCCCCACGAGCCACACCTTTGGCTTAGCCGCGATCTTGGTGGGTGGTGGGGTAGGTTCAGCTCGTGTTGCGGCCGCTGGACGTGACCCTCGGAGTTACCAAGGGCCGTATGGAGAGAACCGTGGACGCGCGAACTCACGCGCATCATGCGGTCATCACCCCGCCGCCACCTCAAAGCTCACCACGTTGCGCTCGGCCTTGCTGAACTCGATGCCCACCAACGTCACCACCGTGCCGGGCTGGCGGTACTTGTCGGCATAGCCCCGAGCCTGGATCTGCGCCAAAGCCGTGCCCTCGGGCTTGTCCTCCACCACCTTGAACTCGAGGATGTACACCCGGCCAGGCACCCGCAACACGAGATCGATCCGCCCCTTGTTCGTCACGTCCTCGGCACGCAAATCCAGACCCAGCGCCGCAAGGTGACAGTAGAAGACACTGGCGTAGTAGCCCTCGTACTGTGCGATCGGGTTGTTGCGATACCAGTCGTGGGGGATGCCGGAAAAGACACGATAGGCGGCGTCCCTTAAGGCTCCAAGGTCTCCAGCCAGCAGCGACTCTGTCAGCAGAATCGTAAGGGCGCTCACCGCATCGAGAGGCTGACCCAGAGCTGGAAGCAGGCTGATGTTGAGACTCGCCTCGACTTCGCGGTTCGGATAGCCCAATGTGTAGACCCAGCTGCCGGTGGCGATCTCATGGATGCCGTGGAGGGTCAGGTAACCCGTTTGCCACAGCAAAGCCTCAGGCTCGATGCGATCGACATCAAAGGCCGAAAGAATCTCGGCACGCGTACGGCGCTTCGCGAGATCAGGTGAGAAAAAGCCCTTTCTGGCGAGCAGATCCACCAGAAAAGCAGGGGTCCCCGTCTCGAACCAATAGGGCTTGAGCTCTCGCCGATCCAGAAACAGCAGCACGTCAAAGGGGTTGTAGACCGCTTCCCCGCCCCAGTTGTAACCGTTGTACCAAAGCCGCATCGTCTCGAGATTCACCCCCAAAAGCTCAGGGGCAAACACCGTCTCGAGATCACGCTGCGTGTAGCCACAAAGGGCGGACCAACGAGCATCCAGCGTGAGGTCCCGCAACTGGTTCAACCCCGAAAACAGGCTCACTTTGCTGAACTTGCTCACCCCCGTCAGAAAGACGAACTTGAGGTGAGCATCCATGGCCTTGAGCACGGCATAGAAGTCCCGCAAGGTATCCCGCATCTGCCGGGCCAGATCGGGCTGGGTCAGATGATCCAGAATCGGCTTGTCATATTCATCCACCAGCACCACCACACGCTGACCCGTCTGCCGATGCAGGACTTCCAGCAAATCAGCCAGAGCCAAGACGGCCGAACCCTCGGAAATCTGCAATCCATGGGGAACTGCAGCTGAACGCAACTGCCTGACCAGACTGCGCTCCAGATCTTCCCTTGAATCTGATGCCGCCCATCCCAGGTCAAGCCGGATGACCGGATACTTCACCGACCAATCCCAGCGGTCCTCGGCTGCAAGGCCCGTGAACAACTCCCGGTTGCCCTCGAAGAGTTCCTTGAGCGTGTCAACAAATAGGCTCTTGCCGAAACGACGGGGACGGGACAGAAAGAACATTTTGCCCGAGCGGACCAGGTCAACCGCATGACCCGTCTTGTCCACGTAGTAGTAGCCTTCCTCGCGAATCTCGCGGAAGGTCTGCAGGCCGATGGGCAGCTTCTTGCGGGTCATTAGCTCCATCGTGGCCGAGGAGGGAAAGGTGCGCAAGGGTGAGACCTGGCAAGTCAGCCCCCCCTCCCGGGGCGTGGCCATCGCCCGCATCGCCAGGAAGGATATCGGGGGTCTTCGTTCCGGCAATCGCCGGACACCGGCTCGGGGACGATGGTCAGGGACGTGGTACGGACCTCGGGGAGGTACTCCCGAGAGTTCTGACCCTAAAGACCTTATGGTCCAGGATCCCTGGGCTGGCAAGGCGGAAGCCGATGTTGTTGTTGCGGTTGTCCGGGTTGTTGTTGTTGCGGTTCGCCGCCCGCGTGTTCGACGCGTCGTTGTTCCACGACCCACCCCGGATGACCCGGTTCGAGCCCCTTGGTCCCCTTGCCTTGACCATCCTGTAACGACGCCTGCCCGGTGTCAACGCGGACGCAGCACGCACCTTCCAGCCAGACGCCGCCCGACCCACGAACGTCGCATGGCGAAGGTATCCGCATGCGCAGCCCAACCCACGAGGCTATCCGCCCGCCTCTGCGCAGTCGCATCCGACACGTGCCCCGCGTCTATCTCTCTGTCCAACACGGCCATCTTGCGCCGCCACCGCCGGACCCTGGCGGGGTCCATCCGTACCAGCCCCGGGAAGACCACGAACCCCAGAAAGGGCACTCCCTCGGTCACGGGCAGAACCCTGGTGACCGAGGCCTTGAGCGCCAGCCCGAGGCGGGCTTGGACAAACATATCCGCTGCCGCGGCGGCCCCCCACAACTCCTCACGACTCCCCCCGAAGACCAGCACATCATCCATATACCGGGCATGCCCCGCTGCTCCGAGCCCCCGCAAGAACAGCCTGTCCAGGGGCCCCAGATAGAAGTTCGCGAAGTGCTGGCTGGTCAGGTTCCCGATAGGCAGGCCTCGCCCTGCAGGGGAACCCGGTGCCCCGGCGTCGATGAACCAGGACAGCAGGTCCCGCAGGCGAGGATCGTGCATGCGGCGGAACAACAGTCGCTTGAGCACTTGATGGTCCAGCGTCTCGAAGAAATGCAGGATATCCAACCGCAGGACATAGGGATGGCGCCGCACCAACCGCTGCACATGCCCAAGCGCCTTGAGCACACCCCCGCCCTTGCGGCAGGCAAAGTTGCTGGGTGCGGCGATGGCCTCGAGCGACGGCTCGATCTCGGTACACAGGGCGTGATGGACGACCCGGTCGCGGAAGGCAGCCGCCGAGATGGTCCGGGGCTTGGGCTCGCGGATGAAAAACGTGCGGTACGGGCGAGGTCGGTAGGTCCCCTGCAAGAGTTCACGCTCGAGACGCAATACCTCGGGTTCGAGGTCCAGCAGGAAGGCCGCGACCTCAGGGGACTTCATGTGGGTGCGTGCCGCCCGGTGCGCGGCCGCGATCAACGCCGGGAAGGACGCCACCCGAGCGAAATCAGGCTCAGCCGTGCGGCTCAAGAGTCTCGGCCCCCACCAGAACCGCACGATCCTTGCGCCATCCCCCCAGCATCCGCCCAGCTTCATCCAGCCCACCGGAGACGTGCTCGTAGCCGCGGTGATCGAGGTAGCGCCAGTCGTGTGCCAACCGCACAAGCACGCGCAGCCGAGCGAGTCGTCCATCGGCACGGCGGAGTGCCGCCTGCTTCGCCCCACCCGAGGCATAGCGGGCCTCGACCAGCTCCTCGAGAATGTCCAGCGCCAGGTTGTCGATGCGTGCCGCGAAAGTGAAACGCACCACCTTGGGAAACCGGGCCGTCCGGTCCAGCAAGTCCCCCACGACCTGCTGCCAGCGGACCACCAGAACGGGCTCGTCCACCCGAGGCTAACCCGACGTGCCTTCTGGCGAGGCAGCGGGCTCCGGCTCGGCCGCTGCCCCTTGCGCCGCTGATACCTCAGCCGTCCCCGCCACCACGGGAACGCTCACGGCACGGAGGACCTCGAGCAGTTCGTGCCCGAACTCATCGACCCGCGAGGGACCCAGCCCCTCGATCTGACTCAGGCCAGATAGCGTTCCGGGGTTCAATCGGGCTAGCGCAGATGCCTGCCGATTGGTGAAGACGACATAGGGGGGCTTGCCTGTCCGCCGGGCAAAGGCATTGCGCCAGGTCCGCAGCGCCTCGAAGCGACGGCGCT
>JAYKGV010000026.1:0-25168 GCA_035285595.1 Candidatus Sericytochromatia bacterium
TTTCAGGCTTGTTGGCCTTCGGGGGGATCGGAGGCATCGCCGTCGGCTTTGCGGCCAAGGACATCCTGGCCAATCTCATCGGTGGCATCAGCATCCTGCTGGATCGACCGTTTGCCGCAGGCGACTGGATTCGATCGCCAGATCGGGAACTCGAGGGAACGGTCGAGCACATCGGCTGGCGCATTACCCGCATCCGGACCTTTGACCAACGTCCGCTCTACGTACCCAATGCACTTTTCTCGACGGTGGCCATCGAGAATCCCTCCAGAATGCTCAACCGCCGCATTCACGAAACCATCGGCATCCGCTACGACGACGCGATGAAGGTCGACCGCATCGTGGCCGACATCGAAGCGATGCTGCGACAACACGAGGCCATCGACCAGAACAGGACCTTGATCGTCAATCTTCTGGCCTTCGGGCCCTCCTCCATCGACCTTATGGTCTACACCTTCACCCGAACCACCGACTGGGTCACCTATCACGCCATCAAACAAGACGTCCTGCTGCGCATCCTGGCCATCATCACCTCCCACGAAGCCCAGATCGCCTTTCCGACCCAGACCCTCCACCATCAGACATGGCCCACCGGCGAGGCGCCCATCCCATCGACGACCCTTTCATCAGTCCCAGGAGCGGCGCACAAGGGCTGATGAACCCACGGGTCGGATCCCTACCCACAGCCTTCAGGTTGTCTGCCCACCCCATCCGGATTCGCTGCTGAGGCAGCCCGAACTTCCCACGTCCTGGGCGTGGGCTTGACCCCAGAGGCGACCGCTGCCTACAAGATCCGCGGCACCCTGAACATGCCGTCCTCGACTTGAGGCGCAGCAGCCAACAGGTCGTTGCGGTCCATGGACGTATGGGGGACGTCTGGCCGCAGCCGCGTCGGCATCGGAAAAGCATGGACCAACGGCTCCACCCCGTCCACCGGTGCGGTGGCGAGCGCCGCCACGTGATCGAGGATCACGCCCAGATCATGGCTCATGCGCTGCACCTCGTCTTCATCCAGGGAAAGACGGGCGAGCTTGGCCACGTGACGAACTTCTGCGGGATCGATCGGCATCGGCTGAATCTCCTTGGGGGCAAGCTGAGCTTGACCCTTGCATGATAGCCCCCTGCTGACCTCTGCAGATCAGCATGCGAAAGTCCCCTCACCGCACCTTTGAGGAGACACCTGCCTTGACCTGCCAGCATCCCGAATCAAGCGCAACAGACGCAGTAGGGAAGCCCCACGAGCCATCAACTCTGACCGAGGTTATGAACCAGAAATTTTTTGCTTGACAAACGTCAAAGACCATTTATGATCTAGTTAGCAGGTGACACGACGCCGTTCTCATATCACTCTTCCGGAAGGGTGATGCGTACTTGAAGGCTTCCTGCACAGCCCAGCACAGGGCCAAGCGATAAACCGGGTACCCGTTGAAGTCGGTCCCGGAGTGCGACCCACGCCCTTGTGCGTGAGGTTGGCCGTCGCGCCCGTGCAGCGGAGCTACACCAGCCTCACGCACAAGGGTCCAACCCGAGAGGTCGAGGACTGTGCATAAGGCAGGCATGATGTGGAGCACCGCAGAGGACCGAGCCCTGCTCAAGGCCCTTATTGCAGGTGTACCGATAGGTGATCTGACGAGAGCCTTGGGAAGAAGCTACGGTGCCCTCGAAGCGCGCTCCAAGAAGGTGGTCCTCGAGCATGTGGCGGGACGGCCCATGCCTGAGACGCACGACGAACGTCTTTCCGAGCAGCAATGGGGCATGGCTCGGTTCCGGAACGCAGGCGCCCTGCGGCGACGGCAGCTTCATGAGGTCCATCCCCGAGCCTATGCCCCTTGGTCTCCGGACGAGGATCGAGCGGTCCTCCAAGCGCTTCGTGAGGGCCTCGGCATCGGTGAAATGGCCGCACGACATCAACGTCAGCCGACGGCCATCCGCAGTCGGCTGAATGAACTGGCTCTGAATCTGGTCTGGAACTGCCAGCCTGTGGCGCGACAAATCGCCGGAAGTTAGAACCCGACGTCTGGCCAGCTGACCCGCACACGAGCCCCGGCCACCGAGATCAGTCAGGGGAAGGCCTGCACGAGGTCGCCGAGTTCACTTCGATGGAAGCCGCAGTGAACTCGGCCTTCCCGTGATAGCCCTCGGGGGGCAGTGCCGGCCAAAGCCTTGCACCACCCCCCGAGGCAGACGATTCCGAGAGTTTACTCGACGACCGTCGCGACGACGCCCGAACCGACGGTACGGCCGCCCTCACGGATGGCGAAACGCATCCCCTGCTCGATGGCGACGGGCTGGATCAGCTCGATCTCCATCTGGATGTTGTCGCCGGGCATGACCATCTCTACGCCATCGGGCAGCGTGATGGAACCGGTCACGTCCGTGGTGCGGACATAGAACTGCGGCTTGTAGCCCTTGAAGAACGGGGTGTGACGACCGCCCTCTTCCTTCTTGAGGACGTACACCTCAGCCTTGAACTTGGTGTGGGGCTTGATGGAGCCGGGCTTGGCCAACACCTGGCCGCGCTCGATGTCTTCCTTGTCCACGCCGCGGAGCAGGATGCCGACGTTGTCGCCCGCGAAGCCCTCGTCGAGGGTCTTGCGGAACATCTCGACGCCGGTCACGACGGCCTTGCGGGTGTCGCTGAAGCCGATGATCTCGATCTCTTCCTGGACCTTGATCTTGCCGCGCTCGATACGGCCGGTGGCCACGGTGCCGCGACCGGTGATCGAGAAGACGTCTTCAACGGGCATCAGGAAGGGCTTGTCGACTTCGCGCATCGGCTCGGGGATGTAGCTGTCAACAGCGTCCATCAGCTCCCAGATCTTGTCGACCCAAGGGTTCTCGCCACGCTGGGTCTTGCCGTTGGCGATCATCGCTTCGAGAGCCTTCAGACCAGATCCCTTGATGACAGGAATGTCATCGCCAGGGAAACCGTAAGCGGACAGCAGCTCGCGAACTTCCATCTCGACGAGGTCGAGCAGCTCGGCATCGTCCACCATGTCTTCCTTGTTCAGGAACACGACGATGTGGGGCACGCCGACCTGACGGGCCAGCAGGATATGCTCGCGGGTCTGGGGCATCGGACCATCGGCGGCGGACACGACCAGAATGCCACCGTCCATCTGGGCGGCGCCGGTGATCATGTTCTTGACGTAGTCGGCATGACCGGGGCAATCGACGTGGGCGTAATGGCGACCGGCCGTCTCGTACTCGACGTGCGCGGTATTGATGGTGATGCCGCGGGCCTTCTCTTCGGGAGCCGCGTCGATCTCGTCATAGCGCTTCGCCTGCGCCTGGCCGGTAGCAGCCAAGGACATGGTGATGGCGGCCGTCAGGGTCGTCTTACCATGGTCGACGTGACCGATGGTACCGATGTTGACGTGCGCCTTGTTGCGCTCGAACTTCTGCCTGGCCATGGGGTTGGTGGTGCCTCCTTAGAGTGGGTGACTGGAATATGGAGCCCTCGACCGGGATTGAACCGGTGACCTTATCCTTACCAAGGATACGCTCTACCGACTGAGCTACGAGGGCGTGAGGGACAGTGGGGGGAGAAGGATTCGAACCTTCGAAGGCAGAGCCACCTGATTTACAGTCAGGCCCCTTTGACCGCTCGGGAATCCCCCCGTCAGACAAGCCCGTCAAGGACGTGCCTGCGAGGCCGCTTCCGAAAGAGAAACGACACAGGATTGTCCCCCTGCTGCCCCGTCCTGTCAAGGCAAGGCGCCTCGCCCGTCCTGCAGGCGCACAGGCGGCCTCGCCCCTCTGAAAACCCCGCGAACAAGGACTTGCGCCTGCGGATACCCGGAGGCCATGGCCGCCAGGCGACACGGCCGGACATGTCCGGGTCATAGCGCACCGGGACTCTGGTCCCGGCGGCCAGGAGCAGGACCTCCGGGACGCCCATCAGGCGAGGCACTTCTGCCTGACATCAGGCTTCCCCTTGGAGTATCCAGAACGTCCCCGGGGCCACGAACAGGGGCAAGCTTCAAAGCCGGGAGACCCGGGCAACCACCGACCGGCACGATGTGCCCTGTGCCGGAATCGAGCCCACCCGTCCGTCGCATCTGCCTCTCTCCGGCAAACCTGATCCCGATGCGGGCAAGCTCATCGATACGACAGCATCAAGATCCGGCCGGGACGTTCTCTCCGGGGTCTTGCCTTCCCCGTGGCAGATAATAGAATATATGTTCGATGGCTATCCAGAACCCACTCGAAGACGTGGCTGCCCGCCTGGGGCTTCACCGGGCCTCCCGCATGCCCCGCCTGCAAACCCCGGCAAGGCCGACAGGCTTCCCCTCGCTCGATCGGGCGCTGGGCGGCGGACTGCCCGAAAACGGGCTCGTCGAGGTCGCGGCCCCGCACGGTGGGCTCAGCTCGTTCCTGCATCGGCTGGCGGCCACGCACACGCGCAAGGGCGAGCATGTGGCATGGATCGATCCCGGCCATTGCCTCGACGTCGCGGGTCTGGAGGCAGCCGGGGTCGAGCTGGGGCGGCTGCTGTGGCTGCCGGTGCGCCAGCACGGACGACTGCCGGCCATGGTGGATCTGCTGCTGGCCAGCGGCCTCACGCCCCTCGTGCTGCTGGACCTGGCCCATGCTCCGGGCGACACCCGTCCGGCACCGCCCGGAGCATGGGTGCGACTGGCCCGGCGCGCGGAACACCACGGCACGCTGCTGGTCTGTGGCACCCGACAACCCGTCGCGGGTGCCGCCGCCGCCACGCTGCTCGTGCTCGATCCCCCGCGACCCTGCTGGCATGGCGCAGGAGAAACCCCGACCACCCTCGAGGGCGCCGGACTCGGCATTCGCGTCCTCAGGCGGCGGCATGGCCCGGGCCCCGTGACCTCCGGCCTTGAACACCTGGAAGCGGGGGCCTGATCTTGTCCGGCGGACCACGCAGCGAACGGGTCGCTTACGTGCGCGTCGAAGACTTCGGACTGTCGGCCGTGCGCCGCCTCGCGCCCGGAGGCGACGGCCCGGCCGTGCTGGCGCGACACGGACACGGGCATGCCGCAATCCTCGAGGTCGACGACCTGGCCCGCATGAACGGCATTCGTCCCGGCATGACCCTCTCGCAGGCCCGGCAGCGAGCGGCCGACGTGACGGTGCGGGTGCAGGATCCCGAGGCCGAGCATCAAGCTCGCGACGTCCTGCGCCATGTGGGCTTCGGGTTCTCGCCGCATGTGGCCCTGGCTCCGCCCGATGGCCTGTGGCTGGCGGTGGGACGCCTCGCTCCGCCCTTCATGGACGAGGGTCACTGGGCCACGCGGCTGCATGAGGCCCTGCTGGCCCGCGGCCTGCCGAACCGGATCGGACTGTCGCGCCATCGCCCGCTCGCGCTCCTCGCCAGCCTCGCGGGCCCTGGCGTCCATGTCCTCGTCCCGGGTCAGGAACAGGACTTCGCCATGGCCATGCCCCTCGAGCGACTGCCGCTGGCCGAGGAAAGCAAGAGCCGGCTGGCCTCCTGGGGCCTGAAGACCCTCGGCGAGGTGGCGTCCCTGCCACAAGAGGCCCTCGCCGCCCGCCTGGGGGAAGACGCCCTTGCCCTGCAAGCCTGGCTGGATCCCGCGGCCCCGGACACCCCGTGGGCGGCAGATCCGCTGCCACTGGCCCGCGAACGGCGCTTCCGCTGCGAAGACGACTGGGTCATCACCTGTCAGGAAGAGCTGCATGCCGTCCTGCTACCCCTGCTGGAAGACCTGCTGGCCGCCCTCGTCCGGGACGGGCTTGCCTTGCAAGGGCTCACGCTGACCCTCGAACTGGACCCTCGTGGCGAACATCTCGAGCACTGGCACCTGCCCGAACCCCTCGTGGACGCCCGGGCGCTCCTGGCCGCGATGATGCCGGTACTCGAGCGTCGTCCCCCGCCAGCCGGCGTCACCGGGCTGCGCCTCGTGGCAGAAGAAGCCCCGCGCCCCTGGGCCCAGGGGCAACTTTTCGCGAAACCCCAGCCGGCACCCGCTGCCTTCGGGGCCACCCTCGCCCGACTGGCCGGACTGCTGAGCCCCGAGCAAGCCGGCAGCCCGCGACCGGACCCGGTCCGGCGCCCGGGACAGTGGATCATGACGCCCTTCCGGCGCACCTCCCCGGCCCCCGTGGAAGACCCGCCTCCGCCCTCGCGTCTGGCCTTGGCGCTGTGGCGCCCGCCTCGGCCCATCACGGTGCTCGAGGCCGCGGGCCGTCCCTGCGAGATCCGTTGGCAACGGCATGCCTGGCATGTCCGCAGGGCCGCGGGGCCGTGGCCGCGCGAAGCCGCCTGGTGGACGCCCGATCCCGTGCTGCGCGACGAATGGGATCTGGAACTCAGGCATGGCCCTCTCGTCCGCATCTTCCGCGACCGCCAAGCCGGCGCATGGTTCTGGGATGGCAACTACGACTGAAGCCATCGTGCTGCGAACCCGCAGCGCCTTCTCGTTCCTCGAGGGGGCCAGCCTGCCCGAAGCCCTCGTCGCCGAAGCCCTGCGGCAAGGCCACCGGACGCTGGGCCTGGCCGACCGGGACGGGGTCTCGGGCTTGCCACGCTTCTGGCGGGCGGCAAAGGCTGCGGGACTCAGGCCCCTCACGGGTGCCGAGCTGGCCTTTGGCTGGCAGGAAGGCGACGGCACGACGTGCATGGCCCGCACGGCGTGGTTGGTGCAAGACTCCCGGGGCTGGCAGGCCCTGTGCCGGGCCCTGAGTTCCGGCTGGGCCGCCCGCCCCCGCGACGAGGCTCTCAAGACAGGAGCCGTGCTGTCCGAAGACCTCTGGCCCACGAAAGGCGGGCTGATGCTGCTGGCCCCGGGCACGCCCGAGGCGCTTGTCATGCGGCTGCGCGAACGCTTGGGGCCGGAGAGGCTACGCCTCGAGGTCTGCCGACCGGGGCTAAGGCAGGACGAACGCCTCATCCGCCAGACGCTCGAGCTTTCAAGGCGGCTGGGCCTTCGGATCGTGGCAGGTGCGGACGTGCGGCATGCCACGCCCGACGAAGCACCGCTGCTCGACGTGCTGGAGGCCATCCGCCATGGCCGGACGCTCGAGGCGCTCGCCCCCGTGGCACGAGGGCGACATGCACTGGTGTCGCCGGCCGAACTGGCCGGGCGCTTCCGCGACTTGCCCGAAGCCGTGCGCGAAACATGGCATGTCGCCGAGGCCTGCACCTTCCATGCGGGAGACCTGGGGTACCGGTTTCCGGACATGGACCTGCCGCCAGGCGAAGCCCCCGCAGAACGCCTGCGGCACCTCGTGCAGGAAGGGCTGCCGGGACGCTACCCGGACGGCGCCCCCAAGGCCGTGCAAGCGCAGCTGCGCCACGAACTGGCCCTCATCGCGCAATTGGGCATGTGCGGCTACTTCCTGATCGTCGAGGACATCGTGCGGTTCTGTCGGGAACGGGGGATCATGGTCCAGGGCCGGGGATCCGCCGCCAACAGCGCCGTCTGCTACGTCCTGGGCATCACGGCCGTGGATCCCGTGGCCCGCGGGCTGCTCTTCGAGCGTTTCCTGTCGGCCGACCGCGAGGAATGGCCGGACATCGACCTCGATCTGCCGTCGGGCCGGCTTCGCGAAGAGGTCATCCAGTACGTCTATCGGCGCCACGGTCGCACGCATGCCGCCATGACCGCCAACGTCATCACCTACCGGGCCCCGGCGGCCCTGCGGGATGTCGGCAAGGTGCTGGGCTTCGAGGCAGAGCAGATGGAACGCACCAGCCGTCGGCTGTTCCGGCGCGGCGGCCTGCAGCATGGCGAGCCCCTCGGCATGCCGCCTCCGGAGCAACTGCGGGATCTCGGCTTCGACCCCAGTGATCCCCGTCTTCCTTGGCTGTTCGATCTCGCTCGCCGCATGCTGCGCTTGCCCCGGCACCTGGGACAGCATTCGGGGGGCATGGTGCTGTCGGCTGGACGCCTCGACGGCCTCGTGCCCGTTCTGCCCGCCGCGATGGCTGGCAGGACCACCATCGCCTGGGACAAGGACGATTGCGCCGAACTGGGATTGCTCAAGATCGACCTGCTGGGCCTTGGCATGCTGGGCGTATTGCAGGATGCCGCACCGATGATCCGCCGGCATCAGGGCGTGACGGTCGACTACGCCCGCCTGCCCATCGATGATCCCGCCATCTGGGACATGCTGGGCCGGGGGGACACGGTGGGGGTCTTCCAACTGGAAAGCCGGGCGCAGATGGCCATCCTGCCCCGCCTGCGGCCCCGCTGTTTTTACGATCTGGTGGTGTCCATCGGCCTCATCCGGCCGGGCCCCATCGTGGGGCGCATGGTGCAACCCTACCTCGAGCGCCGGTCCGGACGCGCCCCCGTCACGCTCGCGCATCCGGACCTCGAGCCCGTGCTGGGACGTACGCTGGGCATCCCCATCTTCCAAGAGCAGGTCATGCGGATGGCCATGGTCATGGCCGGTTTCACCGGTGCCCAGGCCGAGCGCTTGCGGCGGGCGATGGGGTTCAAGGAGGGGGAAGGGCGCATGCAGGAGATGGCCGGCTTGCTGCGCAAGGGCATGCAGGCCCGGGGCATCGGGCCGGAGATCGTGGAGAAAGTCGTGGGGCAGATCACGGCCTTTGCCCAGTACGGCTTCCCCGAGGCCCACAGCCAGAGCTTCGCGCTCATCGCCTGGGCCACGGCCTGGCTCAAGCGGCATCATCCGGAAGCCTTCCTGGCCTGCCTGCTCAACCACTGGCCGATGGGCTTTTATCATCCTTACACGCTAGTGACAGATGCGCAAAGACACGGAGTATCTGTACTTCCAATAAGTGTATTAAAAAGTAAATACTATTGCGATTTAGAACTACATCACATTAGCAACAAGACATCAGTACGCATGGGTCTACGTTACGTCCTGGGCCTTACGGCCGAGGAAGGCCATCGTGTCGAGCAAGCGCGACAGCAAGCCCCCTTCCGCAATCTGGCGGACCTGCTGGCCCGCACGGGCATGTCGGCACGCACGGCCGAACGGCTGGCCGCACTGGGTGCCTTGGAGGGCCTGGACGGCATGCCTCCGGGACGCCGACAGGCCCTGTGGCAATTGCATGGCCTGCCGCCCGAACTCAGGACCGCCCTGCTCGCCGATGCCCTGTCGGGAGACGAGGACGAGACCGACCTCGGCGAGGAAGACGACCGCGAACGACTGGCCCGGGATCTCGAACTTGCGGGCCTCTCGGTCACGGACCATCCCATGCGGCACGTACGGGCGCGCCTGGAGCGCCAGGGCGTCCTGACCGCCGCCGCCGTCGCCACCATGCGACATGGCCGCCCCGTCACGACGGCAGGTTGTCTCATCGTGCGACACCAGCCCCCGACGGCCAAGGGAGCCGTTTTCCTGACGCTCGAGGACGAGACGGGCCACAGCAACATCGTGCTCTCGCCGGAACGGGCCGCCGCACATCGGACCCTGCTGCTCGATCACCGCATGCTGGTGGTGACCGGCCGCATGCAGCGCCGGGACGGGGCGTGGAGTGTCCAGGCCGAGGATTTGCGCCCCGTGACGGGGCATACCGACCCCGAGGGACACCCTGCGGCAGGATGAGCTCGTGCGTCCCTGCCGTCCTCTTCTCGCCATCCTCGGAACGCTCGCCTTCATCGGAACGGCGGGACCTGCGGAGGCGCAGCAACAGGCCGAAGCCCCCGACAACACGCCAGCGGGAGACCTTCCGTTCCTGCCCCCGGGCCCGGAGCTGCCTGGCGGAATCAAGTTGCCCAATGGCCCGCTACGTTCCGGGGCCTCGGCCGGAGACACGGGTCCTCGGGCCTTTATCTCCGCAAGGCTCGAAGCCCTCAACCAAGGCAACCTCGGCAGCGTGGTGCCGGGTGGACTGCCCGATGCCCTCCTCCAAGGTCTCCTGAAACTGCCCACCGGCCCCATCGGCGGACGCCCCACCGACTTGCGGGCAGGCCTGTCATGGCGGCCTGACGCCGGCACAGCCTGGACCTTGTCCTGGGAAAGCACCCAGCAGCTGCGCGAACCCTTGACCAACCCCGACCTCATCGCCACCGCAGCCCAGCGGCAGAACGCAAGACTGCAGCCGCTCATCGGACAGGATCCGAGACCCGTCACGCTGCTGCGCGAGGCCTCGCTCCGGCTGATCGATCCGGAAAGCCGGGGGCTTTGGCAGTTCGGACAGTTCAGCGTGCCCTTCGGGCACGACTCATGGGCGACCGTCGAACCTCCCATGGGCCTGCACGCCGCGGAGACCGCTGCCACCGACGCACTGGCGCGGGCAGGCTTCGGGACGGTGCAGCCCTTCGCGATGGTCAATCGTCTGGACGTGGGAACAGCGCTCGACGTACGCACCGGCAGCAACCGGACGGTGCTGGCCTTGTTCAACGGCACCGGCCCCCAGCGCCTCGATGACGACAACGCCAAGGATCTGCTGCTGCGAACCACCTGGACGGACGGAGCCAGCGACTCCTTCGGGCTGTCGTGGCTTGCGGGGGAAGGTCGGCCCTTGCTGGCGGGTTCCCCCTTCTCCCCGGCTTGGGGGAGCGTGGTGCCCAAGCGCATGTATGGAGTACATCTGGGCCTCGGGATGGGGCCGATCCTGCTCAAGGGCGAGTGGTGCAGCCGGACGGACCTCGGGCACGATCCGGGGCCCCGGCAGGGCTGGGTGCTCGAGGCCAGCCTTCCGGGCAGCCCGGGAGAAGCCACCTATGCGCAGTGGACCGAGGCCAACAGCCCGGCTACGCCGCTGGGGGCCTACAAGGGCAGGACATGGACAATCGGCTTGCGCAACCGAATCGCCCCGCGCACCTTCTGGCGGGCTGAGTTCAGCGACCGTCGCGAGGAGCTGGGTAGCCTGATCCTCGAGCAGCAGCGTACCCTCACCTCGATCGACCTTGGCTGGTGAGCTGCCCCCACAGACGGCAGAGCGTCAGAAGACCAGCTTGCGTCGTCGCATGGCCACCGCCTCGATGAGGCCAATGGCCAGCATGTTGGTGACCAGTGCCGTCCGCCCGAAGCTCATCATCGGCAGCGGAATCCCCACGACCGGAAGGATGCCCATGGCCATGCCGAGATTCACCACCACGTGGAAACCCAGCATGGTCACGACCCCCACGCACAGGAGTGCCCCGAAGCGGTCCTGGGCCTGAGACGCCACCAGCAGGCCTCTGCCCAGCACCACCGCATAGAGCAGCAGGAGCACGACACCTCCCACAAAGCCCAGTTCCTCGCCCACCACCGAAAAGATGAAGTCGGTGTGTTGCTCGGGAATGAAGTGCAGCTGGGTCTGGGTGCCCTGCATGTAGCCCTTGCCGAACCAGCCCCCGCTGCCGATGGCAATCTTGGACTGGATGACGTGGTACCCGGAGCCCAAGGGATCAGCCTCGGGATTGAGAAAGGTCAAGATGCGCTGCTTCTGGTAGTCCTTGAGCAGATTCCAGACCTTGTCGGCCCCCACCCCGGCGAGCAGGTTGGCCACCCAGACGACGACAGGCACCACGCGATGCCCCCTGCGGGTCCATGCCAGCCAGGCCGCCAAGGCGGCGAGATACCCCCCGAAGACCCACGGACCCACGTGGTAGCAGACCGCCCCGAGCAAGGGGGACGCCAGCCGGACGAAAACCGACACGGGCAGGCCTGCCCAGAAGGTCATGCCTGCCGCGATGGCCGCATAGACCAGCGAGGTGCCAAGGTCGGGCTGCTTGAAGATCAAGAGGGCCGGGACGATGACGGTTCCCAATACCGTCAGCATGCCATCCGAAGCATGGATGCTCTTTTCGGACAACACGCGGGACAAGGTCACGATGAGCGCCAGCTTGGCGAACTCGGAAGGCTGGAACTTGACGCCAGCGATGGAAATCCACCGCTGCGCCCCCAGCGCGGTGTGCCCGAAGAACATGACCGACAAAAGACCGGCGATGTTGAGGGCATAGATATAGGGTGCCGCGGTCCGCAGCCAATGGTAGCCGCTCACCGCGAGCAACACGGAAAGGCCCAGGGCGGGCACGAAGAGAGCGGCCTGCGCCCCGAAGTCAGCCTTGTGGCCCCCGTGGGTCACGCTGTGAATACAAGCGAGCGAGATGCCGACAATCCCGAAAACCGCTAGCAAAAGCCAGAGATCGAACTGGCGCCAGTGGCGCGCCGGCATGCCGAGGGCCACGGCAGGCCTGTCAGGTCAGCGCGGCTTCGCCGGCCACCGCGGCCCCGGGAGCCTCTTCCGAAGGCGCAGCAGCAGACTGTTCCGCGACCGCCCCACCCTCTTGGGGATCACCGGCTGCGTCTGCGGCCCGGGCCGCCAGCTGAGGAGCATCCTCACGGACCCGCACGATGGGCACGCTCGCCAGGAGGGCCACCGATCCTTCGCTTCGCTCGAAGTTGAGTTCGAGCGCGCGCTGGTCGATCTCGACGTAACGCTGCAGCACGGCCATGACCTCGACACGGATCTGCTCGAGAACCGAGGCGGGGATGACCGAGCGGTCCTGCAGCAGCACCAGCTTCAGACGATTCTTGGCCGTATCGCGACTGGCTTCGCCGCGCCCGAGAAAGCGATCGAGGAATCCGAACATCACTCCTGCCCTTTCTGCCTACCGCACGCCCGTAAGGAAACGGCGGATCCGGCCGATGAGCCCTCCCTCGTCGAACTCGAGGAAAGGCACCTCTTCGCCCCGCAGGCGCCGGGCGATGTTGCGGTAGGCCTGACCGGACTTCGCGGCCTCCTGCAACGAGACCGGCTCGCCCCGGTTGGACGAGTTGATGATGGCCTCGTCATCTGGCACGATGCCCAGCAGCTTGATGTTCAGGATCTCCTGAACATCCTCGACGGACATCATGGTCTCGTTCTTGACCAGGTGCGGGCGCAACCGATTGACGATGAGGGACGGATTACGCAGCTCGGCGGCCTCGAGCAAGCCCACGATGCGATCGGCGTCCCGCACGGCCGAGACCTCGGGGTTGGTCACGATGACCGCCTCCGTGGCGCCGGCGGTGGCATTGCGGAACCCCTGCTCGATGCCGGCCGGACAATCGATCAGGATGAAACCGTAACCCTCGCCCTGCAACTCGGAGATCAGTTCCTTCATCTGCTCAGGGGTAACGGCGGACTTGTCCCGGGTCTGGGCGGCCGGGAGCAACACCAGGTTGGGCATCCGCTTGTCCTTGATGAGCGCCTGGCGCAACTTGCACCGCTTCTCCACGACATCGACGATGTCATAAACGATGCGATTCTCGAGACCCAAGATCAGGTCAAGGTTCCGCAGCCCGATGTCCGCATCGAGCAGGGCCACCTTCTCGCCCATCGTCGCCAGCGCCATGCCCAAGTTGGCGGTGGTCGTGGTCTTGCCCACCCCGCCCTTCCCCGAGGTCACGACGATTACACGTCCCGTGGCCATCGACTGCGCCTCCCCAAATGCGGCAAGCCGCAAAAACCTACATGTCCATGTTAGCAGTCCCAGGCCCGCCTTGGGGCCCAGCTACATCGAGACGACGTGGATTTCCTGTCCTCTGACCTCGGCCCGCTCGGGATTCTTGGACAACGGGGGCTGGCCGTCATCGGGCGCCCGAGCGATGAGGTCCGCGATGCGCAGCTGGGTCGGACGCAGATTGAGCGCCACGATGACGGCGCCACGGTCCCCGGACATCCCGGCATGGGCCATGCCTCGCAGCGTCCCGAAGACCAGGATATCTCCGCCGGCACGCACCTCGGCACCTGCATTGACATCTCCCATGATGACGAGATGACCCTCAGCGATCATGACCTGACCCGAGCGAACCGTCCCCTTGACATAGCGCGGCTGCAAGTCAGCCTGCGGGACCACGGGAGGCTGCGCGGGGGGCTGCACGATCGGGGGTTCGAGTTCGGCCATCGCCTCGAGGCCCGCCAAGGTGATAGCTTCGCGCACTCCCTCGTGAACCGAGGCCACGCCCACCACGTTCAGGCCGTAACGCTCGGCAAGGCTGGCAACCACCCCATGCAGATCCGTCGGACATTCGGCCCGCTCACCAAGGTCCAGCGTACAGGTGGCACCCGCCCAGAAATCACGGACTGCGCCCAGTTTGTCATGCAGGGCCGTCGTCACCTCGGACCACGGAGCTGATGCATCGAGATGCAGCAGGAGCCCGCCGCGCCAACCCTTGAGTCGCAACAACGCGGTAGCCTGCTCGGCCGCCAGAAGGACATCGTCGACCCGTCCGCCCTCTTTCCCTGCTTCCTTTGCTTCCGGAGAAGGCAAGGCCGCCCGCTCCGAAGCCACGACTTCCCCAGCCTGGGCCGCAGGTTCGTGTTCCACCGTGACAGCAGGGGACGCCTTCCTTTGACGCTTCATCATGGGCAACATTCTACCCTGAGCCGCGCGGCGACGCGGGGGGGGGCGGAGGAGGAGGCTCCGGCACGTCTGCGGGAACCGTAGGCAACGTCCTGCGAACCGGCCCGGGGCCCCCCGCGGGGCGGATGACAGGGGCCACGGGGACGCTCTGAGCGGAGACGGTGGGTGCGCGCACCGCAGTTCTGTTCGCCGGTGCAGGGGCCGCGATGGAAGACGTGGCCGAGCCGGAGGCCACGGGATCGACGGGCAGGCCGTGGAATTGGCGGAACAGCTTGCCCGCGATGGGGGCTGCGATGGAACCGCCGTGGCCTGCTTTCTCGGCAAAGACCACCACCACGAGGCGGGGCTGGTCCGCGGGCGTGTAGCCCACGAACCACGCGTGGGTCTTCTGGCCCTTCACGGCCTCCGCGGAACCGGTTTTGCCGGCCGCGCTGTACTTCGGATGGAAAGCCGCCGCCCCGGTCCCCGCCTCCACGACCCGCCGCAGGCTGTGCTTCAGGTATTGCCACGTCGCGGCTTGCCATGCCGGCAAGGCGCCGGGGTCTTCCGACTCCTCGGGTGCCGCAGGGCGCAACAGCTTGGGGCGTACCAACCTGCCGCCGTTCGCAACGGTGGACAACATGACGGCCAATTGCAGCGGCGTGCACGTCACGAAGCCTTGGCCGATGCTCATGTTGACGGAATCCCCCTTCGTCCAGCGCTGGCGGACCGTCGCAAGCTTCCATGAACCGTCGGGAATGATGCCCTGAACCTCGCCGGGCAACAGGATACCGGTCCTGCGACCCAGACCCATCTCGCGTGCCCGGGCCGCCATGCGATCGACGCCCAGCTTCAGGCCCAGCTCGTAGTAGACGGTATCAATCGAGTGGATCATGGCGTCGACGAAATTGACATTGCCGAATCCCCCCTCCTTCCAGTCCCGGAAGACGCGATTGCCCAGAACGAACTCGCCCGAGCTCCAGAACCGCGTGTTGGCCTTGACGAGGCCGGCCTCCAGCGCCGCGACCGAGGTCACGATCTTGAAGGTGCTGCCAGGCGGGTAAGCCGATGAGATCGCACGGTTCAACAAGGGGCGGGTGGGGGCATTGACCGCTTTCCAGTCCTCTGGACGCAACCGCCCCGCAAAAATGTTCGGGTTGAAGCTCGGGGCGCTGGCAAGCGCCAGCACCTCGCCGTTACGGGGGTCCATGCAGACGACCGCGCCGAGCTTGCCCTTGAGTTCACGCTCTGCCAGAGCCTGCAGGTTGCCGTCGAGCGCCAGCGTGACGTCCTTGCCGGGGATCGGGGCCACTTCGGCCAAGGTCCGGATCGCCCGCCCCCGTGCGTCGACCTCGACCTGCTGCTTGCCCGGCTCTCCCCGCATGGTACCGTCGAAGACCCGTTCGAGCCCGGTCTTGCCGATAATGTCCCCCTGGCGATACCCCTCTCCCAGAGTGTCGAGCTCGCGCTCGGTGATCTCACCCGTATGGCCCAAAAGATGTGCGGCGAGATGCCCCCGGGGATAGTGGCGCACCGTGATGGGCTCAATGGACACTCCGGGCAGCCGGGCCTGGTTTTCCGCGACGATGGCGATGGTACGATCATCCACGTCGGTCTTGACGCGCACGGGCAGGCTGATGGCCCGACGCCACTTCTGCCGGATCTCGACCGCCGGCACGCCCAACAGATGCCCCAGTCGGCCGATGACCTCCTCGGTCTGCTGGCGACTCAGCTTGATGGGGTACAGCGTCACCGAATAGGACAGCCGGTTGTTGGCCAGCACCTGCCCGTTGCGATCGCGCACGAGACCCCGCGGGGCCGGCTCGAGGATCACCCGCAGCCGGTTGCCCTCGGCACGCTCCCGAAAGTCCTGGCCGCCCATCAGCTGCAACTGGCCGAGGCGAGCCAAGACGGCCAGCAAGCCCAGCCCCAGCACACCGCCCAGCAACAAGGTCCTGGCGCGGCTCGGGGCCTGGCCGACGTCCATCATCCGGATCGGCCCCCTACGGTCCAGCCGCCGGCAGGCGACCACAAGCGACGAGCGACCAAAAAGATGGGTACGGATACAGCCAGGTCGGCCAGCAGCCGCCAGGGCCACAGCGCCGCCCAGCGGGTCCATGCGCCCAGGATGGCCACCACGACGAGATCCTGCAGCATCGAGGCCAACAGCACGACCGGCAGGATGACCAAGGGTTGCTGCACATTGAGCAGGGGCCTGGCCAGCCCCGCCCCCAGCCCGAGCAAGGCCCGCAACCCCGTATACAGGAAGGATTGACCCAGCAACAGATCTTGGACAAGACCCGCCGCCACCCCGAAGACCAGCCCGTGGCGGGGCCCCGAAACCAGCGCCCAGGACACGGCAAGAGCGAGCGTCGGATCGGTCCGGACGCCGCCCCAGACCGCCGCATCGGAGACCTGCAGGATGCCCAGGACCATCAGCAGGCCCAGACTCGTGATCCACGCGCCCCAGCCCCCCTCGCGTCCCACAGGCTCACGCAGGGCCGCCAGGCGCTCGGCCCGCCGTCCGGACCTCACAGGGAACCCACCAACGGATCGAGGACCAGGACCTCCTCCAGTTTGTCCAGTGCGACCTCAGGAACCACCTCGACCTGCGGCACGATGGCATTGGGCTGGCGTACCACACGCCCCACCCGACCCAGCGGCAGCCCCTTGGGGAACACCCCCCCGAAGCCGCTCGTGAGCAGCAAGTCCCCCATCCGGAAGTCCACCTGCTGTTGCATGTAACGCAAGGTCAGCACCGGCTCACCCGTGCCTACCAACACGGCTGCGGAGCGCGAGCGCTGGGCGATGCAGCCCACCTGATTGCCCGGATCGGTCAGAAGCGACACCTCGGAGGTGCCGGGCGCGACCGCCATGACCCTGCCAATGACGCCACCAGCCGCCATGACGGTCGCATCGATCGCCACGCCATCCCGCGTGCCCCGGTCCAGAAAGACACGGGCATGCCAATTGTCAGGGGAACGACCAATCACCCGTGCCGCTCTGGCCTTGACCGGCGCGGCCGCCCCGAGGGCCAGCAGGGCGCGCAGGCGCGACAGTTCCTCCGTGACGTCAGCCACGCGGGCCAGATCGGAACGAAGCTGTTCGTTTTCGGCCGTCAGGCGGGCATTATCCCGGCGCAAGGCGTCTAGGTCGCGAACATAGCCTGCCCCGCCCTTGACGCCGCCGGCCAAGGCAGTCGCCCCCATCAGCATGGGTTTGAACGCCTCCGGCAGCAGGGTACTGCGGCCGCCTGCCCAGCTCGTCAGTCCGGCACCCAGCAACAAGCCCGACACGAGCAGGAACTCGAGCCAAGGCAGACGGCGAAGCAAGGCGGACACTGGGGGGCGTGCACCGGGGGGAGGGTAGGGCCGGAATCAGGCGGTGCCGACGACGCGCTTGAGCTTGGGGAACTGCTCGAGGACCCGACCGGTGCCCAGCACGACACACGACAGCGGATCGTCGGCGATGTGGACCGGCATCTCCGTACGGCTGCTGATGAGCTGGTCGAGGCCCTGCAGCAAGGCTCCACCGCCCGCAAGCACGATGCCGCGGTCGATGATGTCGGCGGCCAGCTCGGGTGGCGTCTTCTCGAGCGTGAACCGCACCGCGTCGACGATGGCCGAGACCGGCTCCTGGATGGCTTCGCGGACTTCGGAGGTGGTGATGGTGACCGTACGGGGCAGGCCCGTCAGGTTGTACAGGCCCCGAACCTCCATCTCCTCGTCCACACCTGTCGGATAGGCGGAGCCCAGGCGAATCTTGATCTCCTCGGCGGTCCGCTCACCAATGGAGAGATTGTGGACCTTGCGCAAGTAGGTCGAGATGGCGTCGGTCAGTTCATCACCCGCGACCCGCACGGACTTCGAGACCACGATGCCACCCAGAGAGATCACGGCCACCTCGGTGGTGCCGCCCCCGATGTCCACGATCATCGAGCCCGTCGGCTCCTCGACAGGCAGCCCGGCCCCGATCGCCGCCGCCATCGGCTCCTCGATCAGGTAGACCTCGCGGGCTCCGGCCTGATAGGCGGCATCCTGCACGGCACGGCGCTCGACACCAGTGACGCCAGATGGAATCCCGATCACCATCCGCGGGCGAGAGAAGGCCTGCCGATCCGAGGCCTTGCGAATGAAGTGCTTGAGCATGGTCTCGGCGGCGTCGAAGTCGGCGATGACTCCGTCCATCAGCGGTCGGATGGGCACGATGTTGCCAGGAGTCCGTCCCAGCATCTGCTTGGCTTCCTCGCCGACCGCATGCACCACGTTGCGCTGGTTGTGAGAGATGGTGACCACGCTGGGTTCACGCAGGACGATGCCCCTGCCACGAACGAAGACCAAGGTATTGGCCGTGCCGAGATCGATGCCCATGTCGCGGCTGAAACGGCTGAAGAGCTGATTGAACAACGTCTGTTCCTTCACGAGGGAGCTTCGGGTCGGCATACCGCCCCCCCTCAGAGCGGTCTTCCCAAGCCCTGCAGCATAAGGCCCAGACGGCCCAACGGCAAGCCGACCACGTTGGTGTGGTCTCCGCGGATGCCCTCCACGAAGAGCACACCCCGACCCTGTAGACCATAAGCTCCTGCCTTGTCGCGCGGTTCCCCCGTGGCCACGTAGGCCTCGATCTCCGCGCGGGACAGAGGGCGGAACTGCACTTCGGTGGTTTCGACCTCGGCGATCATTCCGCCCGGATGCACCACGGCCACGCCCGTCACGACCACATGCGTCCTCCCGGAGAGGGCCTCGAGCATGCGCACGGCCTCAGCGTCGTCGGCGGGCTTGCCGAGGATCTTCGAGCCGAGACAAACCAAGGTGTCGGCGGCAATGACCCACTGCCCCGGATGCCGCGAAGCCACCTCGGCGGCCTTGGCCCTCGCAAGCCGTTCGGCCGCGAGTTCGCCAGGCTCCAACGGATGTAACGCTTCATCGACATCCCGAGGCACATCGACCGCAAAGTCGGCGCCAATCTGCTTCATCAGAGCCTGGCGACGGGGCGAGGAGGAGGCGAGGATCCACATGTCCCCATGCTACGCTGCAAGGGCATGAACGACGACCTCGGCCCGGCCGCCGACGCACAGGACCCGGTCCTGCGCGCCGGTCAGGCGATCGGCTCGCTGATGGAACTCTGGGGCTTCAAGCGTGTCCACGGCGTGATGTGGACCGTGCTCTACCTGGCTGACGCCCCGCTCGACGCCCAGCAGATCCGCGAGCGCATGGGCATCAGCAGCGGCCTCGTCAGCATGACGCTGCACGAACTCATCCGCTGGGGGGTGGTCACCCGGGTCACGCTCCCGGGCAACCGCCGCGAGCATTATCGGGCCGAACCCGACATCTGGCGCGCGGTCGCCAAGGTGTTGCGCGAGCGGGAACTTTTCTGCCTGCAGCTGGCCCTCGAGGACCTTCGTGACGCCCGCGGCGTGCTGGCCGCCGGTGGTCCGGAGGGTCGAGCGCTGGATCGGCTGGACGAGCTGGTTTCCCTGGGCGAGGTAGGAGCCGGCTTGTTGGACCGCTTCCTTGAACTGGGCACACTGGACATCAGCCGTCTGCGCCAGATCCAGCTTGGGATGGGCTTCAGCAGGATTCTGCGGAAAAAGGGGCGTCCGCAGGCTTCCGACCGCTGACGAGCGCCACGGCGCCCAGACCGAAATCCTGTACGGTCACTTCGGAGAGTCCCGCCGTCCGGAACCTCCGGGCCAGCTCCCGCTGGTCCGGAAAGAATCGATTGGATCGAGGCAGGTACGCATAAGCCGACCACGGACCGCCGGCCAACCAAGCCAACACAGGGGCAAGGTATCGGGCATGGAGGCCCGTGGCCCAGCGCACCGGGAGCAGCCTCGGCTTGCCGAGATCCAGCGACGCGAAATGTCCGCCGGGCCGCAGCACACGGACGGCCTCGCGCAGGGCCTGATCGAGGTCCTGCACGTTGCGTAGCCCGAAGCCCACGGACACCGCGGCAAAGGATGCGTCCTCGAAGGGCAGTCGCGTGGCGTCGCCTTCCTGCCAGATTACGGCGGCCATGCCCGATGCCCCGGGCCGTGACCGAGCGACATCGAGCATGCGCACGGAGAAGTCCAACCCCGTCACGGAACCGTCCGGGCCCACGACACGTGCTTCGAGCAGGGCGATGTCCCCCGTGCCCGAGCACAAGTCCAGCACGCGATCTCCCGGCCTCAGGGCAAGTCGCTCCACGAGACGGCGCTTCCATAGCCTGTGCATGCCGCCCGTCATCAGGTCATTGATGCGATCGTAGCCTTTGGCGAGGCCATCGAACATGCCCGCAACACCCTCGGGAGTCCGGGTTTCGGCAAGGTCGGTCATGCGGCAAGAGACCTGCAGGCCCGCTCGGCGCGCTGGGCCAGGTCACCGGCCAAGCGCATGAGGGCATCGCGCGCAGCTCCGTCCGGCAAGTGGTGCAGAGCCTGATGCACCCCCTCGGCCTCGACGGCCAGTGCCCCTTCGATCCGGGCCAGCACCCGCGGATGCGCGAGGGCCGGAAGCACCTCCTGAAGGGCAGGGAAGTGTCCTTCCGCCAGCCGGCGCCGCAAAGGCGCACCGAGACCCTCGTCCTCCAACACAGCGAGAATCGGCAGGGTCAGCAAACCATCCGCAAGATCGCGGCCGACCGGTTTGGCCAAGTCAGAAGCGGTCGCCCCGTAATCCAGGACGTCATCGACCATCTGGAACAGGCGCCCGAGGTGGAAGCCCAGACGCCGACAGGCGGCCGTCACCTCCGAGGGGCCGCCGACGAGGATGGCCGCACCTTCACACGCCAGCTCGAAGGGCCCGGACGTTTTGAGACGGATGCGCTCAAGGTAAGCCTCACGGTCGACGGCGGGGTCCCAGCGCTGGTCATCCTGCACCAGCTCACCCTCACAAAGGTCAGCCAACACCTCGGCCAGTCGCACCGTCAGGACCGGCAGCCCGAGGCTGGCCATGGCCTTGGCTGCGCGGCTGATCACCAGATCACCCGCGAGCACCGCGACCTTCTGGTTCCAGCGGACGTGCACGGCCTCCCGGCCTCTGCGCGTCTCGGCTTCGTCGAGCAAGTCATCATGGATGAGTGAGCCCAGATGAACCCACTCCACGGCATCCGCCAGAGTATCGAGCGCAGGCCCGAGTGCCGGCAGCCCCCCCAGGGCCTCACCGACCAGTCTGACGCACTGCCGCCTGACGGCCTTGCCCTCGCCTTCGAGGTGCGCAGCTGCGGAGCGAAGGCGGGAAGGGCCGTCGTCACTGATGTCCCGGACTGCGGGACGATATCGCCTGGTGTCCATGAACTCCTCCGCGGCGACTTCTTTCAAGAAATCTTGAAACATCTGAAGAATATGCTAGCATCCTATCAGAATCAAGCCACGCGAGGAAAGGCCGTCACACCGTGGGAACTCTCGCTGCCGCGCCTCAGCTGTCGCACACGACGGGCCGCCGTGCTGCCGGCGCCAAGGCCGTATGGCGGTGGGAAATCCGGGAATGGGCAAACGGACCTTCACCGTGGCACGTGTGGCCTGCGTGCGCGGACAAGGTCCGGCTGGCGTGGCAACCTGCAGGGCAGGACACGTTAACCCTGGGTCTCGGCGAGGCTTGGCGCACGGGCCCCGAAGGCCTTTCCGACCTGATTGCGGTACTTGAGCGCCACCCGGGCCTCGTGGCCCTCGGCTCGCCGGGCTGGCCGGACGATGGGCGGCGGACGGGTGGCTGGTTGGTGCCCGAATGGATTTGGGAGGGTCGCCCCGATGGCGTAGGGGGTACGTGGCGGTGGCAGGGTCGCGCGGCTGTCGAACTCGGCCCCGAGGAGAGCGACAGCCTGTGGAAGGACGCCGTCCGCAGACTTTCGGGGGCTGTAGTCAGCCAGGTGCCGCCGGATGGACCGGAGTGGAGGCGCCCGCATGCCTTGCAGGGCCGAGATCGCTTCGTCGCGGGGGCGCGGAGGGCCTTGACGCTGCTGGCAGGCGACGGTCTTGCGAAGGTCGTCCTGTCCCGGGACGTCACCTTGGTGCCGACCACCGGGTTCGCCGACCCGTGGGCCGTCTTTCGGGGGATGTTGGCGAGAGCCGCAGACAGCCATCGCATGGCGTGGCAGGAACCAGGAGGTGTCACGTGGGTGGCCGCCAGCCCCGAGACCTTCTGTCGTTGGCAAGGCGCACGGTTCGAGGTGGAGGCGATGGCAGGGACGGCTGCGCGCCATGCGGATCTGGGCCCCTTGGACCGGCCTCCGGCTTTGCGGGAGCAGGCCCTGGTCCAGGAAGGAATCCTTCGCCGTCTCGCCGCCATCGCCCGCAACGTGACCGCCGAGCCCCCCAGCCCCGTGGCTTGGCAGGGCCTGCAGCACCTGCGTTCGCACATCACCGGCCTCCTTGTCGAGGGGCACGGGCCCGACGGACTTGTGGCCGCGCTGCATCCCACCGCCGCGGTCGGCGGATGGCCCGAGCAGGACGCCATGGCCCTCATCCCGTGGCTCGAGGGCCGGTCGCGCGGGCTCTACGGCGCACCCTTCGGAAAGCTGACGGCAGCAGAAGGCCACTTGGCCGTGTGGCTGCGCGGAGCCTGCCTCGATGGCAGCAGCGCACGGGTGACGGTGGGCGCGGGCTTGGTCCGGGGCAGCTCACCCGAAGGCGAGTGGGCCGAGACCGAAGCCAAGCTCGCGGCCACGTGGCGCGTGCTGGGACAAGGTCATTGACTCCGGTCCACTTGAACCAGCTCTGGGCCGAGACCGTGGTCCGAGCCCTCGTGGCCGCAGGAGTCAGGCATGTGGTGATGGCACCGGGGTCGCGTTCGGCTCCCCTGGCGCTTGCCACGGCCGACGCGGCGGCAGGTGGTCGGTTGCAGGCGCATCTGCACCAGGACGAGCGTGTGGCTGCTTTCGTGGGGCTGGGGATTGCCCGCTATACCGGAAAACCGGTGGCCCTCGTCTGCACGTCAGGTACGGCCGGCACGCACTTCCACGCGGCCGCGGCCGAAGCCAGGGCCAGTGGCATTCCCCTCGTGCTGATCACGGCAGATCGGCCGCCGGACCTGCGCCACGCCCACGCCCACCAGACCATCGACCAACGGGGATTGTATGGTCCCTCCGTCCTGCTATGGCGAGATCTGGGACTACCCCGCGCGGAGACCTCCGCCCTGAGGCACTTGCAAGCCACCGTGGCCCAGGCCGTGGCCGCGACCCTTGGCGTCCCGCGCGGACCGATACATCTGAACGTGCCCCTGGGGGATTGGCTGCATCCGGGACCGGATCCGGCCCATCACCCGGACTTGCTCGCACGTCTTGCGGCAGACCTGCCCCCGGTACCAAGGTATGGGCCCACAAGGCTGATGCCGGAGGCCGAAGCGCTCGAAGCTGCCACGGCCCTCGTGCGCGAAGCCCGCAGGCCTCTGGTGGTCCTGGGTTCGCTAGGGGCGCCTTGGGACGGGGAGGCCGGCCCCCTTGAAGAAGCCGGCTTCATCGTCCTGCGGGATCCTGCGGCTCATGCCGCTGGAACCGGGGTGAGGGGCGGCCACCTCGAGGTGATGGTGCGGGCAGCCGCGCAGCTTGGACTCGAGCCCGATCTCGTCATCCGAGCGGGCGCCGGCCCCGTCTCGGGCACGACCCTTCGCTGGCTTGCGGGCCTGACCGTGCCCGTCATCCAGCTGCAGCCCGATCTCGAACGCTGGGATGCCGATGGACGCGCCACCCTGGTACTGCCGGGAACCGCGGGCAACCTGCTGGCGCAGTTGGCTGTAGCGCGCGAGGCGAAGAGTGAATCGCCCTCCCCCTGGCAAGCCGCATGGGAGAGGTTGCGGACGACTGCAGTCAATCATGCCGCCACGGCCGTGCTCCCCCCGGAGCCCGACGCCGTGCGCCTCGCACTGGCACATTGGCCGGAGCATGGGCAGGTGGTCGTCGGTAACAGCATGCCGATACGCTACGTGGATTTCGTGGGCACGAACCGGGTACGGATCCTCGCCAACCGCGGCGCCGCAGGCATCGACGGTCAGGTGGCCACGGCTCTGGGCGTGCGCCTTGCCGCTGACGCGCCCACGTTGCTGGTCACAGGCGACGTGGCGTTTTTGCACGACCTTGGGGCGTGGGCCGCAGCGACAGCCGCCGGGGCCCCGATGGCGGTGCTGCTGCTCGATAACGACGGGGGTGGCATTTTCCACACGCTGCCCATCGGCGACCATCCCGCGGCGCTGACGCCGTGGTGCACCTCTCCGCATGGGCTGGATCCTTCCGCGGCACTCGAGGCCTTTGGGGTGGTGGTGCACCACCCACGGGACGACGCAGGCCTGCGTCACGCCTTGGATGAAGCCCTCGGGGACGACCGACCGCACGTGCTGCGCATCGCCTGCGAACGGGACAGCGGCATGACGGCATGGCAGCACGTCTTGTCCCAGGGGGCCGCACGAGCGGCCGAAGCCGTGAGATCATGGACCCGAGACCGGGAGGAGTTGGCACAATGACCCCAGCCACGCGCGAGAACGTGGGATTGTTCTGGAACTCCGATGCGGCGGATCGCCGGATACCTGAGTGGCAGACAGCCGGAAGCTACGAGGACATCCGTCTCGAGAAGGCGGAAGGCATGGCCAAGGTGACCATCTGTCGGCCGGAATCGCGCAATGCCTTTCGCCCGAAGACCGTCACCGAACTCATCGATGCGTTCCACCGCGTGCGCGAGATGAGCGACGTAGGCGTCGTGATCTTCACCGGCGAAGGCACCGAGGCCTTCTGTTCGGGAGGGGACCAGCGGGTGCGGGGCGACTCCGGTTACAAGGACGATGAAGGCGTACATCGCCTGAATGTCCTCGACCTGCAGAAACTGATTCGTGCCCTGCCCAAACCGGTCATCGCGATGGTGGCGGGTTATGCGGTGGGCGGAGGCCACGTGTTGCACGTGGTATGCGACTTGACCATCGCCGCCGACAACGCGAAGTTCGGGCAGTCGGGGCCGAGGGTGGGCAGCTTCGACGGTGGTTTTG
>JAYKGV010000027.1:0-5352 GCA_035285595.1 Candidatus Sericytochromatia bacterium
CGGGGATGCGCACTTGCCCCAGTTGGTCGTGGTGGTGGAAATCCAGCTCGGCAAGGACCCTGCCAAGCAGCTGTCCTGGCCGCAATACGTGGTGGCCATGCATCAGCGGTGGAGGTGCGACGTCGAATTGCTGGTCATCGCACCCGACCCCCGGGTAGCGGCATGGGCCCGGCAGCCCATCCGCCTGAGCCGGAGGGGCAGCCAGATCGTGCCGCTGGTACTAGGTAGCGAGGACTTTCCGCGGATGGCCGTCGAGGACCTTGCCGGTCACCCCCATGCGACGGTCTTTCATGCCTTGGCGCACTGCCGTCGGCGGGAAGACCTGCCCTTGCTCGAGCAGGCCTTGATGGATGTCCGGTCGTTGCCCGAGTCAGACCGCATCGGCTACTATGAAATCCTGCGGAGCTGTCTCTTCCCGTCGTTTCTCGAGCTTGCGGAGGTGGCGATGAGTCTGGAGCACACGCGGTTCTATCAGGAACTGGTCGCACGCCTGAAGGCTGAAGGCAAAGCCGAAGGCGTGGCTGAGGGCCGGGCTGAGGGCCGGGCTGAGGGCGTGGCTGAAGGCAAAGCCGAAGGCAAGGCTCAGGGAGAGGAGCTCGGTCGCAAGGCCCAGCTGATAAGGACGATCTCGCGACAGCTTGGCCGGCGAGTGGCGCTGCCGGGGGGCGAGGCCTTGGCCATGATGAAAGCTCTGTCACTTGATGCGCTGGAGCAGCTGGCGGAGGACCTGCTGGACTTCAATCGTCCGGAAGACCTCGAGGCGTGGTTGGCGGGTCACTAAGGTGTGGCGAGGCGAAGGGCATTAAGTCAGGCCTCTCTGAGGCGTCCTGTGTTCGCAACCCTCCGGATGCGCGGTGGCGTCTTGGGCGCCGTGTGCCACTCCTCACGTTGCAAGTGGCGCCTCACGGATTCTCTAACCGCCCCAGGGACGGGAACCGCCGCCATCCTGAACCTGGGTCCGTTCAGCCCCGGCGCGTGACGTTCCATCGACTCTCAGCCGTCCCTCACAACGATGTCGAATCCGGCTGCTTTCAAGCAGATCTCTCCCACCTACGTAAGGGAGATTCTTTGATGTATCCTCCCTCTCCGCGACATTCTGGACGGCAGGACCGCCGATTGGCCTATCGTCTTGTGTCGAGAAGATAAGGACATCTGGCCTGCCCCAGACGCCATCGCAGAAGGTAGACCCACAAGGTTGGCGCCGAGCGTCGAAGGACGAACCCTGGCAAGGGTTGCGTGAGTCTCCTTCCAAGACGCGATGGCACCACTGGGGCGGTGCGTAGGTCTGCCTTACTTACAACCGACCGGCCGCGGTCAGATCTGATCACGCGGCAACGGCCTCACAGCCGGGATCCTTCCAAGCGGCTGCACGGCTTCCTGCCGGAGGTCTCGCTGCCCTCCTGCGTAGACCTGGGGTGTTGTGCTCGACCCCAATCCTCTTCAGACCCCCGGAGGGGAGCCGCTCCGTGCCGCACCCGATCATCCAGTTGACAGGCCGGCAAACTCAAAGGCGCACTCTGTCGAGCCCCTAGCACTCTTCCATCAGCATCCGGGAAGCCCCGCGTCGGTCCCGCTTGCCGCTCTCTAGCACGGGCAGGGCCGCCACGAACCGTACGAACGCCGGACGCTTGTAGCCCCCGAGTCTGTTTTGCAGGGCTTCGTCCAAAGCTGCCCGCAATTGGTCCTCCGAGCATCCCGGTTTGGCTACTACAAGGGCCGCGGGGCGTTGGCCCCATCTGGCGTCCGGGACCGGTGCCACGAGAGCCGCGGCAATGCCCGGCACCTGCTCCAACACGGCTTCGATCTCGGCGGGCGAGACGTTTTCGCCCCCCGACAGGATCAGGTCACCGGGGCGTGGTCGCACGACCAGCCCTCCCGACGCGCCCAGGCGTCCCCGATCGCCCGTCAGGAGGGGCACGTCCTGAGGGTGCGGAATCCAGCTCCCGCGTTCATCCAGCCGACCCGCGCAAACCGTGGGGCCCTGCACCCGGATGCGACCCTCTTCGCCCGGATGCACAGGGCGATGCTCCTCATCCACCAGGTCAAGCCTTGTCCCTGGCTGCACCTTCAGCTCCCCACCCGGGACCTCCGCATCATCCGCTCCAGCCCGACCGATGGCCACGTGCCCGCAAGTCTCGGTCATACCGTAGCTGGCCCGGACCACGGGCCAATGGCGCATGATCCCGGTAGGCAGGGGTTCGCCCCCTGCGAGCACCACCCTGAGCGAGGGGGCCGGACGGACGCCCCCCCCCACCAGGTCACGCACCATCGTGCCCGTGAGCGAGGCCATGGTGGGGGCATGTCGCTCCAATGCGTCTGCCACGGCCGCCACCGTGAATCGGGGCAGCAAGACCAGGCTGTGGCCACTAGCAAGGGCTCGCCACCACGCATTCAGTCCGCCGATGTGAAAAAGGGGCAGGACGACCAGCACTCGGTCCTCGGGGCCCATCCTCAGAACTTCGGCATGAGCCCGTGCATGCGCTGCGTGGGCTCCGGCTGTCAGTCCGATGCCTTGCGGCGTTCCTGTCGAGCCCGAAGTTGCCATCAGTGTCGCCAGTTCCTTGGCCCAAGCGTCCCGACGCATCTCCGCTGGGTGCCATTCCGGCATCAAGGAGTCTTCGTCCGCGGGGACCATCAGGCGTCCTGACACCCCCGCGCGGATCCTCCAGGTCTCTTGCTCCAAAGCGCTCCATCGGCTGTTGACGGGAACGAGCACGGCCTTCCGGGCCGCCACGGCAGTGATCGCCACCAGCCACGCCGGAGCATTCAAGCCTTCCATGGACACGCGACAGCCGGAGCCGATACCCGCCTGATCCAACACGCTTGCGAGGTCTTTCGTGGCCTCCCATAAGGCCTGCCACGTCCAGCGGCCGAAGGCGCCCTCGACGGCCACGTCATTCGCACGTGTACGCGCCCAGTGCGCGAGGGCCGCCCAAGCGTCTGTCATGAGGCTCTCGGCAGGCCCGGAAGGACACCGGTCCGTGGGGGGAGCCCAGTCGTCCCCAGCAGCAGGCCGTGAGGGCATCCTACCGTCCCCGCTGCGGCTGCGACCGCCGATACCACCGCCAAGCCTGCCTGTTCCTCGTAGGCCGACGAGGCCACGATCGGCTTGCCGTGCGCGATGGCGAGCCGGGCGAGCTCGAGCGTTCGTTCGGGACCCCATAACACCGGCTTCACCACCACTGCGGCCACCCGTGGATGGCCGAGCCATGGCGTAAGTGCGTCAGGTTCCGCACAGGACTCGTCTGGCGCCAACGGCACGGCGGTCGCCTCGAGGAGCGCGGACCATGGTGTACCCGGCATACACGGGTCCTCCAGCCATGCGAGGCGCTCTCCAGCCAAGTTAGCGAGCGGCCGCGTGAAGGCCTCGGCTTGTTCCAACGTCCACGCCCGATTGGCATCCAGCCGAAGGGTGGCCTGTTCCGGCAAGGCTCTGAGCACCGTCTCCACACGCTCCAAGGCTTCCGCGACCACGACGGGCAGGGGCCGCAAGGCGTCTCCTGCCTTTCCCAGCTTGAGCTTGAAGGTCTGATAGCCGTTTTGCCACGCCGCCTTCGCAGCCGCGGCAAGACCTGAGGTCGGCCCCGCCAACAGGGCCGTGGTTTCCAGCTCGGCCAGGGCGTTGCGCCCGAGGCACCTCGCCAGCGTCTCGGGCAGCGTCAAGCCTCCGGCTTTCGCTTCCAGGTCCAGCGCAGCCCAGCCCAGCGCGTGGGCCATCGCTTCGCCTCGCCCCACCCCGAAGGCAGGAAGGGCGACAGCCTCGCTCCAGACCGTGGCTTGCCCGTCCGTGACCCGCAGCCGGACGCGCCACGGTCGGCCCTTGTTCCCGTGAGCGGTCGGCACGCCCGAGCCTTCGAGCGACTCGACCGAGAGTAGGCTCAGCCTCATGCAGACTCGCTTGTCAGCCCCGGAAGGCCGGGGCCTTGGCCATCAGCAACATGACGAGTGCCATATAGAAGGCCATCCGGAACAGCAGCCGCCCCGTCATGGCCAGCGCACCGTTCAAGGCAGGTGCCGGACTGTCCGTCCGGATGGCAAGTGCCAAGCGGGTAGCCGACGGCAACATCAGCATCGGTAGCGCCAGCCAGGGCCTTGCCATGCCGACAGCAAGCACCACAGGCACGGCGAAGGGGATCAAGATCAAGGTCCGGATGCCTTGGACCGTACGTGGGGCACCTAGCTTCACGGCAAGTGTCCGCTTGCCCGAGCGGGCATCTCCTTCGCGATCTCTCAGATTGTTGATGGCCAGCACGGCCGCCCCGAGACCGGCTGGCACCAGCGCGAGCCAACCTCCCCACCGGGAGACACTGCCGGTCAAGGCGAACTCGGTGCCCAGCACGGCGACAGGCCCGAAGAACACCGCGACCGTCAACTCACCCAGTCCGTGGTAGGCCAGCGGATAGGGGCCACTGGTATAGGCCACGGCCGCGAAGATTGAGGCCACGCCAATGGCCGCGATGGGCCAGCCGCGGGCGACCATCAGCCACGCCCCGCACAAGCTCGCCCCGGCGAAGCAGAGGGCAGCGGCGGTCCAGATGGCCCTGGGCGAAGCCAGACCTGCGGCGGCCAGACGCAGCGGCCCTACGCGATCGGGGCCATCGGTACCACGCTGGTGATCTGACACATCATTGACGTAGTTGCATCCTATTTGAAGCAACAATGCGCCAAGTAAACATGCTAAAAATAGGTCTGGCCGCAGGGCCGAGGTCCCCCCGGTTTCCGTCGCGGTGCGCGTCCCCGCGAGACCTAGCCCAAGAAGGACCGGCGCCGCTCCCACACCCAGGGTGCGGGGGCGCGCACCAGCCCACCACAGCCGCCAGCCCGCGGGCGGTGCCTCCACGGCTGTTGGCAACGTCTCGGGCACGTTCAGGGCTGCCTCGGGAAGCGATCGAAGTCGGGCAAGCGTCTTTCGAGGTAGGCGTTGCGGCCTTCCTGCGCCTCTTCGCTCATGTAATAGAGGAGCGTTGCGTTGCCCGCCAGCTCCTGTACGCCCGACTGACCGTCCGCGACGGCATTGAAGCTCGATTTGAGGCAGCGCAGCGCAAGCGGCGAGTGTTCGAGCATCCGTCGGGCCCAGGCCACGGTCTCGGCTTCCAGTTCGGCCACCGGCACCACCGTGTTGACCAGTCCCATGGCCAAGGCTTCCTGTGCGTCATACAGCCGGCACAGGAACCAGATCTCCTTGGCCTTCTTCGGGCCCACGAGATCCATCAGGATGCTGCTGCCAAAACCACCGTCGAAGCTGCCCACCCTCGGCCCCGACTGCCCGAACTTCGCGTTGTCGGCGGCGATGGTCAAGTCGCATACCACGTGCAACACGTGGCCTCCGCCCACCGCATAACCCGCCACCAT
>JAYKGV010000028.1:0-110076 GCA_035285595.1 Candidatus Sericytochromatia bacterium
CACCGCTTCCTCCGGGGGTCGTGCCTTATGCTCTCGCAGTGGCGCCTGATGGGGGCTGGCTGGTGGCCGACCATCCCGGTCGTCGTGTGCTGCATCGACCGCCCGCGGGCGATTGGAGCATCCTGCCGTGGGTGGTGGATCACCCTCGCGTGCTGGCGACCGGAGTCGATGGAGTCGTCCATGTGCTGGGTCGGAAGGGACCCGGTCTCGACGTGTTGCAGCGCTTTCGCTGGTTGCCTCCCTTCTTGCCGGCTGAGAGCACGGGCGAGACCGTCGCGACGGGCGATATCGACGCGATGACCATTCATCCCGTGTCAGGAGTGCTGTGGTCCGAAAGTGGTCGAGTACGTGATCAAACCGGCCGCCTCTGGTTGGAGCTACCACCAGGTAGTCGAGTGGAATCCATGGCCAGCGGGCGGGGGGGGCTGGCTGTGGCAGGAGCCGGTCAAATCTGGATCATGAAGCCCGATGAGACAGTCTGGAAAGTAGTCAACAGGTCAGTTGAACGCTTGCCGTCGACGGCGCTCAGGGCCTTGGCCTGGGATGCGACGCAACTGCTTCTGGCAGAGCATGCGCGAGGCCGTGTGTGGTCGTGGACCGAGGAGGCATCCTTTCGTTTGCTGGCAGGTGCCCTTGACGTCCAGGTCAAGGATCCGCTCCCCGTCCAAGGCGAGATTCCGGCCCTTTCGGCAGATATTGGTGCTCCAACGGCCCTCTTGCCGCTGGGGGGAGGAAGAATCCTTCTGGCAGATGCGCTTTCCGCTTCTCTACTGGAGTGGCAGCCTTGAGGGCGCACCTGTTCGCCCGGGGGCTGATCTGCTTGGCAGGGGTAGTGGCTTGCCTGCCGCCGTCGAGCCTTCTACCCGAACGGGGTACCGTTGCGGCCAAGGCGATGGCCGTGGACATTCGTGGAGTCATCCTGGATGACAATGGCCGCAGGATCTCGGGTGCACACGTGCACCTGCTGCTGGGACTGTCCGTGCCGGACATGCCCCCTGAGCCTGCGGATATCGAGCGAGTCGTGGCCCCTGCTCCCGCCGGGGAGCCGCTGGACGGCAGTTTGCAGTCGACACCGCTGGATGGCAGCCTCCAGTCCACGCCCCTTGACGGTGGCCTCCAGACGACGCCCTTGGCACGGCCCTTGCGCTATCCCCTCGGACCCTTGCGCGTGCCCAAGGTGGTGAGCTCCGTACTGACCGATGATCAGGGACGCTTCCGGCTCGAAGCCCCTGCCCCGGGACACTTTTCGATTCAGGTGCTGGATCCTGCGACCGGAAGGGTATCAGCTCGCGAGGTCTTTCTACAAGCGTCGACCTCCGGCATCGACATCGGTTCAATTCATCTGGGTCGTCCCCGAACGCTCAAGGGGCGCCTGTCCGGTCCTCCCGGCTGGGATCCCAGCCGTGCGCTGGTGTTCCTGCCCGGTGGCGAAGTTTGGGTGCGTCCATTCAAGGACGGTACTTTCGTGCTGGAGGGCGTTCCTCCGGGCAGTCCTGCCGTCGCAGCCGTGGCGGCAGGACTGTTGCCAGCCGTGCTACCACTGCCAACCGCTGCAGGGGAGGATGTCCTCGAAGTGGCCGACCTTCGTCTGCTCGAACCGCAGCCTGTACTGGAGCGTGTCGAACCGGAAGTCGTGGCTCCAGGTGCGACGGTTTCAGTCCTGGGGCAGGCCTTCGGGGCGTGGCAGGGAGAACCTTGGCAGCTGATGCTGGATGACGTGGTTCTTTCCGATGCGGTCAGGATGGATGACCGACGAATCGATTTCATTTGGCCGGATGAGTTGCCTGGAGAGCGCCTTTCCCTCAAGGTGGGGAACCGACGTTCCGAGGTCCTCTCGGTCACCGCCGCGGCCAGCTGGTCCGTGCTCCAGGCCACGGCGTCGCTCTGGCCCGGGGAGATGTGGCCTCCTGCCATAAGGGTCACCGATGCCCGGGGACGGCAACTATCCGGTGCAGGGTCTTGGACATGGTGGCCTCATCAGGACTGGGCGCGGCGTGCACCCGAGGGACTCGTGGCAGCCAGGCCCGGACTCCACCATGGGCGATGGCGGCTAGGACGCTGGGAGTCAACGGCCAGCGTCAGGGTATCCACCCACGTAGGCAGGGTCATCCTCCAGCCACCCGGCCTGGTTTCAGGGAACCTCGAAGGAACGGCCGACATACGGCTTTTCCAACCAGCGTGGATGTTGCCGGCTCCGGAAGGCAGCGGATGGTGGTTCTGTGATCGTCGAGGGGTGGCGGCCGGGAGCCTCCAGGAGTTGTCAGAGATTCGGTGGATTTCCAGAGAGGGGATTGTCCGCGTGGTCCGCTCCGAACCGGAGGGTGCCGGGGTCCGATGGACCCAGGCTGCAGCCTGTGGCCGTGGGGTGTTGGTCCTCGAGGAGCAGGCGAAGAGGTTTGAGGTGTGGCAACCGGAAGCCACGCGGATGCTCGGGGTCGAGGTCCCTCCGCGGACCTGGACAAGCCTTCCCGAGCTGCCAGAATCTTTGCGAGACGGCACCTTGCCCGGTCCCATGGCATGGCATCCTCGCTGGGGGCTTTTTGCCACGCTGCAGTCCTCCTCAGTCTTTCGGCTTCTGCAGCTCGACGAGAAGGGGAATTGGACCGTACGGGTCGAAGCCTTGGGGCCGACCTACCCCGAACCGACCATGCCGATACTTGCACCGAACCAAGCCCAGCTGCGAGCCCAGTCCCTGATGGTGACGGAGGAAGGTGACGTGTTGCTGGGTTCGACGTCGAGGCTTTGGTGCTGGCCCCGTCTCGAGGGGGTGCGGTGGGGCCGGCTGCTGCTTCCGGGACGTTTCACGGCGTTGCTCGGCGACGGGACGATCGATGGGGGACCCGTAGGGCACGACCCCTCGGCCATCAGCGTACGCGTCATCTCCGGGCTCGCCTTGGTCGGAAAGGATCTCTGGGTTGCAGATGGCAATCATCATCGGCTTCTGGCACTGTCACCCGAAGGCAAGGTTTGGCAACTAGGGGGCGGGGGTTGGGTCCGAGGTGGCCATCAGGAACATCGGTTGCTGGATTGGCGGTGGCTTCGTCCCGGTCCCTTGGCGAACGGGCCGGAGGGCACGGTAGGCCTCGTCGAAAGGTTAGGGGGGAGACTTCTGGAGATCTCCCCCCTGCCTACGCCGCGTTGAGAATCGTCAGTCCGGAACCCAGACGCCCGTACGGAGCCGCCTGGCCGCATTGTTCGCGGTGTCTGCGAAGATGACATCGCCGTTATCCAGCACATCCAGCCCCCCCAGCTTGTAGGGAAGTACCGTCTGCATGGCGGCGCCTTCGAAGAGGCCGCCGGAGTCCTTGGCAATGGTCCGTCCTTTACCCGAGGCCAAATCCAGCATCACGATGCGTCGGGAGTTCGGCATCGTGAGGTACAGGCGTTGTCTCCTGCGATCCAGCGCCAAACCGGCGTCCGTGGGTTGCACCCAGCGATACTCCCCCTTGACCTCGGCCAGATCAAGGCCCATCTGGCTGAACGGGGTCAGCTGGTCCGGGGCCAAGCCCTTCGTTCCCACGGGTACGACGTAAGAACCGGATTCATATGGCCTGACCTCATTCACGGCTTGGCCTACCAGAGTAGTTACCGCCGCTTGGCTGAAGTCACCCCCGGGGGGGGCGATGGCATGCCGCACGGCCTGATTGTAGAGGTCGAGAATGAAAAGCTCTTCCCGGCCGTCGGCGCGACGTTGCCAGACCACGCGCGTGGGACGGTGGAGAGAGGCCTTCAGCCCGGAGTTCGGACCAGCCTCGGCGTCCTTCATTCGACCGAAGTCGGGCACGTCGACGCTTGCGGTCCCTCCATCCTGAAGTGGTGTCTCCACGTTGGTGGTCGGGACGTAGGCCAAGGCCGCCAGTCCCCCCTCGGTCGTGCTCAGGACGTCCGTGGTGTAGGGCCAGCCGTCTCCGATCACCGTACGGACCTCACCGGACTGATGATCGATGCGGCGGATAAGGTTGGCTCCGCGATCGGCGACATAGAGATTGCCGGTGTCATCGAAGGCCAGGCCTGCCGCACGGCCCCAGGCCGTCGACTCGAGCGGGGATTGCGGCGCGCCGTCATAGCCTAGGTCAGGATTGCCCAGCCAGTAGAACTTGCCCTGCTCCATCTGTCTGCCGAAGTAGGTGCCGGCCACACGAGCGGCGAAGCCGATACAGTTGAGGCCGTCGAAGGTCATCGCCATGTTGCCCTGACGGTCCTGACGCATCTCGACGATGGTCCGAAGGGTCAATTTAGGCTCACTGCCGACTGATTCGCTGGCCAGAAGGGTGCCAGCGAAAAGGCTCCCGGTCTCAGCCCCCTCCTCCGAGACCCCGGCCTGCCAGGTCGAGGGGTCCTCTCCGGCGGGAAGCAGGCCCAGGTAGGTGATCCGGCTGCCACCCGCCACGCGATCGATGAGTCCTGCCTTGTTGCTCGAGAGGAAGTAAAGACTACCGCTCGCTTCGACGCCCGTGGGTTCGCCGAAGGGTTGCTTGAGCGCATCTGCAGGGCTCTTCAAGGTTTCATTCGTCAACAGGGTGTTGCCGGCATCCGTGAGGACGGCCAATGGAACGCGATCCAGCACCGCTTGCCACGCCTGGTGGCTGTCGGGAACCTTGGTCACGAGACCTAACAGGACCTGGCTCGCAAGTTCCTGACTGCGACCGATGGTGAATGCAGATCCCACCTTGCTCTCGTCGTCCGTGGCGGGCAGGACGAAGGCCTTGTCGCGGACGGCATCTCGCAAACGATCGGTCTCCAGCTTCGCGACCCGCACCAGGCCCTTCGCATCAGCCTTCGAGGTCGCCGCCAGGAAACCGGACCCGGGCCGATTTTCAGCCTGTACGGTCCGCAAGAACTCGAGCACCATCGTCGAGGCAGGATCGACCGTGATGGCAGTCCCCGCTGTCCCTATGGCGAGAAGACGTCGTTGTTGTCCGAACAGCACCTGTGCCACCAGAGGCTGGCCCTCGGCGAAAACCCCAGGTGTTTCGAAACGGCCATCTGGATTCGTACGCGCTGAGAGGAGGGCGAACTTTTCCTTGTCTTGGGCATCACGCAGGACGAGGAACTGGCCCTCGTCGTCCATGAAGGTCACCAAGGCCCCGGCAAGCGGGCTGTCCGCTCCCCGTACCTCGCCGGTCACGGCCGTCTGTCCGCTGGCGAAAGCCGTGCCGATGACCCTGAATCTGGCTCCAGGGAGGACTGCGCCTGCAGGCATGCTCACCTGTGCGGCCACGGGTCCGCGGGGCTGGGCCTCGGCAATCGGGGACGACTGGCTCGCCGGCGGATTCACGGCCCGGGGCAGCATGGGCTGCGCACAGGCCGTCAGCGTAGCTGCACACAAAGGCAGAAGACGCCTGGAACGAGGAAAGAACGAATGCAGTTCCATAGGGGAAAGACCTCTAGCGATTGCCGATGCGAAGGACCCGGACACGCCGGGAGCGGTCATCCGTCATCAGCAGATTTCCTGCGGCGTCGATCGCGATGGAGTTGATCTCACCGAGCGTGACGGACTTGGCGTCACCGTCCTGGACCCTGACGCTGCGACGGGTCAGGTAGCGTGACAGCCTGTCACGCAAGGCGGGCTTCTCCGATACGACCGTTTCCAACATGTTGCCGGCGACGGTCCAGATGCGCCTCTGCGGATCGTCGAGGCGCACCATCCGGATGAGCTGGTGGTCAGAATCCGCAATGAAGAGTCGCTGCTTGTCATCGACGACGACCTTGTGCGGGTAATTCAGCGGAACCTCCACGGCGGGCTTCCCTTCGTCTACAGGCAAGGAGGAACTGGCGTCCAGCGTCAGGTGCCTTCTAGCCTCCCTTTGCGCCCGCTCCGCTGGCACGGGGATCCCCGCAAGGCGTTTCCACGTCCCGGCGGCCAGGTCGATTTCAAAGATGACCCCAGCCTCCGTGTCGGTGACGAAGAGGTAACGCTTGCCCTCACGCACGTGGACAGTGACGTTGGTCGGATACATGAACGCGAGATCGGCCATGTTGCCGGAGAGGCCCAGGGCTGCGGCCGCCTCATCGCGTTCAGCAGGGTCCTCGAAGGCCTTACCCAGCGGGTCGGCGCGCCCTACCACCTCGCCCTGTCCGTCAAGCGTGACGATCTGGATGAGACCCTGGTCGGCATCAGCCGCATAGACCGTACGTGTGCCCTCAGTGGTGAAAGGGTCCACCGCCAGATCCGCGATCGACCAGCCCAAACTGCTGCTCAGGTCAAGATCTCCCGACGCATCCGCCGCTGGGAGGATGAAACGGGCTCCTTGCCACTCTGCCGTTCGCCAAGGATTGAAGACAGGACTCGAGGGGTCGAAACCGGTGAAGGTGTCCACCTTGGCCAGACCAGGCACGGGGAAGAAGTCGCTGTCGACAAGGTCCCCGAAGACCGCACCCAGCAACAAGCCGCCGTCGCCGAAGGGAGTCACGGCCTGCATATTGTAGAACCCGTTGGCCCCGTAGTTGTAGCGCCGCGCCAGAATGCGTGGGGTCGAAGCATCTCTGTCGAGCAGCGTCAGGGTCTCGGTGGCGTATCCGTAACTGTTGAGATAGGCGCGCCCGCTCACGGGGTCGTAAGCCACCACTCTTGAAGTTTCACTGTCCGGCGCCTCGAGCGCGGAGGACTCGAGGGCCATCGGTTGCAGGCCGACATCCTCATCGCCCGCCTTATCCTTGGCGATGGCCCGCAGCAGGTCTGCCCAGGCCTTGGCCAAGGCTCCGGTTTCTGCGCGTCCCACGGCAAGTGCGTACTTGTCGTTCAGGACGTCAGTGGCCTCAAGGGCGAGGTCCGCGGCTTCGAGCCCAGCGTAGTCAGATTCGCGCAACAAGGCACCTGTTCTCGTCACAAGGTCCTTGTAGAGGGCCAGATTGCCATCGGCCTCGAAGACCACGGACAGGTCGAGGCCCCAGATGCGCAGACGTTGCCGTAGGTATTCCGTGACCAAGGTCGTCGCAAGGTCGACCGGGACCTCTCCCGAACCCTTGGTGTGATCGACCAACGCCGACAGGCGACGGTTACCCTTGAGCAGTACGGTCACGACCATCTGCTCGGCCGGTGCCGCAATCTCGAAGGAGCCTGAGGCATTGGTCACCCCGCCATAAGGCTGGCCGTCAGGCCGGGCAAGCAGCTGCCCCGCAGGTGTGGAGAGCGCGACCCAACCCTCGGTGACCGGGAAGTCTGCCCGACCTGTCCGGTCGGCCGTCCGTCGGGGGCTGGTTGTCAAGCCGGCTGCGCCATTGGCGATCAAGTTCGCCGCGCCGTTGGCGATGAGACCAGCCGCGCCATTGGCGATTAGGTTCGCCGCGCCGTTGGCGATAAGCCCAGCCGCTCCATTGGCCACCAAGGTCTCGGGGCCGGAGACGATACCCTTCAGCAACTGGCCGGGGCTGCGCTTGAGGTAACCCAAGGCCTGCGCTTCCGAGTCTGACAGGGTGAAGGGCAGGACTTGGCCAGGACTCTGGGTCTGACCCGGGCTGGGAACCGGTGTGGCCCCGCCGCTTGTTCCGAAGGTGGCCGGAGGGGGCACTTTGGTGGTGGGCTGGACGCAACCCGCCAGTAGGACCACCAATGACGAGTGAAGAAAGGAACGGCGGGCAATCATGCAAAGGCTCCGGTATGAAATATCCCTTGTAGGTTTTCTTGCCCCACGCCGGAAAACCTTAACCCGATCCGGGGATGGGCGAACCCGGCTCGACTTCGGCTTGTTCTTCGGCGGCGGAGACTCGGTTGCGTCCCCCGTGCTTGGATCGGTACATCGCAAGGTCGGCACGTTCAAGCATGTGCTTGGGGTCTTCGCCCGGCAGCAGCGTGGCATGGCCGATGCTCACCGTGACTCTGAGAGGTTGGCCGTCGGAGCCGGGCAGGGGATTCCCTTCGATGCTGGCGCGGAGCCGTTCCGCGAGCACGGCTGCGCCAGCCGTACCGGTGTCCGGCATCAAAACCACCATTTCCTCGCCACCGAAACGGGAGGCAATGTCGTCCTCGCGCACCGTCCGTCGGATGGTCTGGGCCACGTGACGCAGGACATCGTCTCCCACAGCGTGTCCATAGGTATCGTTGAATCGCTTGAAGTGGTCGATATCGCTCAGCAGGATGGACAAGCTACCGCCTGTCCGTTGTGCTCGGTGCGCCTCCTCTTCCATCCGGGTCTCGAGATAGGAACGGAAAAACAATCCGGTCAGCGCATCCTCGGTCGCCCTCTTGTACATCTGGGCGTTGTAGATGGCCGATGAGGCGAGACTCGCGATGGATTCCAGCAGGGCCAGATCCTTGTCGGTGAACTCCTCCACGACGACCTTGGAGTCGACGTAGAGGACGCCGACGTACTCTTCACGCGGAGCCCTGGTTTCGGTACGGCTGCCCCGTTGCCGCTTGTCTTGATCGTGCACTCGGGTTGTTTGCTGCGGGGGCTGGGGACGCCGCAAGGGCACGCACATGACCGTCCTGAGATCGAGATCGAGGATCGACTTCTGGGCCTGAAATACCGTGTTGTTACGTGTATCCCTGAGGCAGGCAGGTTCACCGGTCTGCAGCACCGACGTGGTGACCGACATCGAGACCTGGTCGTGTTGGTGCTCGATGTCACCACCGTGTCGATCCATCGCTCGCTCGCAGACCAATCCGCCGTCCGAACCCTTGAGGAAAATGAAGGCCCGCTCCGCATTGGTGTGTTGCAGGGTCTTGTGCACCACCACGTCCAGGACGCTCCGCAGCTCGAGGGTCGTCGACGCCACCTTGGCCAAGTCGTTCAGATGCTCCAGTTTTTGTGCCTTGTCAGCCACCGAACTGTAGAGGCGCGCCTTCTCGATCGCTTGCGAGGCCTGCAAGGCCAAGGTCTCCACCAGCTTGAGATCCCGGTCCTGGAAGGAGTTGTTGATGGCTTGCCGATCGAGATAGATCACCCCGATGGCGGGTCCGTTCGCTTCCGCCGTCCGCTCGAGACTGGGCAAAGGCACGCAGAGGACCGTGCGGACATTGAGGTCGAGGACACTCCGTGTACTTTCCGGGGCCTGACCATCCCGTACATCCGGGATGTACATCGTCTCGCCCGAATCGAAGACGGTCCGCGCGAGGCTCTCGGGACGCTTCCAGGTCTGAGGCCTGCGATCATTGGATGAAATGTTGTACGTCGCTTTGGGCCGCAGCAGGAGGTTGCCTTCGTCATCTCGGTCCGCCAGCAGCAGGAAGCCTCTGTCGGCTTCGACGATCCGGCCGATCTGGTCCATGATCTGATGCAGCAGGTCATTGAGGTTGCTTTCCCTGCTGGTTTGGCGAGAGAAGTCAACGACCGTTTCCAGCTGATCTCGTGCTTGGGTCACGCTCTCGAGTTCCGCTTGCAAGGCCCGGTTCTCCTGCAGGGCAAGCAGATAGCGACGCTGTACATCCGCACCACCGACCGCCGCCTCTTGCGCTCCACCGTCCAGGAAGGCCGGCAACGTGGGATCGGCCCGATGAATCGCCCAGCGAACATCCAAGGAGCGGTAATCCTCGAAGAGGTCCGGGTCTTGGTCACGGGCGACTTCCTGCAAGAGTCGAGAGGCGGCCTGCAAAGCCCGTCCGCCGGTTTCGCTGCGTCCCGCGACGCGGGCACGGGCCAGCTGGAGTCGGGCCTGCGCATCAGGCTCGACCAGATGGTCTCCCAGCGACTCAAGCCGATCCAACCATGGTTTGGCCGACTTGCGGTCACCTCGCGCCACCCACTGGGCCACGCCCTGTTCGGCCACATCGCGCGCCACACCCAGGGCACCGCAACTTTCGGCTGCCTGCCAGGCTTCTTCGAGTCTCTCGATGGCTTCATCGGGCTGCCCAGCCGCCCAAGCGACCAAAGCCAATACGAAGCTCGCCCGGGCCACGGTGACCGGGCTGCCTACTTCCTCGCCGAGCTCAAGCGCCCTGAGTGCAAGCGGCTTCGCTGACTCTGCCTCGCCCAGCCTAACCATGGCTTCACCTTGAAGCACGAGGATCCGCTGCTCGAACTCCCTTACCCCAGTCGTCTCGGTGTGTTCCCAGGCGCGATCGGAGGCCTTGAGGGCCTCATGGAAGCGACCTAGGACAAGGTCGCCCTGGGCCTTGTAGGGCAGGATGTTCAGCTCGACGAACACACGACCCCCTTCGGGGATCCGTTCCCATAGGACTGCAGCGTCCTCCCGGACCTGAAGGGCCTCACGCAAGTGGCCCTTCAGAATCAGGCCCAGGGCCAGCAAATGCGAGGCGATGAGGCCAAAATCGGCAGAATCGATTTCGGCGGCGCGCCGCACCGCCTCGCGGGCCCACGCGACGAGCTCTTCAGCGATCCCGCGTTCTTCAGCCTGGATGGCCAGATTGATCTGGGCACACACTTCGTCGTTGCTGACACCCAGCTCAATCGTCAGGTCGAGATTTTCGCGGAATGCACGCGTGGCTTCCCCAAAGCGACCCAGCTGCCATAGGGCATTACCGAGCAGATTCAGGCTGTCCGCAAGTCCCACGCGGTCCAGGGAGGACCGCCGGAAAGAGGCTGCTTGCTCGAGATATCTCACCCCTAGGTCAATGCGGTCGCGGGTCGACAGTCCCGGAACCTCATTGGTCACGTGCAGGAAACCGAGGAAGGCCTGATGAGCGGAGACATCGTGAGGGCCCCCTGCGCGGTCGGCGAGCGGCAAGGCCCTACGGCAGGTTTCGATGGCGTGGACGATGTCGGTGCGTTTGTAGTAGATACGAGACGCCGTCTTCAGCGCCCGGAGCCACTCTTTGACGGAGTCTGCGGACTTGGCGAGTTCTTCCGCGCGCTCTACAGCGGCAAGGCCTTCCGCATACTCGGCGCGAATCTGGTGCAGGATGGCGACTGAGGTCAACAGGTTGGAGGCCTCGGCCTTGCGACCTAGGCCCTCTGCAAGGACGATGGCTTCTTTGGCGTGTCCGAGAGCCTCCACGGTGAGATTCTGGTAGCGCTCGACGGTGGCCAGAGCGGTCAGGTAGCGCAGCGCCAGGCTCTTTTCGCTCTCGTGCAAAAGCGCGTGGCCTGCCACGAGGAATTCCTTCGCGACGCTCAAGGCGAACAGCTTGAGATTCTCCTCACCTGCAACCAGAGCCATGATGGGCCGCCGAGGGTCCGTGCCGGCTGTCAGGAAATGTCGGGCAATCTGAGCGGCTGTCTTGGCCTCGCGAACCGCTTCAGGGTCTCCGCCCGCCTGAGCCAGCAGCGCCTCGGCGATTTTCTGATGCCACGCCTCGGCGCCTGACGAGTATTCGTCGCGCAAGAGCGGCATGAACTGGCTTTGGACAAACCGCAGAAGGTCACCGTCCTGTACGACGATGCCCTGCGCCCGAAGGGGTTCGACACGCTCCAGCAGCTCTTCGCCGGCCAAGCCCGTGATACGTCCGAGGAGGCCGAGGGTCACGGGTTCGCCGACCAACGCCATGACCAGCAACAGGTCTCGGGCCGGGGAGGACAGGGCAGCCAGCTGGCCGCGTAAGAGATCCTGCACGCTGCTGGGGAGATGTTTCGCCGTCAGGGGCTCACGTGTCGTCCAGGCTCCCTCGCGCCGCACCAGGAGGTCCTGTTCCAGAAGCAGTTGCAAAGAGGCTTCGGCAAAAAGAGGATGTCCGTCCGTCAGGCCGTGGAAGGAGCGGATGAATTCCGGCTCGACGGCCTCCGTGCCCAGCATGGCCTTGACCATCTCCCCTACGGCATCTTCCGAAAGAGCCCCGAGCTCAACAACCTCCCCGCGTCCAGCCATGCGCTGGCCGGCCAGGATCACGACGGCCCGGCCATCTTCCAACCGTCTGACCAAATGGTCGAACAACCGCTTGCTGAGCTCGTCTGCCTCATGCCAGTCATCCAGCACCACGACGACACCACCCGAGGCCGCATGACCGAGCAACTCTGCAAAGGCGGTGCGCAAACGCACCTGCTCTTCATCAGGATCAAGGTCCGGTCCTCCGGACTCGGCAAGCCCTGGCAGCAGTCTCGACAGGATGGGCCTGTGAGGACTAAGGATGTCTTCGGGCACCAGGGTGACGAGAGCCTTGAGCAGCTCGGCGAATGGTCCATAGGGCACGGACGGCCCGCGGCCCCTGCCCGCGAGATATGGCCAACCCGCCAGCTGGACCTGGAATCTGAACTCGTCGATCAAACGGGACTTGCCAAGGCCCTGCTCCCCCGAAAGGGTGATCACGGATCCCTGACCCGCATCCAAGCCCGAGAGTGCCGTCTCCATGCGTTCGAGCTCGGCACCCCTGCCTACCAGAGGACTGCCCAGCAACTGGGTCAGGCGCTCATCTTCCGTCTGGATGCCCAGGACGGCCAGGGCCTCGGAAGCTGATTGGGGTCGATGCCGCGGATCCTTCTGCAGCAGATGTTCAATCAGCTGGATGAGGTCTCCGGGCAATGAGCCATCATCTGCCAAGGGAGGTGGCGGAGTTTCCTGATGGGCTTTCAGGACCTGAACGGGGTCCTCGCCGGGAAAGGGGACGCTGCCGGAGAGAAGGTGAAAGGCCACGGCGCCGAGCGAGTACAGGTCGGCACGCCCGTCAAGCTTGCCACGGCGGGCCACTTCGGGCGCCATGTAGGCAAGGGTGCCCCTGATGCTGGTCCCGGAAGTTCCTACGTCCACCATCAGGCCGAAGTCCATCAACTTGACCACGCCTTCGGGGGTCAGGCGCAGGTTCTCGGGCTTGATGTCCAAGTGCACTTGGCCTTGACGGTGCAGGAATCCAAGGACCCGTAGCGACTGAATGAGCACATCCCGGACGACTTCCGGCGCATAGGGCAGGCGTTCGTCGAGACCGAGGCCGTCGACGATCTCCATCGAGTAGAAGGCCCGACCCCCCTGGGTCTCTCCGAAGTCGTAGACCTCGACGGCATTGGGGTGTCGCAGACGTGCCATCGTCCTGAACTCCTGCCGGAATCCCAGCAGGGCCTCACCGCCATCGTCCGCGACGGACAGGACCTTGACGGCCACTTCACGTCCAGCCTGCGTGTCCTCGACACGATATACGGTGCCCATGCCACCTTGGCCGAGCGTGGAAATCACCCGGTAGCGTTGGGGCAGTGGCTCGATCATGGACAAGTGTCGGGTCGGCAGGCCGGTCCAGCTCGCCGATGGGCATCCTAGCACTGCCTACCCTGTGGGGCAATGATTCACGCATGCCGCCACCCCCGAAGACACGGCGCCTGTCGGTCCACTTGAACGAGTGCAGTGAAATTTTCGTCGCCATCATGGGCGCATGGACAGAGTCTTGCTCCTTGGTGCCCTGGCCGTGATGCTGCAAGGTTTCCGACCCTTGGGAAAGGAGCAGGTGGCCGAGGCCGAGGTGCCTTTGCCCTACCCGTGGCCCCTCGTGGAAGTCTCGCCGCCTGAAGGCTTCCCGTGGCGCATCCTGCTTCCCGGACGGGATATTTACGGCCGAAAGCTGGACACGTGGTCGGATCGGCTTTGGTTGCTGGGGCAGGTCGATGCTCCCGTATCGGGTGCGTGGCTCTCAGCCGTGACAGGACGGGCCGAGGCCACTTGGTCCGAACCAAGGCCGATTTCGGACGTCGCCGACGTGGGCCTGTCACCCCTCTGGAGTCTTCGGGGAGAGATCTGGCGCCTGAAGGCGGCCTGGACCTGGCAGTCGGGCACCCTCTCGGTCTGGCAGGCCGTCTATATCCTGGACGATTCCGATGACGCGTCGGTTACCTCATCGCGTACCATGCTCGAGATCCGTCCATGGCCGCCAATACCTTCCGTTCGCGGGCCCGAGGTTTCCTCGCTGCCCTGTTGCCTGCCTTGTTCGCCGCGGGTAGTACGGGACTGGTGGCCTACGCACCAGTCTGGAAGGTGGACGTCCGGCAGGACCTGAGCTGGCGCGGACGTTCGCGGACGGTGCCTGCGGGCCGTGTGGCCCGGGGGCTGCCGGCGGGTGTGGAGGTCAAAACCTCCCAGGGGCACAGACGTTGGTTGGGACCAGAGGTCAGGATGTCCTGGCCTCCACACGCCGAACCCGTCGCCACGGGCCTTATCAAGGCATACCCCGCGTCCAAGGGACTTGAGACCGGACTTTGGGTGCGTACGGCCGAGGGGACACCTCTGCGGGCTGGCTGGTTGTGGTGGACCGTTCCGGGTGCCGAGCGTTCGGGGTTTGCCCGGGTCCACGACGGCTGGGTTGGCTGGCCGGCAGGTCCCGAACGCCGGTCCGTCAGAATCGTGGCCGACGGCCTCAGTGATCGCCTGACGATTGCCCAGCCGGCCGCGGCCCCTTCGCCTCCCGCGCCTTGGCCGTGGAGTTTGGCCGGCTGGTTCGTTCCCCCGGCCATGAGGGAGGCGGCCACAGGCAGCGTCAGTGCCTTGCCAGAGGACGAACTGGACCTGGTCGCTTCGACCCTGCCCCCTTGCAAGGAGGGTGATGCACCGAGGGCGCACTGGAATCTCGGCAACAAGGGACCCGAAGTCCTGCATGTGACCCTCGGGTTGCGTTTCGGACGGGAGGGGCGACCGATAGAAGAGCGCGTGCTTGCAGTGCCGCCCTACAGTCGCCTGGGTGGTTCCTTCCTGTTGCCACCGCTCGAGGCTGGCGTACAGCCTTTGGAGTGGTGGATGCTTCAGGGCGACCAAAGAAGGGTCACACGGCAGTCGGTCCGGGTTGCGCGTTTGACGCGGGCCCACGGTCGTCGCTGGCTCGTGTCGACGGGCCAGGGTGAAAAGATTGCCTTGCATGTGAAGTCTGGAGTGTTACCGGGAAGTACCCAGCTGGAGATACTCGCGACGGCCCACGCCTGGGGTGGATTCGAACCCGCGCTCGGCTCCTTGCAGCGTACGTCGCCGGTCACGCAGGCTGAGCGTAAACAGGTCCTCCCTGCACTTGCTCGCCTTAGACGTCGCGTTCCGTGGGTGGGGTTACCGGACCCTTGGCCCGGATCCGTGCCTCGCGCCGGTTCATCGTGGCAGGAAGCAGCCGTCTTGCAAGCTTGGAATCAACTTCGTCCGGGCGTAGGACCGTGGATTCCCTGGACGGGGTGGCCCCGGAAGGTCGGAATCGCCTTTTCCGAGCGCGCCCTCGCAGCTGAGGTGTTGGCACTAGGGGGCAATCCCGTCCCCTCGTGGTTCGTCGGCATGTGGCCACCGCCAGCCGGTGCCGCCGAAGAAGACCTCGTCCACATCTTGAGAGCCGCCCTCGTCATGCGGCATTCGCGAGCCGACCAGGCGGGACGTCACCTGTGGGCGCGTCGCAAGTTGGATCGGACAGGCATGTACTGGGCCGAACGAGTGGATGTCACGGCCGAGGCCCTGGAGGCGTTGCTTGATCTCGGAGTCCAGCCTGAGGCATTGGAGCCAGGATTTCGTTGGCTCGAGGCCCAAAGACAAGGCAGAGGCTGGGAAACCCCTGGCGAGACGGCTGCCGTGCTGGCCGCGCTGGCTGCGTGGCACGAGAAGCGTCCGTCCCCCCCGGACCCGGGGCCCCCGCCCTCGATCTGGCTGGATGGCAAGCCGCTGGGATCGGGGAGGCCTTCCAAGGGCGCGCGGTATTGGAGTCTCGGTCCCGGGCGCCTGGGCCAGGTCGGCCACGTGCTGGAGATTCGGTCCTCTTCCGCGTGGGGGCGAGGCTCGACCCATGTGGTCTGGCGTTATCGAACGTCAGGGTTGAGCGCGACCCCACTGGCCTTGCCGGAGGGGTCTTTGACCCACGACGGGAGCGCCCGGTTGCAGGGAGACGTGGTCTCGGGCCGCCTTTTCTGGCGGGTCGGAGTGGCCAAGGGTCGTGGTGTCCTGCGGTTTTCCCTGTGGGCTGGCGCAGGTCCCTTGCGGGTCCGCTTCGGGCAGCGCGCCTTGATGGTGGAGCAGATGCCGGATGGCCAACGTGAGGTGGTCTTGCCCGAGGTGGCGGCCGGCCGGTATGAGATCCGGTGGGAGGCCGATGCGGGTCCAGGAGGCAAGTTGCTCATGCCACCGGTGGCGTGGTGGCCCGAGCCTTCGCGGCCGGGCCGCTTCGCGCGCACAGAGGAGCAGAGGCTGGACTTGCCGTCAAAGGAGGACCGTCATGTCGATCTTGGCGATTCATTGTAGGGATTTGTTCGACCGTGGACGTCTTGAAGCCATGGCGACCGCAGCCGGTCTGGAGGCCAGATCCTGGCCCGTCGAGACCGACCCGGGCTGGTGTCTCGTGAACCTGTCGGAGCCCGATGCGTTCGACGCGGCAAGGGAGGCGCGCGAGGCGGGATGGCGGGTTCTTGCCTTCGCGCCCCACGTCAGGGCCGATCTTTTCGCCCGTGCACGCGAGGAGGGATTCGAGGCATGTGCTCGGTCCGGTCTGGACAAGGTCTTCGCCGCGAGGACGTGCTAGACTGCGGCATGGTCGAACCAGCGGAAAGAGTGCGCCTGACTCGCTTGGCGACCAGCGGAGGCTGAGCGGCCAAGGCCGGCCCCGCGGTCCTGTCCCAGGTCTTGGGACGACTCCCACGTACGGTTGATCGGGCCGTTCTGGTCGATACCTCGACCTCGGACGACGCCGGGGTTTACCTGTGGCGCGAAGATTTGGCGCTGGTCCAGACCGTGGACTTCTTCCCCCCTATGGTGGACGATCCTCGCGCCTTTGGCAGGATTGCGGCCACCAATGCTCTGTCGGATGTCTGGGCGATGGGGGGGGTGCCGCGAACAGCCCTGAATCTCTTTGGGTTCCCTTTCGATGATTTGCCCTTGGATGTGGCGGCGGCCATTCTCGAAGGTGGTTCAGAGGTCTGCCGGGAGCACGGAGTGGTCATCCTCGGAGGCCATACGACGGATGAGGAGGTTCCGCGCTACGGTCTTGCCGTGACAGGTGAAGTGCCCAGGGGGCGTATTCATCGCAATGTCGGGGCACGGGCGGGTGATTGGCTCGTCCTGACGAAGCCCCTCGGCAGTGGTCTGCTGACCGGGGCATGCATGAAAGATCTTCTCGAAGAACAGGATCTCGAGGAAGCGTTGCGGTGGATGACCACGCCTAATCGCTGGGCCGCGGAAGCCTTGGCCGGACTCGATGTCCATGCGCTCACCGACGTGACAGGCTATGGCCTTCTGGGACATCTGCGAGAGATGCTGCAGCCAGGAGATCTCGAGGCTCACCTGTGGTGGGAGGAGATTCCCGTGATGACGCTGGTTCCTGCGGTGCTGGAACGCTGGACGGGAACGGGCGGCGGCCTGAGAAACCTGGAGTTGCTGGGCGAAAAACTACAGGTGGAGGTTGGGGTGCCGTCTTGGGCATCCGCGCTGCTGGCAGACCCGCAGACTTCGGGCGGTCTCTTGGCCGCATTGCCGCCCGAGGACGCGGAGGCCTGGCTCGAAGCCTTGGCCCGCCGCGGCGCTTTCGGATGGGTGGTTGGCCGGTTGGAACCCGGGGCTGGCCGGATCCTCGTGGAGGCCGGTCAGCGGCCTCACCTGCCTAGCCTTTGAGCCAGTCGCGCATCCTTGACCAGAGACTCCGTCGGGCGGGCTCCGATGTGTGCTCGACGACCGGAGAGGGCTGGGTCATCAGCCGACGCGTCCCAAGCCCCCCACCTTCGCCGGGTCGTGGGGGAGGGAACAGTCCGGCACATTCCGGCCATTGCCCGAAGTGATCGTAGAATCCGTGCAGCAAGTGGATGGCACCTTGGAGACGCTCGGGTGGAAAAGCGGCCAGATGCTCCAAGGCTTGGTCAGGTGCCAGCCCGTCGGACGCATTCATGCGCTGGCGTGCCTCATCGAGCAGGCGTCCCGCCTCCTCGAAGCGATGGAGGGCCACCAGACGCTCACGGTCCGCCTCACCGTCAAGCTGGACTGACCGAAGTCCTTCCACGCCTGCGCGGTAGCGTCCCATGACCTCGTCGGCCTCACGGATGGATGCTTCGAGCGTGGCCCTGCGCTGGCGCAGCAGCACGTCGCGTGTCTCGGCAGGCAACGGACGAGACGCTTTGGTGGGCCGGGTGGACACCCACGCGTCCGTGGGAGGCCCCGAATGAGCCTGACCCAAGGGTCGGGTGTCCCGCTGACCGCTCTCCATGTCGGTCCGTCGTCAGTCCCTTGGGGTCGCGAACCCGACGGGACCCCGCAAGCCATCGCCTGTGTCGAGGCGAGGACGCCTGAAGATGAAGGAGGGTACAGTGGCGACCAGTTGCCATCCCTCCTCGCCGAGCGCGTTCAAGGCCTCTTCAAGGTTAGAGGGCAGCTGCTCCACGACCTTATATTCGACGGTTTGATGCCGGCCGGGGGCGCCAGCGCCTACGTCGGGGACCAAGGCTGGGGATGCAGTGCGACGGGCTTGCATACGCGGAACCTCCCAATGGCCTGATCCTATCATGCGCGGGCCTCTGAGGCGTGTACAATGCCCGTGGCAGGCCTTTGACGCCTGATCGGAGCCGTTTTCCTTCTGGAGATCCTGCATGTACTTGACCCGAATGTTATTGGCGGCGGCCGTTCTCGGGATGGCTTATACTCCCGCAGCGTTGGCCAAGTCTCACACGGCAACTCCCGCCACGGCCAAAGGCCACGAGGCTCACAAGGCCTCGCCGATGGAGCAAGCACTGGGGGGTTTCCATGACCTTCTGCACCCCGTTTACCATGACGCCTTGCCCAAGAAGGACCTTAAAGCCATCAGCCTGGCCGTCCCCGGATTGGTGAAGCAGGCGGGTGCCGTGGCGGCCTGCAAGATGGATGACGAGGCTTGTACGGTAGCGTGCGGGAATCTGCTCAAGGCCGCCAAGGCTCTGGAGACTGCAGACAAGAAAGGTGGCCAAGAACTTCTGGCCTCCTTGGAGACGCTACATGGAGCCTTCGAGAAGGTGGCACAGCTGGTGCATGACGAAGGCCATGGGGAGCATCACGAGCATCATGGCGATGACCACAAGGGTCACAGCGATGACCACAAGGGGCATGCCGACGAGCACAAGGGGCATGCCGACGAGCACAAGGGACACTGAGCGCCGGGCTCTCCTGACGCTCGCGACACCCCTCGGTTTTCCGGGGGGTGTCTTCCCTATCTGGATTCAGGAAGCTTGATCGGGGTCCAGCCCCCCGAGATCGCCGGTGCTGCGGAACCTGCCCCACGAAGCTCGGTCCTGGGACCACTGCAAAAACCAGATGCCCGGCCCGGTCGGCAGGCTCGCCTCATGAATGCGATCGACCCGGATACCCACCTCGTTCGCGAGGTGCTCGCGGAGGCTTTCGCTTCCTGCTTCATCCCGACCTGTTCCGATGTAGACGACCTCGAAGCAACCTTCAGGTTGGCTCTTGAGGTATTCGGGAAGGACCTCCACGAGATTGCCCGGGAGGATCTTGACGGTAAGGACGAATTCGAAGTTGTTGAACAGATCGAATTCCTCGAGTTGCTGGGAGATGAACCTTTCGAGCGACTCGTAGAGCGCGGCGGGTTCATCCGCGGTCTGGGCGTGGAAGACCACCAGCTCGATGCTCCGATCCTTGGCGTGTCTCGTAAGCAGTTCGTGCAGCAAGTTGACCATGCGAACCGGCTCTACGGCCGAGATGCAGACGGCGATGCGAGGCAATCCCGAGGGCAACTCGGGGGCTCGGTGAAGCAAGCCCATGCCCAGTCTCAAGTCGGGCAGTTGGACCATGCGGACTTCGATCTTGCCCAACCTGTACAGGGCCATCAGCAAGATGGTTCCAAGCAGGATTTGGATTCCGAGTCCCCGGGCCTCGTGCTTGGTCAGGAGCAGGACACACTCGGCACCGATCAGGAGAGTGCCGCCAAGTATGGGTGCCACGGGCAGGATCTTGCCTTTGATGGCGACGGTCCAGCGACTCAGGTATTGGGATTTGGCAATCTTGTTGGGATAGTTCAGGCGGGTAAGGACCACACCGGCGCAGTACGAGATCATGACGCCCAGAAATGCCAGACCGTAGATGTCTCCCAGGATCTCCACGCGCCCGGGAAATGCCAGCAGCATCAGCAGGCTGACGGTCATGAAGGGCAGGGCCACCCAGGGATAGCCCCCGAGCCTGGGGTGCAGATGGTTCCAGCGCCGCGACACGATGTCAGGCAGATTCCCTTGCTGGCTCATCGTGGTCATCAGCCCCGTGGCTCCGGCATAAGCGGTGTTGACCGCGGCGAACAAGGTCAGCATCGCATTGATCACGAGCAGAATGAGCAGGGTCTGCCCCCCTTGCACCCGGGCCAGCTCGGACATCAGGAATTCCTTGCCAGGAGCCAGTCGGTCCACGGGGACCAATGCCAAGGCAAGGAAGGCAGATAGCGGAGAGGTGATGCTGACCAGCGCCACAATCGTCAGGTAGACCTTCCGGATGGCGACGTGGACCGGACGCTCGAGCTCTTCGACGATCTGTGCGGCTGACTCGAATCCGGTGATTCCGAGAAAGGCCCCGGCGAATCCCATCAATACACCTAGCGCCGTCAGATCCCTGAGTCCGCCGAAACCCGCCGCTCCGTTCATGAACCGGTCCCAGTCCATGCCGTGCATGGCCAACATGCCGAGTCCCCAGGCATCCATGACCAACAGCATCAGGAAGTGGAAGACCGAGATGACCAGGACGACTCGCGTCGATTCCTTGAGGCCTACGAGATTCAGCAGGCCGAAGGCCACCACCGGTATGGCCGCCACCAGGACGATGAACAATCGGGAAGGGTGATGGCCCCACAAGGACCCCAGATAGTAAGCGCCCGACAGTGCGCTTACGACGGCCGTCGCGAGATAGGACAGGAGGGTGAGCGAGCCGATGCCCAAGGCGGCCCTCCGGCCGATGGATCCCAGCACCATGGCATAGGCGCCGCCGTTCACTGGATTGACACTGCAACCTTCCTGATATGTGGCCTTGAACAACCACATGCTCAGGACCACCCCGAGGATGAAGAGGGGCGCCGCAAAGCCCACGTGAGGAAGGAGGATGCCGGTGCTGTAGAAGACCGAGGTTCCGATGTCGGCACCGACAAGACCGGCGGCGAGCCACCACTTCAGCTGACCGCCCGTGTGCTCGGGGCGGCCCGCGGGTGTCGATGGTTCCATCTAGTGTCCCAGCAACATGCGGCGCAGCTCGTCCTGCTGCGCCTTCATCGTGACGGCGAAAATCTCGTCGCCTGCCTTGAGCTCGGTCTCACCGTCAGGGATCAGCGGGCCGTTGTTGCGCCAAATCGCAGAAAGGATGGACCCCGGCGGGAAGTCGAGCTTGCGGATGCGCGTGCCCACGACCGGACTGTCCTGGGAGAGGACGATCTCCACCATCGCCATGCGTTCGTGCCACGTGAACAAGGTTGTGAGCTCGGCCGGGATGATTTGGGTTTCGATGGCATTGGTCACCATCTTCGTGACCGAAATCGTGTGATCCACTCCCGCGTGTTTGAAGAGTTCCTCGTTGCGAGGGTCATTGACCCGGGCGACGCACTTGGGAATGCCGAACAGCCTGCGCGCCATCTTGCAAATGGCATAGTTGTCCTGATCCCTGCCACACGCCGCGATCAGAACATCGGCCTGGATACGGTTGGCTTCGGCCAGAAGCGCAGGATTTGTGGCATCCCCGACCCGGACGACGATTTCGGTGAACTCCGAGACAATCTGCTTGCAGACACGGGGGTCCCTTTCGACCAACCCGATCGTGTGGCCCCGCTGTCGAAGGGTGCGGATCAGGTGCAGGCCGACCTTACCCCCCCCGGCGATCAGGATCTGCATCCTTGGCTCCCTTGATGGTCTCGAGGGTTCTCTCGAGGGACTCGGTGGCTTCGAGAATGGGACTTATCACCTCGAAACCGTCGTCGAGATAGATCTGGCGTAGTTCTGGGTTGTCGATGCGGACGATGACTTTTTGCAACTTGAAGTGCCGGCGGGCGATGTCCGCAATCATGATGTTGGTGTTCTCATCGCGGGATACGACGATCACGCAGTCTGCCCGGCCCATGCCTGCGCGTTCGAGGACCTCGGTGTCGATCTCCATCCCGGCCATCGTGCGGACCGGGACATCCCTTACCGCCTGGAAGTTCTGGGCATCGAAGTCGAGGATGGTGACCTTGTCACCCTTGGCCGCCCGGCGTTGTGCAAAGTTTGCCCCGAGGCGGCCGCAGCCGATGATGAGAATCATGCGGCCTTACCTTACACCCGTGCATGCGGGCCGTCGAGGGTTCTCCCGGCTCAGATTAAACAATCAAGAAATCTTAACCAAGGGACAAGAAGGCTGGCGTGCAGGTTTGGCGATGAGAGATCTCGTGGGGTTCCGGGGGGAGTCCTGAGGGGACATAGGGACATGCCGACCAGAATCAGTGATAAGGATCCTGTGCTCGTGCGAAAGGGCGCCGCAGCTGAGCCGCGTCCTGCCGAACCTCCCAGGGCGCCGCGCGCCTCAGACCGTGCGGTCTTGTCGTCGGAGGCCGCGGAGGAGGCGGCTGCCCGCCGGAAGGGTCACCGCATCGGTGTCGGGATCGGGGCGGGCGTCGCGACTCTTTTCAATGGCCTGACCTTGCGCCATGTCGGCAAATTGGCGGCGGCTGGCAAGCCTGCCGGCGTTTTCCTGGGCAAGGTGACCCCCGCGCTATCCACGGCGCTGGCGGGCTACACGCTTGTCGAACGTGTTCGCAAGGGCTTTGATGGGCCCGACAACGTCCGCAAATGGGACGATGCGCTGCGGGTGACCGGTGACGTCATCCAGGCCGGGGGCGGGATTGCCGCGTTCGTACCTGCGGTGGGTCTGGTGCCGGGCCTTGCGGCCATCACGGCAGGTACCCTCGTGACTGCACTGGGTGACTTCTTCGATGACGAGGTGGGCAAGACCAGATAAGTCGCCTGCCCTTTCAGGCGAGAAGCGGGGCCGGCTCGACCCACCTGTGCCTGATGACGGGGCCGGTGCCCTCGGTGAGGCGGTTCAGTGCCTGATCCAGTTCGGGCTGTCTCTGCACCCAGAAGCCCTCGCCGGTCACGATCTGGCGATCCGTCCCCACTATGTGGAGAATGACCGGATCGTTGCCTTTGTGCTTCTTGAGCAACTCCTTCAGGACCACCATCTGGTTGCCTGCCGTGCCTGAGGGCAAGGTCACATGCAGGCTGCGCAAGCCAGCCAGTTCAGAGGCATCCTCGACCTCGACTTGAGGCCGTTCATCTTCACTGCCGGAGAACTTGCCCTTGAGCAGCAGCCGCGCATCTTCCTGAAGCAAGCTTTCGAGGCGGGCATAGGTCTTGGGGAAGACCACGAAATCCATCGTGCCTGTGAAGTCCTCGAGCTTGCCGGCAAGCATGGCGTCACCTTTTTTCGTGATGATTCTGCGACATCCCTGCAGGATTCCTCCCAGCACGACCGCACGTTCCGCCGGCATCCGGGCGAGGTCGGCCACCGTGGCCGTGACGTGCCATTCGAGGCGGCAGGGCAAGTGGTCGAGGGGATGAGCGCTCAAGTAGAGCCCTACCAGGTCCTTTTCGGCCTTGAGCGCTTCCTGCGGGTCACCTGGAGGGACCTGCTCGAGATTGGGGCGAGGCAGAGCCGTCACGGCGGTCATATCGCCGAAGAGGGACACCTGGTTGGCGTGTGCCTCGCGGCCTTGGGCCTGGGCCCAGTTCATCACCGTCTCGAGATGGGCGAGCATGTGGGCGCGGTTCTGGCCGAGTCCATCGCAGGCACCGGCCTGAATCAGGGACTCGAGGCACCGTCGGTTGACCGTCTTCAGATCCACGTCCTCGAGAAAATCGAAGAGGTCCGTGAAGCGTCCGTTCGATCGGGTCTGTCTCACGCGTTGAATTTCCTCGACGGCGGGCAGGCCTACGTTCTTGACCGAGGCCAAGCCGAAGCGGATGCCTTCAGGTACGACGGTGAAGTCGGCCTCGCTCGTGGAGATGTCGGGGGGCAGTACAGGAATCCCCATCTGCCGGCAGTTGTGGACAGTAATCATGATCTTGTCCGTATTGCCGGCGTAGCTGGACAGGAGCGCGGCCATGTACTCCCTGGGAAAGTGAGCCTTCAAGTAGGCCGTCTGGTAGGTCAGGACGGCGTAGGCGGCCGTGTGGGCCCGGTTGAAGCAGTATTCCGAGAACTTGGTCATCTTGTCGAAGATGTCGTTGGCCACCGTCTCGTCCACCTGATTGGCGATGCACCCCTCGAGGAAAGTGGCTCGCTGCTTGGCCATCTCGTCGGCCTTCTTCTTGCCCATCGCGCGCCGCAGCATGTCGGCACCACCCAGCGAGTAGTTGCCCAGCACCTGAGCAATCTGCATGATTTGCTCTTGGTAGACCATCGTGCCGTAGGTGTCGCGCAAGATGGGCTCGAGCGCCGGGTGTGGATAATCGATGGCCTTGCGGCCGTGCTTTCGATCCACGTATTCGTCGACATAGCCGCTTTGCAGCGGTCCGGGCCGGTAGAGCGCCAAGATGGCCGAGATGTCTTCGAAGTTGGTCGGCTGCAGCTGCCTCACCAGTTTCGTCATCCCTTCGGACTCGACCTGGAACACCCCGATGGTGTCCCCACGCCTCAGGAGCTCGTACACTGCAGGGTCGGTGAAATCCTGGTTGGAGAAGTCTGGCACCCGGTCCGGATGGTTACGCTTCACCAGGTCCAGAGCTCGACCAATCATCGTCAGGTTGCGTAGCCCAAGAAAGTCCATCTTGAGCAGGCCAAGCATCTCGAGGTACTTCTGTTCGTACTGCGTCACGAGGCCGCCGTCATCACCCTTGTCTCGATCGAGCCGGGTGAGGGGGACCAGCTGTTCGAGGGGATCCTCCGCGATGATCACGCCAGCGGCGTGGACGCTGGTGTTGCGGCTCAGGCCCTCGAGACGCTTGGCAAGCCCCACAAGCTCCTCCACGCGCTCGTCACGCTCCATGACGGCCGCAAGCTCAGTGCCTTCCTTGCTCGCGTCATCCAGGGTGACGCCCAGGTCATCGCCCACTTTCTTGCAGAGGTCGTTCGTCTCCGCGAAAGACAGGCCCATCACCCGACCTACGTCCTTGATGGCCGCCTTCGCCTTGAGCGTGTTGAAGGTGACGATCTGGGCAACCCGCTCGTCGCCATACTTTTCGCGGACGTAGCGAATGACTTCGCCTCTGCGGTCGATGCAGAAGTCCACGTCGATGTCGGGCATCGACACACGTTCAGGATTGAGAAAGCGTTCGAACAGCAAGTTGTATTTGACGGGGTCCAGCTCGGTGATGCCGAGGCAGTACGCAACCAGGGAGCCTGCTGCGCTGCCGCGCCCGGGGCCAACGGGAATACCGTTTCGCTTGGCCCACGCAATGAAGTCCCAGACAATCAGGAAGTAGGCTGGGAAACCCATCTTGGTGACGGTGTCCAGCTCGAATTTCAGTCGATATTCCAACTCGGGCGTGATGCGGTCGTAACGTTCCCGCAGGCCCTGCCAGGCGAGATCGATCAGGTGTGACTCGGCCGTCTTGCCATCGGGCACTTCAAAGACCGGCAGGCGATTGCGTCCCATGTCCAGCTTGAGATCGACCTTTTCTGCAATTTCGAGCGTGCTGCGCAAGGCCTGGGGCAGGTCATGAAAGACCTCGGCCATCTCGGACGGGCTCTTGACGTAGAAGTCCGGCCCATACGCCATCTTGCGATGGGCATCATTGAGGTTCCGACCGGTGCCGATGCAGATCAACGCGTCGTGGGCGCGTGTGTCTCCGGGATGGGTGTAGTGCGAATCATTGGTCGCCGCGAGCCGGATACCGGTCTTCTCGGAAAGTTCGAGAAAGGCCCGGTTGACGGCACGTTGCTCGGCGAGACCGTGATCCTGGACCTCAAGGTAGAAGTCGTCTCCGAAGACGCCCTTGTACCACAGGGCCTTGTCGAGGGCCTCCTGATGCCGTCCCTGCAGCACCAGTGAGGGAACCTGGCCGCCGATGCACGCCGAAAGCGCGATGAGGCCCTCATGATAGTGCTCGAGCACCTCCGCATCGATCCGGGGCTTGTGGTAGTAGCCTTCGAGATGGCCGATGGTGTTGAGCTTGACCAGATTCTCGTAGCCCTGTTGGTTCTTGGCGATCAGCACGAGATGCCCGTAGGGCTTCCCCGGTCCCTGGACGGCCCGGATGCGCCGGTCCCCGTTGGCGACGTAGGCCTCCATGCCAATCAGGGGCTTGATCCCCTTCTCCTTGGCCTCCTTGTAGAACTCAATCGCACCGTACATGACCCCGTGATCCGTGACGGCTAGAGCTCCCATGCCGGTGTCTGCCGCCCGGGCCACGAGGTCCTTGATGCGGCTTGCACCGTCAAGGAGCGAGTACTGGCTGTGGACGTGGCAGTGGACGAACTCGTGCCGCGTGCCCATGGCATCACCTCCTGTTGGAGGCCATGCTATCAGCCCTTCTTCTTCTTTTTCTTGCCACGCAGCCGGCCGAGTCTTTCCTCGACGGTCTTGCGGATTTGATCGGGATCGACTGCCTTGAACAGGGGATCCACCCGTGACCGCAAGGTACCGGTGATCTCATCCACCGAGCTGTGCCTGAGCACGCTGAAGACCTCTCCGACGCTGCCGGAGCGGACGGCAGCAGCTACGAGGTCGATGATGTCGGGTCCTCCGTAGGCTTCGCGCTCCTGGGCCTCGGGGGAGGCGGCGGCAGGCGCTGCGGGCTGCGGGACCAAGGGCTCGTCGGCGACACTCTCGTCGACCCACTTCTCCTTTGCCAGATTGCCGGTGGTCCGCAAGGGCGCCGTGCGTCTGGCCCCGATGGAGCCTGTGAGCTGACGCTGCACGGCTTCGAGGGTATGTGTGGCGTTGACGCGTGTCGTTTCTGCGGGAGCCTCGAAGACCGCCGACTCCGTCTCGGCTGGCGGCGGAGCCGCGGCACCCCCAGGGACCAGACGGGACAACCGATCGAGAGCCTCGCGTGCCACGGACTTGTACTCCTCCACGCCCAGCAGGTTTCGGTAGTGTGCCAGGGCGCGCGGATAATCCTTGAGTTCCTCGCGAAGCTGGGCCGCGTAGAACCACGCCGGCCAGAGCTGGCGATCGTGTCGTACGGCCTCCTCGAAGGCCTTGACGGCCTGCTGGCGGTCCTTGACAGCGACGAAAGAACGCCCGAGGCGCCAGAAAAGGCTGGCATCGGCCCGCCCCATCTCGACCACCTTGACGTACTCGACGATGGCCTGAAGGTGATCCCCCAGACGTTGGTAAATGTCCCCCTGCAACACAAAGGCAGGTGCATAGGACTCCGCCAGGCTTTTGACGAAGTGCAGCTGACTGAGCGCGCGCTTGTAATCTTCCTTTTCCGCACAGATCAAGGCCAGTTGATAGCGGGCGACGACGGCCTTGGCGTCGTTCACGATGGCAAGCTCGAAAGCCTTGCGGGCATCGTCGTTGCGCTTGGTCTCACGGAAGACCATGCCGAGCCGGATGTAGGCATCGGTGTACTTGGGCTCGAGAGCGATGGTTTCCTGCAGGTACTTCTCCGCCTCGGGCCACCGGCGTGCCTGGAAATAGACTTCGCCCAGACAGTAAAGGCTCATCGGGTCGATGCGAGTCTGGAGGGACAGTGACCGTCTGAGCGACGCCTCGGCATCGGCAAGCTCCCCTTTGGCGCTCTGGATGCGGCCGATGTAGGTAAGGGCCTGTGACTGTAACTTGCGATGCTCCTTGCCTACCTGGGCAAATGCGGCCAGGGCGGCGTCGTAATTGCCCGCCTGAAACTGGTTGACGCCTTCCTGGAAGGCCTCTGTGCTCGCGTCCATCTGACCGTGTTATACACGGTTGGACCCCTTCGCTACGAGTGTCCCGCGATCCGAGGCAAATCCCCATGGCGATCGAGGCCTTTCCGCTTGCCCGCTGGCTTGTCCAGGCAGCCCGTCGGGGGCAATGGGTGGCTTTTGCAACCCCCTTGGATCGTTGGCGTGCGGGTCAAGGGGGGCTCGAGGTCCTGGATCGGGAAGGTCGAGGGTGGCCCGTCCCCATGTCCTGGATGGGCCGTTCCGGTCCGGAGGGTCCCTTGCCGGGCAGATCGTCTTTCCCTGCTGCAGGCAGACCGTGGCTTGTCCTTGCCCCCGTGCAGGATGAGCCCGGAAACCTGGAGGACGAAGGGAGCCTGACGGTGGCGCAGGTTCACGATGCCTTGGCCAGACCTGGCGGAGGGCAGCCCTGGCCCGAGGACCCGGCCAGAGCCGTTCGCCGCGGGGACCTGGTGCTCGAGGACTGGTTGGAAGGCTGGGGGCTGCCTGCCGCGCGGCATCGACCTTGGAGAGGGCACTCCGGACGGCTGGGCAGCCTGCTGCTGGCAGGGGGGCACGTCACGCAGCTGGACCTCAAGCAGGGGATGGCCCGGCAAGTCGAGGAGGACCTGCCGCTGGGGCAACTCCTGCGGGTGCCGGCGGCCACGATAGAAGCCATCCTGCGCGGGCAGTCTCCTCGACCGCCGGTCGCGGATCCCTTGGCCCATCCGTGGCTGGTCACGGCGTTATGGGGCCTGGTGCCATGGGCGGATGTGGCTCGTGCCTGGCACGAGGGCGGATATGCGGGTCTCGATCGAGGCTGGGCCACCCAGAGCGTGGTGCCGGCCCTCCGTGCCCGGGCAGAGGCCCACGCGCGGGTCTTGCGGGAGGCCGATGCGGCGCCTCGTCTCGGGAGCCTGTTGGTCCGGCGTGGTCTGGCAAAGGAGGTATTGGCCGATGCCTTGGCGCGGCAGGTCGACCAAGCCATGCCTCTGGGACATCTGCTCGTGGCCGCTGGCAGGCTCGAGCTTCTGGAGCTTGTCGCCGCACTCGAGGAACAGCGCATGGAAAGGCGTCTCGCCGCGTGGGATCGGGTCCCGCCGCCGGCTCCGCCCCCCCGGCCCGCGCGGTCGGCTCCCACAGGGCACCCCCCCCCCGTGTCGAAGGCCCGGCGCCGGCGGAGGTTGCCGTGGCTCCTCGGAGGGTTGTCTGCGACCAGCATCCTCGCCGCAGCCCTTTGGCGACTCGGCGGAGACGGGGCCAGCGACGCGGATCCGATTCGTCCGACTCCCGGGGGGGCGACTTGGCTTGGAGGGGCCAAGGGCCTGCCCCTGCCGCCCATAGGCCGCGAAGGACGTCCGGAGGCCCTCGACCGGGCAGTGATGTCGGGACGCCCTTCCCGGGGCGCGACCTTTTCCGAGTTTCCGGGAAGCGGTGCGACCTTCGAGGGCAGACAGGGACTGGAGGAAGCCTCAGCCATGGCGTCTAGCCAGACATTGTCCGGGATCCCTTCCACCGAGAGCGTGACCGCTCGTTTCACGGGTCTCCCGTCCAACGTGGGGGAGCGGCAGCAGGCGCTGCGTTTGCAGGCCGAGCCTTCCACGGGTGGACCGCCATCCTGGGTGCCCGGGCAGGTTCGGGGTAAAGGCCCTGCAGGCGGCCTTGCCGAAAGGGAGCTCTCCGGGAAGGTCTCGGCGAAGGCGCTGCCAAGGGACACCAGCCAGGACCTGTCGTCCTCGGGCACGACACAGCGCACGGGGGAATGGCTCTCCGAGCCCTTGGGAGAACACGACCTTCAGGATCCCACCGAAGCCCTGCAAAAGGGGGCCACCCGTGCCCGTCTCTCGGAAACCGCTGGTACCGAGGGTGTGCGTGCGGCTCAGGCGATGTTCAGGACTCGGCTGGGCTTGACCGCCCTGCGCTCCGGTGACGTCGCCACGGCAAGGGAGGCCTTCGAGGCTGCGGTGCGTGAAGACCCGATACTGGCCCTGCCGCATTGGCATCTTGCGGAGTTGGCTCGTGCGAGGGGTGACACGGTGACCGCACGGCGGCACTTGCAGGAGGTCGTTCGGCTGGCCCCGGAAAGCGAGGAAGGTGTTCGCTCCAAATCTCTCCTGGAGAGATAGCACAGGGTTCGACAGCCGGAAGCCTTGTCGAGGGCGCGCCTCTCTGTTAGATTACAGGTTCGTGCCGTCGTCTTTTATTTTTTAATCGAGGAGTTTCCCCTTGGCCAAGCGGATCAAGTCGGCCATCAAGCGGGCCGAGGTTGCCGAGCGCAACCGCAAGCGCAATGTCTCCGTCAAGTCCGAGGTCAAGACACGCTTCCGCAAGGTGCGTGACCAGGTTCTTGACGCCAGTTCCGGTGCCGATTCGGATGAGCTGATCCGGCAGGCGGTGAGTTCCATCGACGTGGCGGTCCGCAAGGGCATCATGCATCCGAACACGGCTGCGCGTCGCAAGTCTCGGCTGATGCGCTTCGTCAACCAGAATTCACGCTGAGTCTGGCTCTTAATCGAAAATTTCCCGGCGATTAACCCTATTCACGGCCCCCCGAGGCGACAACTCTCCCAGCTTGGGGGCTTCGTCCCGGGGGGTTCTGATGTTCGAAGGCTTGCGGCGTTCTCATGTGTGGCTTCCTTTGCTTGCCGTGGTCGTGGCAGGGTGTGGTCAGCCTGCGCCCGCAGGCTCGATGAATCGGTCCGCCGCCGGCGGAGTCGTGGCCGCACCCACCTTCGGGGCGCGCGATGCGCAGGTCGGGGCGGAATCGAACATGGAGGTACTCAATCTCCAGTCCGATCTCGATGAGGTAGACGAAGCCGACTTGGCCGATCTGGCCGTAGAGCAGGGTGAGGTTCCTTCGCCCGAGGCCTCCGGCTCCGAGCCGGTGGGCAGGCGTATGACTCGGGTCGGCTTCATTCGCTCGAATGAAGATGGCCGGTTCTTCCTGCAAATCCGCAAGGGGTCGCTTTGGTGGAAGAAGGAAGTCGCGATTCCATTGGTAGGTAAAGATGAACCAGGGCGTCTTGCCCTCGCCCAGCGGCTCAACCGCAAGGTCATTGCCAGAGGGAGACTGCAGGGCGAGAGCCTCGTGACTTCGTGCGTGGTTGGTTTGCCCGATTTCGGAGCGGTCTGGGACCTGCTCTCGAAGGGGCGTCTGGCCGGCAGGGTCTATGATGCGAGGACCCTCGTCGCCCTTCCCTTGGCCGACGTGACGGTGCGTTCCTTTAGCAACGGACGCCTCTGGCGTGCCAAGGCTGATCGCCAAGGTGCCTTCCGCGTCGGGCGCCTCGAGCCGGGTGCCTACGAGGTCACGGCGCGCAGTGCGGATTATCGGCTCGGCCTGCGCGACAAGGTCACGGTCCGTCGCAGGGAGTCGGCCCAAGTTTCCCTTGGCCTTGCGCCCGAGCAGTCTGTCCATCCGTCCTATCCCGTCCAGCCATAGAAACCTCCCCACGTCGGCTTCCCCGGAACACAGGGGAGACCGACGTGCCTTTTGAGAGCCGACGGGCGTATGATGTGGGCATGGCACCCTACGACAGCGTGTTCTCCATCATCGGCCCCATCATGGTCGGTCCCAGCAGCTCTCATACGGCGGGGGCGGCCCGCCTGGGCGGATTGGCGCGTGCGTTGCTGGGGGGGACTCCCGTGCGTGCGGAGCTAGGCTTGCATGGGTCCTTCGCCGAGACCGGTGCCGGGCACGGAACGGACCGGGCCCTGATAGCGGGCCTGCTGGGCTTCTCGTCCGGGGACGATCGCTTGAAGGATGCCTTTGAACATGCCCGGGAAGGCGGTTTGTCCTGGTCTTTCTCGACGGTCAACCTTGGGCAGGACATCCATCCGTGTTCGGCGCGATTCGTCCTGCGTGCCGCAGATGGAGAGACGCTGGACATGGTGGGAAGTTCGCTCGGGGGCGGCGCCGTCCGCATCACCTCCATCCAAGGCTATGACGTGGACATTTCGGGGGACTACCCGACGCTGGTCACGGTACACGAGGACAGGCCCGGCCTCGTGCGTGAGGTGACGGGGCTTCTGGCGCGCCTCGGAGTGAACATTGCCTTCATGCGGGTAGCCCGGCGACATCGGGGGGCCCACGCATTCATGACGCTAGAGTCTGATCAGGAACTTCCCGAAAATCTGGTGGCCGAGGTCCGGGCGATGCCCGGGGTCTTGTCTGCCCGTGCGCTGCCGCGTCTGGCCTAGGGTTTCGTGCAATGACCTCTTATCGTTTCGAAAGCATGGCGGATCTCGTTGCGCTTGCCGAGGCCGAGCAACTCACGCTTGGCGAGGTCGCGCTTCGTCATGAAGTGGCCATGGGACATCACGACCGGGAGACTATCCTGGAGGCCATGCGGGAACGGTGGGCCACCATGCGCCGGTCCATGGAGATGGGTCTCGAAGCCCCCCAGAAGACCATGGGGGGGCTGTCCCACGGCGCGGGGCAGCTGATGGCCACTCATCGTCCTCTTCTGGTCGATGGCATCGCCGTGCAGGTCATGGCCCGTGCATTGGCCGTCAACGAGTGTTCTGCTGCGATGCGGCGCATCGTGGCCGCGCCGACCGCAGGCTCGAGTGGTATCCTGCCTGCGGCGCTTTGGGGGGCTCAGCAGCGTCTGGGTTGTCCTGACGAAGGGGTCGTCATGGCACTTTTCACCGCTGCTGCCTTGGGCATGGTGATGGCGAACAGGGCCACCATCTCGGGGGCACAGGCGGGGTGCATGGCCGAGGTCGGAGTGTCTGCAGCCATGGCGGCCGGTGCCATGGCCGAGATGGCGGGGGCTCCGCCCGACGTCGCGGTGCACGCGATGGCGCTTGCGCTGAAGAACACGCTGGGATTGGTGTGTGATCCGATTGGCGGGTATGTCGAGGTCCCCTGCATCAAGCGGAATGCGATCTTCGCGATTCATGCCACTTCGGCTGCCGAGATGGCGTTGGCCGGCATTCGCAGCTTTGTGCCCGCGGATCAGGTCATCTCCGCCATGGGCGAAATCGGTGAGGCCATGCCCAAGAAACTCAAGGAGACTTCCCAGGGAGGGTTGGCCACCACGTTGATTGGTCTCGAAGTCATGGCGCGGCGTCCACGGGTCGATGAATCGCGGGCCTGAGGTCCGTATGGAGTACATGGAGCATCTGGATTGGCCCTGGCCCGTCGCCTGGGTACGGACCTGGCAGGCACCCTGGCGCCGGATACCTGCTCCAGAGTCCGTCGAGCACGCCCGATTCGCGGAAGCCTGGGATATGGCGCAGGCCGGAGCTTGGCAGGCAGCCCGCGGAGAAGTCCGCGAGCTGCTGCAAGGGTGCCGTGACCTCCCTGCAGCTTGGAACCTTCTTGGTATCGCGGAGTTGCACTTGCAAGATGTTGAGCAGGCGCTCGCCTCCTTCTCCGTATTGAGCGGCTTGGCCGGGCGCGATGTACGGCCACACAACAACCTGGCGGTTTGCCATCATCGCCTGGGGCGGGGTGACTGGGCAGAGGCCGCACTTCGACGGGCGCTCCAGATTGCTCCGAGTCACCCCGTGGTGCTAGGGAATCTCATGTCGTTGCTGGGTCAGGGGGAAGTGGGGCCGGATCGCCGGGAGGGCCATCGCCTTCTGGAAGTCGTTCGGCGGCATATTCCGGAGCGACTGTGAAGCCGCTCTCGGCAAAGATGAGCTCGAATTCCCTGCGTCTTCTCTGCCATCGCTCGTCGGAAAGGACCACCCGTGGGGGGGGGGCCTCGGTCAGTTCCTTCCTCTGGCCGGTGAGACCCGCCAGTGTGGCGAGGACTGAGCGCGCAGTGGCCTCCGGGGCATACCCACCCTCCAGAACGCCAAGGATGGCAGGTTTGCCCAAAAGGTCCACCGTCGTGTGTGCAAGCATCTTGGCGAGGTCGTGGAACGTTCGGGTCTCGAGCGAGAGGTGGCCGAGAGGATCGGCGTGATGGGCATCGAAACCAGCCGACAGCAACACCAGATCAGGGGTCTGCCTACGTAGCCACGGCACGACCCACCTTTCGAAAATCTCAAGGTAGGTCGCGTGTCCTGTCCGTGCAGGCAAGGCCAAATTGCGGATTCGGCCCCCCATACGTTCCCCGCTGGGGCCCGTGCCCGGGAACTGACCTTCTTCGTGCAAGGAAAGGTAGCTGACCTCAGGCCAGTCCTCGACCAGAGACTCCGTTCCATTTCCGTGGTGCACGTCCCAGTCGAGGATGGCGACCCTTCTCGCACCCAGTTCCAGCGCACCTCTCGCGGCCAGCGCGACGTGGTTCGTCAGGCAAAAGCCCATGGCTCGATCGGCCGAGGCATGATGCCCGGGAGGTCTTGCCGCGACGAAGACCGGCTGGCCTCCCACGGCGTCCGTCAGACCGGCAAGGGCGGAACCGGCAGCAGCGAGGGCCGCCGTCAGGCTTCCCGGCGCCATGGTCGTGTCGTCGTCCAATACCGCGCCGCCCGCAGCATCTGTCCGGATGAGCAGGTCCACGTGGGCAGGGGTGTGGACGGACAGAAGCTGATCCGTGGTCGCGGCCTCGGGCATCCGTATGACCAGACCGGACGCTTGCTCCAGATGCTCATGCAGGACTTTCCAGCGGTCTGGATGCTCCGGATGGTCATCTCCCGGGTGATGTCCCTCGAAGACCACGCCCGAATACACGATGGCCCTCATCCTTCGCGCGCCCCGCGGGGGGGGTCGACCTCCTGGGATGGCGGTCTGCCTTCCCGTCCGGCTGGTGTCCTGGGGGTGGTCGAGCGCGGGGGCGGAGAGGTCGATGTCGGGGGGACGGGCGAACCCACCTTGCTTCCCTGGGCCAAATGGCGCTCAATGGCCTCCAGCCGTTTCGCCAGGCGGCTGACCTGTTGACGACTCTCTTCCCGCAGCTGTTCGAGGTTCTCATACAGGCCACTGGTGGAATGGGTGGCGCTCTGCAGGGCTTCCTGGGCCAGACGCCAAGTCTGGAAGGTGTCGCGCAGCTCCTTCAGGCCCAGCTGCTGTTGGCCCAGTCCGGCGGTCAGCGCCGCCAGTTGGCCCGCGCGGACCGTATCGTCCAGCTCTTCTCGCAGGCTACCGGTCAAGTCCGCGAGGCCCGCAAGTCTCTGCCCCACGTCCTCACGGACCTCCTCGACGTGCTGGCCGAGCTCCGTCACAGCCTGTTGCCGCAACTTTTCCGTCTGCTGTCGTTGCATTTCAGACTGTTCCATGGCGTCAAGCCGCCCGGCGAATCCCGCGAGCTGCTCGAGGCGGTCAGGCAGGGTCACAAGGACGTCCTTAGCTCCCTGCAGCGTCGTGACCCAGGCTGCAAGGGTCTCCTCCATGCTCCGGACGCGATCGGCCATCTCGCGGGCCAACGTTTGTACCAACTCTTCTCGCCTGAGGTTGTCCTCGTGCAGGGTAGCCACGGCTTCCCGCAGGGCAGGAACACCCTCTGCCGGATCTTCGACCCGTACCAAGGCTTCGACCACCTCGGCCAAAGTCAGGCGATCTTCCCGGGTCCGTTCTGCCTCCTCCTGCAGAGGCGAGAGGGTCTGGGCGAAGTCCTCCTCGATTTCGGCACGTTGACCCAGAGCGGCCTCGGCCAGACTTTCGGCTGCGTCGATACGAGCCCCGAGCCGCTGGACGGTCTCCCGTGCGAGCCCATCCGGGCCGTGGGCCAGTTCCTCGAGCGCTGTCAGCCTGTCTCTGAGTTCAATGAGCACAGGCTGCAGTCCGTCGGCCATCGCGGCCGCGCCCCACGCCGTGGTTTGCAGAACTTCCTGCAGCAGTTCGGCCACGCGTTCGGCCGTTTGGCTTGCTTCGCGTCGGACTTTCCACTCGAGATCGAACACCGCCCGACGTATCGGGGGAAAGGCGTCGGCCTCCTTGCGGCCGGCCTCTGCAGACTCTTCCCCACGCATCTCGTCTGCCGTCACGCCGCCTCCTGGCCTGAAACGGCCCAGTTCTCTGCTACCATGCCATTCTAAGGGCATGGAACGTCAGATGCGTATCGCAGTGGGCCTGAGTGGCGGTGTCGACAGCTCGGTGGCGGCGGCTCGCCTCGTCGCTGAGGGTCATGAGGTGGTCGGGGTCACGATGGTGATCTGGCCCGATTCCTCGTGCTGCGGGGCCGAGGCCATCGCCGATGCGGCCGAGCTGGCCGGAAAGCTGGGCATTCTCCATCTAAAGGTGGACCTCATGGACCGGTTCAAGGAAGAAGTCGTCGATCCCTTCCTTGCGACCTACGCGGACGGACGTACCCCGAACCCTTGTCCGACGTGCAACGAGCGTTTGAAGTTCGACCATATGTGGCGGGCGGCCAGGGAAGCCTGTGGTACGGAGTACCTCGCCACTGGCCACTATGCCAGGGTGTCCCGTGACGAGGGGACGGGACGCTGGCAGCTGCGGTCGGGTCTGGACCCCCGTAAGGACCAAGCCTACATGTTATGGCGCCTGTCGCAGGAGCAGCTTTCTCGTCTCATCACTCCCTTGGGGGCGATGACCAAGGACGAGACCCGTGCCGAGGCCGTCAGGTTGGGTCTGGGGGTGGCGGCCAAGCCTGACAGTCAGGACCTCTGCTTCACTTCTGATGACTTGTCAGGTTTCCTGGCGCGCCATCTTCCCGAACACGAGCGTCCGGGGCCCATCGTGGACTTGTCTGGTCAGGTGCTGGGCCAGCATCGCGGCACGACCCACTTCACGGTAGGTCAGCGTCGCGGCCTCGGCGTGGCTGCAGCCACGCCGCTCTACGTGCTCGATGTCCTGCCTTCCGAAGGAGCAGTCGTCGTGGGGCCGCGTGAGCAGACGATGATACGAGCCTTTGGTGTTGAAGACGTACGTTGGGTCTCCATTCACCCGCCCGAGGACGATCGTGCCGTTCAGGTGCGTATCCGCCACGGAGGCTCCCTGCTCGCAGCCACGTTGGAACGACAAGGTTCAAGCTGGCGGATTTTGTTGGAAGAGCCGGTGGCGGGGGTCGCTCCCGGGCAATATGCGGTGTTCCATGAGGACGACTTGGTCCTTGGGGGTGGCACCATCACCCGCGACGTCCTCCGCGCCTGACGGGTCGGCCCAGGGGAAGACGCGCCGACGTGCGTCCTCTCGCTGTCGGGCCCGATATTCTTCGTGGCTCGCACGTCCCCGGAGGCCCGCCTCCCAAGAAGTTTTATCCAGGATCTGGACCTCGAAGGGAAAGAAGAAGCGCTCGACGGAACCCTGGGTCTCGTGGCGGATGAGGACCCGTGCGGTGAACTGCAAGGCTCTGCGGTCAGGGTCGGAGAAGGGGTTGCGTCTGCGATCGACCGGCAAGAAAGGTTGGCTGGCGAACTCCTCCAGCCGTGCAAGGTAGGTTGCGGGGTCGATCCTGCCGTCCTCGAGCTCCTGCCAGAGCTGCACGTGCCTTGCCTGAAGGCCCTCCAGATCCAAAAGCGAATTGGTACTGCGGCTCGGCTTGACATTCGGGAACGGGACGAGATGGTGGTCGCGAAGGTATCGCACGACCTCAAGGGCTTCTACCTTGCTGCGTGTGATGATACGCACGCCGAGATGGTCATAAATTTCTTCGGCGACGTTGTCTTTCTTGCATAACAGTTTCATGAGCAAGCTGTTCCAAGGCTTTCCAGACTTGAACCGGATGGAGTGCAGGGGCAAGTCGCCGAGGTAAGGACGACCATCCTCCTCGTTTAGGTGCTCGCGGAACCTGCTTTCTACTTGAGCCAGAGCATTGGTTACCTTGTCCCGTCCCGGAAGAAAGAGGGCATGGGCCACGGCGTGACACACCCTGAGCATTGAACAGGACCACGCCCGCATCGGGTCCGTGATCCGGCTGGCCGACAGCAACAGATCCACGGGGCGATCGGGAAGCTGGGACGGAATCTCGGTCAGTGCATGCCAAGGCAACAGGACTTCCTCGATGAAAGTTCGCGCCAACCGAAGAATTTTGGCCAGCTCCGCTCGGTCTCCCTCCTGTTCTGGATCAAGACCGTAGCCAGTAAGAAAGCTTCTTGCGCCGGACTCTTCGGTGATCTCGAGTCGGGGCAGGTCAATCGCCGAGCCACCCGAGACGATGGCTCCCAGCGTCGCCCAGTCGGTCGCCTTACGCCCGGCGACGGATTCGTGTCCGATCATCTCGGGCCCTCCACTCCATCGTGGCTTTCAAAAGGACCCTAGCATCCAAGGCCGACCGGGGTCAATCATTCTGCGAGCCGTTGCCGGAGGGCCCTGACTTCTCCCCTATCCAACCGGCGGTGTTGTCCCGGTCCCAATGGACCCAGGCTCAGTCCCGCCACCTCGACTCGGATGAGCCGCAGGCATGGATGACCGACTGCGGCCAGCATTTTGCGGACTTGCCGGTTGCGGCCTTCGCGCAGGATGACCTCGACCCATGCGGTCGGGATCGACTTGCGGAAACGAATGGGCACCGTGCGTTCGGGCCAGTCAGGGGGGGGCTCGAGATGCTTGAGGCCGGCAGGCCTCGTCAACCGCTCCTGCAGCAGGATCCCTCTCGAGAAGGCCGAGACGGCATCAGGGCCGGGCATGCCCTCGACTTGGGCGTGATACACCTTGGCGTGGCCGTGATCGGGATGGGTCAGCCTATGGGCGAACCACGGTTCGTCAGTCAGGACGAGGAGGCCTTCAGAGTCGTGATCCAGTCTGCCTGCAGGATAGATGCCCGGAATGTCCAGCACGTCGGCGAGGGTCTGTCGGGTCCCCTCCGGACTGAATTGGCAAAGCGTGCCGTACGGTTTGTGCAACAACACGATCATCGCGGTGGACCCTCGTGCCACAGACGGCCAGCGGGGCTTTGCCACCAGCGCAGCATGGTCAATTGGCCCTTGAGGAAGTCATGAGCTTCACCAAATCTGCCCGCGGCAGCCAGACGGCTGGCTCTTCGTCCGGCTGAGCCGACTCGCCCCAACACGACCAAGGGCAACAGATCCTCCCACGGTGGGGGTCGGCGGACGTCGGCGAATCCTGCCAGCAAGTCTGCAGCGACCCGAGGTCTCGCCTGCCCGCCTGCGGCAAGCACGGGCCAGGGTAGGGCAAGAGCAGCCACGGCCAGCGCCAGGTCGAGGCCTTCTGGGCCCGTTGTCCAGGCTTCGGGATCCAGCACGCTGCTGATCTCGTCCTTTGAAAACAGCATGTTTCGCGGCAGAGGGTCGCCGTGGTGCCAGTACAGACCTCCAGCGGATGATGCGGAATGCCTTGCCAGGAGGGCTTCCACGAAGGGCCTCACCTCGCGCCACCAACGGTGAAGCATGGCTCGGGCCGTCGGCATGGGCCAAGTCGGTGCCGCACCCGTCCCGATCCAGGAGACATCCGCCCAGACCCCCGCCTCCCCGACGGGACGATGCGCAGGCTCGACCGGACGAACCGCGGCGAGGCGGCCCAGCAGCCTGCCGATGGCGCGAGCGTGCGCTGCATCCAGGAGAGGCGCGAAGGGCGGACGATCGACATACGCGTCGCGGCCCAGCCCGGCACGCCACGTCTCTACCCATTGACCGTCGTTGAGTATCCACGGTGAACCGGAGAGGGACGCAAGCGTTTCTGGGAAGGGTATGCCGGAGGTGCGCAAATGCCGGAGGACCCGATGCATCCGCTCCATCCCCAGAGGGCCCGCCGCCTGCTGCGGACGCCACTTCACCCAGACGTGTCCGCGGTCCTTCATGCGCCATCGCCAGACCACGCTGTTGGGCATTCTCCGGGGCGGGCCCTCGGGACGAGCATCGGCGAGCGAAGGGAAGGCTTCGCGGACAAAGACTTCGGGATTCGCGCCAAGGCTTCGCACGTCTCTCATCCCGACCCCTCGAGTTCGTGGACCTGCCTCGACCAGAACCAGCCTTCCCGGAACCCGACGCTACCGTAGAAGCCGCTCAGGGTGGTCCAGTCGATCACGATCAGGCTGGGTTGGTTACCCCAGAGGTCCTTCAATCCCTCACGCAACAGGGCACGCCCGGCACCTTGCCCTCGAAGGTCCTGCGCTACCCCCAGGGGACCCATCGCAGCCACACGTTCGTCATGCCCCCGCCAACGCCACGTCCAGGCGCTCCCCGGTTCGTGCACGAGTGCAAAGGCCACCGGCCTCTCGCCCTTCCAGCCGCCGAGGAGTCGGCTTCCTGGCCAGTGACCATGATGGACCGCGAGGGCCTCGGTGGGCCACCTTCCCGGAAATTCCCGCGAGAGCCAATCCAGCAGGGCCGTCGAGCCATGCGAGGGATCCCACTCGAACCGCAATTCGCCAGAGTCACGATCCAAGGTCCCACGGTCGAAGAAAGGGGGTCGGGCGATCATGTCCCAGGTTCTTCCAGCAGAATGGAAGCCCCAGGATGCCAGGATCGTCCGGGCTTCGGTGGCCGCCTCGGGCAATCCCGGCCACCAGTGGGACCAGCCGCCCCCTGACCAGAGGCGCTCAAGACCGCGCGTCCGTGCTTCGTCGACGACGGCCAGACCCAGAGCCCTGAGCGCATCAGGGCTTGCCGAAGCCACGGTATCCCAGGCAAGGCCCCTCAAGGCACCTTCTCCCTCTCCGGGGAATTCGGCCTCGATCCAGGCTCGCAAAGTTCCCGACGGGTCATGCAGCTCCCAGAGGATGCGTGGTTCGTCAGCCGACGGGGGATGCTCATAGGCCGAGGGCATGGGAAGGGTGGGCAAAGGCCACGTCGGGGCCCAGAAGGACCGGGCCAGATCCCAGTGGGCCTTCACAGGCTTGCCCGGCCCCTTGCGGACCCTCCAGCCGGGGGGTGTTACCATGGCCCCAGCATGTCCCGTGTGTCCCGCCGCGTGCTGTCCGCCCTGCTCGCAGGGTGGGCTTCCGTCCTGCTCGGGGCGTGTACTTCTCGGCCCGATGTCGGTCTGCGTTTCAGCACCTGGGGATCGCTGGACGAAATCGCGACCCTACGCCCCATCCTGGAGGAGTTCACCCGAAGGGAGGGTATTCCGGTCGATTTGATCCACATCCCCGATGAGTATGCCCACAAGTTGCGGTTGATGGTCGTGGGTGGTTCCGTCCCTGATGTGATGTTCATGTCGAACGAAGCCTTGCCGGGCTTTGCCCGCAGGGGCGTGTTGGCTGACTTGGGACCGAGGTTGGTCAAGGACCCAGCCGTTCGGGAAAGTGACTTCTTCCCCCAGGTCCTCGAGGCGATGCGTTGGAAAGGAGCCCTGCACGGCCTGCCCAGAGACCTCTCCAACCTGGTTGTTTTCTACAACAAGGATCTTTTTGATGCGGCAGGAGTCCCGTACCCTAAGCCGGGCTGGACGGTGGCTGATCTGGAGCGCATCGCACCCCGCCTGACGATCCCTGGCCGGCAGTGGGCCATTGGCTTCCAGCCCAATCCGCTCGTTTGGACTCCGTGGGTTTGGTCCTTCGGGGGGGATGTGATGGACGCAGGGATGACGCGCTGCACGCTCGGAGAGCCCGAGGCTCGGGCGGGTTTGCAGTTCTACCTTGACTTGCGTCATCGCCACAGGGTGGCCCCTTCCGACAAGGATACGGGTAACGCGCGGATGACCCAGCTCTTCGCGACCGGCAAGTTGGCCATGTTCGTCTATGGTCGGTGGGCCGTGCCCGGATATCGGCGCAAGATCAACTTTCGCTGGGACGTCACCACGTTCCCCTCGGGTCCGGCCGGCAGCGTGGTGGATACGGACGCTTCGGGATGGGTCATGTCGGCTCGTACTCGGCATCCCGATGCCGCCTGGAAACTCATCCGGCATCTCGCGGGCAAGCAAAGCAGCGAGGCGTTCACCCGTTCTGGCCTGATTGTTCCCGCCCGACCCGACGTGGCCCGGTCCCCCGTCTTTCTCTCGGGAGCTCCGGCCGGAAACAGGGTCTTTCTTGATGTGATCGCCAAGGGACGTCCGACGCGGGTGCCTCCCGCCTACGATGAGATCACGTGGGAACTCATCGATGGGCTCGGACCCGTGTGGACCGGCGAGGAGACCCTGGACCGCGCACTACCTCCTGTCGTTCGTCGCATCGACGCTTTGTTGGCTGAGGTGCGTTGATGCGCCCGACCTTGCATCCCTTGCGTTCCGAGCGTTGGTGGGGACTGCTGCTCGTGGTACCGGCTCTGGTGATCATCGGAACGTTCGGGGTCCTGCCCACGCTCGCATCGTTCCTGATTGGCTTCACGGACTGGGATCTTCTGGGGACCCCACGGTGGGTGGGACTGGACAACTACCGCTCTCTGGCGGCCGACCCGGTCTTTCCGAAGGTCATCGCCAATACGTTGCTGTTCGTCGTGCTGTACTTGCTGCTCGATTTGGTCCTGGCCCTGGCGCTGGCCCTCGCCCTGAATCAGAAGCTACGCGGGCTGGGATTTTTTCGCACGGCCTATTTCCTTCCGGTGGTCACCTCGATGGTTGCGGTCAGTATTGTCTGGGAGTGGATTTTCGATCCCCGTGCAGGGGCCCTGAACGAGGTCTTGCGCTGGGTCGGACTCGGTCCTGTGCATTGGCTTTCCGATCCGTCCACGGCCCTGCCCTCGCTGGTGGTCATGAGCGTCTGGAAGAGCCTCGGCACGAATGTCGTGCTCTTTCTCGCAGGTTTGCAGGCCCTCCCCGGTGAGGTACTGGAGTCTGCCGAAGTTGACGGAGCCACGGGTTGGCAGCGTTTCTGGCACGTCACCTTGCCCCTCCTTGGGCCTACGGTCCTGCTGGTCGGCATCCTCGCCTCGATCAGGGCGTTCCAGACCTTTGATTCGGTCTACATCATGACCCACGGGGGGCCCCGGAGGTCCACCACGGTCGTCGTTTACTGGCTCTTTCAGAACGCCTTCACTTATTTCAAGCTGGGCAAGGCTTCCGCACTGGCCTACATGCTGTTCGGAATCCTTGCGGCCCTGACCTGGGTGCAGTGGGCGTTGCGCAAGCGCTGGGTCCATCAGGAGCAGGACGCATGAACCGGACGCTCGGCCTCGGCGTGCTCTGGATCGGTGCGTTCCTGTGCACCGCACCCTTCCTGTTGCTCCTTGCGACCTCGCTGATGACCTACGAACAGTCCGTGGGCTACCCGCCTGCTTTCTGGCCAAGTCCCGCCACGCTTGACAATTTTCGCAAGGCCCTGAGCGAAGGCGCTCTATGGCGTTGGTTTGCCAACAGTGTCCTCGTCGCCGTCGTGACGGTGGCTGGACAGATTCTGACGGGTGCCATGGCGGGCTATGCCTTTGCCCGGATGACCTTCAAAGGCAGGGACTTGCTGTTTTTCGTGGTGCTGATGACGATGATGGTGCCAGTTCAGGTCAACCTCGTGCCATTGTTCGCCCTGGTGGCCAGATTGGGCTGGGTCGATACCTACCAGGCCTTGATCGTTCCGGATCTGGCGGGGGCCTTCGGGATTTTCCTCTTTCGTCAGTGGTTTCTTGGATTGCCCCGGGAACTTGAGGATGCCGCCCGCATCGACGGTTGCTCCCCGTGGCGCTTTTTCTGGACCGTGGCGTTGCCCACGGCCACTCCTGCGGTGGCCACCTTGGGCATCTTCCAGTTTCTGGCCTCGTGGAACACGTTCATGTGGCCCTTGGTGGCGACGAATTCCGATCACCTGAGGACGCTTCCCGTGGGGCTGGCCGCCTTTCGGGCGAGCATGCGCGAGACGACGGACTGGCCTCTCCTCATGGCCGCGACCACGGTAGCCATCGTGCCCGCGATTCTGGTTTTCTTGATCTTGCAGAAGCAGTTCATGAAGGGACTGATGGACGGAGCCGTGAAGGGATGAGGTTCGCGCCGGCACTGTGGCCCTCGGGTGGCGCCTGGCCCCATCGCCTGCTCGGAGTCCGCGAGGCATGGCGCGTGACCCGCGGGACTCCATGGCTTCGTGTGGCCGTCGTGGATACCGGCATTGATCCCGGTCATCCGGATCTGCGTGGCAAGGTCGTCGGTGGATGCGATGTGGTGGCGCCAGGAGCCGGCTGGCACGACGATCAAGGGCACGGCACGGCTGTGGCGGGCATCATTGCCAGTCGTGGCTGGCGCTTTCGCCAGCTGGCCGGTGTGGCGCCCCTGGTGAGCCTGTTGGCCATCAAGGTGAACTACCACGGAACGGGACATGTCAGGGCCGAGCATATCGCCGCCGGCATTCGGGCGGGCCTCCGCGAGGGGGCGGACGTCATCAACCTGTCGGTGGGGGTCATGGAAGGCGAGGAGTTCCTGACGGCCGCGGCCGTGGCCGACCTCGGCCGAGCCGTGCGTGAGGCGCTGGCCGCAGGCATTCCTGTGGTCTGTGCTGCCGGACCCGCACGTGGAGCGACCGTGTGGCCGGGGGCCTGGGCCTACGATCCGGCGTATGCCGGCTTGATTCCGGTCGGCGCGTGTGATCGATGGGGCAGGGTGGCTGCAGCGAGTCAGGGAAGCCCGCGCCACCTGGTCCTTGCACCCGCCGAAGGGGTCCTGAGTACCTCTCGCGACGGGGCCGTCTCCCCCTTTGGTGGTACCTCCGCTGCGGCACCCTTCGTCAGTGGGCTCGTGGCCCTGCTGCGTACGGTCAGTCCCCTTGCCGGCCCGGACAAGATACGCCAGTGGGTGCTGGATGGGGCAAGAGATGGGATTGTTTCGGCGGTGGCAAGTCTGCGTCTTGCCACGGGTGGCTGACGATCGTCCCGATCAGGGTCTCCCGGGTCTTCTCGGTCGGCGCAACCGCCACGCGGCTACGGCGCCGAGGGCGACTCCCCAGAAGGCCCCCTCGCGGTCTGCCGCCGTCGGGTCACTGCCGGTTTGAACCGGGTTGCTGCACGCACAGCCGGGGCTCACCGCTGTGCGGGTGGCACCGGTCGCCGATTGGCCTGAGGTGGCCTTTCCCGACGTGTCCGTAGGGGAGCCGGGAATCGCGTTGGCAGGCGTGGTACCGATCGGCCTGCCGGCCTGCCAGTCGGCGAGGGCCGCACGGATCACGGGGCCGCGGTCCGAGACGAGGGACGGTCGATCCGCCACCTCGTCCAGCATCTCGATCACGGCGGCAGCGGGAATCCTGGCCAACGGGGGCAGTTGACCATCCCCCGGAACCAGATAGGTCGTGCCATCCTCGAGCTTGATGCGCACGCCGCCACGAGAGGGATCCCCATCCGGACAGACCGGAGTCGCCTCAGCGATGTGTCGGTTGTTGACCTGCGGCAACCGGGGATTGAACCCGAAGATGGGATCCTCGGTCATCTCGTCAGGTGACATGGTCGTATAGAGCCGCGTGACCCAGGGCGCACGGGCGGTCAGGGCTGCGGCCTCGCGCATCGGCGCGGCGAACATGGCCTCAAGATCCTTGGCAAAGGCCAGGACGTCCAGTTTGGCTTGATCGAGGGGGACGTCCGTTTCGGTGCCCGCATCATCCGTAGGCGCCGGTACCGACCCAAAGAATCGACCCGTCAGCTGTGACCAAGCCTCGGTGGCTGCCATAGGAGGCAGGTGACGGTCGATGATGCTCTGGAGCGCAGGGCCTGTCGGATAGCCTTGCCGGGCCACTTCCTGAATGACCTGCCTCGGCGTCATCGTCGTCTGGAAGAGCGAGGTGTCGTAGGCTGTGGCCCGATTCTGCAGCAGCTGGGACAGACCTGCGCTGGCCGTGGCCATCTCCGTCACGAAGCCGCGCCCGCCAGCCTCGTCCATCGATTTGTTCACCACGTCGTCGTAATTCGGTGCGGGCAGGGCCGGTATGCCGCCAAAGCCCCATTGCGGGGAGGCTCCGATCCAGTCCAGCAGGGTTTCGTTAAGGCGAACGTGGCGATAGTTACGCGGCACGGCCCTGCCCGGTCCGAAGGCATAAAGGATGACGGGCATATTGGGCGTGGCAGCCACGGCCGTCAGGCGGATGGGCACGCAAGGACTCTCCTCGTCGAGTTGCAGGCGGATGGGCTGCAGGTCTCCCGTGGTCTTGCCCTCGAGCAGCTTCAAGGCGAGAAACACATATTTGCCTCGGATGTAGGTCTCCGCCTTCTCGTCGAAGTCGGCAGGAACGTTGTAGCCGTTGTCTTTGAGCCAAGTCTCGAGCTCGTTGGGATCCGCAGAGGACAGCAAGACGAAAGAGTAGTTTCCGACTTCACCCTTTTCGACCACCACGACTCCCGACCCCGCTGCGGGTACGTCGTCAGCCATGAACTCGGCCCTGCCCGTGGCAAGAAGGGGCTGAGCGGGGCAGCTGCCTTCGGGCTTCTGCCAATCGAGAATATAGCGGGGCATTGTGTTGCGCCCGAGCAGACTGAACACCTCATCGGAGCTGACTGCGTAGGAAATCGGTTTCCGGAGCAGCGGAACGACCCAGGAGAAGTCCTTGGCCTGTCCTGTGAACTGGATTTGGATGGTGGCATCCACGGTCTGCCCGTCGGTGACGAACAAGACTTTCTCACCGGCCTGATCCACCGGTAGCTGACGGCAGAAGAAACCCCCGCACGCCTGCGCTGGCAGAGCCCAGGCCCACACGCCTGCTCCAGCAATGACGAGCCTCGCCACAATGCGACGAGTCCGGACCATGGCGTTCATATGGGCACGTTCCCTCTGGCGTCCGTTTTCATCCATACCCTCCTCCGTAAGGTCATGAACCCTTGCCCACGGTGCACCCTGCATGACACGATCTGAATCATGGAAGCCATCACGGACGCCCCGGCCACGAACCCGGCCAGTTCCCCCGACATCGAGATTCTGGGTACCGACCATATCGAGTTCTGGGTGGGCAATGCACGGCAGGCGTCCTACTTCTACCAGCGTGCCTTCGGATTCGAGCTGGTAGCCTATGCCGGACCTGAAACGGGTCTTCGTGACCAGGCCTCGTACGTCCTGCAGCAAGGCAAGATCCGCTTCGTCCTGACGTCGGGGCTCCAGCCGGACCATCCTGCCGTGAAGCATCAGGCTGTCCACGGCGATGGGGTGAAGGATGTGGCCTTCTGGGTCAAGGATGCCCGGGCCGCACACGCAGCTGCAGTCGCTCGAGGAGCGCAATCGCTTCGGGAGCCTGAAGTCCTCGAGGACGAGCATGGCGGGGTCGTGATCGCGGCCGTGTCCACCGCAGGTGAAACCCGACACACCTTCGTTCAGCGTGACGGGTATTCCGGGCCCTTCCTGCCGGGGTTCCGGTCGGCCATCGGACTTGGTCAGCCGTCTGCGGGCCTGAGGTACGTCGACCATGTGGTGACGAACGTCGAGGATGGAAAGATGCACGCTTGGCAGGAGTTCTACGAGCGTGTGTTCGGCTTTCGCTTCTTCGCCAACTTCGATGACAAGGACATTTCCACCGAATTCTCCGCCCTGCGCTCGGTGGTGGTGGCGAACCACAATGATCGAATCAAGATGCCCATCAATGAACCCGCCCCGGGTCGGAAGCGCTCGCAGATTCAGGAGTATCTGGACTTCCATCAGGGACCTGGCATCCAGCACATCGCGCTTGCGACAGATGACATCGTCGAGACGGTACGTACCTTGAGAGCCAATGGCGTGACGTTCCAATACACCCCGGACAGTTACTACGACACGATCGCGGATCGTTTGGCAGAAGTCCGTGAAGATGTTCCTGCCTTGAAGGCACTCGGTATCCTGGTCGATCGGGACGACAAGGGCTACATGTTGCAGCTCTTCACCAAGCCGGTGGAGGATCGGCCGACCTTGTTCTTCGAGATCATCCAGCGCCGAGGCTCGACCTCGTTTGGCAAAGGTAACTTCAAGGCCTTGTTCGAATCCATCGAACGTGATCAGGCCGCACGCGGGAACCTCTGACTCGAGTCGAGCATCTCGTCAGCTGCGCGGACACGTGCCCGCGCAGCTGACTTGAAGCGTCAGGTCGCGGCGGGCGCGAGTTGCGCCCCGACGATGGCGTCGAACTGTGCCAGGACTTCGGGCAAGCGCTGGGCGTCTCCCCCCCCGCCTTGGGCCGAATCCGGCTTGCCGCCCCCCTTGCCACCCAGACGTCCCATCACTTCGGATAAGAGGCGACCGGCATGTACTCCCTGACTGAGGGAGTCTGCTTGCGCCACCACGACGGCTTGAATACGGCCTTCGTGCACTCCGGCGAGTAGAACGACGGCAGGCCTGGGCCCCTTGGCAAGGTCCATGGCCGATGCACGCAGGGCCCCCCCGTCAAGATCATCGAGGCGTCCTGCAAGGACGCTCACCCCGTTCACTTCCCGGAACTGACCGGCCAGACCCGCGGACTGCGCACGGGCCAGCCTTGCCCGGAGCTTCGTGGCTTCCTCGTCCGCCACCCTGACCTGATCCCGGAGCTTCTGAACTCTCTCGGGAATGGCCTCGATGGAGACTTTGAACTCTTCCCGAAGCACATCCAGCACACTCGCCTGCTGCTGAGCCCAGTCGAGTGCGGCCAGTCCACTCACCGCCCTGATTCGTCGGACACCTGCCGCGATGCCTCGTTCTTCGGTGATCTTGAAGAGTCCGATTTCGCCCGTAGAGGACGCATGGGTGCCGCCGCAGAGCTCGATCGACAAGCCGGGAATGTCCACGACGCGCACCACATCCCCGTACTTCTCTCCAAACATCGCAACGGCCCCGCGCGCCTTCGCAGCGGCTGCACCCATTTCTTCCTTGACGACGTGCCGGGCCGCAAGGCTCCCTTCATTGACACGTCGTTCGATCCGGGTCAGTTCGTCCGGAGTGACCCCACGGTTCCAGTGGAAATCGAAGCGCAGTTCGTCTGGTCCCACGTAGGATCCTGCCTGGGTCGCCGAAGGACCAAGGACTTCATGCAGGGCGGCGTGGAGCAGATGCGTGGCCGTGTGGTGGCGCATGATGGCAAGTCGGCGTGGACCTTCGACACGGGCTGACACGGTGGCACCCACGGCCGGAGGCGTGCTGCCGGGCTCGAGGTGATGCAAGAGAATATCCCCTTGGCGCTGGGTGTCGATGACCCGGCAGGTCCCCAGCATACCGGTATCACCTACCTGGCCGCCGCCTTCACCGTAGAAGGGCGAGCGATCCAGCAGAACGACGAGGGCATCGGGTTCACCCGTGACCGCGAGGACGCGGGACTCGGTCTCCAGTTCCTCATAGCCCGTGAACACCGTCGCTGGGTGCTGGCCCACGGCCACGCCAGAAAAGGCGATTCCGGCCCTGGCGTGGGCATCCCGGGCGCGCTGACGCTGGTCTTCCATGGCCGCCTCGAATCCTGCACGATCAACCTCCAGGCCACGCTCCGCAGCCAGTTCGGCAGTCAATTCGACAGGAAATCCATACGTATCGAAGAGCTCGAACGCCGTGCTGCCCGGCAGGATCCTGCCCTCGAGCCGGGACGCCGCCTTCTCGAAGAGCTGTAGTCCACGATCGAGGGTGGCACCGAATCTGGCTTCCTCCGTCTCGAGGACCTCCAGAATGGTGGTTTGCTGCTCCCGAAGCTCCTGATAGTGGTGGCCGTACGCAGCGATGACCTGCCGCGCGAGATCACCCAGGAGCGGTCCGCTGATTCCCAGTTGGCGTCCATGGCGGATGGCCCGGCGCATGATGCGACGCAGCACATAGCCACGGCCTTCGTTGCCGGGCACGACACCGTCGGCGATGAGGAAGGTCGCGGCCCGTGCATGATCGGCCATCCTGCGGAAAGCCACACCTGTCTCTCCGGCCAGGTCCAGAGCGCGTCCTGCCCGCTTGGCCACGGCCTGCATCAGGGGCAACAGAAGATCCGTCTCGTAGTTGCTCGACACCCCTTGAAGGACGCTGGCAATACGTTCCAGACCCATGCCCGTATCGATGTTGCGGGCCGGAAGGTCGCGAAGCTTTCCGTCGGCGGTTCGCTCGTATTGCATGAAGACCAGGTTCCAGACCTCCAACAGGCGGCCCCGGTCACTTTCTGCCTCGAAGGTTGCTTCATTCACGGGCAGGTGCGGTTCGTGGTCGTAATAGATCTCGGAACACGGTCCGCACGGTCCCGTGGGGCCGGCTGCCCAGAAGTTCGTGTCCTCACCCAGCCGGATGATGCGCTCCGGGGGGATGCCGCACGCTTGATGCCAGATGGTCGCAGCCTCGTCATCATCCCGATAAACCGTGACCCACAGCCGCTCGCTTGGTAGGCCCAGCTCTTTCGTCAGGAATTGCCACGCCCACGGGATGACCTCGGCCTTGAAGTAATCCCCGAAGCTGAAGTTGCCCAGCATCTCGAAGAACGTGTGGTGTCGGGATGTTCGGCCAACTTGTTCGAGATCGGTGGTCCTGAAGCATTTTTGCACCGAGGTGACGCGTGGGGCCGGGGGAGTCTCGAGCCCCACGAAGCAGGGCTTGAAAGGCAGCATGCCGGCCGTCGTCAACAGCACCGTCGGATCACGATGGGGAACCAGAGAGGCACTGGCGACCGCCCGATGGCCCCGGGCCTCGAAGTAGGCGACGAATCGGCTGCGAATCTCTGCTGCGGTCAAGGCCACGACGGTCCCTCCAACGATGGGCTCATGCTACCAGAGCATGCGGGTGCGGCCGGCCTCGTCCGGAGGGTAGGATAAGGGGGGAGGTGTACGGTGCGAGCAGAGCCCAGTTCATCACTGCAGCCCTTGGCCAGAGCCGATTTTCGTGCGGCCGAACCTTCGGGGCGTGACTCATCGGCAACCGAGCGGGACGAAAGGACCCGTCGTACGGATGACGGGCGCAAGGAGCTCAAAGCCGCTCGTGACGAGGACCGGCGCAAAACTGAGCGGCGCGAACGCGAAGAAGCGCAAAAGGTTGAGCAAGCGCGTATCGAGAGCCAACAGAGCGAAGTGACGGGCTCAGGTGCGCGCCCCGATCCCGGTCCAGCCTATCGAGTGTCCCTCTCGGCCCCAGGCTCGACGCCCCCCAAGGTCAGGTCAGCTGAGGAAGCTATCTCCAGCCCGACGAGACGTCAGTTGGACCTTTTCGCTTGAAGGCGGTATCAGCTGCCTGGACCGTCACCTGGCCCGTGCGGGAGCCCCGTCGAGGCCCGAGTGGTCGTACTTGTTGCCGTACCAGCGCACGAAACCGTTGAGTCCCAGCAGATAGGTGTGGAAGCCGAAGCGCTTCATTTCGTCATAGGCCTTGTCGAACGACCAGCCTTGCATTCTCACCCGATACGCGAGGGCCATGGTGCCGGTCCGATCTCGACCCTGCATGCAGTGGAAATAAATCTTGCCGCCGTCAGCGTGCCGGACCAGACCGAGGAAGCGGTCGACCTTGGACTCCGAAGGTGGGATGAAGAGGCCCATCGACAGGCTCGTGAAGCGCATCCCCGCGCCCTCCACCATCGCCTTCTCGGCGGCCACGACCTTTTTGCTGTTCTCGAGCGAGATGACGTGGGTTACACCCCGTTCCTTGAGTAACCGTACACCCTGAGCGGTCGGGCGAGCCCCGCGGAGAAGATGCGCGTCCACCTCGCCCACGTTGCCGAGGTCGTCGGGGGGCGGGGCCGGCCAAAGGCTGTCTCCGAGTACCTCACCCAGCGGCTGATCCGTGAGTTCCTCGCTGTCCAGACGTGCCAGCTCTGCCTGACGGTTCGCCGACATGACCGTCACGTCTCGAGCCGATGAGGCGGAAGCGGCACCGAGGCCAGGACCGGGTGGGCGCCCGCATCCCAGCACACCGACCGCGAATGTCAGGGCAAGGATGTGGTGGAGACGAGGCATGGGTGACCTCCAGATGGGGGATGACGGATTATCGACCCTCATCTCGTCAAGCTTGCGTCAAGCTGAGGTTAATTTCGGGAATCCTTGGGCAACCCTTCAACGATCGACGAAGCAAGGTTCCTTGTCTCCCCGAAGGAAAGCCGAGATGCCCAGGTATCTGTCGTGCGTGTCCATCGTCCGGACGAACTGGTCAGTTTCTGTCTGGAGCGCCTGTTCGAGCGGCTGCTCCGCCCCCTGTCGAACGGCGTCGAGTGCCGCGGAGAGCGCCACCCTGCCCTTGCTCGCCATCGAAGAAGCGAGGGCGCGGGCAGCTTCCTCGAGGTCCTCGTCCGGCACGACCCGATTGACGAGGCCGATCTCAGCCGCCTCGCCCGCCGTCACGTGACGTCCGGTCAGCACCAACTCGAGCGCACGGGCGCTACCAATCAACCGCGAGAGGCGCTGGGTGCCCCCGAAGCCCGGGATGATGCCGAGGTTGGTCTCGGGCAGGCCCAGCGTGGCCGACGTGCTCGCCAACCTGATGTGACACGCCAATGCCAGTTCCAGCCCGCCACCCAGACACCAGCCGTTGATGGCGGCCACGATGGGCACCGGTGCTTCCCAGATGCGCTGGAAGATGGCATGGGCGCGGCTCAGAAGGACACGAGTCGCTTCGGGGTCCTCCAGTCGGCCTATTTCCCTGATGTCGGCGCCCGCCGCGAAGAATCCCGCGCGGCCGCGACCGGTGAGCACGATCGCCTTCACATCCGGACGACCCAGAAGCTCCTCCAGGACGTTGGCGAGATCTTCAAGCATCGGGGAGGAGAGGACGTTCGCAGGCGGCTGGGACAACCCCACCTCGGCAATGCCCTGGTCCACGGTGACCTTGACTCTTGCCGGGGCCGGTTTCAGTTCTGTCACTGGCAAGAAACGTGGTGACTTCTCCCCGGTGCGGCCCGTTTCCACGGCACGGCGCAGGCAGATCGGCACCTCGAACCGCTCTCCGAGGCTCGCCAGTGCTTCCAGCTCCGCAACCACCTTTGCGAGGCCGCGTGCATCGGCCCAGGCGAGAGGGCCTTGCTCCATGCCGGTGCCGAGCCTCATGGCGTGGTCGATGTCCGCAGGCTCTGCCAAGGTCTCGTCCAGCATGCGACCCGCTTCGGCGACCATGGCGAGCATGAGGCGGTCAAAACCGAGCGGCCCGGACGTCGCTGGTCGGCCCAGCTCCGCCAGCTTGCCGGCGAGCCAGCCATCGTCCGGTGCTCCATGGACGCGGAAGCCCTTGCCCTTTTTCTGGCCATAGCGTTCTGCGGCGACCATCTCGGGCAGCAGACGGGATTCGGGAAAGGAAGCACCGAAGGCGGCCCGCAGCGTCCGGAGTACATGGACGCAAACCTCCACACCCACCATGTCGGCCAGGGTGAAAGGCCCCATCGGGAAACCGCGGGTCGCAACGAAGACCTCGATGGCCTCAAAGGCGTCCTGTCCGTGCTCTTCCAGCATCAACACGGCTTCATTCAAGAAGCTCAGCAACAGGCGGTTGACAATGAAGCCGGCCGCATCCGTCCGTACTTTCACCGGTTGCTTGCCGAGTCGCCGGCACAGTTCGAGTCCTGCCGCCATCGTGGTTTCGGAAACTCCGGGATGGGCGATGACCTCGACCAACGCCATCACGTGGGCTGGATTGAAGAAGTGAAGCCCGAGCACCCGATCCGGGCGTCCCGTGGCACTGGCCAGGTCGCGCACGGGCAGGGCACTGGTGTTCGAAGCGAGGATGGCGTGGGGCTCGAGCAAGGCATCGAGAGCACGGAAGACCTCGAGCTTGACTTCGAGGCGCTCGGTGACTGCCTCAATCACGAGGTCGGCGACCGCAAGATCCTCAAGACCCGAGGCCGGGTTGACGCGAGCAGCGGCGGATGTGGCCTCCGCCTCTGTCAACTGACCTTTCTTGACCTTGCGGCTGAATAACTCGCGCGCGAGCTGCACGCCTTTGTCGCGCATGGCAGGGTCGGCATCCGCCACCAAGACTTCGAAGCCGGCCGCCGCACAGACATGGGCGATGCCAGATCCCATCGCGCCCCCGCCGACGATACCGATGGTGCGGATTCCTACACGGCTTGTCGCAGCTTCCGTCATCGCCGACCTCCTCGTCGCGGACCCCGCCCCCCGGGCTTGGCGGGTACCATCCCACGGCCTCCGGGGAGCGTCAAGGCCGTTTGATCCGGCATGCCGCATGCCTTATCCTTGTCGGCCGGAGGACGCCTGTGACACGTTTGGATGGCCGCCGCGCCGACGAGATGCGCCCGATTCGCTTCGTTCGGGGCTTTACAAAGTATGCGGAGGGTTCCGTACTCTCCGAGTTCGGCAACACGCGGGTGCTTTGCAATGCGTCGGTCCAGGACCGTGTACCCGCCTGGAGCCGCGAGCAACGCCCAGGTGAGGGATGGATCACGGCAGAGTATGCCATGCTGCCCCGTGCCACGGGTGACCGCTCCAACCGTGAGCGGGACGGCAAGGTGTCGGGGCGCACCCAGGAGATTCAACGCCTGATCGGACGTTCTTTGAGGATGGCCGTCGATCTTGCCGAGCTTGGCGAGAGGACGATCACCCTCGATTGCGATGTGCTTCAGGCTGACGGGGGGACTCGAACGGCAGCCATCACCGGGGCGTGGATCGCCCTGCACGATGCACTGGAATGGATGGTCGGGCAGCGGATGCTCAAGTCGATGCCACGCATCGAGCCCATCGCCGCAGTCTCGGTCGGTATGTTCCGGGGGGACCCCGTCCTTGACCTGTGCTATCTCGAGGATCGTGAGGCAGGAGTTGACGGTACCGTCGTGATGACGGGCAGTGGCGATCTGATCGAGCTTGGCTTCACGGCCGAGGGGCGTCCGCTTGCCCTTCATGAGATGCAAACGCTGCTCGATCTCGCCCATGGGGGGCTGCGGTCTCTGTGGCAGCTGCAGCGCGAGGCCCTGCGTCACCCCGTGGCCACGGGGACGATGCCTTGAAGCTGGTATGGCAGGCCCTCAGCCTGCGCGGCCTGTTGCCCGGGGTACCCGCCGCGCTGGTGGCCTTCGCCCTGCTCTGGCGGCTGCTGCTGATGCTGTTGCCCGTTGGCTTCGGGGCAGATCTCCAGACGTTCCATGCGTGGGCCTTCAAGATGGCCCGTGAAGGGCCGTGGCATTTCTACGACACCATCTGGTGTGATTACACTCCCGCCTATCTGTATGTCCTGGGAGTCGTCGGCGTGCTCGACGCGCTGCTGCAGCCGCTTTCCGGCGGGGCCAGGATGGTCACGCACGCCTTGGTCAAACTGCCGGGGGTCGTGGCCGACTTCTTTGTCCTCGCGGCATGCCTGAGGTTGACCCAGGGTCGAATCACCGATCGTGCCCGCACCTGGCTTTCCGCTGCGTGGTTGCTGTCGCCGGTGGGATGGGGCGTATCGGCTTTGTGGGGCCAGATGGACGCGGTTCTGCTGGCGGTGCTGGCCTGGGCATGGGTGGCGCGTCGCGAGGGCAGACTCGAGCACGCGATGATGATGATGGCCGTGGCCTCGCTCATCAAGCCGCAGGCCGCCTTCGTGGTGCCGATGATGTTGCTGGTGGGCGGTCCCCCCGCCGGGTTGCGGAGGTGGGCCGGTGCCATCGGTCGTGGGGCCTTGCTGGGTTATGCCTTGGTCTTGCCCTTCACATTGGGAAGCAAGGCCCACGGCGGTCTTGTAGGTCCCTTCGAGTTCCTGCGGTCCAAACTTGCGGCTACGGCGGGCACCTACCCGCACAGTTCCGTCAACGCCTTCAACCTCTGGGCGGCCACGGGGATGTGGCAGCCCGACTCCCGGCTCCTGCTCGGTATTCCGCATGCGGCCTGGGGCTTGGTGTTGCTGGGCGTCGTCCTGATCCTGCTGGTCCGTCACGTGCTGACAAAGGGGCGGTCTCTGGCTCTGGGGCAGGCAGACCTGCTCATGGCGCTGGTTCCCCTGGCGTGTTTCCTGCTGACCACCCGGATGCACGAGCGCTACATCTACCCCGGTCTGGGGCTGCTGACGGTGGCCGCTGCCGTCAATGCGAGGCTTCGCTTGCACTGGACCCTCCTGACCGGCGTGGCGACAGCCAACCTTGCTTACGCCTACGGCCTCTATCACCCGCCGGGACCGTGGTGGGGGGGAGTGAGGCAGGCCTTCGAGGGCGGACTCATCCTTGTCTCCGTCCTGTTGGCCATGTTTGCGTTCGGAGACCTCATGGGGCAGATCTTGCTCCCCTCCGAAGCGCCTGCGCGCAGACACTGGCATCAGGCCATGCTTGCGCTCGGGTGCCGCCAGATCCGCAGGGGGACTCCTGTTCTCCAGCCCCGGCGCACGCCTTGGGATGCGCTTGACTTGCGCTGGATGTGGGGGCTGGCCTTGGGATTTCTGGCGCTTGGTGCCATTCGCATCGGTCTGCCGAATGAACAGATTTTCGATGAGGTATATCACGCGCGCACCGCTCGCGAGTTCGTAGATGGAGTAGAACCCTACGAATGGACCCATCCGCATCTTGGCAAATTGGCGATTGCCCTCGTCTTGTGGCTTACCGGCACCGCGGATGCCTGGGGTTGGCGGGTTGCAAGCTTGCTCGCCGGCGCGGCCACGCTGATGGTGGTCTACGGTTTCGCGCGCCAGATCTTCGGTCAGCGCCGGGTGGCCGTCCTTGCGGCCGGATTGCTGATGCTCGACGGGGTCTTCTTCGTCCAGAGCAGGGTCGCGATGACCAATATCTTCTGTGTCCTCTTCATAACCTCCGGAGCTTGGGCGCTATGGCAGAAGGCGGTGCGGGGACCGGTCAGACACTGGTTGGCCGACATGCCCCCTGTAGCGGCCGGGAGGCTGGCCCTCGCAGCGCCGGGTAGGTGGCAGACCCTTTGGTGGTCCGAGGGCCCCTTGCTGCTTTGGGGCTTGGCCACGGGGGCCGCCATCGCGAGTCGCTGGTCCGCGATTTATGCGTGGGGCATCGGCGTCTTCCTGCTCGTCTTCGAGGCCGTGAGGTACCGCAGGTTCGGCGATCCGGACGGATTAGGACCTCGGCTCCTGCTCCGTCTCGCGATCTTTGGCGGTCTGGTGCCCGCCTCGGTCTATGTCCTGAGCTATTTGCCCTGGTTCATCCAGCATCCCGAACATACCCTGAGGGACCTCTGGGACCTTCAGGGTCGGATGTATCGCTATCACGCGGACATGTCCGCGACCCACAACTACCAGTCCGCCTGGTGGACCTGGCCTTTCCTGGCAAGGCCGACGTGGTACTGGTTCAAGGATTTCAAGGACGGTACGGCCGGTGGCATCGTCGCCATCGGCAATCCAGCCATCTGGTGGGCTTACCTGCCCGTGGTACTTGGTTCTACCTGGGTTGCTTTCAGGCGGCTGGACTGGCGGTTCGGATTGCCTGCTGCATTTGCCCTTGGATTATGGCTCGCGTGGGGAGTCGAGCCCAGGAACCTCATCTTCCTGCATTACATGTTCGAGGCGATCCCTTTCACATGCATCCTGTTGGCCTTCATCCTCGACCGTCTATGGCGCCATCCCCCGACCGCCTTGTGGCCCAAGGCCTATGTAGGGGTCACCTTGGCCCTGTTCATCTTTTTCTATCCGCTCCTGGCTGGTTGGCCCGTGCCCTGGGCCTACTACCGAGCCCACGTCTGGTTCCCGTCCTGGCTCTAGAGGGAGGCCAGTTCAGCTCTTGCGACCTGCTGGGTATAACTTGCACATGAAGTCCGAGGAGATTCCGTCCCTCCCTGCTGCCCCTCGGGCGCGGGCGATCGGTTCCTTGCGGGCGATGACCAAGGTCCTGGCCGGCCTTACGGACTGGTTGCCACAGCGATATGGACATGGGCTCCAGCTGACGGCGTCTTCGGACCACGCCTCGGCGCCTCAGGCGACCGGCCTGCTCCGCGGATTGAGCAAGGTCATCGGTAGAGCCAAGGAAAGGGTCCTTGCGCCTTTCGAGGCCCTTGCCTCCTACGCCCGAAGCCTGGTAGGGCAGACCGTCGGTCGGTTCTTCGGACAACAGGCTCGGCAGCGTGAAGAGGCGGAGCAAGAGGAGAGGGAGCGTCAGCCCGAGCAGTTGCGCAGGCAGATGGCTCGCAACCGGGAGATCGAACGCGTACGCCAGATGGCTGGTCAGGTTGCCGAGGCCAGGCGGCAGGAGCATGAGGCGGCCCGGCGTTGATTGCCGTGGGTTACGCGGACGTGGTGCAGCTGGGTCAGGCTATCCTCGTCTGGCTGGTCATAGGTCTCGTCTTGTTGGCGGGATGGCTGTTGCTCTTGGCGGCGCGGGCCCTTAAGCGGTTACCTGCGGCGCTAGATCGTCTCGAGCGTATCCTTGACAGGCTCGTGCAGGAAGCCGATGCCCTTGAAGGTCTTGGGGGAAGTGTCAGGCAGGCTGGCGGCCACCTTGGGGAGGCAGCCGAAGATCTCGCCAGTGTCACGGGTATGGCAGCGGAGACCAGCCGGAAGATTCAACAGAAGCTGGCGGACCCTCTGGTCGATGGCGCCGAGCTCCTGCTTCTTCGCGTGGGGCGCCAAGGGCAAGTCGCTTGGGCCGCGGCCGCGGCTGCGGGCAGGAGCCTCATGGGCAAGGCTGCTAAGGCTGGCCCAGGGCGATCAGAACCCAGCTCGACCACGCGCGAGGCCCAAGAATCAGCGCGCCCGCCCCTAACGCCGTAAGGGCCGACAGCAAGACGGCACCCGCCGCCACGTCCTTGGCTGCCTTCGCCAGGGGGTGCTTGCGATGGGTGGCGAGGTCGACCGCATTCTCAATGGCCGTGTTGACCATCTCAAAAGCCATGACGCCTGACGAGACCAGAGCGAGAATCGCGATTTCGACTCTGGTGCAATCGAGAAGAAGGGCAAGAGACAACGCGGTGGTGCCTGCGATGACGTGGACTCGGAAATTTCTCTGGGTCCGCCACATGAAGACCAGACCCGCCAGAGCGAAGCGGAAGCTTTCAAAGAAGCTCCTGGCCCTGTATCTCACGAGTTCGGGACCTCCAACCCCCACGACTGCAGCAGCCGTCTTTGCTCTGCACGCATGCGCAAATCATCTTCTGAGGTCTCGTGATCGAGGCCCGTCAAATGAAGCAATCCGTGCGCAAGCAGGAAACCAAACTCCCGATCGAGGCCATGACCATAGGAATCGGCTTGTCGGCGACACGTCTCGAACGACACCACGATGTCCCCCAGCAAGAGGGGACCTGGTTCAACGGGCAGGTGGCCTTCGCGCAAGGCGACGACTTCTTGCTCGGTATACATGGGAAAGGACAGGACGTCGGTCGCCTCGTCCTTGTCCCTGTGATGGGCGTTGAGCTCCCGGATGGTGCGATCGTCGACGATCCTGACGGCAAGGACCGTGTCCTCTGGGAGACCAAGCCGTGCCATACCTTCCGACAGACGTCGTTCCCAGCCTGCGAGCACCTCAACAGGTACGTCGACCTCAGCTTCGAGGTGAACCTCCAAGGCGCCTCCTGTCTTCCCTGCGGGCTCGCTCCTCGCGTTCCAGCAACTGATCGGGATACTCGATCCTCTGATGATACAAACCTTGCAGAATTCTGTTGAAGACCCCGATGATGACTTCGATTTCGGCAAGGGTCAGGGGGGTTTCTGAAAGCTCACCTTCATCGACCCGCTTCTGCACGATTCTTCTGATGGTTGCCTCGATTTGTTCGGGCGAGGGTCTTGTCAAGGTGCGGCAAGTGGCCTCTACGCCGTCGGCCAGCATGACAATGGCGGTTTCTTTCGTGCTGGGCCGTGGGCCGGGGTACCTGAAATGCTCTTCGAGCACCTCATCCGCACCTTCGGATTCACACGCCTGATGGTAGAAGTAGGACACCAGAGAGCATCCGTGGTGGGTGGGAATAAAGGCCGCCACCTGGTCGGGCAAGCGATGTTCCTTGGCCATCTCGATTCCCTCGCGCACGTGAGCCGTGATCACCAGGGCGGAGAGTCGCGGCGAGATCTGGTCGTGCTGGTTGGGCATCCCCTGCTGATTCTCTATGAAGAAGTAGGGACGCTTGGTCTTGCCGATGTCGTGGTAATAGGCACCGACGCGCACCAGCAGGGGATCTGCACCTACCGCTTCGGCAGCGGCCTCGCCGAGGTTCCCGACCAGGATGGAGTGGTGATAGGTGCCTGGTGCCTTGAGCAGCAAGGTCCGCAGGAGAGGCTGAGCTGGGTTGGCGAGTTCGAGCAGGGTGAAGGGAGTCACGATGCCAGATAGTCGCTCAAGGTAAGGCAGCAGGCCCATGCCCAGTACGACGGCCATAGGGCCCGACAACGCGGCATGCATGGCCGAGAGGCCGATCTCCTCCCACCCTCTGCTACGAAGCAGAAGCAGCAGGGCCGTGGCTACTGCCATGGCGGCGGCGACGCGGAAACCTGCCCGGCCGACGTCCCACCGTTCCCGGACCCGTTTCAGGGCCTCGACGGCCACCCAGCTTCCCAGGATCCCGACGACGACCACATCGGGTCCTTGGGTCGGCAAGGCCTGCAGAAGAAGTCCCCACGCCAGAACTGCGGCCATGGCCGTGCTTCGGTTCATGAACAGGAAGACCATGATGGCTCCGGCAGGCAGTGGTGTGACGAGGGCGGGGGCATGGAGATGGTCCAGAAGGGTCACCAGGGCGAACAAGCCCACGGTGAGTCCGCCAAGCAACGCTTGCCGCGCCGGTGACTGCAAGGCGCCGGTCTGGTGGTGCACCGTGTAGTGGACGAAGGCCGCGCCGGCCGCCACGACCGACATGAGCACTCCTAGCGCGACCAAGGGGGAAGCTTGGCCGCCGAGCAGAACCGGCCACCAGGAGGGCACGGCCGCAAGCATCAGGGCCGCGACGGAAATCGCGACCAAGCTGGCGACGCCAGCGGGCCTGCTCAGGGAGCGCAGGCGGTTCGAGTCGGTCTGGGGCGGGGCGTGCTTGGCGTCGGAGATGACCTTGTCCTCCACGTTCATTATAGCCGGATGGCTGGCGGCAAAAAGGGAAGAGGCCCTCGCTACGCGGGGGCCTCTTTGGGAAGAACACGAATCAGGAGCGGCGCTTGCGGGCGGCCTCAGCCTTGCGCTTGCGGCGCACACTGGGCTTCTCGTAGCGTTCGCGGCGCTTGATTTCGGAGAGGATTCCGGCTTTCTGGATCTTCTTCTTGAAGCGCTTGAGTGCGGCTTCGATGCTTTCCCCTTCGGTGACACGAATTTCAGCCATGCGGTATCACCCCCTTCCATCCAAACCATCTCGCAAACTAAATACTCGGTTGAGTGTAGGACGAAATCTGGAAGGAGGCAAGCCTTCCGATGCTGGGTGGCGTCCAGGAAACCGGCCCGATGGACCGTGCGGCGCTGGCAGAGGCGCGATCTAGCCCGGTGGCCATTGCATGGCTCGGCCGGCCAGGAGATGAAAGTGCAAGTGGAAGACCGATTGACCGGCACCCGCCCCTTGATTGGTGACCAGACGATAGGCCTCCTCCACACGCAGCAGACGAGCCGTTTGCTGGATGGTCAGGATGAGGCCTGTCCCCTCGGCCGGATCCAGATCCTGAAAGCCATTGCAATGGCGAACAGGGACCACCAGCACGTGCGTCGGAGCCTGTGGCGTTCGATCCGCGAAGGCTACGGCATCATCCGTCCGATGAAGGATCGTGGCGGGCAGCTGGCCCTCAACGATGCGGCAGAAGATACAGTCTTCCAAGGCTTGCCCCCTAGCGAAACCTTGGGCGTTCGACGTGACTCGCACCGGTGGGTGCCGACCCCGGGGACCCAACCCGTACCTGAACCCCTCCGATGGGCAACGTGGCGGGTGTCGGGCTGGGGGTGGGGGTGGGAGCGGGACGCGGATTGGCCATCGCCGGTGCCGTGCTCAGGAAAAGCATTGCAACGGCCAGCAGGGCCATCGGGGTCGGGAACCCGTGTCTCACGCTTCACCTCCGTGGTGTCGTCGGCCACCTGAGGAAGGCAGCTCTCTCACAGGTAGGACGATATGCGTTTCACGGATGTTCCGTGCTTTGCGGACCACTGCTTGAATTTCCCAGCGTCCAGGCTGGAGGGGGCGAACGGCGATGGGGACGACCGTACGCCCCTTGCGCAGCTGCCCTTGCCACGTGACACGCGATTCTTCCATCGCCTTGCCCTTCGCATCCACGAAGCGCAAACCTTCGGGTAGGCGAATGTCAAAGGTCACATCGTCGACGTCTTCCTGAACCTCGAAGGCCACTTGCACCGCCACGTTCTGGCCAAGGGGCACGGCATTCGCTTCCAGCGTGATGCCGGGATCCGGTGCATGCCCGAGGAAGAGGCTGAAGGCTGCGGCCGCAGCTGCCCCCAACGCCATCGAGGGCCAGTTCAGGGATGACAGGAACTGATGATGCCAAGGGCGAGTCGGCAAGGGCTCGGCCGCAAGGGCCAGATGGAAGCGTTGACGGAATCCAGCGGGTAACTGCGGCCGAGGAAGCGAGCGGACCTGTTCCCGCAAGGCTTGCAGGGCGCGCACACGCGCTGTGCAGGTGGGGCAGGATCCCAAGTGCCCTTCCAACTCGACGTCCAGCGTCCCTCCCAGCGCGTCGGGACCCTCCAGAGAGGACGCCAGCAAGGGTTCAGCCTGTCGGCAGTCCATGGCTCTTTCCTTCCAACCAGGCCGACCAGCGGTCCTTGCGGGCCAACAGGATCTGCCTAAGGCTCTCCCTTGCGCGATTCAGGCGCGACTTCACCGTTCCAAGGTTCAGGTCAAGCATGGTGGCGATTTCCTGGTAGTCATAACCTTCGAGGTCATACAGCAGGAGCGGTCCCTTGAGCTTGTCGGACAGCTGGTCGACCGCCTCCCGAACCACTTCTCCAAGTTGCTGATCCTCGAACGCTCGGTCGAGGGACCGGTCCGGCCGTTCTGGAACTTGTTCGACCGGCTCTTCGTGACGGCGCGAGGCCTTCTTGAACTCGTCGAGCACTGTGTTCCGCACGATCCGGCACAGCCAACCGTGGACGTCACTGGTTCCTCGGAAGGTGCCAAGTCCGCGATAGGCCTTGAGGAGGGCATCCTGAAGGACGTCTGCGGCATCGTCGGGATCTCCCAGGTGAGCACGGGCCAGGGCATACAGCCGGTCGAGCGAGGGCTCGACGAGGATCTCGAAGGCCTGCTTGTCCCCACCCAAGGCACGGTGCACCAGGTGCATCTGCTCGGGAGTGGCGGGCAAGGAAAGAACCTTCTGCTGGCATGACGAGGACGACGCTCCCCGTGTTCCCTCCATCATACCCCGGTCTGCTACCATGGCCTCGTCAGGATGGAGGTGGCCATGCGCAAGATGCCGAGCGGTTTCCCCGGGGGCATGGGAGGCATGGACCTGGGCAAGATGATGCGACAGGCCCAGAAGATGCAGGAAGACCTGCAGCGTGCCCAGGAAGGTCTCAAGGACGTTCGCCTCGAGGGGACGGCCGGTGGTGGTGTCGTGACCGTGACGGTGGATGGTCATCGTGACGTCGTGGGTCTGCGCATCCGCCCAGAAGCGGTGGATCCAGACGATGTCGAGACGCTCGAGGATCTCGTGCTGGGTGCCCTGAAGGATGCTCAGGCCAAGGCCCGCGTGGAGGCCGAACAGCGCCTCGGAGGCATCGCAGGGTCGCTCGGCGGCGGGCTTCCCGGCCTGTTCTGAATCTCCCCGCCGTGTCTTTGCCAGCACCTCTCATGGCCCTCGTGGCCGAGTTGCAGCGATTGCCTGGAATCGGCCACAAGAGTGCCCAGCGGCTAGGTCTGCATCTGGTTTCACGGCCGGTCCAGGAGGTGGAGCGTCTGGCGTCCGCCTTGCTCGAGGCACGGCAAGCCCTGCAGCGGTGTGAGACCTGCCACGATCTGGCCGACGGTCCGGTCTGCAGGATTTGTCAGGACCCCGCCCGTGATGCCGGCCTCCTGGCCGTGGTGACCGGGACTCGTGAAGTTCTCGCCTTCGAGCGTACACGCGAATTCAAAGGCCGCTATCATCTTCTGGGGGGACTGCTGTCACCCTTGGATGGCGTGGGGCCGGAACAGCTCAATGTCCGCAGCCTGCTCGAAAGGCTGCGGGATCCTGGCATTCGAGAGGTGCTTCTCGCGCTGGACCCCACCATCGAAGGGGAAGCCACGACCCTCTACCTGTCTCGGTTGCTTAAACCTCTCGCCATTCCCTGCACGAGGTTGGCCTCGGGGCTGTCCGTTGGCAGCGACCTGGAGATGGCCGACGAGGTCACGCTGGCCCGCGCTTTCGAGGGGCGACGCACCATCGACTGAGGTCCTCGCAACGGCCTTGGTGGCGCCGGAGGTCTCCGGCAAGGACGAGAAGCCGGAGCACAAGACAAAACAAGGCCCACAGCCAAGGACCCTTCGAATGCCCGAGACTCAGTGGCGGGATCATCAAGGCCAGCAATGCGAGGCGCCCGACTCCCCACATCCATCCTCGCGGTCTTCTGGTGGCCTGGGTCGAACCGAAGCCTCTCGCGATCGCCCTGGCCCACGATTGCCCGACGATTTCCGGTAAACCAGCCGTGACGAGATAGATCAACAGCACCCGTGCCGAGACTTCAAGAGGATTGAACGGCGAAGGACCGGCCACGTATGGCAAGAACTGACGGACCGAGGTGTAAAGTGCCCACACGGCTCCCATCAGGAGCAAACCGCCAAGGGCCCACTCCGAAAGGCTGCGTCCATAGAGCCGTAGCCAGCGCCAACGCTCACTGCCGCGAGGGACCGACCTTGCGAATTCCCACGACAGCCAGGCCCCTTGAAGCAGAACCCCTGCAAGGAGAGCTCGTCCGGGCACCGGTAGGTGTTGCAGATCGATCAGCGTTCGAGCTGGATGACGGGCTACGAGCTCCGCGAGCGCCTGGAGGACCGTGAACTCAAGAGGCAGGAGGCTGCCGATGGCCCAGCCGTGCACGGCCACAGCGAGGCCGAGCTGTATTTGATGGTGCTGTTCCGTGCCCGACTTCATGCCCTGGGGCGCAGGAGGGGGAACAAGATGACGTCGCGGATGGAAGAGGCATCACAAAGCAACATGGCCAAACGATCGATGCCGATCCCGAGACCGCCGGTCGGAGGCATGCCTTGCTCCAGCGCGCTCAGGTAATCCTCGTCGACCGCGTGGGCTTCATCGTCTCCCGATGCCTTTGCCGCAGCTTGGGCCTCGAAACGCTGACGCTGATCGAGGGGGTCGTTGAGTTCACTGAACGCGTTGGCCAGCTCTCGACCGAGCACAAAGGCTTCGAACCGTTCCGTCAGGGCCGGGTCGTCGCGATGGCGCTTGGCGAGAGGGGAGACCTCGACGGGGAAATCCGTGATGAAGACCGGATCAAGCAGCTTGTGGTCGAAGCAGTCAAAAAGCGCGGCCAAGACCGTGCCCGGTGTGACGTCTCTTGGCACGCTTCCCCCGTGCGCTCGGAGGAGGTCCACCCTGGCCTCCAGATCCAATCCGTCGGGCTCGAGCCCGAGATCCCTCAAGAACAGATCGACCTGCGCACGCATGGTCCGACGCGGCCAAGGCGAGGCAAGGTCGAGGACTCCGGAAGGATGTTGTCCGCACGGTATTCGGGTGGTGCCACAAGCGGCCAAGGCGGCGGCCGAAACGAGCCTTTCCGTCAGCGTCATCATGTCGCGGTAGTCGGCGTAGGCCTGGTAGACCTCAATCATCGTGAATTCCGGATTATGCCGGGTCGATACACCTTCATTGCGGAAGCTGCGGTTGATTTCGTAGACTCGCTCGAGCCCCCCGACCACCAGACGCTTCAGGTAGAGCTCGGGCGAGATCCGAAGATGGAGCTCGAGATCGAGGGCATTGTGATGAGTCATGAAGGGCCTTGCCGCCGCTCCGCCCGGAATGGCGTGCAGCATCGGCGTCTCGACTTCGAGAAAACCCTCCTGGTCGAGCAGGTGTCTGATGGCGGCAATTGCACGTGAACGCTTGATGAAGGTGTCGCGCACCTCCGGGTTCGAGATCAGATCCAGGTGACGATGCCGGTAGCGCGTCTCTACGTCGGTCAGGCCATGCCACTTCTCCGGCAGGGGACGCAGGGCCTTGGACAACATCGTCCAGGTCGAGGGCTGGACGGAGAGCTCCCCGCGCTTCGTGCGACGAACATGCCCCTCCACACCGATGATGTCGCCAAGGTCGACCCACTCCGTCAGACGGGTGAAGGCAGATTCACCCAAGCCACCGAGATCGGCAAAGATCTGGATGCGTTCCCCCGTCCCGTCGACCAGGTCGAGGAAGCATAGTTTGCCCGAGGTCCGACGACTGAGGACCCGTCCGGCGATCCGCACGATGTCCCCGGTTTCTTCTCCGGACGGCAGGCTGGCATGGCGGAGGTGAAGTTCGGCGTGGCTGGCGGTCGGCCTGAACTCCGGGGGATAGGGGTCTCCTCCAGCCTCTCGTATGCGGGCCAGCTTGTCGCGTCGGACGCGCTCGTGCTCGGAGCGCTCGCTGTCTGGGCGGGAAACCGTGTCCATAAGGGCATGATAGGCCTCTCTTGCGTGCTGTGGCAAACCCGCGCCCGGCCGGGTTCGGTCGGGCGCGGGACGCTCTTTCGCAACTTTAGGGGACGAGCAGGTGCGAGGTGACGCCGGGTCTGGCACCAATCCAGCCAAGTTGGGAAAGCACTCCAGGCGTGACTCCGGGGCAGACTCCGTTGGCCCCGTAAGGTAGTAGCAGTTCCTTCGTGGTGTAGGTGACGGGGGTCATGACATTCCCCCGGTTGAGGAAGAGCGGATAGTAGTAGAAGGGCGCATCAGGAGCCTTGAGGTAGAAAGGCTGCATGCCACCGATCCCTGCAAAGTAGGGCAAGTACATCCCGAAGTGACTGTTTACACCCAGGAAATGCATCCGATTGAAGATGCCGGGGTCGATACCGAAGGGCAACCCTTCGAAGGCAAGTGCACGTGACGAGCCCGCAAAGAAGGGTTGATAGAGGTCAATCCACCGTGACCCCCCGAACCCCAGCGTCGGGAATACGCTCAGGATTCCCAGCGTGGTGGGGACGACACCCGGAGCGTTGGCCACGAGGGCTTCGAGCTTGGGAAGCGCCATTGCCCCGGGCACCCGTGGCGTGCGGGAAATGAGTTCACCCAGCACGGGTCGGGCTTCCTTGGTCAGCTCCGCTTGCGCGATCGGGTGACTGATCTTGGCGTTCTGTACGGATGTGGCGTGGGGCTGCCCGACTCCGCATCCTGCCATGACCCCGGCCCAAAGCAGGCCGTGCACGATGTGGAACTTTCGATCCATCCGATGCCTCCTCTCCGGTCGGGGGATGTCCCGTCCGGTGCCGCAGACTAGCCACAGGCACCGTTTCGGTACAACGCCTTTCCGGCAGGCTCGCGTCCAGCGGGCCTTGCGGCAGGTGAAGGCGGCGAATGCGGCAGGACGTGTCGATCCCGACGAGCCTCTGCCCGCACGATGGCAGGAGGTCTCGTCCATCTCGGAAAAGGCACCGCAATCTGAGCAGAAGGCCCGACGGGACGTCCCGTCGGGCCTCGAGGATACCGGGGTCAGGCCTGGGCGTGCAGGCCCCGGCCAGGTAGCGAGATCCTCTCCATCGCCGCACGGATGGCACAAAGGACAGCCGTGCCGCCTTCCACGCCTCCGGCTTCGCGCAGGGCCCGGCCCACTCCCACGCCGCAAGCGCCCGACGCCACGGCGTGAGGGGCGCTCAGGGCATCAAGCCCGCCCGCCAAAAACACGGGAATTTCGACGACTCCCGCCACGGCCGAGACAACCTGCAGGGCCTCGGCGAGGTTGCGGAGCGCACCGGCGAGACCTGGCTCGGGGTAGGCCAAGGTGCCCTCGATCTGCAGGAGGGAGGCGCCAGCGGCCTGCAACTGCCTTGCCAGGTCGAGCTGCTGGGGCATGGGCAACCTTCCTGGCAAGGTCACGCAGACAGGTGTTCCAGGTGACGCGAGAGCGACGGTACGGCGGGTCCATCCGAGGACCTCTTCAGCCGTCGGGGTCTCACCTGCACGGTAGAGAGCATCGTAGTTGCCGATCTCGAGGACGTCCGCCCCGGAGGCCACGAGCACGTCTGGCACGATGGAAGAAGCGAAGACCACGGCGTCGGGCGCCAGACGCCGCACCTCCGCGACCAAGGCAGGATCCGCCGCGACATCCACCGCGTCGGCACCGCCGCGATGAGCAGCCTCGGCGACCTGCGCCACGACGGCAGGGTCATGGCAGTCGATGCCGGCGATGGCCTTGAGGAAGCGGCGGGACACAAGGGCTTGGTTGAGGCGTTCGAGCATGGGTCTTCCTGAATTTGAGCAAGCCGCCTGGCTTGCGAGGATGCCGTCATTCTACCCGCGGCCCTCCTGAATCCTGCAAGGGGTTTCCCCACCCTTCTTCCGCGGCGGCATCCTGGGAGGGATGCTCCGAGGTCAAGACGGGCAGGGCTTCTCGCCACAGGTCGGGCCCGGAGTCGCCCCAAAGTGGCTGCCCAGGCTGGCCGCGACCGCTGCCACTCCAGACGTTGGGTCGAATGATGCCGAGATGGTCGAGTGGAGGCCAGACCCGGCCGTCCTCGAGCTCATAAGCGAGAATTTCACCCTCCTCGTCACTGAAGTGGACGTCCACGACATGACCTTGTTGCTTCTGGGTGCTGTCTTGCAAGAGATGGCCCAGGATCTCGCGGCTGGTCCGCAGACCGACGGTGACCGTTCCGAACTCCAGGCCAGGGGTTGCGTCGGGTAGTCCGGCCATCTCGAAGGCCGAGGAAGCCATGCGACGGATTTGGCCAAGGGGCAGATCATCCGAGGGCCCGTGAGATCTTGCCTCGGGGTCTGTCCAGTTGATACGAAGCGCGATGACCCTTTGTTCAACGGGGTCCCAGAGGACATCTGCCACGCGACCGACGGAGTCGCCGTCGGGTGTGCAGATGCCTTGGCCTTCGATGCCTCGGAACGACCAGCGGGCCATGGTGGGCGCCTCCTTCACGCAGCGCAAAGATGCCCGGGCTGTCGCGCACGAGCAAGGAGTCCCAGCATGCTCGACGCGTGCTCACATCGGAATGAAGTCTGTCCCGCCGGTGCCTGACTTCTGGACCCCGGTGACCTTTTTGATGAGGCGAAACAGTCTGGTCAGATCCATGCGCAGGCTGATTTCCCGTGACTCCAGCTCAGCTGCGGCCTCGCCGCCGTCCTCATCCCCGCTTGCGGCCAGCGCCGCTCTCGCTTGCTGCAGGGCGTGGAGCTGCGCCTGCACGTATTCCCGCTCGGTCGTGATGAGCTTGTACATGTAGGTGGGCTGCCGAAACTCGGGGATCAGATCAGGGGAAGCTTCCCAAGCCGAGATCAAATAGCGGCGTTCCTCGCTCTCCTTTTGCAAGTCCTCAATCGAGGGCGGTGCCGTCTGCATCTGGCGCTCACGTCGCGCAGGAACGGGCCCTGTGGGGCGCTCCCCCCTGGGCCCGGCGGCATCCTGCACCGGCTTGCCCAGCCAGCCTTGGACCTTGCCCCAGAAGCTATCGGTCATGTCAGGCATGTTGGGCAAAACGGCGCGGTTTGCCAAGACGGCCGTCTCGCGGGGAGGAGACCCGTGAGACGGCCGTCCGGTCGGACAAGGATCAGCGGAAGTTGGAGCGATTGTCTTCCGCGAAGTCGACGAGGGATTGGCCGAGGTCGCCGATGGCGCCGATAGCGGTGCGACCTGCCACCCGACCGGCTTCGCGCACTCCTCGTACCGTCGTCAATGCGGCATCCGTCGCGTAGTCGCCGACGGCTTCCACACCACGCGCCACGGCGCGTCCCGCGGCTACCGTGCCATCGACTACCGCACCACCCACCGCCCGGGAACCGCTGATCAGAGGAAGATTGGCAATGGCCTGGTTGGCCCGACGAGCCTCTTCCGCCTTGATTCGGTCCGCTGCCTCGCGCCAACGGCCGGCAGGGTCATAGGGCAGGTCCAGAATCCTGTCATAGCTGTTGACCACCTGACGCCCCTTGAAGAAGGCAATCTCTCCGACGAGGGGGACGACGGTGAGTTCCGCAAGCCCGTGCAGGAAGCGGCCCACCTTGCCGGCCCCTCCGCTCAGCTTGTCCCAGTAGTGCTCGCCGACGGTCTTGGGTGGGGCTTCTGGCATTCTGCTGATCGCTCGGGGCTGAAGCACGACGAGATCACGGGAGGCACGCGCCGGTCGGGCCGCGCTGGCTCCCTCTGCAAGGATCTGGGACAGGTCCCGACGCGCCGCACCCAGAGCGACGGGGGACTGTGAGCGAATGGCAAGCTGCGACATGGTAGGTCTCCTCTTCCTGACCAGGGCGACAATGTGGTTATCGCCTGCCCCAGCTGTCGATGCGGTAAAGAAACCTCTAACTCCCGGAAAAGATTTAACCTCATTCGTGAGGTTGGTTTTGCACGGTGGAGCGGCCGGAGCTATGATGGGATCGGCCCCGCTGGTTCGCTCGATGGCTGGCCAGTCTGTCCTGAAAGGGTGTGCACGGTGCGGCGGGAACTCGAGAAGTTCGAAAACGCGGAAGTGGCGGCGGAGTATCGCAGGCGGTATGGCGATCCGCTGGAGGAAGTCGAGCCATCCGAGTTGATGGAGTTGATGGAATCGCTCTGGGCAAGCCGAGCGGGTACTTACGCTCAACTTCGGGAAGACTTGCGTCGGAAGAATGTCGACCCTTGGGGCACCCGGATTCAGCTGACGGAAACCTACTTCCGCAATCAGTTCTTCCGGACCAACAAGTTGGACCCCGAAAAAGAGCGCAGCAAAATCCTTGACATAGAAGATTTCATTGGCTGGCTTGTCTTTGACAAAATTCGTGAGCACCAGCGCGAGGAGGAGGAGGAATCGCGGTTCATTCGTGACCGCCATGCTCCCCGCATCTGACCCGTCATACAAACAGCCCCCCCGACACGGTCGTGTCCGGGGGGCTGTTCGTTGATTTCAGCTCAAGGCTGGGGCGCAGAGATGACGGCACCTGAGCGAGCGTCAAGCACGTACTTGCCTTGAGCGTAATGTCCTTTGTAGACGACCGCGACGTAGGCCGGGAACCATTCCACCGTCGAGTCGGGCTTTCTCCTGGGCATCTGACTGAAGAACACACTCGAGGAGTCGATACCTGAAGTGCTGCCTCGCAGGCCAGCCTGCGCAAGGGTTTCTCGGACATTTTTCAGTTCCTCCAGGGAGGCGATGCCACCCACGGGTTCTCCTTGCATGGCCTTCATCTGGATGAACTGCAGGCTCTTGACCTTGCCCCAGTCGTAGACACCGATGCGGCCGTCCCGGGCGATGACTTCGAGCACGCTGCCAAAGGACTTGGGAGGGGCGAACAACATGGCCAAGGTGACCTCACGCCGATTGGCTAGGCCCGACGTCAGGTTATCCGCCGCGTACTCCAACAAGCCGCCCGCCCCCTGGGTCTTGCCGAAGTCGTGACCAGCCTTTACCAGTGTCGCGAGATCTGCCGTCTGCTCCTGTGCGCTAAGGTCGCGCACGACCAGAGGTTTTTTCCAGGCTGGAATGGCAGGGGGGGCAGTCTTTGCCGCGACCCCTTGCACGGCACCTGGGGTCAGCCCCGCACCCGGAAAGGTTCCACAGCCCGCCGCGGCACCTGCCACGGCCAAGGCAAGCATCACGGAGCGGCCACGACGGAGAGCGGTCATCTTGCACATCCTTGGTTCAGAGGGGGAGGCGTCCGACAAACTTGTGAAAAATAAATAGCAAAGAACTAGTTAACACTAGATGAAAGAAAGGTGTATGTCAAGCTCGCTTGGCGTGGCGTGATATCATCTTTAAAGATGACAACCTCGAGAGGCGGATCCTGAGCCATGGTTTCCACGACTTCGGCCATCGTCATCGGTGCCGTGGCCCTTCTGGTCGTCGGCCCGCGCAAGCTCCCTGAGCTGGCTCGGGGGCTTGGCAAGGCCATGGGTGAGTTCCGCAAGGGTATCCATGGGCTTGAGGAGGGTGATTCGCCCCCTTCGCCCCAAGCCTCCGGCGACAAGCCGGATGCCCACGCTCCCAAGACCTGAGCCGTGTCCGGCTTGTCTGACTTCCCCACATAGGCTCATTGATGTCTTCCGACCCTGACCCTGACCTTGGTCGCCGTTCGTCCGCGTTGTCGGTATGCCGTCGATGATGATTCCCCCTCAGGTCTTGCCCCCCTTGATGGAGGCCACGGTGCCCCTGGGGCCTATGTCACCTTTGACGGCGATGGGGGTGTTGGTCGTCTGCCTGCTGGGGGTCGCTTTCTTCAGTTCATCGGAAGCGGCCATCTTGAGCGTGAACCGCATCAGGGTGCGTAATCTGGCCGAGAAGGGTGATCCGAGAGCCACCGCCCTGCAGCGGTTGCGGGACCAGCATGACAGCCTGCTGGGCACCATCCTGCTTCTTGAGAACTTTCTGATCATCATCGCTTCGTCGGTCTGGACCGTTCTGTCGGCCCAGTGGCTTGAGGCACGCGATATGGCCTCGCCCACCGGTCTCCTCATCGCCTCCCTCCTCATGACCTTCATCATCGTCCTGCTGGCCGAGATTACGCCCAAGACCTTCGCGGCCTCCTATGCCGAGGCTTGGAGCCTCAGGGTCAGTCGTATCATTCTGGCTTGCGTCTGGCTGTCCGGTCCGGTGGTGGGCGCCTTTACCTTTTGCAGCAATGCCTTGATCAGAATGTCCCGCAGAGTGCTGGGGCTGCGACCGGAAACCGCCACCCCCTTCGTGACAGACGACGAGATCCGGATGCTTGCCGACGTGGGCCACGAAGAGGGGACGATTGAGACCGACGAGAACGAGATGATTCACGGGGTACTCGAACTCGGGGACACGACGGTCCGGGAAATCATGGTGCCTCGTATCGACATGAAGTGCCTGTCGGCCGAAACCTCGTTGGAGGAGGCCTTGCAGGTGGTCACCGCGACCGGTCACAGCAGGATTCCGGTCTACCGTGAAACCAGCGACAACATCGTGGGGATCCTCTACGTGAAGGATCTGCTGGGGCTACTCTCGCGGGACGACAAGCCAAGGTTGCTACCCAGTGCCTATATCCGGCCGGCCACCTACATTCCCGAAAGCAAGCGGGTCGACGATCTGCTGACCGACATGCGCCGAATGAAGATCCATATGGCCGTGGTGATGGACGAATACGGCGGGACGGCCGGTCTGGTCACCATCGAGGACATCCTTGAGGAAATCGTCGGCGATATCCAGGACGAGTTCGATGCCGAAGAAGACCTGCCTGTCAAGCACCAGGAGGACGGCTCCATCCTCGTCGATGGGCGGCTGCCCATCTATGAGGTGAATGAGTTGCTCGGGGCAGACCTGCCTACAGAGGACTTCGATACCATCGGCGGCTTCGTCGTCGGCCAGCTGGGGCGTGCGCCGGTCCGCGGCGAGGAAGTCAAGTTCGCGGCGCTTCGTCTGGTCGCCAATGCCGTGGAGGCGAGACGGCTCGTCAGGGTTCAGATCATCCGGGAGTCAAATTCGTGACCCAGCCAGCCGGCCACGTCACGCGCTACATCTTTGTAACCGGTGGCGTCGTGTCCAGCATCGGCAAGGGCATCGTGGCTGCGAGCCTCGGCCGTTTGCTGAACCAGCGCGGCTATGGCGTGAGGATTCTGAAGCTGGATCCCTACATCAACGTGGATCCTGGCACGATGAGCCCCTATCAGCATGGTGAGGTTTTCGTGACCGAGGATGGAGCGGAAACCGATCTGGACCTTGGGCATTACGAACGGTTTGTCGATGTCCCGCACTCTCGGGAGAATAGTGCGACGGCCGGGGGCGTTTACCTCGAGGTCATCAGCAAGGAGCGCAGGGGGGATTACCTGTCAGGCACCGTGCAGGTCATCCCCCACGTCACGAACGAGATCAAGGACCGGATTCACAAGGTGGGTCGCAGGGCCGAAATTGCGATTGTCGAAATTGGTGGCACCGTGGGGGACATCGAGGGCCTGCCCTTCCTGGAAGCCATCCGCCAGTTTCGTAAGGACGTCGGTCGAGATCACGTGCTTTACCTCCACGTGACCCTCGTTCCCACGCTCAAGGCCGCTGGAGAGATGAAGACCAAGCCGACCCAGCACTCGGTCAAGGAGTTACGCAGCCTCGGCATCCAGCCTGACATCCTGATTTGCCGCGCCGAGAGGCAACTTCCGGCCAGTGTACGGGAGAAATTGGCGCTGTTTTGCGACATCGACAAGGAGGCCGTCATTCATGCGCGTGATGCACGTAGCATCTACGAAGTGCCTCACCTTCTGGAGCGCGAGGGTTTGGCCGATCAGGTGCTGGCCCGCTTGCGCCTTGAACCCAGACCTCAAGGCATTGCCCCTGCCTGGCCGGAAGTTCTTACCGGTGAACGCAAGGCTTCCCGCCGACTCAAGGTGGGTCTGGTCGGTAAGTATGTGAAGCTTGCCGATGCGTACTTGTCGGTGCTCGAATCCCTCAAGCACGCGGCGGCGTCCCTGGACGCCGAGGTTGAGGTCGTCTGGGTCGCAGCGGACCAGCTCGAGGAGCAGCCGGAAGCTTTGGCCAGACTCCGTGATCTCGATGGCGTCCTGGTGCCGGGCGGCTTTGGCCCCCGTGGCATCGAGGGCAAGATTGCGGCGGCCAGATTGGCGCGGCAGGAGAAGGTTCCCTTCCTCGGCCTGTGCCTAGGAATGCAGGTCGCCGTGATTGCCTTTGCACGCGACCTGTGTGGCCTGGACGCTGCTCATTCGACCGAATTCGACCCTTCGACCCCGTACCCCGTCATCGACATCCTGCCGGAGCAGAAGGGTATCGAGGACAAGGGGGGGACCATGCGCCTCGGGAGTTATCCATGCGCCCTTGTGCCCGGTACCCGGACCGCAATGGCCTATGGCTCCTCCACGGTTCACGAGCGTCATCGACATCGCTACGAAGTCAATCCTCACTTCGTGGCTCGGTTGCAGGGCGCAGGGCTTGTGGTATCCGGCACCCTGCCCGAACGTGGTCTCGTTGAAGTGGTCGAGTGGCCTGAGCACCCCTGGTACGTGGCCTGTCAGTTTCATCCGGAGTTCCAGAGTCGTCCCGGCCGTGCCCACCCTCTCTTCCTCGGCTTCGTTTCCGCGGCGCTCGCCCGGGCGGAGCTTGCCCAACGCGCGGAGGTCTTGCGGTGAGTGTTGCAGTCCTCGACCCGGCAGCCTTGTTGACTGAGGCTCGTGCGGCCAGGGTCAACGCCTATGCGCCCTACAGCGGATTTCCCGTCGGTGCCGCCTTGCTCCTTGCGGATGGTACGGTCGTGCGTGGGGTCAATGTCGAGAATCGGACCTTTGGCCTTACGGTGTGTGCCGAGCGGACGGCTGTGGCGACGGCTGTTGCGGCGGGCCACCGGCAGTTTCTTGCCTTGGCCGTCTCGGCGGAAAGGGCGGCACCTTGCCCCCCTTGCGGGGCATGTCGGCAGGTGCTTGCCGAGTTCTCGCCTTCCCTGCCCATCTATCTCGAAGGTCCCGATGGCACCCCCGTGGTGCATGACCTCGGGCAGCTTCTTCCCGAGCAGTTCACCTTGCCCCCGAGGCCCTGACGTCCGTGCACTGTGGAACGGTAGCAGTCCTCGGGCGCCCGAACGTAGGCAAAAGTACCCTTGTCAACCGAATTTCCGGGCAGAAGGTGGCCATCGTCTCCAATCGACCCCAGACGACTCGACATCGCATCCGTGGCGTCTGGCACGGGGAAGATGCCCAGCTGGTCTTCGTCGACACGCCGGGCCTTCACAAGCCCCATCATCGACTTGGCGAAGAGTTGGTGCTTGCGGCCGAAAGGGCACTGGAGGACGTCGACGTGGTGCTGGTGCTGGTCGATGGCACGACGGCACCGGGCCCAGGAGATCGCCACGTGGTGGATCGTGCCATGGCGAGCGGCAGGCCGGTGTATCTCGGGATCAACAAGATCGATCGCAAGGCCAAGGGCCAGGATTATGGCCAGGCTTACGTGAGCTTGGGAAATTTCGCGTCAGTGCATGTCCTTTCCGCTCAGAAGGGTACAGGCGTTGCGGCGCTCCTGCGGTCCCTTGGTTCGTCGATGCCCGAAGGGCCAGCGCTATTTCCGGAGGAGATGGTCACGGATCAGACGTTGCGCCAACTGGCAGGGGAACTGGTCCGTGAACAGCTCATGCGGCAGCTTTCTGACGAGTTGCCGCACGCGACGGCAGTCAGCGTGGACCGTTTCGATGAGTCGGATCCCGGGTTGACGCGGATTGAGGCTACCATCCATGTCGAACGGGAGAGTCAGAAGGGCATCGTAATTGGGGTCGGTGCCGAGCGTCTGAAGTCCGTCGGGACCTTGGCCCGTGCGGCCATCGAACAGCAGACGGGGACCCGCGTGCATCTCGAGCTCAGGGTCAAGGTGCTTCCCCATTGGCGCAGGGATGCGGCAAAGCTCAAGCGACTGGGATATATCGTCGATTAGTCGGTCAAGCAAACGGCAGGCCGAAACTCAGGGGCTCGCGCTCAGTGCCGCCACACGCTTGGCCAGCAAGGGCAGCAAGCTCGGCCCGTAGCGTTCTGCACGGCGCTCGCCGACCCCGCGAACAGAGGCCAGTTCCACTGCGTCCGTTGGGCGCCGTACGGCCAGCTCCCTCAAGACGGCATCTGAAAAGACACAGTAGGCCGGCAGGGCCTGCCGCTGAGCCTGTTCACGTCTCCAAGCACGCAAGACCGCGAAAAGTTCTTGATCGTGGGGGCCAAGCTCCTGGCCCGCTGTGGTGCGACTCGCGGTCGGACGCGCCGCGACCTTGCGAGGCGTGCTGAGGTTGACCTCTGCATTCCCGGTCAAGACGGAGGCCGCCGCAGCCGTCACATGCAACGTGGAGTGCTCGGCATCCACTCTGACGAGGCCCAAGCCCGCCAACTGATCCAGCCAGTCCCGGACGGCTTCCGGGGGTTGCCCTTTGAGTAATCCGTGGACGGCCAGCTGGTCGAAGCCCTTGTCCCGCAACGCCTGATGCGTCTTCCCAAGCAAGACGTCTGTCACCATCTGCGCCCCATGCGCAGGCCTTAGCCGCCCTACCCCCGACAGCAATTTGCGTGCCAGTGTCGTGCCGTCAGGATGCCTTTGATGCTCGCCGAGGCAGACGTCGCAACTTCCACAGGTATCCGTCGAGGGTTCTTGGCCGAAGTGTCTTCCAAGCGCAGCGTGTCGGCAGGAGAGTGCCTGAACGAAGCGGTACATGTCTCGCAACTGCTGGCGCTGATGACGGAACAATTCGGGATCGGAGATTGAAATCAGTCTCTCCCATTGCAGGACATCTCCCATGCCGTGCAGCAGCACACATTCGGCCTCGAGTCTGTCCCGGCCCGCCCTGCCAGCTTCCTGGACATACTGTTCAAGGGACCGGGGCAGCCCGGCATGGATGACGAAGCGGACATCACCACGATCGATCCCCATCCCGAAGGCTACGGTGGCCACGACCAAATCGAGACGCTCCTGACGGAAGTCTTCGAGCGTTCTCCGTTTGAGGTCCGCATCCAAGCCGGCATGGTAAGGCCGAGCGGCCCAGCCTTTCCTGACCAGGGATTCCGCCAACTTTTCAACCTGCCGTCGTGTCGGGGCATAGATGATGCCGGCCTCGCCACGGTGGCGCCCGAGGACCTCAAGGATCTGCCCGAGGGTGTCGTGACGGTGTTGAAAGCGGAATGTCAGGTTCGGTCGATGCAGATTCCCCACCACGACGTCGGGATCAGCCATCTCGAGGCTCTTGAGGATGTCTTGACGAACCGCTGCGGTAGCCGTTGCCGTGAAGGCGTGGAGCGGACGGCCAGGTGCCAGGCGTTTCAGCCTGCCAAGCCCCCTGTAGGACTCTCGGTAGTCGTGTCCCCATTGGCTGATGCAGTGGGCTTCGTCGATCACAGCATAGGCCAGCGGCAGTCTACCGATGAACTGCTGCATCCCTTCGCTCTCGAGGCTCTCAGGAGAGAGATAAAGCAGGCGCAGCCGCCCTTCCAGTGCATCCTTGCCCACCGCACGCCGAGTTTCAGGATCCATGTCCGCGTACAGTGCTGCGGCGGGGACGCCGATGGCGCGCATGTTGGCCACCTGATCCTGCATCAAGGCGACCAGGGGGGAAATGACCAAAGCCAGCTGCCCCCGGGCCACGGCGGGCAACTGGTAGCAGAGAGATTTGCCGCCCCCTGTCGGCAGCACGACGAGACTGTCGCGACCTTCGAGGATGGGCTTCATCGCGTGGGCCTGATGAGGCAGCAACTCAGGAAAGCCCCAGTGTCTCGCCAAGGCCCCCAGCATATCGGGGTCAAGCACCCCATGATCCTCGGCTGGCCTCGTCTGGTCGTCAAGCCAAACCCACAATTGCCGAGAGGGCCATCGGGGATTTCGACCCGATGGCCCTCTGAGGTGCTACGACAGTTTAGTAGCGGGGACCACGATCGGCCCGGGGACCCTTGGGCTCGGAAATCCGGACCAGGATGGGGCGACCGAGCAGGTTGCTGTCGGAGAGCTGGCTGATCGCTGCCTGAGCCAGGTCAGCGGAGGCCATCTCGACGAAGCCGAAACCGCGGGAACGCTGCGTTTCACGATCAAGGACGACACGAGCGCTGACCACGTCACCCACCTGAGAGAAGTGGGACTGAAGATCGGCGTCGGTGACGCGATAGGCCAAGTTGGCCACGAAGAGCTGGGTCGACAAGTAAAACACCTCGGTAAGGTCGGTTGGGGGATACGGAGCGCCTGACCAGTTCGGAGGCGTCCTTCACCGAGCAACCACCGTCACCTGTGTCATGGTGCGACACGTACTCTATGATAACACATGTCGCAACACAGGTGCAACGATCACTTGAAATAGGTTGACCTGTCCAGGTGGGAGCCTTCAGGGCAAGAAGGCCTGCGCAGCTGCCGCCCAGCCTGTGTTGAGGGCACGGCCCGAGCCGTCACGCCCACCGAAGATCACCAGTCTTTCACCCATCCGACCTGCCACAGGGTTGACTCGTGGTTCCGGAAGAGGCAGATGTCGGGTCCACGTACCGGTGGAAAGGTCGAAGCTCTCGACGGCACCCGAAGGCCCCGATGCGGTCCGTCCCCCAATGACGAGGATCCTGTACCCGTATGCGACCGCCGTGGCTCCGCGACGGGGAGTCGGCATGGGAGCAATTTCCTGCCACACGGTGCCGCCCATGGGGTCGAGGATCCAGCCACGGCCGTCGGGCGTTCCAGCTCCCGCGTACCCTCCGCCAACGAACATTCGGGCTCCCAATCTCGCACAGGAGGCTTCAATTCGGGGGATCGGCAAATCGGGCGCCTTGGACCACGCACGGCTGGATGCATTCAGGACGTCTACCCTACGGGACGAGCCTGTCGAGTCCAAGCCTCCGACGTAGTAGACCAAATGTCCCCACGACCCCATGGCCGCGCCCGCGCGCACCTGTGGGAGATCGGGCATCTCATCCCAGGTCAGGCGCTCGAAATCGTAGCGGAGGACCTTGCCTGGCCCAGCCGTGGCGGCCAGCAGGACCCGCGCCGGCGGCAAATCGGCAGCGAGCGGTGCCTGTAATCCTGCGGGGGCGGCCGCCACGCTCGTCCACGAACTCCGGGGTGCGAGGCTCCAGGCCCTGGAAGCCTCTGCCTCCACTCCCAGCAAACGTAGCCCCACCCCGGCTCCGGCCACGATCCCTCCCGCGGTCGGCAAGGCAGGGAGAGATTGCCACGTGCTATCGAGAGCAAGCGCCCTTGTCGTCACGGCGGAGCTTGTCCCTAAGCCGGTGGATGGTTGGCCGCAGCCCATGATCATCACGCCCATCGCCAAGGCTGCGACCTTCTGCGCACTCTTCATCGTGGCTCCTTTGCCGATGGTGTTCAGGAAAGATTAACACCAGGATAACCACATGTGAAGGGGTGACGTCTCTAGCCGGTCACCCGCTCCAGAGGTTTTCGCTCGGAAGGGCTCGTCCACGGCTCTCGAGCCTGTCGGAACTGTTCTCGGAGGACGATGGCATCCAGCCAGGGTGCGACGTCCAGACTCCACCAGCTGCTTCGCCCCTTGGCTCCGCGGGTGGCGGGCTTCGGCAAAGTCCGCAGCGCTTCCCGGACCTCACGAACCTTGTGGGACCAGTGCTTGAGTTCCAGCTCGGGAGGCACATCCGGCCCCATGTCCAGCCGCGCCCTGTAGGCCATGAGTATCTTGTGGCCCTCCAGCAGCCTGTCCATCGCCCAGACGCGCTCGGGGTGGTGTATCACGTGCCTGGGAAATGGGCGGCTCAAGAGGGCGTCCCGGCGGAAGGCGGCATTCGAGCGGTGCAGTCCGTACTCGGGCCATCGTGCCATGTCCTTAAGGGACAGAGCCTGGATCGGATGCCTGACGGACAGCTTGCTCGGATCGAAATCGCAGCCTCCTACGGCTACGACCCTGTTGTCCCTGAAGGGCGCAAGGAGCGACCTGAGCCAGTCACGTTCCCAGAGAGAAACGACGCAGGACAGGGTGACCAGGAGAGGACCCTTGGCCATTCTCGCAGCGACGTTATGACGCTCTGCCACGCCGAGCCATGGCGCGACGTGCAGGTTTCGGATCGGGGCCTCGCGCCCCCACGTCAGTCGATCGTGTCTTGGTTCTGGAGAAAGGACGAGAATATCCACATCTCTGACGGACTGCTCGTAGATGGCGTCGAGCAGCCGCGGCAGCGGACGTTGGTCGGGGACATCGAGCACGATGGTGGCAAGGGGTTCCAAGCGCGTGACCTCCATCCACCAGCCTAGGGATGCGGGGACAGCGGCGCGCGGGCGAACTGGCCGATTCCCGTGGGCCGAAGTGGCCCGGCCAGCTCGTCAGAGCCAGTCAGCAAGGAGACTGATGGCGGCACCCTCGGCCCAGCGATCCGTGGTCAGGCCGCCGGCGAACGCCATCGGTCGACCTGCCAGAAAGCCTCCGTGGCCTCCTGCAGGCAGCAGCATGAGGCGTCCGAAGGGACCCGTCTCAGTGGGGGGAGGCACGAACGGATCGTCCTTGGCGTGAATCAGGATGGTGGGGACCCGCAGTTCTCCCAGTGACCGGCCGGCCGAAGCGTTCTCGTAGTAAGCGGAGGCATCGGACTGCCCGGCCATGGGCGCCGTCACTACGTCATCGAAGGCCCGGAGGCAACGGGCCGAGAGCGCTGCGGGCAGCTTTCCGCCCCAAGTTTCTGGAGAGCGCCGGGCGGCACGGCGGACGCGCGCCTTCATCGAGGCAAGGAACCAGCGTTCGTATGGCCGATTTGCCGGCTTCGCCAGCTGTCGGGCGGCCGCATCGAGATCGAGTGGCGCCGAGATGGTCACCAGTCCGCGGACCAAGGCCGGGCCGAGAGGTCCGAGCGAAGAAAGCCATCTCAAGGCGACGGCCCCGCCCAGACTGATTCCGGTAAGGAAAATGGGGACGCCAGGTAACCGCCTCGAGGCCCAGCCGACGGCTGCCGCGAGGTCATCACCTGCCAAAGCGTGATACATGGACTTGCACGTCACCTCGGAGGCGCCGCAGCCCCGCCAGTCCAGACGTAGCGAAGCAAACCCGGAGTCATGCGCCAGCAAGCTCATGGCTTTCATATGGCCTGAATCGGAATTGGCTTCCAGTCCGTGCAGATGAACCACGAGACCTCTTGGGGTAGAAGGGGCCGCATGCCACCAGCCTGAAAGTGCGTCGCCGTCCGGCAACGGTATCAGGATGGGTTCTGCGGCCTGCCGCCACGTCAGGCTTGACGGCAGGCCGCGACGAGGAAGAAATTCACCGAGGACCGTCTGTGCACCGGGACCTGCGATCCACGGTGCGGGCCGGAAGCTCGGCAGATTCGCGGTCAGCGGATCAGGTCCTGGGCTCGCCGCACGAAGGCCGCGAGATTATCCGGTGGCAGTTCACCCACCGACAGACGAGCCAGATCATGGATATGACGGCAGATGTCCTGACCTTCCGCCCCCCCCCGCTCAAGTGCGCGCAAGACCAAGGGATGGTCGACATTCACCAGCATCGTGCGCGGCGCCGACAAGCGACCATCCTGGCCCCACATGGAGGCGAACTGCTGCATCCTTCGGCCTTCCTCGTCCGAAACCATCAGGGCGCTCACCTCTCCCGCCTCGAGCGGCACGACCTTCATCTCGGGAGCCTGCTCCCCGAGCGCAGCGTGGAAGAGCTCTCGAACGCGCTCTTCCCGGGTCTTGCCTTCCGCGTCAACCACGCTCGTCTTTCCCTCGGTTCGTGCGAGGAGATCCCCCAGGATGGCATCCGCCCGGACCCATTTCCTGTCGGCGTGCTTGCCCTCGAGAAACTGAATGAAGTGCAAATCGAAGGGGCCTTCAAGCTGCAGTGCCTCGATGCCTTTGGCCTCAAGCAAGGTACGGGTCGTGCTCTTGAGATCGTCGCCCATGACGTAAACCAGCTTGCCAGAGGTCCGTTCGCCGAATCGTTCGAGCCAATCTTCGGGAGACAGCCACGTTCCGGTCGTGGTGCGGAACAGGACCACTTCGTGACAAGCCTCGTGAAAACGGTCATCCTCCATCAGGCCGAACTTCACGAAGGGATGGATGTCTGCCCAAGCCTGCTCGAAAGCCTGACGGTCGTCCTTGTGCAGGGCCACGAGCCGCTCGCCTACCTTGCGCACGATATGCTGCGAGATCCGACGGACTTGCGGATCATTCTGCAGGGCACTGCGGGACACGTTGAGAGGTAGGTCCGGGCAATCGATCATCCCCTTGAGCACGGTCAGGAACTTGGGGATGACCGCCTCTGAATGTTCGGCCACGAAAACCTGGTTGCAGTACAGCTGGACCTCGCCCTTCGAAAAGTCCAGCTCGTGGCGGACGCGCGGGAAGTACAGCAGTCCTTGGAGGCGGAAAGGGTAGTCCGTGTTCAAGTGCACCCAGAAAAGAGGATCGCCTTGGAAGGGGAACGCCTTCTCGTAAAACTCTCGGTAGTCCTTGTCGGCCAGACCCTGAGGACTGCGGGTCCATAGCGGGGCCTGATGGTTGATTTCTTTCCCTTCCACGCGAATGGGCAGAGGAAGGTAGTTGGCATAGCGCCTTACCAGATGAGCCAACCGGACCTCTTCCAGGTACTCCGAGGACTCGTCGTCAAGGTACAGGATGACGTCGGTCCCCCGCGTCTCCCTGGGAGCCGGCCCCATCTCGAAGGTCATGCCTCCGTCCGAGATCCAGCGGGTGCCCGCCCCCTCGCCTTCCCGGATGCCGCGCGAGTGCACCTCGACCTTGCGGGCGACCATGAAAGCGCTGTAGAAGCCAAGGCCGAAGTGGCCGATGATGCCTTGGCCCTCGCCCTTGAGCTCATACTTCTCCATGAAGGCCTGTGCACCGGAAAAGGCCACCTGGGTCAGGAACGTCCGGATCTCCTCGGCGGTCATGCCAATCCCCTGATCCGATATGGTCAGGGTCCTCGCCGTCTTGTCAGCCCGGATGTCGATGCCCACGGGACCGAGATCGCCCAGTCCCTCCACCAAGGCGACGTGGCGTGCCTTGGTGGTCGCGTCGAAGGCATTGGCCACCAGCTCACGCAGGAAAATTTCCTTCTCGGAGTAAAGCCACTTCTTGATGATCGGAAGGAGGTTCTCCGCGTGGATGGAGAGCCGACCTTGCTCCAGGGGAGAGACTTCAGTGTTCATGATCATTCCTCTACACTGTGGGGCGCGCGTGAATCAAGCAGGAGGACAGATGTCGATTGAAATCGAGCGATTCCTGATGCGTCATTCGGGCTGGGTCCTCGCTGGCGACATCCTCTTCCGGAGGTGGGTGAAAGAGACGTCGACTGACGCCGTTGCGCTGATGGAGCGCATCATGCGGGTGTCCGAGCAGCTTGATCACCACCCCGAAGTGACGTGGAGTTTCAGGACGGTGACTCTCAAGCTCTGGACCCACGAGACAGGCTGCGTGGGACCGCGTGATCTTTCCTGGATCGAGCGCTTCGAGGCCGACGAGACGGGCTCCTAGGCGAAGACCTTGGCAAGCAAGGTCTGCAACTCGCCCTTCTGCTCCATCGGACCGAGGATATCGGTATCACCATAGAACTGGCCGTCGATGAAGACCTTGGGCAAGGTGCGCCAGTCCGTCATCTCGGTCAGGACCTGACGCTTGTCGGTGTCATGCAGGACGTTCACGATCTCGAAGGGATGACCGTACTTCTCGAAGAACTCCTTCGTTTCGACGGTAAAGCCGCACAAAGGGTGTTCCTTGGTGCCCTTTCCATACACAAGGATCTTGTGGGCCGCGATCTCGGCTGCAATCTCCTCGCGGATGGCCGCGACATCTCGCTCGGGCTGGGCTCCGGTCGACTGGGCGGTCAGACCGACAAGTGGCATCTCATTCATGTCCTGCGACTCCTGCGCTGGGGGGTCTCATTGGCCGGATCGGGCTTCTGCACGGATCTCGAGCGCGTGGATCCGGCCATCGTCCATCGGCTCCTTGAGAGCCGCCTGAACCATCCTGTGCCGATCCAGCAAGCCGATGCCGTCGAAGGCATCGCTGACGATGAAAAGGGTGAAGTGGTCGAGCGTGCCCCGGTTATCCACGATGCGGACGTCTGCGTCGGGGAACGCACGGGTCAGGTAACCCTTGAATGTCTCGATGGCAATCATGCTAAGGACCATGGAATCAAAGGACGTGCGTCTCTGTCAACGTCCTGCGGAAGGGTCGTCACGCCGGGTTGGACGCGCGTTCGGCTGTGCGGATATCATGTACAGGCACAAGCGTTTGTCCTGATCTTTTTACTGGAGGATGTGCCCTATGAGCTCCGCGACCATGGTGGCGCCGACCGCCGCGAATCCCTATGGCCTCTCCGAGGATCACCTCGCGCTACGCGAAATGGTCCGCGCCTTTGCGGAGCGCGAAGTCAAGCCTCTGGCTGCGCACATCGATGAAACGGAGAGCTATCCCCGGGAAACCTTCACCAAGCTGGCCGATCAGGGCTTGATGGGGCTTCCCTGGGCCGAGGAACTCGGCGGGGCGGGTGCCGACACCCTCTCCTATGCGATTGCCGTGGAAGAGCTGGGACGGGTGTGTGGGTCGACGGGCTTGTCTTTCGCGGCCCACGTCTCCCTGGGGACCGGTCCCATCGTCGCCTTCGGGACCGATGAGCAGAAGCGTCGCTTCGTTCCCAACCTCTGCAATGGCACGAGCGTGGGCTCTTGGGCACTCACGGAGCCGCAGGCCGGCTCGGATGCGGCCCGGCAACTGACGACGGCGGTCAGGGATGGCGATGTCTACGTGCTCAACGGCACCAAGCAGTTCATCACCAACGCCAACTGGTCCGAGGCTTGCATCATCATGGCCATGACCGACAAGGAACAAGGCAACCATGGGGTGTCCAGCTTCATCGTTCCGACCGCCACTCCCGGATTCTCCGTCGGCAAGCTCGAGAAGAAGATGGGCATGCGCGGATCGCCCACCTGTGAAGTCATCCTGCAAGATGTCCGCATTCCGGCAGACCTGCTGCTCGACAAGGAAGGGACGGGATTCAAGCAGGCCATGAAGACCCTCGACGGCGGTCGCATCTCGATCGGCGCCCTTGCCTTGGGGATCGCGCAAGGGGCTTTCGAGGAGGCTCTCGCGTATGCCAAGGACCGTGTGGCCTTCGGGCAGAACATCGGCAAGCACCAACTGGTCTCCGCGATGTTGGCCGATATGTCCGTCCAGCTTGAGGCTGCGCGGCTGCTGGTCTACCAGGCCGCTCGGCTCAAGGATGCCGGCCTGCCCCACACGGTCGCCGGTGCGCAAGCCAAGCTGTTTGCCAGCGAAGCCGCCATGCGGATCACGACGGACGCCGTTCAGGTCCTTGGCGGATACGGCTACACGCGCGATTTCCCGGTCGAGCGCATGATGCGTGACGCGAAGCTGTGCGAAATCGGAGAGGGGACCAGTCAGATTCAGCGCGTCGTCATCGCGAGGCGGCTGGGAGTCTGACGTCCTCTGTCGGAGATGGTGGGGTGGCCCGATCCATGTCGGGATGCCCCATCCAGCTTTTCACCCTACCCGGCTGCGCACGGATTCTGCTTCGTACGGATTGCGGTTGAGGGCCATCAGGTCGGCCAGAGCCTCGCCAGGCGGAACGGCATCGAACAAGGCACGGTGAACTGCCTCGACGATGGGCATGTAGATGCCCTTTCGTGCCGCGAGCGCATGGACGAGCTGTGTCGTCCGGATACCTTCGGCGACCTGGCGCATACCTCCGGTGATCTCCTCGAGACTCTGCCCCTCGGCCAGGGCCAAGCCGACCCTGTAGTTTCTTGACAGCGGGGAAAACGCGGTGGCCACGAGGTCTCCCACACCCGAGAGTCCCAGGAACGTGTCCATCTCGGCCCCCACGGCCAGGCCGAATCGGGTCATTTCCGCCAGTCCGCGCGTCGTCAACATCGCCATGGTGTTCATGCCGAATCCCATGCCTTGGGACACGCCTGCTGCGATGGCCACGACATTTTTGAGAACGCCGCCCCACTCGGTGCCGATGACGTCCCGGCTGGCGTAGACCCTGAAGCCAGGCCCGACAAGGATCCGTCGCGCTTCCTCGACGACCTCGTCATAGCGGGAGGCTATGACCGTCGCGGCAGGATGGCCTGCCGCGATCTCGGCGGCGAGATTGGGGCCTGACATCACGCCGATTCGGCGGCAACTGGTCTCCTCCCGCAACACCTCGCTCATCCGCGTGCAGTTGTCTCCTTCCAGCCCTTTTGTCGCGTGGATCAGCAGACGATCCCCGTCGAGGTGGCTGGCCATGGCGCGAGCGACCTCTCTGAACCCCTTTGACGGCACGACGAGGAAAATCGTGCGGCTCGGCCGCAGGACCTCGGCCAGGTCGGCGGAAGCCATGACACCGCTGCCCAGTTTCGCCTCCGGCAAGTAGCGGGGATTGCATCGCTCCAGGTTGATGCGCCGGGCGAGCTCCGCATCGCGAAGCCACATCCGGACGGGTCTTCCGCCCTGTCCGAGCAGCTGGGCGATCGCCGTGCCCCAGCTGCCCCCACCTACGACCGCCACGGGTTCATCGAGCACGGCTTGCATCCTCTGCAGACGAGCTGACCTCAAACCGCGGGCGAGGCGCAGGATCGTGACCTGTCAGCCTGTTGCGGTAATAAAGCAGAAGTTTGGGGTCCTCCACCATGATTCCCTCGGCCCCACGTGCGAGAGCCGCACGCCGGTGATACATCCCGAAACTGTCGAGTGCGGCTGCGAGGATTGCGGAGGAGGGACCGGTCTGTACCCGACGTCCCAGCTTGATCCGTCCGGCCTCGGCCTCAGCCAGCCAATGCCTGCGCTCGTGCTCCAAGGCGGCCAGCAGGTCAGACTCCGCAAGCACGGCGCCTTGGGCGAGGCGCAGCAGACCGTAGACGTCCGCATCCGGATGCCGGGCCTCGAGCATTCGCCAAGCGGCATGCGCCGTCACCTGGGTCACGACCGCCACGGTGTGGCGATGGAAGGAATCCACAAGCGCCTGTCCCAGCTCCTCGGTGTATTCGCGATCTCGCTGCTCATCCTCATAAGGTTGTCCCCGCCGGCAAAGGTAACTGCGGGTCGCGACCGACCTGCCTCGGGCATCGTGACTGATGCCGTCGTCATCGACAGCATGACCCCACAGATCCATCGGCGGGCCGAACTGGACCACCATGGTCGCATCCAGCCGCGTGACCTGTCGCCCATACGAGAGGATACGTCCGAGCCTTCCCGACTCATCATCGCTTGCAAGATACCGGTGCTGCCCCTCTCGCTTGAGATGGTCTTCGATGAGACTCTCCGCCTCCAGTACGATCGGATAGTTGAGGGTACACGGAACGACCCAGATGTCCGGCTCGGTCGCACCGGCAAGCAGCCTTCGGGTGGCTGCGCCATAAGCGGTGCCTAGCAGCCCAAGCTTCAGGCGGCGTTCGACCTCCCCGCTGCGTGAACGCGTGCCGCCGGGAAAGAATAGGCTGTGGTAGCCACGCTCGAGCAGGACTTGGCTGTAGGTCTTTAGGACTTCCTTGTAGAGGCCGAATCTGAGCCTACGATCGACTTTGTAGGCCCCGAGGTTGTGCATGAAGTAGCTGATGAAGGGATTGAAAAACAGGTTCTTGCCCGCACCATAGGTGAAAGGCGGCAGATCCTGAGTCAGCAAGGAAAAGCCGATGACGAGGCTGTCGAGGTTCGAAAGGTGGGTCGGAACGAGGATCAAGGTCCCTTTCCGGGCGAGCTTTCGGATACGGTCGACCGGCCCTTGAACCTGAATCCGCTCCCGGGCCGTCGACAGGTTGAGCAGCCGGGACCAGTTGAGTTGGGGTCGCCACAAGAAGGAAAGGGCCGGGGGGACGACCCGGGTGGCAAGGGCATAGACCCGCGGGTCGAAATTCCCCACCACTTCCTTGGCGTAGTGCCACAGCAGGCGAGCTAGCTCGGCCTCGAGGCCGGTTCCGTCCAGACGTCCCAATCGCCGGTAAAGCTCCCGCCAGTGTCCGTAGGCCCTGCCGTCGGTCTGACCGGCGTCCTCGATCCGGGTGATTTCGGTGAAGGCCGCGTCATTAAGCGCGAGCCGCAGCTGCTCGGGCTCACGGCCATGGGCCACCACGCGGCGCTGCACCACCTCCTGAAGGATGGCCTCGCGTTCCTGATTGAAGGTGAAGATTCGGCCTTGGGTCGCGGACATGGCCCCCAATGTACCCGAGTTGGCCCTTTGCTCATGATGAGTCCCGCGAGAAGCAGCATGGAATGCTGGGGCGCTCTGGACCGCCAAAGCCTACGAACGCGCCTTCCATGTTCGGCGCGGCGTGGACAACGTCCCGTCGGGCCTGACGTTACAATGGAGCATGGCCCCGCCAGATTCCGAGGCCCTGCGGCACGATGAGGTCCTGCTGGAGGCATTTGGCCTGCGTGTGCGCCTCGTTCCCTCGCAAGGTGGACGCATCACGTCGCTCGTCGCCCACGGCCGCGAGTGGCTGTGGCGCAACCCCGCGTTGCAGCCTCCCCTGCCTGTCGTGGCACCTGGTGGCTATGTCGAGGCCCACGACGATGGCGGTTGGGATGAGATCTTTCCGAATCTCGCACCCGTGGAACAGGCCGATGGCACATATTGGCCTGATCACGGTGAACTGTGGAGCCGCAGCTGGAAGGCCGAGCAGAGGGGTTCCCAAGTCTGCGTGACCCGCGTGACGTCGCAGCTACTGCCGGTCAGGATGTCGCGTACCTTGAGCCTCGAGGATCCCGCCCGTCTGCGCGTGGACTATGTCCTCGAGCATCTCGGCGAGATGCCCCTTTCGTTCATGTGGGCCGCTCATCCCCTCTTCGCCGTGGGGCCCGGGGACCGCTGGGTCAGCTCCCGACCCCTCGCGTGGTGGCCGGAACAGGAAGGGGCGGACTTGCCCCCGTGCATCCATGCGGGCATCTTGCCGGCCAGACAGGCCGGGCTCGCCGCGAAGGCCTTTGCCGCCATGCCGCCGGATGGTCGACTGGAGCTGCACTCCGCCGGCCACCTGCTGGTTCTGCACACTGACCCGGCTCAGGTGCCCCATTTGGGTCTGTGGCTCAATGCAGGTGGATGGGCCGGTGTTCCGGACGCCACCCCCTACTTCAACCTGGCTCTCGAACCTTGCATTGGCCCGTCGGATCGCTTTTCTGAGGCCATTCGCCTCGCGCCCGGCCCTACGACACTCGAGCCTGGTGAGAGTCGCCGTTGGTGGCTTTCTCTGGAGTTTCCCTTGAGCGAGGCATGCCTGTGAATCCACCTGAACTCTCGCCGCCCGTTCCTGTCGTTCCACATCCCGACCCGCCTTCTCCGGAAGCCCTCATGGCGATGGAAGAAGACATGCGGCGGCGCGAGGTCACGCTGGCGGATGGCCGTTCGTTGTCATTCTACGACTTTGTTCCTCGCGAGGAGGACTGAAACGTGTCCGAGCGCCGTTGGCACCCCCTGCTCGGTGAATGGGTCGTGACGGCGACCCATCGACAGGATCGGACTTTTCTGCCGCCGCCCGACTACTGTCCGCTGTGTCCGACACGACCCGGTGGATTTCCTACCGAGGTGCCCCAGGCCGACTATCGCTTCGTCGTCTTCGATAACAAGTTCCCCAGCATGCGTTCACCGGCGCCCGAGGTCGCCGTCGAGGGGAACGATCTTCATCCCGTGGCTCCGGCGGAAGGGGCCTGTGAGGTCGTGCTTTACACCCCGGAACACGGAGGAAGCCTGGGTGCGATGTCGATCCCTGATATCGCAAGGCTGGTGCGCGTGTGGACCGATCGCTACCAGAACCTTGGTGCTCGGCCCGGAATCGAATGTGTGTTCATCTTCGAGAATCGAGGCGAGGCCATCGGCGTCACCATCCATCATCCTCATGGCCAGATCTATGCCTTTCCCTTCATTCCGCCACGCATCGAGCGCGAACGTTCACAGGCCGAGGCTCACGCTCATCGCACGGGTCGTTGCCTGATGTGCGACGTGGTGGCCGATGAAACGAAAGATGGTCGTCGTCTGGTCGTCGAGGGAGAACACTTCGTGGCTTTCATCCCCTTCTTTGCGCGCTATCCCTATGAGACGTGGTTGGTCAGCAAGCAGCATCGCGCTTCCCTTGCAGAGCTGTCACGCGCGGAAAGCCTCGATCTCGCGTGTGTCCTGAAGAACCTGCTGCAGAGGTTCGACGGCCTGTGGCAAAGGCCTTTCCCCTACATGATGGTGATGCACCAGGCCCCCACGGCCAGCTCGGCAGCAGTTGGAGACCACCTCCACATCGAGTTTTATCCTCCCATGCGCACGCCCGTGAAGATGAAATATCTGGCCGGCTGCGAGTCTGGTGCGGGGACTTTCATCAACGACACCTTGCCTGAGGACAAGGCGGCTGAGCTCAGGCAGGTGATCCTGCCGTGAGACAGGCCCAGGCTTCGCGGTAGAAGACGGCGGCCTGCTCGGGGGGAAGAGGCTCGAGTTGCCAGCCGGTGGCCAGCTCCCAACCGCCCGTCACGTCCTGTCTGGGTACGACGTGGGCGTGCCAATGGAAAGTTGCAGCTTCTTCAGGAGCGTGATGCACCCAGAGATTCGAGGCCGTTCCGGGCAGGGCGCTCTGCAGCAGTCGGTCCACCCACGCCTGTGCCGCGGCCCAGGAGGACGGCTCCGTCCGCAGTAGATCGGGGCTGCAGGTTTCGGGGACCAGCAGCAGTTCCATGGGATGAGCACCTGCCCATGGGGCCAAGAAGACAAAGCCGCCACGGCGCCCGACCTCTCGCTCCCCAGAGGCTTCCTCGGCCGCGAGATCACAAAGCAGGCACCGATCCGTTCGTTCGCGATGGTCGAGGAACTGTCGCCGTTCCTGTTCCAACGCCGGCGGCACATCCCATGACGCGACCAGTTGGCTATGAGGGTGGGGCTGCGAGGCTCCGGCCATGGCCCCTTGGTTGCGGAATACCGCGACATGGCCGAATCCGGCCTTGCGGAGGGCGTCGAGGCGGGCAAACTGACCTCGAACGGCTGCCTCCAGATGCTCCCCGGGCATCTCACCCAGTCTCACGCCGTGGCCCGGCCCTTCCACCACCACTTCAGCCGCTCCGGGAACCGTAGCCCGGCGAAGCAGGCTGCCAGGCACCGTGAGATCCCGGCAACCTGCTTCGGGCGGATCGAGGCGTGCAAACCGGTTCCGAACCACGCGCGCACGCCACGACGTCCCTTCGCCTTCTCGCCATGTCTCGAGCTCGGGTTCCTCATGGCCAGGACAGAAAGGACAGTGGTCGGCGGGGGGATGAGGGGGGGGCGGCGGAAGTCGCAGGACCTGGGGCCGTTCCCGACGCTCTCCGGCCACGGCGACCCAGCGGCCGCTCAGGGGATCCTGCCTTCTTTCCGACATGTCTCTCACTTTACCTTGTCGCAAAGTCCACGACGGCGCCGTGTTAGGATGACCACATGTTCGGTCCTGAGCTGCCGCTGGCCCTTGCCCCCTTGAGTACGCTCGCACCGACGCTCGATCATCCTACGGCAGAGGTCATGCCGGCGGGTATTCAGGAGCTGGCGGTCGTCACGGAGCCCTTGCCTGCGGTAGGATTCGGCCGACAGACGGCCATTTGGCGCACGGGCCTGGACGGCGGCCTCGAGATGACGCTGGGCGCCAATCGGCAATCGGATGGGGCGGTGGCGCCTCTTGCGGGGTTGGCGTGGTCGGTCATTCCCGGTTTGTGGAAAGTGCAGGGGGATGTGATTCCCGATGCCATTCCTGCAGGCCGCGCGGAGGGCTGGCGCGCGTGGAATGTCTTTGAACTCGTGACCCCGTGGGGGACGCCACGTCTCGCCCAAGGCCTCGTTTCGGGACAGCCGCGCGTGTTGGCCGCCTTTGACATCTCCTCCGGAGGGGGGCTGGTTACCAGTGCCAACGTCGCTTGGCAAGGTGGGGACATGTCGGGCTGGAACGCGGGTGTAGGAGCACGTTGGCGCTTCTACGGCGATCTTGCCGGAGTGCTGACGGTGCACCTTGACCGCGCCACCCAGGCCTCCGTGGGCGCGGGACTGGGAGGGCGTTGGTGAATCTTCCCCCTGATCCTGCCGCACATGCCCGTGCGGTGTTCTTTGAGGCCTTCGGGACAGAGCCGGTCTGGTCGGGGCGGGCGCCTGGGCGATTCAATATCATCGGTGAGCACGTGGACTACCACGGCGGTTATGTCTTGCCTGTGGCCATCGACCGGGAAGTGGCCGTCTGTTTCACTCCGTGGGAACACGACTCTTGGGAAGTGGTGGCCGCCGTGCTCGCCGAGCGGTCCGACCTTGGGGATCAGGCGCCCGCCTGGGCCCGCTACGTTCGCGGGTGTGTGCGTGAGGCCGCGCGCCGTGGATTGCCGTTGCAGAGCGGACGGATGACCTTCTCGGGCAACGTACCGCTAGGTGGCGGGCTCTCGAGTTCGGCGGCCCTGGAGCTTGCGGTTCTCCGGACGTTCGACGCGTCCATGGGATGGGGGCTGGATCCGACGGATCTGGCCTTGATGGCGCAGGCCATCGAAGTGAACGAAGTGGGCGTTGCCTGCGGAGCGATGGATCAGCTCGCGAGTGCCCTGGGTGTCAGGGACCATGCGTTGGCGATCGATTGCGCCTCGTTGCGGACCGAGTTGATTCCTCTGGGCCTGGAGGCTACCCACACCTGGGTCATCCTCGACAGCGGAGTCCCGCGCACCCTCGCCGCAGTTGGCTACAACCAGCGTCGTGCCGAGGGTGAGGGGGCACTGGCGATGCTCAATCGCCTGCTGGGTGTGTCGCGGCCGTGGCTGTCCGCTCTTCCGCCGCTCGAAGACCTGCCTTTGCGGCAATTGCCCGAGGTCCTCGCCCGGCGTGTGCGCCATGTCCTTACCGAAAATGCGCGGGTGGCCGCGACCGCGGTGGCACTCAGGACAGGCGATGCCGCGGCGATTGGTCCGTTGCTGGACGCCTCCCACCGCTCCCTGGCCGAGGATTACGAGGTCTCATGTCCTGAGCTCGACTTCCTGACAGACGCTGCACGACGACTCACCGGCGTGGAAGGGGCCCGACTGACCGGCGCCGGCTTCGGTGGATGCGCTCTGGTGTTGGCGAGACGCGAGGCCCTCGAGGAACTTGAACGAAAAGTTCCCGACTGGGCAAGGACGACCGGCACGCCGGTGACCATGCTCGTGTGCGGGACCGGTGAAGGCGCCTCAGCTCAAATGTTGGACACCGCTTCCTGAAGCGAACGGGGCGGGCACGTTCCAACCGTTCGGGCGCTCAGGAATCCTTGCGACGCACCACACGCACTCCGGTATCGATGCGCCCGGGAATCCGCTTGCCCGCGAGAGCGTCCTTCAGGGCACGAACGGCCAGTTCCCCCATTTTCTCGGGTTGTTGGGCCACAAGCACACTCGCGACCCCTTGGTCGAGCAATCCCTGCAGGTCCGGCGTCACATCCATCGACACCAGCTTGACCTTGCCGGCCTTGCCCCGAGTCTTGAGGGCCTGACCCACCCCAGGACCGGAGATGGCGTTGTCCGTGAAGAAAAGGGTGACTTCCGGATGAGCCGTAAGAATATTTTCTGCCACCTCCACGGCTCTTGCCTTGTCACCGTTGTCAGGCTGGGCCGCCAGCAGCCTGAGCTTCCCCTTGGCCGCCCGAGTGAATCCTGTCCGGCGCTCCTGGAGGTTCTGGGCGCCCAGCACTCCCGTCACCATGGCCACAACGGACCCTTCCGGGACGAGCCTGAGCGCTTCGCGGGCGGCCATGGCTCCCGCCTCGGCGTTGTCCGTGCCGATGTAGCTCAACCGGTCCTTGTCGGTGGTGTCGGAATCGAGGGTGACCACCTTTATGCCTGCAGCCATCGCCTTGCGCACGGTCCGATTGAGCGATCTGGCGTTGCACGGCGAGATGGCGATGGCGTCGACACCCGACTGGATGAGATTTTCCAGCAGGGCAATCTGTGCGGCAACATCCGTTTCGGTGGGGGGACCTTGATAGGTCACCTTCAGGCCGAGGTCACGGCCGGCCCGGGTCGCACCTTTACGTACCGCGGACCAATACTCTCCGCCGATGCCCTTGCCGATGACGGCTACACGCGCACCGACGGCACCTGCGGGTTCGATCGCCCCGGCCGAAAGGGCAATTGCCGCCAGAAGCCCGAGGGCCATGGTCCGGTTCAGCCAGCTCCGCATCTGCTCTCTCCCTTGTATCCGCCGAGGCTCCTCGCCATATAGGTCAGTTGGTACGCCAGCGATCCAACAGCACAGCCAGCACCACCACCACTCCGATGACCAACTGCTGCCAGAAGGCCGAAACATCCAGCAGGACCAGACCGTTGCGGAGCACGCCCATCAGGGCCACACCCACCACCGTTCCCGCCATGGAACCCCGTCCTCCCATCAGGGAGGCTCCGCCGATGACGACGGCTGCGATGGCATCGAGTTCGAATCCTACCCCGGCTGAAGGCTGCGCGTTGCTGACCCGACCGAGGAAGACGAGACCGGCGGCTGCCGAGAGAAGCCCCGACAGAACGTAAAGAGAGCCTTTCCACGGTCCCGGTCGCACACCAGAGAGCCGCAGGGCCTCCTCGTTGCTTCCCAGTGCGCACGCGTAGCGGCCGAGCCGGGTCCAACCCAGCACGAGGCCTCCGAGGAGCGCCGCAGCCACCCATAGCAGTACCGCCCACGGCATCCCGGCAAGATCACCCGTGCCGAGGGCCAAGGCTCCTTCGGGGATGTCTTCGACGGGCATGCCATCCGTCAAGACGTTGGCGACACCACGTGCGACGCTCATCATGCCAAGGGTCGCGATGAAGGGCGATAACTTGAGGCGGGAGATCAACAGCCCGTTGACTCCGCCGGCCAATGCACCCGTCAGCAGTCCAGCACCCCAGCCTGCCAGTACGCCTTGTCCGGCCCCGCCGCTCTCTGCGGGGGCCATGGTCAAGCCAGCCGCACAGATCGACAGGGCAAGGACGGAGCCGACCGACAGGTCGATGCCACCGGTCGCGATGACGAACGTCATGCCCACGGCTATCAGGCCGATGTGTGACGACTGTACGGCGATGTTTCCAAGGTTCTCGAAAGACAGGAACCGGGCACTGAGCAGTGAAAAGAGCCCCATCAGCAGCAACAAGGCCACGAGCGGCATGGACTGCCGGATCCACGGACGAAGGCCCGCAGCTTCGATCTTGGTCGGCATCGCTCCGGTCATCCTCGTCCTCCGTGTCCGGTCGCCATCCGCATCACGTTCTCCTGTGTAAGCTGGTCGCCCGCAAGGATTCCCGCCACGCGCCCCTCCCGCATGACGAGAATCCGGTCCGCCATGCCGAGAAGCTCCGGCAGATCGCTCGACACCATGACCATCGCTTTGCCTTGTGCCGCGAGATCGGCAATTTGCTGATAAATCTCGGCACGAGCGCCCACGTCCACCCCACGGGTGGGCTCGTCCAGCAGGATGACCTGACCATCCCTGGCCAACCAACGTCCGAGGACGACCTTCTGCTGGTTGCCACCCGACAGACTGCCCGCGGGCTGACTGACATGCCGGCTGCGGATACGAAGGCGTTCCACCAATCCCGTGCTTGCCCGGACGATGGCCTTGCCGTCCACGAAGCCCGCGTGCGTGAAGCGCTCCAGAATCGCCATCACGAGATTGTCCGAAATGGACAATCCGAGAGCCAGGCCTTGATGCTTGCGATCCTCGGGGACGAGGCCGATGCCAGCCTCCACGGCCTCGGCTGGGGTTCGCGTGCCGGACAGCACCTTGTCCGCGACACGCACCCGGCCGCCGCTCGCGCGACTGGCACCGTACAGCAAACGTAGCAGGCGCGTGCGGCCCGCTCCCATAAGGCCCGCGACACCCAGAATCTCTCCTCGCGCCACAGCAAGGGACACCGGACCGAAATTCGGTGCCTGAAGCTCCTCGACCTCCAGCAGGGGGTCCTCCGAGGCCGGGGGGCGGGAGGGGTAGAGATGATGAACCTCCCGGCCGACCATGGCCCGGATGAGTTCGTCATCTTCGAAGCCGCGCATCGGCCCCGTGGCCACCGAGGCACCGTCCCGCAGCACGGTCACTCTGTCCCCGATCGCACGCAGCTCGGGCATCCGGTGAGAGATATAGATCAAGGCCAACCCCTGAGTCCGCCATTGTCGGATGAGGTCGTGCAGCAAGGTGATCTCGTGCTCGGCCAGGGCCGCCGTGGGTTCGTCGAGGGTCAACACCCCGCCGCCCGTGGCGTCGAGGATACCCAAGGCCCGGGCAATCTCGACAAGTTGTGCCTGGGCCACGCCCAACCCCCGCACGGGTCGGGCAGGGTCAAGACCAAGTCCCACACGTTCCAGCAAGACCTTGGCTTCGCGGTGCATGCGCGCGTGGTCCAGAAGCCCGAAACGCCGGGGTTCACGTCCGAGAAACACATTCTCGGCCACGGACAGGTCAAGGATGAGGTTGAACTCCTGATGAATGGTCACGATGCCGGCGCGACCCGAATCACCCGGGTTCCCCGCAGGCAATGGGCGGCCATCCAGGGTGACCTTGCCTTCGTCCGGCACATGGACGCCCGAAAGAACCTTGAGCAAGGTGGACTTGCCGGCTCCATTCTCGCCCAGCAGGACGTGGACCTCGCCGCGATAGATGTCGAGATCGACCCCGCTCAGGGCCTGGATGGCCCCGAAGGCTTTCTTCAGTCCACGGACCTGCAGGAGAGGCGGGGCCATCGTCGACAAGCCTTCCTTCATCGAAGCACCTGGAAACGGCCGTCCCTTACCTGCCACAAGGCAAAGCCGGCACGTCGCAGATCCCCTTTGGCATCGAACGAAATCAGGCCCGTGGCTCCCCTGTGATCACGCACGGCGGCAAGCCTTGCCACGACGGCCTTGCGACCGGCACCGGGCCCGGCTGACCTGATGGCTTCAATCAGCAATCGCGCGGCGTCATAGGCGTGTCCCGAGAAGGCTCCCGGTGTCACCCCGCGGTTTCGCAACCTTGCCTCGAACCGGGCATCGGCAGGTTCAGGGAAGGTGAGCATGGTCCCTTCCGCCGCCTTGGTGCCTGCAAGGCGGACGAAAAGGGGATCGCAGACGGCATCTCCGGCGAGGACACGGGTCGAGGCGGTCCCCAGTCGCCGCCATTGCCGCACCAGTGGACCCGCGTCCTGGTACTCGCAGGCGAGGTAGAGCAGCCGCGGGCCGAGGGCTCGGGCACGCGCGAGCAGGGGGCCACGATCGGCCTCGCCCGTCGCGAACGACTCACGCGAGAGGACGCGCCCCCCCCCCGCCTCGAAGGCCTCGGCGAAGCGATCGGCGAGGCCCTTGCCGTAGGCCCCGCGATTGTCCAGCACCACTGCGGTTCGCAACCCGAGCTTCAGGGCTTCGCTGGCGGCAATCCTACCCTGCCTGTCATCGCGCCCGATGACACGGAAGACATTGCTCCAGCCGCGCTCGGTGATCTTCGGGTGGGTGGACATGGTGAGGACGGGAAGCCCCGCTGGTCCATAGACTTCGGAAACGACCGGAAGCGTCACGCCGCTGTTCCACGGTCCGACCACGCCTGCAACGCCGGAAGCCAGCAAGTGCCGCGCCGCCAGCAATCCTTCCCGGGGATCACCCTTGTCATCACCCCGGCGCAAGACAAATATCGGGGTTCCGGGCCGCGTCTCGGCATTGGCTTCGTCGATGGCCATCCGCACGGCGGCCTCGAGGTCACGTCCCTGCTTGGACAAGGGACCACTGAACGGGGCCTGGAGGCCAAGGGTCACCACGCGCGGCGAGGCCTCTCCCGGCCCCTGGGCGGCGGCCAGGACCAGCAAGGCCATAACGAAGGCGGTGATGCGGGCCATCGGGACCTCTCGGGACCGATTCATTGGGACGCGCCATCCTAGCATGGGAATCGAGGCGCTACACTTGGGTCATGACGTCATCCTCCCCCGGAGGGTCCTGGGCAATCGTCTCTTGGATTGCCGCGCTGTCCATCCTGCTGAGCCTGGCTCCCCTCCCGCCTTGGCCCTATCAGGGCACGGAAGCCGTCGGTCCCTCCCCGTTGAACGAGACGGAGGCGGCAGCGGCAGCCCTGCGTGCCCGACGGATGCTGCGCGCGGGCCAGGACATGGTCTCTGCCGCAGGTTCGTCCGCCGGACGGACCCACTGGTCGTGGATCGAACGACGTCTGGTTCAATCCGGGTGGGTGGTGGTACATCAGCCCTTCACCGACGATGCAAGGCCGCGACCCCGTGAGCGTACGAGCCTGCTGGCTCTTCCACCAGGCACGCCTCCTGCCAGGGTGGTGGCGGTCAATGTGGCTCCACCGGAACCGATGGGTCTCGTGACCGTGGCCGCTGCGCTGGCGGCAGCCACGGCGCAGCCGCCTACGAAAACCTCATTGCCGGTGGCATGGTGGTTCGCCGACGCGAGGGACCGGCGTGATCTTGGCCTAAGGCGCTGGCCGGAGGCGCTGCTTGCGCCGGGGCACGCGCCCGAGCTCTGGATCTTCGATGCCTCGGCAGGCTGGCCCGGTACCCCGCTGGGCATTTCCGCGCGACCGCGGGACGGCCTCGAGCCCGTTGCTCCTCCCGAAGGATGGCGCCTCACCTTGGCGCGGGCCGACGGAATCGTGGGCTCCCAGCCTTTTGTCAGCCGCCTCGTGTCGGCCTGGTTTCCAGGTGTGAACATCCTGGACACGCTGCCGGCCGGAACATACACCCGCGCTTACGAAGTGGCGCAGCTGGGGCCTCCGTCCTCCGAGGTCATCGAGGAAGTCCTGCTGTCGCCTGCGCTGGAGGCCCGGGCGGCCTTGCTGGGGCCGGCCATGGCGTGGCTGGGCTCGCGGCCGACGCTAGCTGCTGCTCCACCCGCAGGACACGATCGCTTGAGATTGTTCCTTGGCGCCTTGCTTCCTGCGTTGCTGCTGCTTGCGTCCCTGGTTCGCGCGGCCTCGCGGCGTCAAAGGGGGGGCGGGCGACCGGTCCTTCTCTGGCTCGGGGGCCTTGGAGCCAGCCTTGGGCTTGCGGGTGTCTGGCTCATCCTCGCGGCCGGCCGGACCGATTGGACACCCGAGGTGGGCCGCGCGGGGCCGGATTGGCCCCTGCCGGACGCTTGGCCTCTCATCGGCCCCGTGCTGCTGCTGCTGGTGGCCATGATCGTGCTGGCGCGCACGGGGCGTATCCTTGCAAGCACCCGCCCTGCCGCAGGGTCAAGTCTGCCAGTCCTGGCTGGACTATGCGGGTTCGTGGGGCACGCTGTCCTTGTGTGGGTCTCGCCCGTTGCAGCCGTGCTCGGCTCCGGACCTCTCGTGGTCGCCATGGCCTCCAGCCTGGCGCCCGGACGGCGACGCGCCCTCGCCTGGGCCATCGGGAGCATCCTGTGCTTCGTCGTGCTCTTCGGCAGGACTCAGGGGCTCGGCCGGGGTGCGCCCCTGCACGTGCTCAATCTCTGGACGGGCGGACACGTGGATCCGAGGACGACCGCAGCCCTCCTGCTGCTGGCAACGGGCGTGCTCGGTCTGGCCCTATGGCCCGTCAGGATCGGCGGAAGACATCAGGCCGCTCCTTGATGTCCTTGTCGGTGAGTCCTCCGGCGGGCCTCTTCTCGACCTGCTGCAGGCGTGATACCGGTTGGAACACGCTGGGCTGTGCGGTTTCGTCCACTTCGCCGATTCCTCGCGCGACGACCCTGGTCCTGGGTGGCTCCGGCGGTGTTGCCTGCGCCATGGTCTTGGCTTCGACGACGAACTTGTCGGCATTCCGCAGCCGCATGCTGATCAGCTGCGCGAGGCGGCGCATGAGCTTCAGGGCCGCTGAGGGAGCCGTTCGGGAGAGGACCTCGAAGGATGCTCGGGAAAGGGACATGGTTTCGAGCGGCGTCATCGCCGTGACCGTTCCCGACCGGGGATGGCCATCGACGAAGGACATGTCGCCGAAGACCGTGCCTTCCCGTGCCTGGCCTATGGTGAATTGTTGATGGTCCTTGCCTTCCATCGAGACCCTGATCCCGCCTTTCAGGGCCACGAACAGGGCGCCATCGTCCGGAACTCCCTCAGCGAAGATCGTCTCTCCTGGAGAGAAGGTTTTCGCCTGCATGACCACGGACAACGATTCTAGGTCGTCCGGGGAAAAGCCTTGGAAGAACGGCAGGGCGGACAAGTTTTCGACGGACATGGGTTTCAGAATCCAGGCGGAAGGAAAGGGGCGGGGGGAGGGTCGGTAACGGCATGCCCGAGGCGCTGAAGCTCTCGCATGGTCCTGGCGTGGGCGAGGCCCGAGGCGGCGTAGCTGAATCCAGGTGCCAGATCGAGGGCTTCCTCGAAGGCCTGGATCGCAAGGGGAAGCGCGCCCAAGCGCAGCAACACCCTGCCAAGATTGTAATGGACGACGTGAGGCTTGGGTTGCCCGGGCAGGGAGAGTGCCAGACGCAGGGCCTCCTCTGCCTCGACGAGGCGGCCGTCTTCGCTGTAGTAAACCCCAAGGTCAGCCTGGGCGTGGCCTGAAGTGGGATCGAGTCTGAGCGCTTCCTCTCCACTGGCGATGGCTGCCTTCAGGTTCCCCAGCAAGCCGTGGCACCAAGCCAGGAGAGCGTGGGTCTCGGCGGCAGGATGGAACTCGAGGCTCCGGCGGTACTGGGCGATGGAGCCTCGTAGCAGGTTGCGCCTGGTGTCCTCGTCTTCAAGGCCCAGTGCGTCCGTCTGGAGGCGTCGCCCCAGGTTCAAGTAGTCCTTCGCCCTGCGGCGACGCTCGGCAGCGAAGGCGGATTCAAGCCAGGAGTGGGTGGCCACCATCAAACCTCGTGATTGTCATCACGTCATCCTTACCCAACAATCAGGCCTCGGGCACGCGGGTAGGCCATGCGGCCAGAAGGCATCCAACCAGCAAGGCCAAGGCAGCCGACCATCGCCCTGGCACCAGGGATTCACCGAAGCCGCAGCTGCCCAGCCAGGCCGCGTGCAGGACGGCAGTCATCTGGGCCACGGAAGCTGGACCTGCAGGTGCGCGGCGGTAGCCCGCCGTCATCAGCCCCTGTGCGATCGTGGCCGAAACGGCCGCGACGACGAGCCAAGCCCAGGTTGAACCGGGCACGCCCCGGAATGCGGTGTGTGCCGCGGCAGGCGCCAGCAGCAGCGACGCCACCCCCATGAACCCGAGGACGACACCCCAGGTCGGTTCGTGGCGCAGCGCTCGTACCTGGGTGTAGGCCAGACCGGCGAAACCGCCTCCGGCCAATCCGACGAGAGATGCAGACCCTACGGTACCCAGGTCGGGGCGTAGCAGGCCCCAGATCCCTGCCAGAGCCAAGGCCAGGCCCATCAGTGTTCTGCGGCGCGGGCGCTCGCCGAGCTGCCACCATGCGATCAGCGTGGTGAAGACCGGACTGGAATGGGACCACAACAGCGCCTCGGCCAGGGGCAGGTGGGCCAGGGTCCAGAAATAACATCCCATGGCCGCCGTCCCGCTGAGGGCACGCAGCAGGAGGCCCTTCTTGTCGGCGATGCGCCATGCCGTGCGACCGACAACAGCGAATGGCAGCAGCAGGATGAAGGAACCGAAGGAACGCCAGAAAGCCACGGCGAGGATGGGCATATCGTGGCCAGCCTGCTTGCCGGCCGCGGCCATCACGGCGAAAGCCAGGGCGGCTGCCAGCATCAGCAAGAGGCCGGAGGCACCCTCACCCCTCAAGGGGCTACCACCGGCAACAGACGATCTCGTACGGGCTGGAGGGCAGCTGGCCACGGCAACTGCCCGAGTGCCTCTCTGGGCACCCACTCGCCTTCGGTATCGCGAACCGCGTCCAGATCCACCGCCGTCACGAGGAACGTCCAGATGTCGGCATCTAGATGGGTGAATCGGAAACGATGGCGGTGGAGGAGCTTGTGCGTGCACGGGTCGGCACCCAGTGACCGGCAGATCTCGGCTTGGGCCGCCAGAATGCTGTCGGGAGGCGAGGATAAGGCTTCTGGGGGGTGTGCCACCTCGAGAACCCGCATGGGCCACGTCGTCATGCCTCCGAGCAAGCCGTCGGCGGGAGCGCGTCGGATCCAGACGCCTGCAGGTCCCTCGAGGACCACCTGCACCATGACCACGGATCGCACTTTGGTTCGAGCATGCTTGACCGGCAAGGCGGCCTGTCGTCCCTCGGCCCGCGCCACGCAGTCCTCGGCGAGAGGGCAGGCGTCGCACCGGGGAGAGCGCGGGGTACAAACGGTGGCCCCGAGTTCCATCAGTGCCTCGTTGAAGGCACCGGGCCGAGAGGTCGGAACACCGCCCTGCAAGGCTGCGGCCACGGCCTTGCGCGTCTTTTCCAAGCCGATGTCCCGGGTATCACCGCTCCAACGGGCCCAGACACGCAGCACATTACCGTCGACGGCCGCCGCGGGGACCCCGAAGGCCAATGACGCCACGGCCGCGGACGTGTAGGGACCAAGTCCGGGGAGTGCACGCAGGGCCTCGAGATCCGGGGGCAAGCTGCCCCCGCAACGGGTGACGAGCGCAAGGGCCGTACTTTGCAACATGCGTGCCCTGCGGTAATAGCCGAGACCCTCCCAAGCCTTGAGCACCTCTCGCTCCGTGGCTGAGGCGAGCGCCGCCGGCGTCGGGAAACGCTCCATGAACGCCAGCCAATAGGGGATGACCGTGGCAACCTGGGTCTGCTGGAGCATGACCTCGGACACGAGAATGCCCCACGCATCCCCGCACCCGCGCCAGGGCAAGGGACGTGCGACCCGGTCGAACCAAGGGAACAGCCGTCCCGCGAGCGTCCTGACGTCCGGCATGGCGGGGTCCAGCGTAGCACGAACGCTGCTGCAAGCCCGAGCATGCCCTAGGATGGTGGCATGCCCCCGAGGGAAGTTTCCGCCATCATCTTGCGCACGCGCCCCTTGGGCGAGCACGACCGTCTGGTCGAAGTCGTCTCCGAGGAAGAGGGTGTGCTGCGTGCGGTGGCCCGAGGAGCAGCCAAACCAGGCAACCGCTGGGGAGGGAGACTCGAGGCCCTCGGGCGTCGCACGCTTGCCCTTGCGGGCGGAAGAAGGGGGTTGCCCGTCCTTACAGGAAGTGTGCCACGTGCCCCGACCGTCGGGCTGTACCGTGACCTCGAGCGCATGCTGGCCGCCATGAGCGTGGCCGAAGCCGTGCTCGCCCTGTGGCCGGAAGGCTTGGCTCAGCCTCGACTCTTTCGCAGACTGGATGACGTACTCGAACGTCTGGCCCTCGGGGGACCGGCAGGCTTGTTAGGTGCCGAGGGGACCTGGCTCCTGCTTCAGGGTCTTGGGGAAGCCCCCGACCTCAACCACTGGCCGGCTCCCGCGGAGGCCTTGCCGGGCACTTCGCTGCGCCTTTGGCTGGAAGATCCGCAGGGACCGATGCCGGAAAATGGCGCGGTCCTCGAGGATGTCGTGGCTCGCTGGGCAGCGGCGGCTGCCGATCGTCCCCTGGGTGGCCGTGCGCTTTTGCGGGCCGTTCAGGGGGGCGAGGCCGAGGCTTCAGGGTCTCGACGTCAGGGTAAGGACGAAGGATGGACGTGAAGTCGGAAGATTCGCCCTGGGACCAGCGGTTTCACTATGTGGGGACCCTGGCCTTGTGGTTGGGCCTCGGATGGGTCGTACTCCAAGCTCTCTCCTATCTCGGGGATGTCGTCACGATCCTCGTGGCCGGCCTGTTGTTGGCGTACGTCCTGCAGATGGCAGTCGATCCCCTGTCACGCAAAATGAGTCGGTTCTCGGCGATCATGCTGGTGCTGCTCGGAGTCGTGACCTTGCTGACGGCCATCGGCTACCTCTTCGTGCCGTTGGTGGTCCACCAGGTGCAGGAACTCATCAATGCGTTGCCGGGTGCGGCCACACGTCTCGAATCGGTGCTCGGCCACGTCCAGGAGTTGCTGTCACGCCGTCAGATCAACGTTCGGCTGGATCCTTCCGAGTGGCTGCTGCCTCGCGTGGAGAGTCTGACCACGTGGATCACGGGCCATCTGGGAAGTGTGCTGGCCTCGGGGATGCTCAATCTTTTCAATCTGGCCATGACCCTCGTGTGCGCGTTCTACCTGATGAAGGACGGCGACCGCCTCTGGGCCGATGCCCGTCCGTTCCTGCCTGCCCGTTGGTGGGCACGCCTCGACGTATTGGGAAGGGAAATGGATCGTGGTCTTGCGGGCTACTTTCGTGGCCAGCTGATCAATGCCTCCATCGTGCTGGTGGCAGCCATGATCGCGTTCAACGCCCCACCGGTCTCCATGAGATATGGCGTCGTGGCGGCGGCCTTCTGGGGACTGTGTGAAATCGTCCCGATGTTCGGCAGCTATCTCGGCATCGGCACGGCCGTCCTGCTGGCGTTGCTCGAAGGCGGAGAAGTCTGGTGGAAGGCCCTGCTGGCCGCACTCATCATCCAGCAGGTTCGCGACAATCTCATCTCTCCAAGAGTGATGGCCCACACCACGGGACTGCATCCCGTGGTCATCATCCTGGCCATCCTGTCGGGTGCCAAGTTGGCCGGTCTTCTTGGCCTTTTGCTGGCGATTCCCGTGACGGCCGTGGGAGCCGTGGCCCTCCGGGCTTGGGTGGCGGCGGGTGGCCTCGAAAACGCTCAGGTCCCGCCGGGATTCACCGAGGGTACGGTCCTGCCGCTCACGGGCATCCTGCCGGGGGAGGGCACCGTGCTGCCCCTGACCCGACCGTTGCCTGAGTTGGCCGACCTTCCCGAAGTCCCCTCCCCGCAGGCGCCTCTTCCGCGCAAGCCCAGTCAGGCGCGCACCACCATGCAACTGCTGGGGCCGTTACCGGCCGCGGGGGAGCCGGATCAAGAGTCCTGAATCCTGAGGGCGCGAATGGCCGCCTCCCGGTCGGCCTGCCCGAAGACTGCGCTGCCCGCGACCAGAACCTCGACGCCGGCCTGGACCAGCCTTTGCGCATTGGCGGGTCCCACCCCACCGTCCACGACCGTAAGGATTTTACGGTCACCCTTCAAGCGTCGTAGCCGCTCGAGGCGCGACCAGGTGGAAGGCAGGAAGGACTGGCCGCCGAAACCCGGATTGACCGACATCATGAGGACCTGGTCGACGGCGTCGAGGACATCCTCCAGCCATGCCAGCGGTGTGGCCGGGCACAGCGAGACCCCCACCGCCACACCAAGCCGGCGGATGCTCGCCAAGGTCCGTTGCAGATGGACGGTCGCTTCCGCATGAACCGTGATGCGGTCTGCCCCGGCCTCGACATAGGCCTCTAGCGAACGCTCGGGCTCCTCGATCATCAAGTGAACATCGATCGGGAGCCCGGTGTGTGGCCGCAAAGCCGCCACGAGCGGCGGACCAAAGGTCAAGTTGGGCACGAAGCGACCATCCATGACGTCCAGATGGATCCAGTCCGCACCGGCTCGTTCGATGGACTTCAGTTCGGCCGCAAGATGGGCAAAGTCGGCCGACAGCAGGGAGGGGGCGATGAGGGTCACGGCGGAGGAAGCCTGTCTGTTCTGGCCCGACGCGACGCGCGTCGGGCCACGGGGGGACGCTCCATGGCCCGCAGGGCCATTCGGGCCGCAGCCTGTTCTGCAGCCTTGCGGCTGCTGCCCTCGCCGCGCCCCATGACCTTACCCTCGAGGCGCACCTCCACCTCGAAGTGATGCTGGTTGGCCGACACCGCAACCTCGCGCAGGGTTGCGTAGATCGGCAGGACGGCCAGGTGACGCTGTGCCCATTCCGCAAGCAGCACCTTGGGGTTTTCCGCATCGGGCGCCTCGTGGATGGCGGCCAGCCGAGTTTCCAGTAGACGTCGCACGATGATCCTCACGGTGCCGTGACCTTGGGTCAGATGCACGACCCCCAGCACGGCCTCGAGGGCACCTGCCGCGGTACCCGGACGTTCCCGCCCGCCGGTCCGCTCCTCTCCTCGGCCCAGGCGTAAGTAGCTGGGGAGGTCCAGCTCACGCGCCACCTCCGCAAGGACGGCGTTGGAGACCAGCCGGTGCAGAACTTTGGAAAGTTGCCCCTCGGTGTCCCTTGGGAAAGTTTCGTGGAGCCATTCGGCGACTTGCTGCTTGAGGACGGCATCCCCGAGGAATTCAAGGCGCTCGTAGTGGGGACGCTCGGGATGTTCGGCCGCATAGGAGGGATGTGTCACCGCCTGTTCCCAAAGGGAAAGGTCCTGATTCACGGAGAGGCCGAGCGCGGCGACCAGGTCCCCGACCGGCCGATGCAGGCGATCAGTGCGCAAGATGCCGGAAGACCAAGGATACGTTCTGGCCGCCAAACCCCATGTTCTGGGACATGACAGCCTGCGGTGAAGCGATTCGGGCCTTGTTGGGCACCACGTCCAGAGCACAATCCGGATCGGGGTCGTCGTGGTTGATGGTGGGGGGAAGCACCCCGCGCGAGAGAGCGAGCACGGCGGCAATGGCTTCGAGGGCTCCTGCCGCACCGAGAAGATGTCCCGTCATCGACTTGGTGGAGGACACCGGCACGTGGTCGAGCTCGTGACCGAAGACCGCGCGCAGACCGGCCGCCTCCGCCTTGTCGTTGGCGGGGGTCGAGGTCCCGTGCGCATTGATGTAGCCGATGTCCCGCGTGGTCAGATCCGCATCGGCAAGTGCGGCCCTTATGGCTCGCTGCATGCCCTCCGCCGCAGGGGGCGGGGCCGTCAGGTGATGGGCATCCGCCGAGGCCCCGTAGCCGGCCACCTCGGCAAGGATTCGGGCGCCCCTTGCCTTGGCGTGGGCGAGACGTTCGAGGACCAGGACGCCCGCACCTTCACCCATCACGAAGCCATCGCGTTGGCGATCGAAGGGTCTCGAGGCAAGTTCAGGATGGTCATTTCGGGTCGAAAGCGCCTTGGCGGACGCGAATCCTGCAAGCGCGAGGCGTGTGATGGCGGCTTCTGCGCCTCCGGCCAGCATGAGGTCTGCATCGCCACGTCGCAAGACCTGCAAAGCTTCGCCGATCGCATGGGATCCGGTCGCACACGCCGAGACCGGGCTCAGATTGGGGCCCTTCAGGCCAAGGTGCATGGCGGGTACCCCTGCAGCCATGTTGACGATGACCCCGGGAATCAGGAAGGGCGATACTCTGCCGGGCCCCTTGGAGAGCAAGGTCTGATGCTCTTCCTCGAGGAGATCGAGGGCACCCATGCCTGAACCGATGTAGACCCCCGCACGGTCCCGATCGATGTCGGCTCCCTCGAGGCCCGCGTCTCGCCACGCGTGGACCGCAGCCCAGACCGAGAACTGGATGAACCGCGTCAGTCGTCGGGCGTCCTTGGGTGACAGGACGGCCAGAGGGTCGAAGCCCCGGGCCTCACCCGCAAGGCGCACGGGCAGGTCGTCGACCTCGACCCGCGACACCCTCGCGATGCCGGAACGGCCCTGCACCATGGCCTCCCACATCGGATCGACCCACGATCCCAGGGGAGACACGACGCCGAGACCTGTGACAACAACGGGTTCCCGCTTCATGGCTGAGCCTCTCAAGGCCGGGGCGTCGTCACTCGGAGCGCCCCGGCCAGTTCTCGACCAGGCTAGGCCTTGGTCTGGGCTTCGACGTAGGCGAGGACGGAGGCGACCGTGGTCAGGCCCTCTGCGGCCTCGTCGGGAATCTGCAGGTCGAAGGCTTCCTCGACTGCCATCACCAGTTCCACGGTATCCAGCGAATCGGCCCCGAGGTCCTCTTGGAAGCTGGCCTCAGGCGTCACGACATCGGCATTCACGCCAAGCTTCTCGACGACGATCGCACGGATGCGCTCGAACAGCTCGGTGCCGGAAAGGGTTTCGGTCTCGGCCACGGTTCTTTCTCCGTTCAAAGGTGAAGGCCGCCATCCACGCGGATGACCTGACCTGTCACGTAGGGGGCGCGCGCAGCGAGGAACACGCAGAGGTCGGCAACCTCTGACGGTTCCCCGAAACGCGACAGGGGTATGCGCTCCAGCATCGCACGTCGCAGCGGCTCGTCCAGCGCCTGCGTCATGTCCGAATCGATGAAGCCGGGAGCCACCGCATTGACGCGGATGTTTCGCGAGGCAAGCTCCTTGGCGAGGGCCGCCGTCAGGCCCACGAGGCCAGCCTTGGATGCGGCGTAGCTGGCCTGTCCGAGCTGGCCATCCAGACCTACGATGCTGCTGATGTTCAAGATGCAGCCGGATCGCTGGCGCAACATGGGACGCGCTGCAGCCTTTGAACAGAGGAAGGCACCCTTGAGATTCGTGTCCAGCACCGTGTCCCACGCCTCCTCGGACAGTCGGGCCAACAGGCCGTCACGGGTCAGGCCGGCGTTGTTGACCAGCACATCGAGCCGCTGGCCCGTCCACGTCAAGACCTCTCCGAAAAGCGTCGTCACGTCGGCGGCAGAGGAAACATCGGCCCTGAAGGCCCTGGCGTCGCCGCCACGGCTGCAGATCCCCGCCACGACCTCGGCGGCGGACGCCTCCGACTGCGCGTAGTTGAGCGCCACCCGATAGCCGGAAGCCGCGAACGCCTCCGCAATCGAACGGCCGATACCCCTCGAGGCACCGGTCACGAGGGCCACGGGGCTTTCGACCGTCATGCCGGCACCCCGGAACCTTTCAGGGTCGTGGCGACCGCACGTAGCTCGTCAGGTCCCGCTGCCGGCAGGCAGCGCACCTCGGGCGCAATCCTGCGGATGAGACCGGAGAGGGTCTTTCCTGCCCCCAGCTCGACGAACGTACCCACGCCCATGCCCACCATCGTACGCACGCAGCCGACCCAGTCCACGCCTGAGGACAGCTGCCTCGCCAGACGCTCCGCAAACTCGTCCCTGACACGGTTGGCCCTCGCATCGATGTTGTGCACGACGGGACAGATGGGCTCGGTCCAGGGTGCTTGGTGCAGGGCCGCCTGCAGCTGCTCCTGGGCGCCCGCCATCAGGGGAGAATGAAAAGCACCCGATACTTGCAAGGGAACGACCTTCCTGGCCCCCATCTCGCCTGCCCGGGCCGCCAGCCATGCAACGGCCTGCGGTTCGCCCGAGATCACGGCCTGCCCTGGTGCGTTGCGGTTCGCAAGCACGACGGTGCCGGGTGCCTCGAGGCAAAGGGCCTCCAAGGTCGCGTCCTCGACCCCCAGCACGGCGGCCATGGTGCCTCCGGGGGCGTCGGCCATGGCCCGTCCCCGCGCGTCCACGAGCCGTGCCAGAGACGCCGCATCAAGCGCCCCCGCGGCAAACAGGGCGGTGTACTCACCCAAGGAGTGGCCGGCCACGACGTCGGGTTCGGGTGCCCCCAGCAGACGAAGGATGCGGGTCGCCGCGATGCCGCAAGCGAGCAGGGCCAACTGCGCGTGACGCGTGTAGGTGAGATCCTCGGCAGGTCCCTCTGTCATCAGGCGCCACAGTGGCACGCCGGTCACCCGGGAGACCTCGTCGATGACCTCCCTCGCTTCGGGCCACGCCAGAGCCATCTCCCGACCCATGCCCACGAATTGTGAGCCTTGGCCAGGATAGACGAAGGCGATCAGGGACGAGGCGCTTGCAGCCATGTGGGTTCATGTTGCGGCAAAGGCCGCGCGATCGTCCAGCAGAGGGCCACCCCCGCCCAGGTGAGTCCGGAACCGAAGCCTGCCAACAACAATCGATCGCCCGGCTTGAACCGGCCTGCGGCTGCGGCTTCGGCGAGGGCGACGGCAATCGTGCCTGCACTCGTATTGGCCATTCGCCCGATGTTGACGACCAACTTGTCCATGGGCAGTTGCAGACGGTCCGCCACGGCTTCGAGAATGCGCAGATTGGCCTGGTGCAGGACCAGATGGTCCACGTCACCGAGCTCCCAGCCGGCATCCGCGCACGTCTCCGTCACGAGGCGAGGCACCAGGTTGACGGCCCAGCGGTAGACTTCCCTGCCTTTCATCCTCACGTCGTGCCGGCCGGGCTCGCTTCCCGGCGGAATCCTGCTGCCCAACGGGATGACGATGTGGTCTGCGCCGCTGCCGTCGGCCCCCAGCCTCGCCGCGAGGATGCCGGGTGCCTCGGCCCGCTCCAGCAGGGCGGCCCCGCACCCGTCCCCGAAAAGGATGGCCGTCGCCCGGTCATTCCAGTTGAGGAATCGTGACAAAAGGTCGCCGCCGATGACCAGAACCTTACGGTACATGCCGGTCTTGATGAACTGGCTGGCCACCACCAAGGCATAAACGTATCCCGAGCAGGCGGCTTCCATGTCGAAGGCTGCCGCACGGGTAGCCCCGATCCTGTGGGCCACCATGGCTGCGGTGGCGGGCATCAGGTAGTCCGGCGTGCTGGAGGCGCAGATCACCAAGTCGATCTCTTCGGCCTGAGAACCCGCGTGGGCAAGCGCCTGGCTCGCCGCCGCCGCCGCCATGTCGCTCATGTGAACGTCATCCGTGACGAAACGTCGCTCGCGAATGCCGGTATGCGACGCGATCCACTCATCGGTGGTGTCGAGCACGCCCTCGAGCTCGACGTTGGTGACGACTCGTGTCGGCAGGTAGGCTCCCACGCCTGCAATCGCAACTTGGTACGTCACATCCGATCCTCCGCTCCGTGAGCGTCTACAGGGGCAGGCAAGGTCGCCAGCACCCGGGCGAGGCGATCTTGCAGATTACCGCGGGCCGAACGAGCCGCCAAGGCGATGGCGGCCGCCACCGCAGGGGCCCGGCTGCTGCCGTGGGCGGCCACGCAGAGACCTTGGACACCCAGCAAAAGCGCACCCCCATGGGCTGCAGGGTCAAGCGTACGCTTAAGGTCGGCGAAGGCCGGTTGCAACAACGGAAAGGCCAGCCGCCTCCAGAGCGGAAGGGC
>JAYKGV010000029.1:0-3151 GCA_035285595.1 Candidatus Sericytochromatia bacterium
AGCACCTGGCGCAACCGGGAGCATGCGTCGTCGATGTGCAGGCTGCGATCCTCGGTCAACAGCGTCAAGCCGCAGCCTCGCCAGGGATGCCCGCTGACCGAGCCCAGTTCACGGCCGGTTTGTCCCAAGGCTTCCAAGGCCCGCAGGGTCTCGCGCCAGAGGGTGTCGCTCCAGCGGGACGATTCACCGGTGAGAAGGACCCGCGGTGCACGCCGGACGGGTTCGAGACGATCGATCCACTGTCGCGGGGACAGGCCGTCCTCGGGATCGGGTGTGTGCAAGGCCTCGATGTAGGCGGATAGGCGAGCCCGCACCTCCGCCAGGGCCTCTCCCGAGCGTGGGTCGGCATCGGGTTGGGCCAGGGAGAGATCGAGGGCTTCCCCGATGCTGGCGAGAACCGCTCGGCGCGTTGCCTTAGCCGCGTGCAGCTCAAGGCAGCACTCCCCAAGGCCTGCCTCCGTGAGCTTGGCGTGGACGACATCGAGAGCCGCTTTTTTCTCGGCCACGAAGAGGACCCGCCCCCCTTTGGCGAGCACCGTGGCGACCAGGTTCGTGATGGTCTGGGACTTGCCTGTTCCGGGCGGTCCCTCCAGCACCAGATCGTGCCCTCGGTCCACCGCGGCCACGGCCCTTAGTTGACTGCCGTCGGCGTCCACGATCTGAGCCGTGGCTTCGGGAGGGTGATCCTTGTCGAGGTCCAAATCCCGGATGGTGGCGGGGAGGCCGGCGATTTCCTCGACCTTTCGCTGGAACAGCCGCGAGACGAGGGGATGGTCTGCAAGTCCTGGTGCCAGCGTTTCGAGGTCGCGGTACATCACGTACTTGGCGAAGGACAGGGTCGTCAGGATCACGCGCTCGTCGAGGCGTCCGTGCTCGAGGGTCCCCAGGCGCCGCCGGACTTCCGCGAACCAGCTCTCCAACGGATCCAGGCCCTCACCGGGCGGGTCGTCCCAGTCCTCGGGCAGCTGGGGCAGTTCGAGACGGTGATGTTGGCGCAAGGCCTCGGCGAGGGTGGGGTTCACGAAGGGGTCTTCCTGGCTGGCGTGCAGCACATAGCCGCCGCCTGCACTCTTGCGCTCGAGCTGCACGGGCAATAACAGCAAAGGAGCCAGGAGGGGGGTGCCTGGTTGCCGGGGATCGATCCATTCCACAAGGGACAGGCAGAGGAACAGGATCCCGAGGCCTTGGTCATCTCTTGCTCTGGCCGCCGCATCGTCCAGCTTGCGCAGAGTGCTGTCGAGCGCCTGGCGGGTCAAGGGGACGCGCAGGTGGCGGAGCGACGCTTGTTCCGTTGGCTTGCCGTCGGTCTCGGGCTCGTGCGGCCGCACGTCCCCGTGGCCTGCGGTCGAAGCGGACACGTCGCCGCCTGTGCCTGCCAGATCGGCAACGAGGGCTGATGTGTCAGAAACAGTTTCTCCTTCCGTCGTACGGGCTGGGACGAAGCTCAGAGGTTGTTCCTCGACCAGCAACTGTCGGACGGCCTGAACCGGCCCGAGTCCCTCGCAGACGGGTGCGGTCGGACCGCCTGCCTTCAGGTTCAGGGCCCGGTTGCGCAGCGACAGGTCGAGGAGCCTGCGCTTCCACGCCTCGATCGAGGCCTCGGCGCGGGCGATGAGTTCCGAAGGTGGTGAGGCGGACATGGTACTGCCTGATTCCTACCCGCAAAAAGCCTTCGGGGCCGACGGGCATTCCAATCGGCCCCTTGGCATGTCGTCAGAATGTCAGGCCGGCTCCGCCCCGCATGTGCCACTGGGTCTGAGGTCCGGTCCCGAAGACGTAGGTCCGGGCGCCACCCTCGACGAAGGTGTCGAGCCCCAACAGCCGCAGCTGGACGCCGACCAGTCCTCGGGCCGATTGCCCGAAGAAGCCTGAAGCGGTCTCGGTCGGGGTTTCGGAGTTGACTGTGGAGGTGTTCGTCGTCACGTTGCTGCCATCGGCAGAGGTTGTCGAGACTATCCTCTCGCCCGACTCGACCACGCGTCCACGGGTTGTTCCCTGCCCGCCCAGCGCGGGTGCCCAGCCCACCTGGCCATATAACGTCATGGCGGGGTGGAAGGCGATGTGGCCCTCTGCACCGAGCATCGGGCCCACCATGACCTCCGTGGCATCCACGGTGACGCTACGGGTGGCGTTCAGGCTGGTCACGACATTGCCTGCGGCCGCGCCGTCGTTGGCGTTCGTCCGTGTCTCCGTCTGACGCATCGCGCCGTGCTTGCCATCCTTGTCGCTCACGGTCTGCTGCACGAACGAAGCTTGCTGGAGCGCGACCGGAAGGGTCAGGCCCCCGAGCAGGTTGAGTTCCGCCGACCCTTGCCGCAGCACGGCCAGGCTGGTTGCTGCCGTCAGATCGTGAACCTGCACCGAGCGACCGTGGCGATATACCATGCCCCCCTGGCTGCTGAAGACGCTCTTGATGCCACCGGCCTCGGAATCGCCTTCACGGAGGATGAAGGAGTTTCCTCCCGGCAGGTTCCCGAGACCAGAGAAGGTGGTGGTGAAGACGCCGGAGGTCTGCCCTTCCCCGAAGGGAGCCGGCAAACCGATGGCCACGGACGCGCCAGCCCCACCGAACCCGGGAACGAGGGAGCTCACGTCCATGCGGTCCGTCGTCGTGTTGACCGTGGTGACGGTGTTCACCGTCCTCGTCGTATTCGTGTACTTGCCCTTGTCCTGTCCGAACAGACTCAGCGCCGTGAAGGACGTACCGGCACCCAGCACGCTACCGTCCAGCCGCAGCTGCGTGGCCCAGCCGTCGGCCGACTTCCAGCGCAGCCCGAGGCCGTAGCTGGCACCCAGGCCACCGACCAGCGAGGTGGTGGTCTGGGTCGGGGTGGACGTCACGCGGGTTTCGGAGTTGTCTGCCGTCGTCACGGCAGATTGTGCCGTGACGGTCCGTGTCGTGGCTACGCCTGCCTGACCATGCAGGCCGCCAAGGCCCAGTGCGAAGTCTACGGACAGCCCCGTACGGCCCCGGGCCTCGGCGAGTTGGGCAGGAACGCCCGGCGGGTCCGCAGGTGCCGCGGGAGGGGCGCTTACCTTGAGCGGAGTGGGCGTTTTTACTGGCGCGGGGACACTTCCGCCTCCGCGTCGGATCTGGGCCCGAGCCTCCTGCTGGACGAGCGACAGGCCGGCCAGGATGCCGAGTCCCAGG
>JAYKGV010000030.1:0-7975 GCA_035285595.1 Candidatus Sericytochromatia bacterium
ACGGTCTTCTTGCCGATGGTGGTGCCGTAGTAGGCGGCAAGGGGATTGGAGGACTGAAATGCGTTGCGGACGGCCATGATGCTGCATGCTAAGCCCGGCGGGGGAGAGGGGTCAAACGTTCGTCCCGAGGCATGGTCTGGCCGAACAAGAACAAGGCATCCTGCAGGCAACCGATGCCGGGTGTCACTGGGCCCGCAGACGCAAGTAGGGTCGTCGGGCGGCCGATGAAATCTTCCATGAGTCCGATTTCGTGGCCCTGGTTGTCTAAACTCCGCAAGCCAGCGCCTTCTCGCCCACCCCTGCCGCCTGAGAGGTCGGTCACCGGGGGGGCGGTCGTGGCACCCCCGCGTGCCGCGGAGTCGACCCCACCCGGCCCTGCGCATGCCGATGCCATGCGCCTGTCGCCGGTCGCGTCTGCCGTGCGCACCGAGGGTATGCAGGCCTTGCTGGCCCGGGTGCTCGAAAAACATGCCTTCAAGGACGCTTCAGTAGTCTTGCATGACGTCGCGTCAGGTTCGATGGGGACGTGGAAGGCCTCCACCATCCTGCCCAGCGCCTCCATTGCCAAGCTTTACGTCATGGTCGAGATGGAGCGCCAGCGTGCCGAACAGGGGCTCGACCCCGGGATGAAGGTCAGGATTCGGCCCGAGAACATGACGGAGACCTGGAAGCCAGTCTTGAGAGTGGGAGACGAGGTCACCGTGGAGCGTCTCGTCGACCTCATGATCACCCGGTCCGACAATGTGGCCACCAATACCCTGATGGACGTCTTGGGCCGGAAGAACATCAACGACACGATGGCGCGGCTGGGCTGGCCCGATCTGCAGCTCAGCCGCAAGCTGGGCGGGGTCGCTCCCATCCCCGACCCCGGCTACGTGGGCGGGCGCAACCAGGTCCGGGCGGACCAGGTCACCGATTTGCTCGCGCGCATCGAGCAGGGGCGTCTCGTTTCCCCCGAGGCTTCGGCCCGGATGAAGGCCGTGCTCGGACGTCAGGAGGACAACGACAAGATCCCCGCACGGTTGCCTCCTGAAGCCAAGGTCTTCCACAAGACCGGAGAGACCTCCAAGGTCACCCACGATACCGCTATCGTCGAACTGGGCGGTCGGCGCTATGTCTTGTCCATGCTTTCCGAGCGACCGCCCGGCGGAAACACCTACCGGACCTTCGCGTCCGTCGCTCGCGATCTGGTCCAGGAGGCTCGAAGGCAGCCTTCTGCCTCGGACCCGAAGGGGCCCTGATCACGGCGGCGGGCGGCAGCCCGTGGGAAGATGGCGCCATGACTCTTGCGCTTCCACCCCTTCCTCCTGCCATACGAAATTGGCTGCTGGCCGAGATTCCCGAACTGGACGGGCGCGTGGCGCTCGTGACCGGGGCCAACAGTGGCATCGGGCTTGAAGCGGCCCGACTTCTGGCCATGCGAGGCGTTCGGGTGTGGATGGCTTGTCGAAGCGCCGAACGGGGCGAGCAGGCGCTGGCTGCCATCCGTGCGGTGGTGCCAGAGGCTCACATCGACTTGATTCCGCTTGATCTGGCCAGCCTCGGGAGTGTTCGGGCTGCGGCCGAAACGTTGGCGGAGGAGCTCGGTTCGCTCGACCTGCTCATCAACAACGCGGGTGTCATGGCGCTGCCCCGAGGCGTGACGGCCGAAGGCCACGAGTTGCAGTTCGGTACCAACCATCTGGGTCACTTCGCCCTGACCGCGCTGCTCTGGCCTCTGCTGACGGCCGCCCCGGCCGCCCGTGTGGTCAATGTCAGCAGCATGGTCCACCGGATGGGCAAGATCGCCTTCGAGGATCTGATGGGAGTCCGCCGTTACGACAAGTGGGGGGCTTACGCCCAAAGCAAGCTGGCCAACTTGTTGTTCACGCTGTCCTTGACTGAACGTCGTCGGCGTCATGAATTTCCCGTGGTGCCTGTGGCCTGTCATCCGGGTTACGCCGCCACCAACTTGCAGTCCGGCGGTCCCAAGGCTGCCGGGTCTGGTCTGGGAGAGGCCATGGCCAACCTGGGCAACCGGGTTTTTGCGCAGTCGCCCCTTATGGGTGCCCTGCCCACGGTCAAGGCCGCGGCAGGTGGGGGCATCCTGCCCGGCGATTACATCGGCCCTGCCATGGGTGGCCTCAGAGGGTTTCCCCGCAAGGAGCAGCCAGCCCCCCACGCGCAGGACGCCAAGGCTGCCGAACGGTTGTGGCAGGAATCGGAACGTCTTGTCGGCTTCGTCTTCGATGGTCAGAAGGGAGCCGACCCTGGAGTCTCGCAGGTGGCGATCGGAGCGGGTGGAACTCCGCCTGACCCCGCCGAGGCCTAGTTGGGCGGCGCCAGGTAGGGAAAGCTGTCGCGCAGCGGCTTGTGGCCGGTGCGTCCATTGGGGTAGGGACCCAGGTTGGGGCCGTCGTAACTGACGCCGTCCCCGATGGCCCAGGTGGCATCGGCAGACCAATAGCCCACGTTCACGTCGAAGGCATCATCCCGCAGCCTGCGCCCCCCGGTCAGGAAGGGCGTCGCGCTCATTTCGTCGAAGGCGGGATTGGCCACCGTGCGGACCTGAGCGCCGTATCCGCTCGTCTGGTTGGTCTCGATCCGCAGGACGTCGGGCAGAAAGGCGGCCAGCAAGGCCGAGCCCGTGGCATCCAACGAACCCGTGGCATTCTTGTGACCCAGCAGGACCAGGCTTGCGGCCAACGCCTCCCGGACCGCCGCCGCCGCACTGCTGCTGGCTGTGTCCTGATCCGGCGTCATGCCGTTCCACGTATCCTGGACACTGCCTTGGCGCAGAAGCAAGGACAGGCCGGGACGGCCGGAACGATCGAGTTGGGTCCAGCCATTGCTACCGAGGACCTCAAGCGTCGCAGGCGCGACGGGCAGGGGGACCACGCCTGCGTCCCTGCCCGCAGGGCCGGTCTGGCCGCGCGGACCGGGTGCTCCCGAGGGTCCTGGCGCGCCGGGTGAACCGGCCGGCCCCTCGGAACCGGTGGCACCGGGGGCACCGGCAGGCCCCACGCTGCCGGTCGCGCCAGCGAGGCCCGGCAAGCCGGAGGGGCCGATGGGGCCGGAAGGACCGGTGGCTCCGGTGATCGTGGGCGACGGCCGGCAAGCCACCATGGCCACGAGGCCCAGACCCAGCAGGGCACCGGCCCTCATCGTGCCACCTCCACGGTCTGCCATGTATCGAACACTGAGGTGTTGACGTTGCCCTTGAGAAGGTCCGGTGGCACGGCGAGGGCGATCGCGAGGACATTGCGCCCAGCGGCGGCATCGACACCCGAGCCTGGGGCCGGAAAGGGCGAGGGGCGCGTCCCGCCGGCCTCGAGGCCGTTCAGGATGGCCAGGAAACGATCGCGGTCATGGAAGGACGGGTCTTCGCGCAAGCCAGCAAAGACCTTGAGGGTTCTCGTGGGCTGGGCGCCCAAGGTCAACTCAACGGTCTGGACGAGGGCGGCGGTGCCGACGGGCGGCGACGTCAGAATAGGTTCGTGTTCGGTGGTGGTGACCACGCTGGCCGTGGCCGCCGGACTGGCATGCTGGATGGCCGTCAGGCGCATGGCCTGCTGTACGCCCGAAACCTCGCCGAAGTTGACGCTGAGGGTCAGATCCGCCGTGCCCGACGGGGTAGAGGTGGCTCCGCCCGACACCCGGCTGATATGAAAGTTGTAGCGCGCCTGGGTGGGGAAGGCTGGAACGCCATTGAGGGTGGCTCCGGGCGCCATGGTCATGATCATGGCGATGGCTCCCGGCAAGCCGCTGCCGTTGCCCTGATCGGTATCACGGAAGACAAATAGGTCGACGAGGTCCGTCTCGCGCTGGCTCGAGGCCGCCGGTCCATCGAAGGCATCGAAGGCCAAGGCCCGGTGCGTGGCCACTCCGGCGAGCAGCACCGCCGCGGCCAGGGTGGGCAAGGCAAGGTGACGCATGCCGCCAGCATACCCGTTGCCCGCTGATCCGACAGGTTCCGTGGGCGGAGAGGCCGCATCGCACCTGGCGAAACCTCCCTTTGCGGGGAACTATGGCTGCAGGGCGGGGCAGGGTCTGCCTCGATTTCCCGCTGGAGTACCATTCATGTCGGAGCGTGCCCTGAACGCCTCGTCCTCGAGGCCTTCGCCTGCTCTTGCGCCGTTGTCGGGTCGCCGGGACTCCACGACGGCCCAGGTTGGTCACGCCCCGTCCGTGCCCACGGACACGTTGAGCTTGGGTACGGCGGCCTCGCCTGCGGATCCGGGAATCTCAGAGCGTGGGCTGGCCCAGATTAAGAGGTTGGTGGAGGTGGCTGCACGTGCGGCCGGGCGGCGACGGCCAGGCGGCTATTGTTACCGTGCGGTGCATGGCTACCTGATGAAGTCGGGTTCCGGCGACCTCGTCTCCGGTAGCATCCCTTGGACTCACGCTCGTTATGCGCGCCAGTTCGGCGAATACCTGAACAAGGGCGACAATGCCGCACGCCTGGGGCTTCGCAAGCTCGACCTCACCAACCCCTATGAGGCGCCTGCGGGCGCCCTTGTCGTGGTGCGGCCCGGGGCACCGGGCACTCGTCCTCCGAGGGCCGGCGACATTGCCGTGGCTGCAGGCAACGGCAAGTTCTACAACGACGGCCTCATGAACTATGGCGGGCCCGAGGGGTTTCCCCCGGGCAACCGCCACGTCGTCGGCATCTACGTGCCGCTGTAGGTTTCGACGCGTTCGCGCAACGCGACTCCCGCGCTGCCTTGACCGAGGAGACCCTGCTCGAGCAAGCGGCCGACCGCTGCGTCAAGCGCGGCCTCGAGCTGGGCCCCGGTTCGGCTGAAGCCCAGGGCTCCGCGTACTTCGCCCAGCAAGCGATCGCGATCGAAGCCGTGTCCGTCGGCGAGCACGGCAAGGACCGCAGCCTCGTATTCCCCCGGGGCGATGCGGTCCGCCTTCATGGCCGTGTCCGTGCGTCGCCGCGGCACGATCTTCCCGCCCTCGCGCAGCATGAAATCTCCGACCCGTACGAGGCCTCCCTCAAGCAGCAGGCGTTCGATGCCTTTGTCTATGCGTGCCCGTATGCGGCTGCCCATGCGACGTTGCCACAGGCCAGCAAGGCGAGAGGCCAGTTCGTCCACGTGAATCGGGGCTTCCTGGGCGGCAATCTGACGCAAGTGTCCTGCCAGCCATTCGATCGAAGCCTCGAGAATGTCGCCCGCAGGCGGCGGGATGACCTGGTTCGTGGCGAGATAGTCCTCGAAGACGGGTCGTCGGTAGGTCTTTTCGCGTGGGGACGTCGACGATGAAGGGCGAGGGGCGGAAACGGGCTTCTCGGTAGCCGGAACCTTGACGACCTCCTCCATCACGGGAGGGGACTGGGGTGCCGTGTCATCCGGTACGGTCGCCCCGACCAAGGCTTCGAGCGCCGCTTCCAGGCGCCGCATCTCGCCCGCACGGTCCTTGAACCAGTCGGTCGACCAAACCCGCAGGATGCTCCAGCCTCTCGCCTCGAGCAGTTGCTGCCGCAGCCGGTCTCGATCGCGGGCGGTGGGTGCGGCATGGTAAGTGGCCCCGTCACACTCGACGCCGCAGAGAAAGCGGCCGGGGCGCCGAGGGTCAAGCACGCCCAGATCGATCCGGAAACCCGCGACTCCCACCTGAGACACCACGTCGTATCCCAGGCGCGTCAGTTCGCCACGGACGCCTGCCTCGAAGGCATTCTCAGGCAAGGCATCGGCCCGGGCTCCTGGCAAATCCAACTGGCCGGTGCGTGCGAAGTGCAGGAAGGTCCTGAGCAGCCGCGGGCCATCGGACTGGGCGGTCCCCGGTCGCAGGTCCTCGGCCTGGATGGAGGCATAAATGGCCATCCTGCGGCGCGCCCGGGAGGCCAGGACATTCAGGCGGCGCCAGCCTTGGTCCTGGTTCAGGGGCCCGAAGAACTGATGGATCCGGCCTTGGCTGTTGCGGCCATAGGCGACGGAGATCAGGATGACGTCACGCTCGTCACCCTGGATGCTCTCGAGGTGCTTGACGAAAAAGGGCTCCGGTCGTTCACGGGAGAAGAGCGGTTCAAGGTCGGGTGCTTCTCGCCGCAGGCGTTCGACCTCGTCCAGGATCAACTGCTGCTGGGCCTGGTTGAAGGTTCCCACACCGAGGGATTGGCCCGGGTGGCGGCGAAAGTGTTCCAGCACGGCCTCGGCGACGGCTCTGGCCTCGCGGGGGTTGCGTCCCTGTCCTTCGTAGAGGCCGTCCTTCACCAGGTGGAAAGAGACGCCCAAGTCCTCGGACGGCGGCTGGGGCGACGGCGGAGTCAGCAACTCGCCGTCGTAGCACTGTACGTTCGAGTACTGGATGAGCGAGGGATGCTGGCTCCGATAGTGCCACTTGAGGCGGCAAAAGGGGATGCCGGCCGTCATGTATTCCTCAAGGACGCTTTCGGTCGTCTCGAGCAAGGGCTCGCCATCTTCGTCCCGGGGGACTTCCTCGTCGAGGGCCATCTGGAAGAAGTTGGTGGGCGGCAACTGTCGAGGGTCGCCCACGACAACCAGCTGCTTGCCGCGCGCAAGGGCCCCGATGGCATCTTGGGTCGGCAACTGCGAGGCCTCGTCGAAGACGACGAGGTCGAAGGGCTCAAGGTCGGCGGGCAAGAACTGTGCCACGGTCATCGGGCTCATGAGGAGGCAGGGTTTGATGGTCCGGATGGCACGGCCGGCCTTGCGCATGGTTTCACGCAAGGGACGGTGGGCGCGCAGGCGATTGATCTCGCGCCGCAGGACCTGAAGCTCGCCTTGCAGGCTCGGATCTCGAAGGGCTTCCTGGAGGCGGAGACGATGGGCGGCGACGATCCGGGCGCGGTTTTCGACGAGGGTCTGTCGATCGAGCGTCTGGAAGGTTCCGATGTCCTGTTCGTGCAGCGTACCGCGGAAGCTTGCGAGGGCCGGACGAGCGGCGACCAGGGCGTCAAGGCGTTCGAGGGCCGCGGCGCGGACGAAAGCTTCGGCGGCGGCCCTCGCCTCGAGGATGCCGTCGTCCACGGCCTTGAGGATGCGTCGACCTTCGCTGGCGAGGACCTGCCGCCGGGTGCCTTCCCAGGCGGCCCATTTCGGTCCTTCGCCCAATCGGGCCTGCATGGCCTCGACACGAGCGGCCGTTTCGGAGAGGGTGAGGGTCTCGAGGTATCCTGGAGGCCAGGCTACGGCTTCTTCGAGGGCCTTCGTCGTCCCACGCAGCGCCTCCAGGTGTTGCCCGAGGTCTCGCAGGTCGTCCACTTCCGGGTGAGCCGAAGACGCGACCTGCGCGAGGGGGGCCTCTGTCAGCTTATGGCGCACGCACATGGCCCGGAAGGCTGTCATCCAGTCCATGGCCCGGGCCAAGCCCTCGGGATCGGTTTCCGGGCCCTTCCAGAGCCTGCCGAAAACCTGCCGGGCCTCGCCGTCCAAGGCTTCCACGCCTGACAGCGCCTCACGCCACGCCAGCACGGCCTCGAGGCGCTCCGCAAGCCGATCGGCCGTCAAGGAGTCGTTGTCGTCGCCCCACCAGCGCTGCAATTGCCGGACCCTGCCATCAAGCAGGACGCCGAGGCCCCACAAACGCTTGCGAGCTCTGCGGACGGCTTCGAGATCCGCTTCCAACTCCGCAAGGGCGGGCCTGCTGCAGCGGTCCCAGCGGCTCTCGCTCCACGGTGCCAGGGCCGCGCGGCGTTCGCGCAGCCGTCCGAGTGCGGCCACGACCGCCGTCGCGGCCGGAGGCGGGGCGTGCCAGGCTTCGTGATCGAGCATCGGCAGGCCTGGCGCCTCGGCCAGCAACTCACCCAGGCCGGCGGCCATGGCCAGATCACCCGCGGTGGCCAGCTCGGGCAGTCCATAGGTTGCTGCAACGCGGGTCGCTGCGACTCGGGCCGCCTCGAGCACCTGGCGCAACCGGGAGCATGCGTCGTCGATGTGCAGGCTGCGATCCTCGGTCAACAGCGTCAAGCCGCAGCCTCGCCAGGGATGCCCGCTGACCGAGCCCAGTTCACGGCCGGTTTGTCCCA
>JAYKGV010000031.1:0-8418 GCA_035285595.1 Candidatus Sericytochromatia bacterium
CCGGGCTCGAGGCCGGCAGCCTTCAGGATGCTGCGCCAGGCGTTCTTCGGCTCGACGATATGGCCGCTCTGCCCGTGCGAGGGAAACACCCACGGGCCGACGACCGCGGCCTTGCGCTCCCGCAGGATCGTCAATTCAGCCTCGAGCAAGGGAACGGTCTGGGGCCGGCCATTCTTGGTCTCGGGGATCAGCCAGAGCGCGTCCTCGAGGTGCAGGTCATCCCATCGCATGGCCATAACGTTGCTCTTCCGCTGTCCAGTCAGCAGGCACAGCAGGAACAGATCCCGGATGGCGGGGTCGGGATAGGCCTCGATGGCCGCCATGAAGCCCTGTAGCTGGGACGGCAAGAGGCGCACTTCGCGGCTTGCCTCACGATTCATGGTCAGACCCGCCGCGGGGTTCTCGCCCTCGTAACGTTCGGCCTTGATGGCAGCGTTGTAGAGGCTGCGCACAAGCACCAGGGCACGGTTGGCGACATAGGGGCCGCTCTCGCTCGTCAGGCGGGCGTGGAGGCTCCTGAGGTCGCTTCGGGTAATGGCGGCCATGCTCTTGCGGGCAAACCCTGCCAGGTAGGTCTGGAAGAGCCAGCGGTAGTGACGAATCGTGCTCGGCTTCCTTCGGCCCGGTTGGTCGAGGTACCAGTCGAGGGCCTCGCCCAGCTTCATCGCCATCGGCTTCGCCCTGCGAGGATCGTGCCCGGCGACGAACTGGCTGGCGATACGCTTGGCTGCCGTCTCGGCGTCATCCACGGTGCAGGATGGATACCTGCCGATGGTCAGCTTGACCTTCGACGCACCCTTGATGCGGGCCTCGTAGGCGAAGGACTTGACGCCCTTGTCCGTGATCCGCAGCAGCAGGCCCGGGATGGTGGGGTGTAGGTAGGTGTCACGCTCCCCGGGGGACGCTGGATTCAGTCTGGCAATGGCTGCCATCGAGTACGGTTTCAATGTGAGACTGGACATGGGGCCGATCCTGGAAGCCGATTCTGGGGGGACACCGGGGGGACAGGAGCAGTGAATTTCAGTGACTCTGAAGGACCACCCGTGAAATCCACGATAGGCTGAAATGTCCGTCAAATCAAGCATCTTTGGTAACTAGATGTGACTCGAAAATACGGAGCCTTGAGACTACGAATCAGAAGGTCGGGGGTTCGAATCCCTCTGAGCGCGCTAGACAGGAAGCGGGTTTCGGCGTGTTCGCCGAGGCCCGCTTTGTGCTTCGGGGCAACACCAGGGCAACTTTTGCGGGGATTTCCAGGGATGTCCGGGGCGATGCTTGTTCTCCGGGACGGGTAGGTCGGGCGGTCCTGTCGGCCCGACTTCTCGCAGGACGTTCTTGGCATTTTGCCCACCTCGGTCTCCGGTCGGATGACCTCCGTAGGGTCGACCGCCGACTGGTGATCGTGCGGATAGCGCAGACTCGGAAGTCGGACTCTTCGGTCATTCATCCGATCCCCGCCGAAAATTTTTCTGCGGATGTTTTTATCTCTGGCCACGACGGCTCGGTGAACGCAACACGTTTCCTCGCGCCGCTGGAAGGCCCAGCCGATGCCCTTGCGGGTGCGCACCTAGCGACGGCACTTGAGGAATTGCCGCTGCCCCGGACCCTCGACGTCGTGGTCACGGCGATCCTGATTTATCCCGGCTTGATCGAACAGATCCGACGGGTGGGCCTGGGCACCTACGACAGGGCACAAGAGGGCGATCAAGACCTCGACCCGGACAAACAGCTCGGGGCCTGAGAGTCAGCTTTCGTTTCGGTCATCCCTATCCGGGGCCGCACCAAGCTGGCGTTCCGTCGGCTATGCTGGGACCGAGGAAACCTGCACGACCGTGATTCGTCTCCCCGACAACCCTGTCGCCCGAACCCACCGAGATTGGCTCCTCAAGGCTCTCGGTCACCTGGAATGGAGCCTTCGACAACTGGCCGACCGACAGCCCGTACTTTCGGCCATGGACGAAGAAACCCTTCAGGCTTGGGAAGCCTTGGTGGCGAGATTTGCCCGCGCAAGCGACATCTTTGTCCAGAAGGTCCTGCGAGGTGCGTTGCTCTACGAGGACCCCGCCTATCGGGGCAGCGTCCGCGACAGCCTCGACCTTGCGGAAAAGTACGGCTGGATCGAGTCCGCAGAGAGGTGGATGGAGATTCGCGAGCTCCGAAACCTCGCTGTTCACGAATATGGTGGTGAAGCCATTGAGGAGTCGCTCAGGCGGATGCGCGACCTCTGCCCCCTCATCCTGGCCACCCGATCGTTGTGGACCGATGCGTCTGACGGTCGCTGACCGCAAGGGTCTCGTCGAAGCCGCGCGGGAAACCTTCGATGGGCCTTGGTCGCTCCGGCTCTTTGGGAGCAGGCTTGACGATCAGCAGCGAGGGGGGGACATCGACCTCATCCTGCTGCTGCCGGACGCCGACAACGCCACACGGGCCATGCAGGCCAAGGCCCGGTTCCTGGTCAAGGCGAAGGCCAAGGTCGGGGACCGCCGGATTGACCTCGTCATCGGCTCGGCCGAGCAGGCCCGGACCGACCCATTCTTGCGCCAGATCCTGCCGACCGCCGTGGAGCTGGGTTCAGGGGGGGGCTGACCTTCCCGCCGAGGTAGGCACCGAGCACCACGAGTCAGCCTTCCTGTCGTCGAGCGTCAGGGAAGACGCAAGACCCTTTGCTCGACCGGTTCACCCAGAAGGACAGGCGTCTGTTCCCGGTTGAGCCTGCGCGCCCGACGCGGAACTGCTGTCGATAGATAGTCACGTCCCTCCGCCCACGTGATGACCTTGTCCTGATTCCCGTCTGCCTCCCCGCGAAGACCCTTGAGCAGGAAGTAGGTGAAGAGTCCGTGCTGCTTCTGCTCGTAACCCGAACTGTTCCAGAGACCTGATCAAATGACCTGTCTCACCCCGGGGACCGACAGGAGAGCAGCGGCGTGATCTAACCTTTTCAGCACACCACGGCTGGGGGGGATGTCTCTTTACTGGAATCCGCCGGTGGCCCTTTCGGCCGCCGAGGAGCGCATCATCGCCCGATGCAAGACGCGCAAGCTCTTCGCCTTCCTGAGAGGGCACCGTCACGAGATCTTCGACAAGGACCTGCAGGACAGACTCGCGGCCATATACCCGGAACGCACCAGCGGAAAGAAGGTCATCCCGCCCGCACGCCTCGCCATGATCATCCTCCTGCAGGCAGCCCGGGGGACACCCGACCACGAGGCCATCGAACGCACCGTCGACTCGCAAGAGAGACCAAAGGCTTCAGGCACACCGCTCTGCGCGCAGCCTTCGACGCAAGCCCGCTGCGCGGGGCAGGATGCGTCGAGGAACCCTACAACCCCATCGGACGCGCCGCACGACAGGTCGTCAGGTCACTCATCGTTCAGGAGACGGACCCCGATGACTCAGGAACCCACATCAGGCAGGGCGTCGCAAGGAAACGACAAATTAGCATCAGCGACCCCGAGATGCGACACGGACGCAAGAGCAAGACACAGCGAGTCGATGGCACCAAACGACACCTCGCCATAGACGGGGACCTCGCGGGACTCATCTGCGGCGTCGCCATCACACCGGCCAACAAGGCCGAGAATCCAGGCGTCCGGCAAATGCTCGACAGCATCGAGGACCGAGGACGCGAACGGCAGGAACTCTTCATCGACCGAGGCTATCTGGGCGCACCCGAGCTCGAGCAACGACGCAAGCAGGGCCTCGCTATCCATTGCAAGCCCTTCCCCTTGCACAACGGTGGACGATTCACCAAGGACCACTTTGCCCTCGACTTCGCCAACCGCACCGTCACATGCCCGGATGGCGTCGGCGTTCCCCTCGAGATGCACGGTGTCGTACACTTCCCAGCCAAGACCGGCAAGCCCTTCCATCTCAAGCAGGACGGCACCAGAAGCCGCTCAGGACGCCACCTCAACATCCACCCGGAAGAGGACTTCCACCAGCAGCTTCGAGAAATCCGCAAGACCCCAGAAAGCCGAAAGCAACTCAGGCAAAAGGTCGCCGTCGAACATCGCCTGTCCGCCATCGGACGGACCCAAGGCACCAGAGCCCGCTACAAGGGTGAGCGCGAGAACCTCTTTGACCTTAGAAGACACTCGGCGGTCCATCACCTGATGGTCACGGCCCGCCTGCTGAGGCAAGTCGCCTGAGTGGGGCAGGTCTCTGGGTCGTGCCTGTCTTAGTCGGTCCTCACCTCTTCGATTAAGCCGTGGGCTGCCAGTTGCGTCACCAAGGGAACACACGCGGCCACAGGCAGATGAATGCGATGGGCCAAGTCAACCAAGTCACGCGTGCCGTCTGCAAATGCCAGTAGGTTCATCATGCCGCGCACGGCATCTGCACTTCCCTTCTGGCTCAGTGTCGGGTACAGCCCTCGTTTTCCCAGCTGGGGCTCACAGAGGACCGCCGTCTTCCATACTCTGTTGGCCTCTATGGCCTCGATGCACCTTCTGAGGGCTTCGAACCCACCGGCGAGACCCGAAGGCGTCACCAGGTCCAGATCGTCGAGCGAGGTGTGATACTCCGGGTAGGTGCCGTACTTGGAACGCATGACAGAGGCTACTGGCAGGTCGACTCCGGGGCTGCAGTACTGGCGCTCGTCGCTGCCCCTTGAAAGGAAGTCGTATTCCGTATAACTGGGTGCGAGGTGACTAAGCACGTGTCGTGCCACCCGATCCGAGAGGGTGTCTCCTTGTCGGGAGGGAAGGAAGGACCACGCCCGATCGTCTCCAAGGCACGTCAGGACGTAGCCAGCTACCGTCCTTGCCTTGAGTTCGTCGAGATGGCGGCTGAGGTAGGCGATGGCCCCGATGGTCTCAGGTACCCAGACGATGCGGTAGGTGTAGCGTCGCTCGGGTAGCAGACTCAGCCATCGTGCCAGAGCTGTGGCGACCACGGGGCCGGAGAGCTCGTTGTTGGCCATCGAGGGATGGCAGACGTAGGTGGAGAGCAGCACCTCGCGGTCGGTCTTCCCGGGCAGGATCCAGTCGGCATAGTTCATCTCGCCGGGTGCCAGGGTGCTGTCCACCACGGCGCGATAGCGCCCCTCGGGCAGGCCGGTCCGTTGTCGATGGGTCAGACAGAAGCCCCACCGAGGGGTGTAGTAGCTGGTGACATAGGGAATCGCATCAGGCTGATCAGGCAGCGAGTACAGGTGTGCTTCGAGCTCTGCTCGCTCCAGCCAGCGGTCCACGGGAACCGAATACCCGACGACATGCAGGTTGTTGTTCCGGAAGTCCACGACTCGTTCGCCATTCTCATTGGCGATGTAGGCGTCCCGTATCGTCCATTCCGGTGGGATGGTCCAGTCGAAGGCTGACGAGCCGGAGGGAATGGAGTGGATCTCGAGCGCGGGGAGCAGGTCCTGGAGATAGGCTAGTGTTGCCCGTACCCCTGGTCCCGAGAGGCTTCGGCAGATGGGCCACAGATCGCGTGCCCAGCCATGCATGATTTCGCCCGTGTCCAACGTGTTCTCCGATTAACTGTGGTGTCCTTTGAGTAGAGGTTCGGGTCTTTTGGCGGGCCCAACCCTCGCTGGCCTGATGCGATCATCCCGGAAGGACAATTTCTGGCGGTGGAGGATGCGAAAGAAAGTCGCGCGGACTAGCCGTGAATCCATAGGCCCCCGCCTGAAAGAGCACGAGGACATCCCCGACCTCAACCGGAGGTAGGGTCACATCCCTCGCAAAGACATCTATGGGCGTGCAAAGACGTCCGACGATGGTCACGGTTTCCGGTGCACCGGTTCGTGGGGTCGCTGGCCAGACGGGATGATTGCGACGAAAAACCTGACCGAAGTTGCCCGTTGCCGCAAGGAAGTGATGCAGGCCGCCGTCCGTGACCAAATAGGTCCGATCGTCGCTGACCTTCTTGTCCAGGACCCGCGTGAGGTACACCCCTGCCGGCCCGACGAGGTATCTTCCAAGTTCAATGCAGATCCGTACGTCAGGAAACCGCGCACGAATCGTCTGACAGGCATCGGCCCAGGCCTCGGTGAGCTCACACGGATCCAGCGGGATGTCTTTGGGTGCATAGGGCAGTCCCAGACCTCCGCCCAGATTGATCAAGGTCGGGAGTTTGGGGACGGGTATCGATGCCAACAGCGCCGCTGACATCCGGACACCGTCAGCGAGGGCGTGGGCCTGAAGGATCTGGGTGCCGTAAAAGAGATGAAAGCCCTCGAAGGAGACGTGAGCCGAGCCCGAGAAGAGGTTAATTCCATTGTCGACATAGTCCTGCATATCCCACCCGAAGACGGATGGCCCTCCGGTCATGCTGAGACCACCGTTACGGACCTGCCGATGGTCATTCAGCCGGACCAGGACCTTCGCCACCACCCCAAGGTCTCGGGCGATGGCGTTCGTTTGCCGAAGCTGCTGTGGCGACTCGACGACGATCCGCACGCCTTTTGAGATGGCCGTGACCAGTTCCGCTTCAGACTTTCCCGGGCCTGCGAAGGAGACCTCGGCGGGGGGATGGTCGAGGGTGGCCAGTCTTTCGACTTCACCGCCTGAGGCCACATCGAAGCCCTCCACCAGAGCGGTCAGGTGCCGCAAGATCTGCGGGTGAGGGTTGGCCTTGACGGCGTAGTGCAGGGACAGACCCTGCGGCATGGCGAGCCGCAGGTCCGCCACTCGTTTCGCCAAAACAGCCTCGGAATAGATATAGACCGGCGTCCCGTATTCCGCGGCCAAGCCCTCGGCGTCACGCTGCCCAAGGACGATTGTTCCATCCTGCTGCTTGTATGGGGCAAAGACTGCGGGATGGTGTTCGGGAAGCGATGTGAGTTGGCTCAAGTGATGCTCAGGAGCTTCGCCCCATCGATTTTGCCGTTACTGTTCAACGGAAAACGCTGAACCCTGCGAAATTCGTCTGGGAGCATAAACGACGAAAGATGGGGACGCAATGCGGCGATCAACGACGCATCTTCCGGCAAGTCCCGGCCGTCGGTCTCCAGAAAAGCCACAATCCTCTGCCCCTGGACCGGGTCTTCCACGCCGGCCACATAGACTGAACCGGTGCCGGCATGCACGAGGAGAGCCTTCTCGATTTCCTCAGGGGAGATGCGGAACCCGCGGGACTTGATCATCCGATCTTTCCTGCCGCTGAAGTAGAAAAATCCTTGGTCATCCTGCCAGCCCAGGTCACCCGAGCGAACCGCCTTCTCGAAGGGTAGGTCGCCGAAAGCCTGTGGTAGCGGCGGATAGCGTTCAGCCGTGAGTGCGGGTGCCTTCCAGTAGCCCAGTCCCATCAAGGGGCCCGTCTGGGCGATTTCGCCCGGCTCGAAGGGGTCGGCTGCCGTACCATCCTCCCGCAAGATGCGAACGTACGCGTGGGGAATCGGCTTGCCAATCGAGGAGCGCCGATCGGGGAAATCGTTCGGATGCAGTGCGGTGGCCCGGAAAGCTTCCGTAAGGCCGTACATCACCCAGAACCTCATCTCGGGCATCAGCGCCTGCAGTTCATCTACCACCATGGGGTCCATGCGGCCTCCGGTCGAGGCGCAGAACTGCATCTTGGGCAATGGCACATCCTTCGCCTCAGTGAGGGCGCGAAATATCTGTGGAACCGCCAATATGCCCGTGATGCCGCGGGAGGCCAAGGCATCCGCGAGGGACCTCGGAAACACATAGGTCAACAGGTCGAGCTGGGCACCGGCATGCAGTCCGGCCGCGACAAAATTGAATCCGGCATCGAAGGACATCGGCAGGACGGCGCCCAATCGGTCTTGACCAGATAGAGGAAGGTAGCTGCAGACACTGTCGATGCCATGCATCAGGCCCTCGTGGCTGATCATCACACCTTTCGGTCTGCCGGTCGACCCGGATGTATAGAAAAGAACAGCGAGGCTCTCGGGGCGTCGTGGAGCCTCTCGGAGGGGCTCTTGCGGGATCTCGGGAAACGAGTCGGGATCGAGCACGGGGCTGAACCCGATCCGGCTCGCGGTAGCCGTGCGCGAAATCAGCAGGCGGATTTCGGCGTCCTCAAGGATGTGGCGGACGATGTCTGGATGGTAACGCGGATGGACAGGTACCAGCACTGCACCCGCGCGAAGGACGGCCATTGCTGATATCAGCATATTGATTCCGTGATCAAGAAGCGTTGCGACATGTTTTCCAGGCGCTACGCCACGTCGTTGCAGCTCGACCGCAAGCGCTTGGACTTTTTCGTTCAGGATTCCGTAGGAGAGGGCGTGCTCTCCGGCAAACAGCGAGGTGGCCTCTGGCTTTACCGCTGCCCAATGCTCCAGGGCGTCATCCACATAGGAACCCAAGGCCCTCGTGAAACGCTTCATCGTGATTTCTCGGCGCAGAACTTTCGCACGGGTTCAGGATTCGGCAGGAGCCAGTAGGGATCAACGGCCAGTTCTTCGTCGATGGTCCTGCAGAATTCTCGAGCAGAGCCCACGTAGGCGTCGGC
>JAYKGV010000032.1:0-16663 GCA_035285595.1 Candidatus Sericytochromatia bacterium
CGGGGATGCGCACTTGCCCCAGTTGGTCGTGGTGGTGGAAATCCAGCTCGGCAAGGACCCTGCCAAGCAGCTGTCCTGGCCGCAATACGTGGTGGCCATGCATCAGCGGTGGAGGTGCGACGTCGAAATGCTGGTCATCGCACCCGACCCCCGGGTAGCGAGGACTTTCCGCGGATGGCCGTCGAGGACCTTGCCGGTCACCCCCATGCGACGGTCTTTCATGCCTTGGTGTACTGCCGTAGCCGGGAAGATTTGCCCTTGCTCGAGCAGGCCTTGGTGGATGTCCAGTCGTTGCCCGAGGCAGACCGCATCGGCAAGGATGAAATCCTGCGGAGCTGTCTCTTCCGGTCGTTTCTCGAGCTTGCGGAGGTGGCGATGAGTCTGGAGCACACGCGGTTCTACCAGGAACTGGTCGAGCGCCTCAAAGCCGAGGGCGTGGCCGAGGGCATGGCCCAAGGCAAGGCCCGGCTGATCAAGACAATCTCCCGACTCCTTGGCCGGCGGGTGGCGCTTCCGGGCGGCGAGGCGCTCGCCAGGATGGAAGCCCTGTCACTGGATGCTCTGGAACAACTGGCGGAGGATCTGCTGGACTTCAATCGTCCGGAAGACCTCGATGCGTGGTTGGCGGCCCGCTGACAGGTTCGTACGACTGACCGATGCCACGGCATCTCAGGGCATGGTCCTTACCTCCAAGGACGAGCATCCGGCAAGAACAAGCTCACGTCACGACGAGGTAGAGCGAGCATTTACGGACTCCTCGCATGCCACCTGGACCGGTCTACCCGGCGTGGCGAGGCAGCAACTCGTACCTCGCCAGCCCTAAAAAGAGGCTCCTGTCCCCCTCGATCCGCCGAGCATACTCGGTCAGCAGCAGACGCTCGCGCCAGCTCAGATCAGGGATTTGCCCCTCGAGAATACCTTGCGTATCGGGTTCGGCGCGATCGGCCTTTAAACCCTCCGCAAACTTCGCCCGCGCAAGCTTGCCATCCCGGTTGGTCCCTTGGTCGCGTCGGGCGTGCCTGCGAATTGCAGCCTGTCGCCAAGCCCCCCGGCATTACCCCATGCCACGTCCTCGCACGCCCTTCGGCGGGCAGAATCCAGGCTCGCCGCACGACTGGATCCTCGGTTTCAGCACCTTGACCCTCGCCAGCCCGCTCGAGATTAGAGGGCGGCCGCAAGCCCCGTTTCCCGTCCGTGCATCGCGCACGAAACGTGGCTTGCCCGCGCCCGTGCTGTGCCCTCCTATGCTGCCGACGCGCCGAGGCAGACTCCAGCCGGCCCCCGTGCCGTCACCGCAGCAGTTGACTCAGGCGCCATCGCCGGGGCAAATCCCCCGTGAAGCTCGATGTACTCCCGTCGTCCGGAGACCCCAGCCTCACGTGACCGGATGTACGAGACCGGTTCAGCCGCGCTTGAGCACCGCCTGAAATGTCCTGTTGCCGTAGTCGCCAGAAGGCACGGGAGTGGCGGCCACGTCCGAGGTGGCTCGCGCAGACACGAACATCAACTGCTGGATAAACTCCGCCGGCTTCTGGCTGGTTCGATCTCCCGTCGCCGGATCGCGCACCATGTAGACGGGCGGGCCGTCGGGTCGGTCGGGGTCGGAACGCTTCGTTTCGACGAGCACCACGTGATACACGCCGGGCGCCACCTTGATCCCGACCGGCACGGGGCCGCGCTCCAACTCCTGGTCCAACAGCGCCATGCGGGCGAGCGGTTTCCGGTCTTCCACCCCCACGGCCCGCGCGGCCGGGTTGATGAGCGTGTTGACCAAAGCAACCACCTCATCGGCACCCAACCCCTCGCCGGCCCCTTCCAGATTACCGAAGCGTCGCACCGTCCTCCCCGACACGCCATTCCCGAACTGCACGTCGTCCGGGATGACCTGCCTTCCCTCCATCTTTCGTGCCAACCCCATGAATGACTCCTGGACCACATCCGAGATGGCATCGCGCCCTTGGACATTGGCCTTGCTGAAGTCCGCCTTCATCAAGTCGCCGCCCGCCGTTTTCACCTGCCCATCCACGGCCAGTCCGGTCACGAGACGGGCGTATTCCCCGGGTTTCTTGTGCGCCAGCAGACTTTGGACCACCGTCGCCCCACACGTCATGGTGCCCTCGCCCTGTTTCACACGCATGGGGCGGGCCAACTGACCGATGAGAAGCTCCAGCACCGGCTGCTTGGACTTGAGGGGGACGGGCCCAAAACCGTCTTCCGGGCCCACCCACGCGCTCGCAGGACCGTGAAGTCCAGGATCCCTGTCGATGAAGGCCACCATCTCACTCAGCGCCGTCGTGCCGGAGGCAGAGGGCCGGGTCAGCTTTCCCTTGATCAACAACCGCTCGAGGTCCTTGGTCACATGTGGATCGGCCGTCCCGATGGGGGCACTGCTCCGGTCGCCCAGCAGGGACGGCAACGGGAATGCTGGTGGAAAGTAAGCCTTCAAGCGCTCATATTGCAGGCGCTGCGCCGGCTTCAACTGAGCCAGAGCCTCGGCCTCGGTGGTGGGCTTGGAGTCCTTCGCCGACCGCACCTCGACCCTGTCACCGGCGAGAGCACCGGTCTCCTTCCGGGACGGCGACCTTGTCGGAGGAGCAGCCTTACGAGGAGCCGCAGCCGCGGAACCAGCACTCGCGGGCCGCCCCAGCTGACCCGTGCCGCGAGGTGCACGACCAAGAGGCCCAGTTCCCATGGCGGCCATGTCGACATCCTCCAGCGAGGAAACCCAATCTACATCCCATGCATACCCAGAGAGTCAACCGCGGCTAACCGCCCCCTGTGAACGACATGAGCAGCTAAAGAGAACGCTTCAGGTCACGCGTCACGCGGGTCCCTGCGAGCGTGCGTTCTGCCACGCATTGCCGAAATCCAGCCACAAGCCCTCGTCCGTGATACGGGCACCCTTCAAGGGGGGCAAGCCGGCACCGGATACCTTGGCCAAGTCCACGGATCTTCTGGCGTCTTCGGGAAACAAGGCGGTCAGGGGCGTCAACAAGGCCCCCAGCAGCATCTGCGGGACCTCCAGGACCGGGGAATTGCCCAAGACAGACGTCGGGATCAGCTTGAGCTTGCCATCTTTGCCCGCGTCGACCCGCATCACCACGGGAAGGCCGACGGGGCCGTCCTGCAACACGAGACGGCCGCCTTCGAGGCGAGGGGCCATCCGTGCGTGGTCTTCCCCCATCGCCTCGCGCAACAAGAGGTCCAGCTTGGCAGGCGGCACGAGTACCCTGCCGTGCTGAAGCGAAACATCCTTCGGGCCCACCTTGTCAAGTTGCAAGGGCCCGTCAGCAGGGGGACGCACCAACACCTGGGCGTCTTCCAACACGAAGCCATGCACGGTCATCCGACCTTCGGTCCGAACGCGCACCGGAGCGCCCATGGCCCTGGGCGGGGTCAGGTCCGCCTCGCCCAGCGACAATCGCAACGCCCCGTCCTCGACTCGAGCCTCCCGGACCTTGGCACCGGGCGCCCAAGCCTCAAGATCAACCTCTAGCCCGCCGTCGGCCCAGCGTACGCCAGGACCCAGGTCCGGCAGCGACTCCTCGAGCCCCTTGCCCGGCAGCCCCATCACCAACTGCACCCCTTGAGCATCTACCGTCACACGGCGCGCTCCGAGAGGCAAGCCACCCGGACGGGGCAACTCCATGCGCAACAGATTGCCCTCGAGCTTCATGCCCCGGGGCAGGTCTTCGGCTGCAGCCGCAACCAGTGGCTTTGCATCCACGGTCAGGGTCGCCCCGGCGGGACCGACCGACACACCCTGCAGACGGGTGGCCTCCGCCTCTCCCACGCCCAATCCCAGGGGCATCACAAGGCGGGTGCCTTCAACCTCCATCCCCGGGCTGGGCGGCAGGATATCTACCAAGCCGGTGCGGGTGACTCCGGCATCCAAAACCACCGCATCCTGTTCGAGCCTGACACCCGTCACCGGTCCGGGCAAACCCAGGGTGGCCTTGGCTGCGAAGGTGAGCGCAGATCCCTCGAAGGTCACCGTAGGCCCGACACCGAGGGCCTTCGGGTCGACTTGAAGGGCAAGGGTCAGTCCGGCCTCCCCGGTGGACATGCCCTTGATCTCCACCCCCCGTGGCAAGGGCAGGGCTTCGAGTTGCAGCCGGTTGCCCGCGAACAGTCCCTTGCCGGCCAGCCGCTCCAGATCGAGACCGACAGCCCCCAAGGCTCCCAGCACTCCCGCACCTGCGACCTGCACCCGCTCCAGATCAGCTCCCATCCGACCGGAGGCGTCCAAGGAGGGTCGTAACTGCATACGGACGGGCAGCAACGGGACGCCAAGCACCGACAGACGCCCCTCGACCGTCACCCGTCCATCCTCGGCCGGCAGGATCCGGAGCCCTCTTAGGGGCAGCTGTCGTTCCAAGCCACGTGCCAATTCCGGCCACGGCAAGGTGGCGGCGAGCGCCGACCCTTTGCCTGACAAGGTAGCCCGGCCACCTCCTCCCGGCAGGGACAGGGCATCGAGCCGCACCTGCAAGTTGCCCTCGTGCACCGAGAGGCTCCCCTCCACCTCGAGCTCGGATCCCCCGGGGGCCAGCCTGGCGCGAAACGTTCCGTCGCTCACGCGGCTGACGCCCTTGACCGGCAGGTCAGGACCCAATACCTCGGCGAGCAGGGCCAGGAGGCCTTCTCGGGTCACGCGCGTGCGCAGCTGCCCCGCGGTGCCGTCCAAGGTCATCTGCAGCACGTCGCCCTTGGCCTCGAAACGACGGATGGCGACCTCGAGACGACCGTCCCGAGCGGGCGCCAGACCGAGTGAGGTCTCGACCCGAACCTGCTTGCTCCCGAGTACTCCCCGCCGATTGGGAAGATCCACCAAAGCCCCGACCGTGGAGGTGCCGACCACCTTGACCCCCCCGGTCCCATCGGCCGAAACCCTGGTCTCGCGGACCAGCGGACCCAGCATCCCGCCGATGACCCGTTGCAGTTCCGTCCAGTCGGCTTCGACCGAGGCCTTGCCGCGTGTCAGATCCACCCTGGCCTCGTGGCCCGCCGCCTCGACCCGCACGTCGCCCAGTCTCAACCCAAGCCTGCCGTCTTGCAGGACTTCGGGACGTACCTTGGCCGACAGGGGGATCAAGCGTTCCCCATCACGAACCGAGGCAGAAAACTGCAGCTGACCGTCCGATGCAGGACGAACCACTGGGTTCACGAAGTGGGACCTTCCCGAGGCCTCGCGCACGGCGCTCAAGCGCTCCACCACGTCCTTTGGCGTGAGCCGGACGGTGGCCTCCCCGGCTGGCACATTGAGGCGCGCAACGAGTCCCTCTACCCGGGCCTCGCCGTGTGTGGGGGCCAGAAGCAGGCGTCCCCCCCGATGCCGAACCCGCCCCTCGAGAAGATAGGCTTCCCCGGTCGGCATCTTGCCCTTGACCGCAAAGACGTCACGGTCGGACAGCACCACCTCGAGACCATCCGCCACGGCCGCGCCCTGTTCCCCAAGTCCCGCCCGCACCGCATCCACCAGCTCGGAAGGAGCCACGGAGGCCTCGGCGGACTTGACGCGCGGGGTCACCCCCTCGTCGAGCACCAGACGATCTTGGCCGGCGGCGGGTCCCAACTCGATCTCACCGTGGTGGACCTTGGCCTCGACCTGCCCGAGGGAGACCTCCAGGTCTCGGACCTGGATGCGGGCGCTGGGAGGCTGGCTTCTCACGGGACAAGGTGTTGTAGGGCATGGCCTCGGCTTTCTTGCGCAAGCAGGGGCAAGCGCAACACTGGCTCGGGCGACAACCTGATCAGGAGTCTTTGCGCTTGAGCCTCAAAGTATCTGGTCCCGGCACCCCCCTGCCCCCCGTCCGTCGCCCTGACGGCGCCTTGCCGGAGGTCGCTTCCCTCACTGCGGACCGCATCGGCATCACCCGACCTTCCCGGCCCTTGCCCCCGCCCAAACCCCGGTCCCCCTGGGACCGGATCGTGGCATGGTGGCAGGGACTGGGCCGCCAGATCGAAACGCTGGGACTCGCGGATCGCACCGCACAGGTCCGCCCTGTGCACCCCCTGCCCGGTGGCCTCGATCGCACGCCCTTGCTCCAGAGCAACCACCCCGAGATCCTGCGAGACAAGGGAATTGCCTTGTCGACACTGCCGTGGCCGGGAGAGGTTCACCTGAAGCAACCCCAGAGCGGTGCCTTCGGGATCTTCGCACACCATAACAACCGCTCAGGTCGAACCCTGCAGCAGTCCATCTTGTTGCAGAACCCCGGGGATAAACCGGTCTCGGTCACCATCCGGACCCGAGCGGTCTACACCACCCCCGAAGCCCCCTATCGCGACCGTCGCCAGGACATTGTCACCGATCCACGAGGCTCCGAGGCCAGCGGGCCAGGTGACGCCACGGCCTCCGCTGTCCTGCGCCAGTGGATCGAGGATCGGCCTGTGACCCTCGTGATTCCACCCGGGGGTTTCCTGCCGCTCTCCACCAAGGGAGTCCCCCAAGGTGCCGAGATTACGTCGCGCCTTGACCTCGAAACTGACGGTCCCGTTCATGCAGCGGTCGTCTTCAGCGAGGCCAATACCCCAAAGGATGATGTCGTCGCCCAGCTTGGCGCGGGACGACGGCTACCTCCCAATCCGGGGGACAAACCACCGACTCCGCCTGGTGCACCTGGCCCCATCATCTTCGGCCGGGTCGCAGGCATCCAGGAAGGCCGCGCGTGGCAAGGCACCCTCACCCAAGGAGCCCCGGAGACCTTCGACCTGACGGACTCTCCCGCCGAGAAGGGGTTTCTCCTGATTGGCAAGGCCACCAACACCCTGGGCACCGATCAGGACCAAGCGGCCCCCCTGCCCCATCGCTATGCCGATGCAGCCTTCCGGTCCCATGGAAATTATGGCGTGCTCTATGACCTTGGCGTTCCGCTCCGCAACCCGACCGCACGAGCCCAGCGGGTCGCCTTTCACCTGGACACCCCGACGCCCGCGCCAGGCCTCTCCAGAGCCTTTCGAGGCACACTTGCCTTCACTTGGACCGACGCCGATGGCAAGGAACGGACACGGTATGTGAACGTCAACCAGCGTGCAGGCGAAGATGGTTCGCAGCCTCTCGTGAGCTTGGACCTGCCCCCCGGCACCGTACGATCGGTGCAGGTTCGGTTCGTCTATCCGGCCAATGCGACTCCGCCCCATGTCTTGCGGATCGCCAACACTCCTGCCTGAACTCAATCACGGCAGATATACCCCAGCGGGGCAACGGCATCGACTCCGCCCTGCCCCACAGCCGGCAAGAGGCACGGCGAATCAGTCTTCTACGGAAGAGAAGACGCCTTTGAGGCCCACATCATTGGCCCTGAGGTCCTCAAGTGAGAAACCACTACCTCCAAGATCGGCCAACTCCTTGAAGAAACCTGCTGCCCGCGCCATCCCTCGTCCTGCATCTCGAGCCAGGGCCGAAGGAAGCCCAGGTACCCTCGAAAGCCCTTCGGCAAGCCAGGCCGCCAGAGTGGCACTCATGAAGGCGTGTGTGGTCTTGTCTGCACCCCGGGGAAGCTCGACCGAGACCCAGGGTTTCCGCAGGGAGGCGGCCGTCAGAACAAGGTGGGCCTCATAGGCCACCTGCTCCACATCGGCCGTTCGACCTGACTTTCGAAAGCCATCCCTGACCTCGACCAAGGCCTCATGCCTCAAGGTCTCCAGCGACACGCCTGAATGCTGTCGCGCCACCATGCGGCCGACACGTGCCGCGCGTTCAGGTGACCGGACCAGAGAGCTGACCTTGCGATCGAGAAAACGATTCAGAGCGGAAGACATGCTGCCTTCTTCATCGCCCCACAGTCGCCCGCCGATGCCGCTAAAGAGGTTAAATAATCATGAAGCTCAGGCAAGGAGACCGTGACTACCGTGCATCTTCCACCTCTCGCCACCGACCGGCCGACCCGGGTGCTCTTTGTATGTCTGGGGAACATCTGCCGTTCCCCCCTCGCCGAGGGTCTCTTCAAGCGTCACGTGACGCAGAAAGGCCTCGAGCAAGGGTTTGTCATCGATTCCGCGGGAACCGGCGGCTGGCACGCCGGCGAGGCACCCCATCGGGGTTCGCGCGCCGTAGCGAGGCGTCATGGCCTCGACATCTCAGACCAACAAGCACGGCAGGTGCGTCTGGCCGACCTCGAGGCATTCGACTTGATCCTCGCCATGGACCATCGCAACCTCAACGACCTGCAGGCCCTGCAGCAGGCACGACCAGCCCACGCAAAAATCGCATGCCTCCTCGACCTCGCACCTGTCGACCACCGTCGCGACGTGCCCGATCCCTATGGTCAGGATGACGAGGCCTTCGAGGATGTCTACCGGCTGCTCGATCTCAGCACGCAGCAGCTTCTTGAGGAATGGGTCGGCCTCTCGGCTCATCGCTGAAGCCCAGGAAGCCCTTCCCCCACCAAAGCGCCCAAGTGGCCTTCACCCTCACGCAAGCCGCACCGCGTCAGCCTGAAGCCTCCGTGCGCAACCACGGCTCAAGCTGTAACATGAGAGCCCTTGCCCGTGTTTGCAGCCTGCTCTCCGGAGAAATAGATGTCCGTCACCGAGGTCTTCGCCCTCCTCGCATTTCTCGCCTCCGTGCCCCTGTTCGTGGTGGGCCTCGCCAAGTTCAGGGAGCTCCCGGCGGACGCGTCACCCAGTGGTGAGCTTGTCATGTGGATGGTAGCCCCCCTGGTGATTGCGCTCTCCTCGGCCTTCGTGGTGCGCCAACAGGAAGTCGCCCGCGACCCGGCCCGCTTCGAGGCACCAGCCGAACACGATCACGAGGACAAGCCTACCGAGACTGCGGCCCACGATACGACCGGCAACGAGGACCACAGCCAGACCGAGGCCGTCGCCCAAGACAAAGCGGAGACGAAAGAAGAACCCACGGAAGATGCTGGTGACGCCCAACCGACCGTAGCCGAAGAGCCCCCAGCAGAGCCCGCAGGTGCTGCAGAGCAGACGGCGGCCAAGCCGGACGGCAAGGCCTTGTATGCTGCCAACTGCGCGGCCTGCCACAAGGACAACGGTGAAGGGATCCCGGGCGCCTTTCCTCCACTCGCAGGCAGTGAATGGACGAACGGCCCTGCCCAGGAGCAGATCAAAGTCGTCCTGAACGGCCTGTCAGGTCCCATCAAGGTCAAGGGCGTCTCTTACAACGGTGTGATGGCACCCTTCAAGCACCTGAGCGACGAGGACATTGCCGCCATCGTCACCCACGAGCGCACCAGCTGGGGTAACACCGGTGGTGCCGTGACGCCTGCGGACGTCAAGAAGCTGCGCTGAGAGCAGCCAAGCCTAGATTCAGAAGGCCCGCCCAGATCCCCTTGTGAGATTCCGGGCGGGCCTTTGGTTTGACGTGCCAGGCCTTCAGGGAGTACCCAGCAGCTGTCTCGCCCCGGCCACCAGGCGATCTACACCTTCATCATCGGAACGATAGGCCCCGCGGACCTGACCACGCTGATCCACGAGAACAAAACGTTGGCTATGGGTGACAGGGGCATGCCCCGACTTCCCATCCGCCGTGTGTCCGGAATGAACAAGAAAGGCCCGGGCAATCCGATCCATCTCGGACTCGGACGAGCCGGTCAGAAACGACCACGTCGAGAGGTCCGCCCCATGCTGCAGGGCAAAAGCCTTCAGACGGGAGGGAGTATCCCGAGCAGGATCAATCGAAAAGGATACGTACCGAAAGCCACCGACCTTACCGAGGGCCTTTTGTACGCGGCGCAACGAGCGGGTCATACCCGGACATACATCGGTACAACTGGTGAAGATGAAGTCGGCCACCCAGACCTTCCCCTTCAGGCTGCTGCTGACAAACTTGCGTCCGTCCTGATCCGTAAGACCAAACGCGGGGGACTTAGCAAGGACGGGCAGATCCACCGGCGCCAGCAAAGCAGCCGCAAGCAGAGGCCACATCAACGTCAGGCCTCGCGCCGGTTGTTCTTGCGCAACCAGTACACGAGCACCCCAGCCGCCGTGAACTGGACGACGGACACGAGCACCCCCGCCACGATGTAGGCCTGCCCGTTGCGCTCGCTACCGAGGGGACAGACGGTACATGCCTCGGCAACTTCCGGTAGGAACACGACGGCCACGAACGCGAGGAAAAGACGCAAGAGGCTCACAGGAGATACACCAGGACATAAAGCACGGGCCACACCAGCACGACAAACGCCCAGAACATCTGCGCCACGGCAAACGCCCCGCGACTAAGCCTCTGCCTGGAGGCCAGCCAAACAGCGCGAAGGAGCAACCCCAAAGCCACCACCACATGCAAGGCGTGCATCCCGACCAGAACATAGAAGAATGAAGCGTGGGTGCTGTACGAAAGGGTCAGCCCCTCCCGAATCAAACCAAGCCACTCAAAGCCCTGGACCACAAGAAACACGGCCCCGAGCATGGCCGCCACTGCAAGCCATCTTGTAAAACCAGCCGCTCCGGAGGTCCGAGCCCGCGAGGCCAGGACAAGAAAAACCCCACTCAAGAGCAAGATCGCCGTATTTACCCCGGTCACCTCGACGGGCAGCCGAGGTTGCCCCGGCGGGGGCCAGGAAGCAGGGTTCACACTCTCACCGATCACGAAGGAAGCGATGAGCCCCGCAAAGAACAGGGCCTCACAAATGATGAACAACACCATCGCAAGGACCGCATGAGGAACGGGCGGCTCAGGCCGCTGCCGCACCCAGGCGGGTGCACGAGTCACGCCCTCGGTCGCCATGTGCTGCCCCCTTCGGACTAGTGGTGCTCGCTGCCGGCCCCGACGGGTTTCATCGGATCGACGGGTCGCTCGATGTGCCCAGGCAGATGACCCGTGTCGTTCTTCCAGTTCTGCCCTTCGTGCTTCATCACATCCGGCGCGACCATGAAGAAGAACATCGCTACCGCGACAACACCCAGAATACAAAGGTACGCAACGAACTTGGGCTCGAGATGCACGTGCATCCAACTCGTCAGTGCGAACCAGGAACTGGCCAACATCACCACAATCGAGGTCAGGATCGCCAGCCAACCCAAGCCCGTCTGCTGGGCCGCCAGGCTCAACAGTGGCAGACTGACGAGAATCAGCCAGATCCTACGGTACTTCCGCTCCTCGAGCGCCGCCGCCGCATCGTTGTTCAAGGTCGCTTACCTGATGATGTAGAAGATGTGGAACAGAAAGAACCACACCACGTCCACGAAGTGCCAATAGATACCGATGAGCTCGACGCGGCCGAGATGCTTACCCTTCTCGGCCTGCGACGCGATGGCGAGCAAAATGGCCACACCCGCCAGGATATGGATCCCGTGCAGGCCGGTCGCTGAGAAGTAATACCCATAGAAGGTGCCCGACTGTGGGACATGGCCGTGGGAAATCTTGGTGTACCACTCATACGCCTTGATGCAGAGGAAGATCAGACCGCCGTAAGCCGCCAGACGTAACCTCGCGGCGGCGAGCGGACCATTTCCCCTTTCGGCCGCCGCATGCGCCAGCATCGCGAACAAGCTGGAGGTCACCAGCAGAGCCGTATTGAAGGTTCCGATCCAGACATTGAGGCTGGCCGCCATCTGGCCCCAGTCCGGATGCCCCACGCGATGCATGAGGTAGGGGGCCAGGAACCCACCGAAAATGGGGATCTCAGAGGCAATGACCATCCAAACCGCAAGTTTGCCGGTGGGCATACCCGCAGCGCTACGCCCGGTGGCGATGATCTGTCCGCTCAATGTGCGCCCTCCGGCTTGAGAGCCCCCGCTCCGGCCGGCGGCTCATGCTGCGGCCAGAAATCGGTCTCACGATCAGGGTGACTGTACTCGTAGGGAGCCCGGTAGACCGTCGGCATCTCGGCAAAGTTGCCATGAGGCGGCGGCGAAGGGCACTGCCACTCGAGGGTGTTGGCGTTGTAGGGATTGGCCTCCGCCTTGCGTCCCCTGTACATCGAATAGAAGAAGTTGGCGAAGAAGATCAGCTGTGCCAACCCCATGATGGCAGTCGCGACCGACGAAATCTCCCGCAGAAGCACACGATCGGGCGTCATAAGATCCGGGAAGTTCGTAAAGCTGTAGATCCGGCGATGGTCTCCCATGATGCCCGTGAAGAACAGCGGCATCCAGATGAAGTTGAAAGAGATGACGGTAATCCAGAAGTGCACCTTGCCCCAGAACTCGTTCAGATGCCTGCCGAACATCTTGGGGAACCAATAGGTCAGCCCCGCGAAGCTACCGATGATCGCAATCGGGAAGAAGGTGTAGTGGAAGTGAGCCAACACGAAATACGTGTCGTGGAAGTGAATGTCCGCCCCACTTGCACCCAGGAAGATCCCCGTCACGCCGCCGACGAGGAACTCTGCCAAGAAGGACAGGGCCCACAACATCGGCACCGTGAACTGGATGGCGCTGCCATAGAGGGTCGCAATGAACACGAACATCATCTCGGCGATCGGGATCGAGATCAGCACGGTCGTCGCAGCAAACACGTTGGCCATGCGGGGGTCGATGCCCGCGATGAACTGGTGGTGCGCCCAGACGAAGAACGACAGACACGCCGTACCAATGGACGAGTAGAGAAGAGTACGGTAACCGAAGAGCTTCTTGCGCGAGAACACGGGAAGGATCTCAGCCATGAAGCCCAAGGCAGGCAGCAACACGACGTACACCTCGGGATGCCCGAAGAACCAGAACAGGTGTTGCCAGAGCACGGGGTCACCGCCCGTACGCGGGTCAAAGAAGTGCGTGCCGAAATTTTGATCCATCAAAAGCAGCACGGAGCCGGCGAACAAAGGGCCTACCGACATCATGAACATGATGCTGGCGATGACGATCATCCATACGGCCATCGGCACGTCTTCGAACTTCATGCCAGGTGCGCGGGCATTCATGGCCGTGACGATGAAGTTGATGCCGCCCATCAGGAAGGCGACGAACTCCAGAGCAACCGCCAGCAGCCACAAGGTAGAGCCGCTTGGGGTCAGGTTGTAACTGGCACTGGCCGACAGCGGCGGGTACGAGGTCCAAGCCCCGCCGAAGCCCCCGCCCGGCACGAAGAACGACCAGATGAGGATGATGCAGGAGATCAGGAACACCTGGTAAGAGGCCCGATTCAGCCGCGGAAACACCATGTCGTCCGCCCCGACCATCAGCGGAATCAGATAGTTACCGAATGCCGCAAGCAACAAAGGCATCGCGACATAGAAAATCATGATGGTCCCGTGCTGGGTGATCATCATGTTGTAACTGGCCGGCGTGACGACGCCGAAGAGCGGCACTGGCTCATTGGGAAAGGCCAGCTGCCAGCGGAAGACGTAGGCGAAAAACCCGCCGATGATCGCCATGAACAGGCCGGTGATCATGTACTGCTTGGCAATCATCTTGTGATCGACAGACCAGCAGTACTTGAGGAACCAATGCTCCTCATGGTGGGCATCGTGATGACCGAGAGGCTCGGAATGGCCGGGTGCAGGAATGGAATGTGAAGCCATTGACAGAACCTCTAGTAGATAGGCTGTCCGCCGGGCAGCTGAGCGCTCTTGGCCCCGGCATCAAGGAAAGCGGCGTGCTGCTCGGGTGTTTCGACGAAGAGACGAGCCGGCATCAGACCGTGACCAATCCCGCAGATTTCCGCGCACTGGATATCCCAGGCACCAGCCCGGGTCGGCTTGAACCAGCCCGTGATCGTGCGCCCAGGGACGGCATCCTGCTTCAGGCGGAACACAGGCACAGCGAAATCGTGCAACACGTCCTTGGACCGCAGCTGAAAGTGCACGACCTTGTTGACGGGCACGTGGAGCCTGTCGATCGTGACGATATCATCGGCCGTGTCGAGCTTGTTGTCAGGACCCGGATGACGGAAGGTCCAACTCCACTGCTGGGCGATGATCCTCACGGTCGTGTCGGGCGGCGGCGCCACCTGCTTGACCATGTGCCAAACCTTGACGGCCACGACGATGATGACAAGGTCGCAAGCGATGACCAACCAATGAGGCCAAGCGATCCACGTTTCCAGCTGATGCTCGTGGGTCGCCAGATAGGACGCCTTGTGGCCAGGCCTCGCCCGGTACTTGAAGAGAAGCACGAAGAAGGCAAACAGCGCCGCAAAGAACCAGAAGCCCACCAAAGCCGCGATCAGCAGGATGAGATGGTCGATGTCGCCTGCGTAGCTGGACAGTGCCGGAATCAGGCGCGCGATGTAATCCTCGCCACCCGAAAAGATATAGAACAGCACGACGCTGACCACGATGATGGCACCCAGCGTGGTCGTGAAAAACACGGACCTGGCGAGGGGCTGCCAACCGCTCCCCTCGCTGTCGGGCGACGGACGATGCTCGGCCATGGCTACATCTCCTTCGGCTTGAGCTGGGACAGATAAACGGCGACGTCACGGATGGCCTGCTCGTCGGGAAGCGCCATCGCCATCGGCCGCATCATGGCCCCCTGTGCATCACGGGGGTCGCTCCCACGCACGCCGCTACGGAACTTGTGAAGCTGGGTCACGATGTACCAGTCGTTACGACCTGCCAGCCTGGGTGAACCCATCGCCACGTTGCCAAGCCCCTCGGCCCCGTGGCAAGAGGCACAGGAAGCCTGGTAGAGCTTGGCCCCGTTGTCTTGGTCCCCATAGAGAGCAGGCGCCGCATAGACGGTCGACAAGGAGGCCACGTAAGCCGCGACCTCCTTGAACTCGTCGGCTCCTTTCAGCGTACGCACCATCGGCCGCATCCGCAGACCTTCGGCGTCATCGGGATGCGCTCCCCGGACCCCATCCTTCCACTTGGTCAGCTGCAGCTCCACGTAGGCGGCATCGAGCCCGCCGATGTTCGGGGCCCCCGCAAGCTTGCTGCCGCTGCCATCGGCCTGATGACACTGCATGCAGTAAGCATAGAGTTGCTTCTGGCGGTCAGCCGACGCACTGAGCTTCTGGTCCGGGTGGCAGCCGCCGAGCAAGCCCGCCAGGGCCAGCGCCGCCGCGACCCTTGTGCTTGAACCGAGGCGGCCTCGTTTCACCGGGTTTGAATCGTACATGAGCGGAGTCTTCGAAGAATCTGGGGCAAGCCCTGTCTGGACTGCCGCTAGTTTACCCCCTGCAGGCAAGCGCGTGTCAAAGCCTTCCCGAAGTTTAAGAGTCCACAAAGGCTGTGTCTCGTCCGGGCAAGGAATGGGTGCTAGCATGAGGTGGCCTGTTTCCAGAAGCCAGGTGCTCATGAGTACGCTTTCTCAAGACGTCCCGGAGGACGGACGCCTCGACGCGGCCGCCGTCGTCCGGCCGAGTCCGCGGCCTGCTGGCGCGGCCGGCATGGCGGCGCCCCCCTCCGGCGAGGCAGCCGCCCCAGGTTCCTTGGGTGACGTGGTGCGCGCCTATCTGACGCTGACCAAACCCACGATCCTCCTGACCGTGCTGGCCACAGGCCTTCCTGCCTTGCTGCTGGCCGCACGCGATCGCCCCTCGGATCCAGGGTTGGTGCTTGCGACCCTGGGCGGCACGGCGCTGGCCTCAGCGGGGGCAGCTGCCATCAACCACTACATGGATCGAGACATCGATGCCGTGATGTACCGAACGCGCGGTCGCCCTCTGCCTACGGGCACGCTCGGCCCCCGCAAGGCCTTGGCCTTCGGGGTACTCCTTTCGTTCCTGTCCACGGCGATCCTTGCCTGGAAGACGACCTGGCTGGCGACGGTCATTGCTGTGGCGAGCATTCTGTACTACACGGTGTTCTATACCGGCTGGCTCAAACGTCGTACCCCACAGAATATCGTCATCGGCGGGGCGGCAGGGGCGTCTGCACCCCTCATCTGCTGGTCCGCCGTCACCGGGGATATGGCTTGGGCGCCCGTGCTGATGTTTCTCATCGTTTTCTTGTGGACGCCACCGCATTTCTGGGCACTTGCCTTGTTTCGCAAGGATGACTATGCCCAGGCGGGCGTGCCCATGCTGCCCGTGGTGGCAGGTGAAGACGTCACCAAACGCCAGATCGTGGGATACAGCGTGGTCATGATCCTGAGTTCCTTCGCCCTGCCATGGTGGGGTGCGGGCGGAACCGCGTACCTCGTGGCTGCGAGCGTGCTGGGTGCGGGATTCCTCTGGCTTGCCGCGCAGCTCTATCGCGAGGCCAGCGTCAAGCGCTGCATGCGCCTCTTCACCTACTCCATCGCTTATCTTCTGTTGCTATTCGGAGCCCTCGCCGTCGATATCGCCACGCAGCGACCGGACGGACCAGCCGAAGTAGCCAACTTGTCGCTGATGCCACCGGCAGAGGCGGCAGTCCCCCGGCGTGCTGTGCGCCTCAAGTGGATCGGAGTGTCCGAGAGAGACGTGCCCGCGACCATTCGTCCCGCCAAACCGACGTCTGAACTCAGGCTGGGCACCAAGGGAAGGATCAGTTTCCAGATCACCAACCACAGTTCGCAGTCCCTGACCTTCGAGGCCATTCCTCATGTGGCTCCGGCCGTGGCCGATGCCCACTTCCACAAGGTCGTCTGTTTCTGTCACCGCGTGCAAACCCTCGGCCCCGGCCAGAGCCGCAACTTCGAACTCGTCTACACGATCGATCTGGACCTGCCCACGTCGGTGGGTGCCGTGACCCTCAGCTACACCTTGACGAAGGCCCATGGCAAGGGCTCCCACGACGCCGATCATTCGGGCAAGGGCCCGCACCATCATTAGTGCTTGCTGGTAAGGCTCCTTTCGACACCCGTCGCAGGGACCTCCCAGTTGGCC
>JAYKGV010000033.1:0-45828 GCA_035285595.1 Candidatus Sericytochromatia bacterium
CCGCATCGAAGGCGCTGCTGACCTGCTTGAACATGTCGCCGACTTGCTTGAGCTGCGGCACGAACTTGCCGACGGCATCGAGGATGCCCCCGAAGGCCTTCAGGCCCTGCTGAATCCCACTGACGACGTTGGCGATGCCACCCACGATCTTGCCCCCCTGGTCTCTCAGGCGCGCCCCCCGGCGGCGCCTTCCACACCAAGTCCATCGGCATGACCTCTGCCGGAACCGCAACATTTCATCAATCATTCACACGGCGGTCGTGAATGACCTTGCCCGGAGGGGATGATTGGATTGTCCTATAGAGGAGATCCCTGTGCGTCACATCAAGTGGGCAATGGCCCCCGTGGTCCTGCTTGCCTTGCAGCATCCAGCCCGGGCAGCCGACATGCCAGCGGTGCTTCCCGGCCTTGAGAACGCCCCGCCGTTCGTGGCAGAGGTCGAGGTTCACAATGCCCACTCCAAGGGGGTCGTCTACCGGATGAACTACATCCCCGGCAAGATGCGCCTCGAATCCCTCTCGGGCGCACCTAATGGCGAACGTCAGGTGGTCATCAGCCACCTTGCCGAACACGTCTCCTATGTCGAGGTCTTTGGAGCCTGGTATCGTGTCCGCAACGACGCCTTGGGCGTGGGCGGCCTGAGCTACGGTCAGACGGGCGGATTTCGTCCCCGCAAACTGGGACGCAAGACGGTCGAAGGCCGCCTGTGTGACGGCACGGAGCTCACCAGCCCCGACGGCAAGACCCGCGTCGAACAGTGGATCTGGAACAACATGCCAGTGCTGGCCACCGTCCATCAGCCTCAGGGTGTGACCACGGCCAGATACCGCTCTCTCGTGGCCCAGCGGACTCCCGATGCGTGGTTCAAGGTCCCTGCGGGCGCCAAGGTCGAGGAACTGTCCATTCCTGCCGCTCCTGGCGCCGGGAGCGCGCCGGCCATGCCCTCAATGCCGGCCTTGCCGCCGGGCTATGCCCTGCCTCCGGGCATGGCGATGCCTCAGGGCGGAACCCAGGACCTGGCACAGTTGCAGGAGATGCTGCGCCAGCTGCAGCAGAATGCAAACCCCGAATACGTTGCCCCGCCCCAGTAGGCCGGGCGGCAGGTGACATCCGCCTGCGCACGGCCCATCATGGCAGCCATGGAAACTGCAGCGGCCGTCGTCGTGGGTGGAGGCATCATCGGGGCGAGCATCGCCTACCATCTGGCTGCTGATGGCGTGAAAGACGTCGTGCTGCTCGAACGAGAGCAGCTCTTCGGGGCGGACTCGACCGGAAAGTGCGCAGGCGGCATCCGCGCCCAGTTCACGACCCCCGTGAACATCGCGCTCTCGATGGCCAGCGTGCCCCGCTTCGTGGCCTTCAAGGAGGAAATGGGCGTCGAGGCGGTCTTCAACCAAGTGGGCTACATGTTCATGGCCTCCACCGAAGACAACTGGGCCCGTACGCAAAAGAACGTCGCCCTGCAGCAATCCCATGGTCTGGAAGTCACGCTCCTCTCTCCTGAAGAGGTCCGCGAGCGCGTATCCCACCTGCGGGTCGACGACCTGCTGGGGGCGACGTGGTGCCCGACCGATGGCATCGCCGATCCCAATGACTTCCTGCTGGGATACTTGAAACGGGCCCGTGATCTGGGTGTCCGCGTCGTGACGGAGCGCGGAGCCATAGGACTGGATCGCGACGGGGATCGGGTTGTTGGCTTGCAAACGACCCGGGGGCCCATTGCCACCCCCGTCGTCATCAACGCCACCGGGGCCTGGGCGGCCCAGGTCGGCCGGATGGTTGGCCTCGATCTGCCCATCCAGCCCATCCGGCGACACATCACGACGACGGGCGCCCTCGACTGGATCTCGACCCGGGAACCCATGATGGTCGACAACGGCACGGGACTCTACATGCATCCTGAAGGCCAGGGGTTGCTCATGGGCATGGCGCGCCACGACGAGCCCCCCGCCTTCCGTACCGATGTCGACGAGGAGTTCGTGATGAACATCGTCGAGGCGGCCATTTACCGGATGCCCAGACTGGAGGACGCCACCATCGCAAGCTCATGGGCCGGACTTTACGAAGTCACGCCCGACCACCATCCCATCATCGAGGCCCATGCCGAGGTGCCGGGACTGTTCACGTGTGCGGGCTTCAGCGGCCACGGCTTCATGCACGCACCCGCCGCGGGCGACCTCATCAGCCGACTCGTCCGTGGAGAAGAGCCTGGATTGGACCTGACCCCTCTCAGATCGGCACGCTTCCGCGAGGCCAGCCTGGTTCACGAGGCGATGGTCATCTGACCATCAGGCCAAGAAGAGAGCCCCCGACAGGAATCGAACCCGCAACCACGCGATTACAAATCGCGCGCTCTACCAGTTGAGCTACGGAGGCGTACGTTCCATGTAACCTGAAGCGGGCCTCCTCGCCAAGGGTCAACCGGGCCGAACCGTCCGATTGACCGCCGCCATCAGAGCATCATGGGCTTCCCCGAGGGCCCATCGCATCACCAGATCGACCGCCTGATCAAGTGCAGCGTCACGGGCCGGGCACTCGTCAGGCCGGTAGCGCGAAAGTACCCAATCCGCAAGGTCCCATCCTTCGGGCTTGGCGCCGACGCCCACCCGCAGGCGCGCCAACTCCTGGGTCCCCAGGAGCCGGATGATGGACTGCAAGCCGCGCTGGCCCCCGGCAGATCCTCGTGACCGGAATCTCAGTCCCCCCACGGGCAACTCGATATCGTCCGATACCAGCAAGATGTCCTTCACAGGAATCTTGTGGAAGGCCTGAACCGCCTGCACCGACTCTCCGGACAGGTTCATGTAGGTCATCGGCCACAGCAACAGCACGCGTTCGGCCCCAAATCGAACGTCCGCGAGTTCCCCCTTGAAACGGGCCTCGCGCCGAGGCAGCCCCCCATGCCTTGCGGCCAGTCGATCCAGCACCATGAAACCTGCGTTGTGGCGCGTCTCGACGTATTCGGCTCCGGGATTACCCAAGCCCACGACCAGCTTCAAGACCGGACCTACTCGAAGAGCATCGAGACCGACAGATCCTCGTGGATCCGCCGGATGGCCTGCGCCAACAGCTCTGCAACCGACAACACCGTGATCTTGTCCAGCTTGCGGGAGGGTTCGAGCGGGATGCTGTTGGTGATCGCCAGCTCCTTGATGGGACTCTCTGCCAGCCGCTCGAGGGCAGGACCAGAGAGCAGGCCATGCGTAGCCGCCGCATAGACCTCGGCTGCGCCTTCGCGAACCAGCAGGCGCGCCACTTCGGTCAGCGTCCCGGCGGTATCGATCATGTCGTCCACGATGATGGCCGTGCGATCCTTGACCTCGCCGATGACGTGCATCACCTCGGCGATGTTGTGCTTGGGACGCCGTTTGTCCACGATCGCAATGGGGGCATCCAGCTTCTTGGCGTACACTCTGGCCCGTGAAACGCCACCGACGTCCGGAGACACGATGACCATCTCGCGCCCGTTCTCCCGCTTGGCCTCCATCCATCGGGCGAGGACGGGCGTGGCATACAGGTGGTCGGTATTGATATCGAAGAATCCCTGGATTTGCGGCGCATGCAGGTCAAGGCACACCACACGGCTGGCTCCGGCCGTCGTCAGCAGGTCCGCCACCAGTTTCGAGGTGATGGCTTCACGCCCCTGGGCCTTGCGATCCTGCCTCGCATAGGCGAAGTACGGGATGACGGCGATGACCTGATGGACGCTGGCCCTCTTGAAGGCATCCAGCAGGATGCAGAGCTCCACCAGGTTGTAGTTGACCGGATGGCAGATCGGCTGGACCAGGAAGACGTCCGCCCCACGGACGGACTCCTGGATCTGGACGTAGATCTCGCCGTCGGCAAAGTTGGCGATCTTGACAGGCCCCACCGGCAGGTCGAGGAGGCCGGCAATCTCCTCGGCCAAGCCAGGACTGGCCGACCCCGAGAAAATCTTCATCGGGCGACCCGTTCCCCGGCCTGGCGTCAGGATCTGGGTCGGGGACTCGTCGAGGGTGGTCACGGTCACGGGGTCCTCGTGGTGGGTCTGGACAGGGCGTGGCGGCGGGCTACCCAGCCCTCCTTGACCACCTGCTGGGCACGACCGAGAGCCAAGGCGCCCTCGGGAACATCTCGGGTCAAGGTCGAACCTGCCGCGGTATAGGCGCCGTCGCCCACCCGCAGCGGGGCCACCAGAGTGTTGTTGGTGCCGATGAAAGCTCCGGCACCGATGACCGTGGGATGCTTGCGCTCTCCGTCATAGTTGCAGGTGACGGTTCCGCAACCGATGTTGGCCGCCGCTCCCACCGTCGCATCCCCGAGATAGCTCAGGTGGGCCGCCTTGGCACCCTCACCGAAGTCAACCTTCTTGAGTTCGACGAAATTGCCGATACGCGCACCTTCTCCCACCCTCACGACATCCCTCATCCGGGCATAAGGGCCCACTTGGCTTCCTGCCCCGATGACGGCGTCGGCGAGATCCGATGTTCGAACCGTCACGCCGTCTCCCAACTGCACGTCCTGCAGGCGGGTGTGACTGCCCACCCGAACGCCTCGTCCCGTGGACGTGCGGCCATACAGCTGCGTGAAGGGCTCGATGACCGTATCCGGACCGAGGCAGACCTCCGGACCGAGATGAGTGGTCGCAGGATCCTCAATCGTGACTTGGCGCTCAAGCCAGTAGGCGGCACGGCGCTGACGCCATAGTGCCCCTGCAGCTACCAGCTCGGCCCGATTGTTGATGCCGACGGTCTGAGTCCAGTCCGACAGGCGGAAGGCCGAGACCTTGGACCCATCGGATACCAGCGCGGCCACCGCGTCAGTCAAATAGTACTCGCCTTGATCATTGGCCGTACCCAGACCATCCAGCGCCTCGGACAAGGCAGGCCAGGAGGCGAGGTAGACACCGACATTCACCTCGCGCACATCCCTCTCCTCGGCGCTGGCATCACGATGCTCGACAATACGGGCAACCTCACCCGAAGCCTTGCGCACGATGCGGCCGAAGCCCGTGGGATCCGGCATCTCCGTCGTCATCAATGTCAGATCCGCCCCAGATGCCTGATGTTCCCGCAGCATCGAGGCCAGAGTCTCGGTTTCAAGAAGTGGGACATCGCCATTCAGGATGAGCACGCTTCCAAGGTGCCCTTGAAGCGCGCCTCGGGCCTGCATGACCGCATGCCCCGTCCCGAGCTGTGGCTCTTGCAACAAGATGCCCGCTGCGGGCCATCGTCGACCAAGATACTCCCCGACCTGTTCCGCGCCATGGCCGGTGATGACGAAGGTCCGATCGACCAGCCCCCGGGTGCCCAGCTCGGCCAGGCGGGCCAGCACGAAGCCCAGCAGGGGTTCGCCCGCGATCTCATGCAAGACCTTCGGGAGGTCGGAGGCCATGCGGGTGCCCTTCCCCGCTGCCATCACCAGGGCGATGCACTCCGCACCGGATGTCACGACGGTCCCCTCCTGACGGCGCAATCGTACCACGTGTGCTCTCCCTATTCGTCTTCGTCCAGGGGCTCGTCGACTTCCTCATCGGCCTCGTCCCGCAGACGCTGGTTCATGAGGCGGCGCGAATCTGCACGCGCCTCGCCCGGAAGCCTCACCAGACGACGACCTTCGCCTTCCCGCGCGCCTCCGGTCCACTTGGTGCCCCCCTCCTGCTTGCGCGACGTCTGGCGTTGCTCACGCCAAGCCGCTTCGAGCTCGTCGAGCAGACGAAGGTAGGACTCCTGACGCGTGCCTCGCAGGGCACCGGCCTCGAGCACGCGACAACCGGGCTCGGCACGGTGCAGGCAACGAGACAAGGGGCAAGTGGCGGCGAACGGAGCGGCCTCGGGAAACAGCCAAGCGAGGTCTTCGGGTGCGCAAGGAGGCAAGGTCAGGTGACTGTAGCCGGGCGTGTCGGCCACGAGCCCTTCCCTGACGGTGTGCAAGGACGCGAAGGTCGTGGTGTGCCGGCCGCGTCCCGACCGGACGGAGACTTCACCCTCCCGCAACGAAAGGCCTGGCGCCAGAGCATTGACGAGCGCACTCTTGCCCACCCCCGACGGCCCAGCCAGTACGGTGATTCGCCCCCCGAGCCAGTCCGGCAGGTCCCCGAGTTCATCCCTGCGGACCGACACCGCCGTCGCGGCATAGCCCAAGTCACGGTAAAGCCTCACGCGCGAGGCCGCGACGTCTTCCTCGACCAGATCGGTCTTGGTCCAGACGATACGGGGTTCGAGACCACTCATGTGGACCAGCACCACGAAGCGATCGAGAGTCTGGGGTTGAAATTCGGGCTCGTCCGATGCCACGACGACCACCACCTGATCCACGTTGGCCACGGAGGGACGGCGCAAGACGGAGCGACGCTCCCCGATGCCTGCGATCACCCCGAGGCCGTTGGCCACGTCCAGACCTTCGATGAGGACCGTGTCACCAATGAGCACGGAGCCTTGCTCCTTGCGCAAGCGGGCCCTGACCTGACAGGCCCAGTCCCGGTCACCCGCGCGCACCCAGAACACGTTGTTGACACGCCGGACGACCGTCCCCTGCCGCGGCAGGCTGCTCGGGTCCATCAGGCCTTGCGGGCCTCCACCGGCTGCCCCTCGGCATACCGCCGCCGCAGCTGGCCACAGGCCCCGTCGATCTCGGCCCCCCGCTCACGCCGGACCGTGGCGGGATGCCCCGCCTGCTCGAGGACCTCGCGGAAGGCACGCACACGGACAGGAGACGGCACCTTGAAGGTCGTATCGGTCGCGTTGAACGGGATCAAGTTGACGTGGACAGGCAGGTCCCCAATCCACCGGGAAAGGGCACGGGCCTGCTCGACGGCATCGTTGATGCCTTCCAGCAAGACGTATTCGATGGACAGACGGCGACCCGTTTCTTCGAAGTAGTCTGCCATCGCCTCGCGCAGCTCGGCCATGGGGTACTTGCGGTTGACAGGCACGAGGCGATCGCGCAAGTCATCGTCGGGCGCGTGGACGGAGACCGCGAGCGTCAACTGCAGGCGCTCGCCGGCCAGGCGTCGGATGCCCGGCACGATACCGGACGTCGAAAGCGTGAGGTGACGCATCCCGATGCCGACGGACTTGTTCAGCAAATGCACCGCGGAGAGGGTTTCATCGTAGTTGAGGAAGGGCTCGCCCATGCCCATGAACACCACGTTGGTGATGCGATGGCCGGCCTCGGCCTGCATCCGCAGCACCTGTTCCACCATGTCCCCGGCCGTGACATTCCGCTGGAAGCCGGCGAGGCCCGTGGCGCAGAACGCGCAACCCACCGCGCAGCCGACCTGGGTTGAGATGCAGGCGGTCACCCGATCGGGACCGTCCAGACCTTCGCCGTACGGCATGAGGACGGATTCGAGCGTCCCGTCCTGATGCCCGAACAGATACTTGCGGGTGCCGTCACGGGCTTCGCGGCGTTGCAGCAGGTTCAGCCGCCCCACCTCGGCATGCGCATCCAGCCACTCGCGGAACGACGCGGGCAAGTCGCTCATCTGTCCGGGATCGAAGCAGCTCTCCTTGAAGATCCAGCGTGCCAGTTGCCGTGACCGATAGGCCGGCTCGCCGGCCGCCGTCACGAACGCCTCGAGGTCTGCCGGGGCGAGGCCGGCAAGATGAAGTCGGGTGTTCTGGCTCAAGACGATAGGCGCTGGAGGCGGGCGAGGAAAAAACCCTCGGTGCCATGACGATGGGGCAACAGCGTCATCATGCCACGTTCCGCCTCGCCGGACCATTCCCGAGGCAACCAGCGCGCGAGATCTGAAGGAAGCGCATCGTCCTGGTCGTCGAGGAAGGTCTCCACAACCTGCTCATTTTCTTCGCGTGCCAAGGTGCAGGTGGCATATACCAACGTGCCACCCGGTCGAAGTAGCTGGAAAGCCACGCGAATCATCCTCGCCTGCAGGCGCGCGAGCTCCCGCGTCCGCAGGGCCGACCACCTCCAGCGCAGGTCGGCCTTGCGGTACAACGTGCCAAGGCCGGAGCAGGGCACGTCCAGCAACACCCGATCGAAGGTGCCGGGCTGCAGTCCCGCTCGGGCAAGCTCCTCGGCATCGGTGGCATCTGCCGCGACGACCCGTGGAGCTCCTGTCCTCAAGCGCGCGACGTTGGCTTCGAGCCGTGCAAGCCTCGCAGGGTGAAGATCCACGGCCCAGACTTCGCCCTGACCTTGCATGCGGGTAAGCACGTGACCCGTCTTGCCACCCGGGGCCGCTCCCAGATCCGCCACCCGCTCCCCAGGTTGCGGGTCGAGGACATGAGTGGCCAGCATCGCGGCAGGACCCTGCACGGCCCACGCCCCCTCCCGGTAACCTGGCAGGTCCGCGAGACGCCCCGGGGATTCCAGTCGGATCTCCTCGGGCAGCAGATCGCCCGGGCGCGCCACCACACCAGCGGCGAGCAGCTGCTCCAGCACGGCCTCCCTCACCGTGCGGACCCGCAAGGCAAAAGGCGTGGGGCGCCCTGCGGCAATCCCCAGTCCCACGGCGTCTTCGGGACCGCGCTCACGCCACCAGAGTTCGAGCAACGCATCAGGCAGCGACAGTGCTTTTGCCACTTCTGCAGGTTCGAGCGTTTCGGGCTCAGCCGCCGCCACACGTGCCACCGCCATGCTCCAGAAACGGTCCTCTGTCGCGGCGAGGCGCCGCAGCACCGCATTCACCAAGCCTGTCGCCCCTTCGTGCACGGCGGCCCGTGCGAGGTGCACGGCCTCGGACACGACGGCGTGGGCGGGCAGGCGTTCCATCGCACATAGCTGACAAGCCGCCGTCCGCAGGATCTCGCGCACCGGCGGATCCAGACGCTCGAGAGGCATCTTGAGGAAAGGGGAGAGTTGGTCGTCGAGAAACCGCTCGAGGCGGGTCGTCTCCTGAACCAATGCGGTGACGAACTCCCGGTCCCTGTCGGGCCAATCTTGGGGAAGGTCTTCCAGCAAGCGATCCGGCCATGAGCCTGAACCCGAAACGGCCAGACGCTTCGAGACGGCAACTCCGCGGGGGGTTGCCGGCAGCCGCTTTCCGCGCATCTTGCCCACCCCCAGAGGGTATCACGGCGCGGGCTCGACCCAGCGCAGCCTGCCTGTGGCCATGTCGGAGATGGCGAGGCCCCCTTGCCAGGCCGCAAGACCGACCGGACGCCCCAAGGCCGCCTCACGGGAGGGTCCGCCGTCCCCATCGTCGCCCTCCGCGCCCGTGCCCGCAATCACCCGGCGCTCTCCGTCGGTCGATAGCCACAACACCTGATGGCCAGAGCCCGAGGCGACGAGCCAGCCACCCGACTCATCCCAGAGCAATCCCGCGGGCTCGGGGACGTCCCCTGCGGCAACCTGCCAACGACCGTCGGGCTGCAGGTGAAGCAGCCGACCGTGCGCGGCTTCCCCTATCCAGACGGTGCCATCGGGGTCAAGGGCCACTGCCAGCGGACGCTCGAGAGGGGCTTGCAGGGCGTCGTCCCCAGCCTCAGCCTTACCTGTCCGGCCTGTACCCGCAAGGACCTCGCCCGTCCCAACATCGGGGTCCAGGCGAAAGAGACGATGTCCGAGATAGTCGGCCACGAGCACTTGGCCCGAGGACGCGACGGCGAGACCTGCCGGTCCTTGCAGCATCGGCAGGCTCTGCGGCCACGGCACGCTGCGCAGGTACCCGGCGGCATCAAGCACCCGCAGGCGACCATTGCCGAAGTCCGCGACCCATTGCTCCCCATGGCGCACCACGCCCCCATAAGGAGCCCAGAGCTGTCCCTCCGGACCGGGGCCGCCGTCGCCAGACCAGCCACGCGCCCCCCAGCCGATGCGCCGCTGCCAGGCGACACCGTCGAACGACCACACGGCATGGCCTCCGATATCGGCAGTCCACAGAGCATCCCCCGCGCTCCAGAGACCGGCGGGAGCCTGAAGATCCCCGGAGGCCCCGAGGGCATGGATGCGGCCGCGGCCCAGACGCTCAGGCCAGGAAGGAGTGGGCGTGTCGACAGAGGATGACGCGGGCGAGGGGAACGGCGCAGGCGAGGCCGACGGATCAGCCGAATCGGGTCGCGTCACGGGCACGGGGACCCCCGTCCCGGCGGGTGGTGGGCCGTGGGCGCAAGCGGCCGACAGCGCCAACCACATCCCCACCAAGTAACGCTCGGGGACTAAGGGCATCGGCACCTTCTGCATCGGTCGCCAGAGCATCGTCGTGCCGTCTTGCATGTCCGTGACATCAGGTTCAATGGCAGATGAGGATGCGAATACCTCCAAATCTTCCGCTCAAGCCCTAAGGGGGCCCCTCCCGCGCATTGCCGGCAAGCCCGCTCAAGGCATTCTGTCCAACGCCAGCAGTCCATCCCCGAGACCTGACTCGGAGGACGGCCTCGTGGCTTGGCGTAGCAGGGCGCGAATGCGCTCCCTCGGCGCACCCGGATGTGCCTCGAGCAGCATCGCGAGCGCTCCTGAGACGAATGGAGCCGCCATCGAGGTCCCCGAATCCATGCCCCAGCGACCGCCCGGCAGGCAGGAAAGAATGCCCTCACCTGGCGCGGCAAGCGCCACGGCCTGACCGTGATTCGACCAGCGGCAGCGACGGTCATCCCTGCCCACGGCCGCCACCGCGAGGACCTCGGGCGTATTGGCGGGCTGCGTCACAGCCCCGCCGTCATTGCCTGCGGAAGCCACGACCCACGCCCCTTGGTCGCGAGCCCATGCGGCGGCACGGGCGTAGAAGGGCGAAAGCCGGGTGTCGGCCGAGTTGAGAGACATGTTGATGATAGAGGCCCCCTGGCGTACCGCCCACGCGAGCCCCTCGAGAGCAGCCGCATCATTGCCCCGTCCGCGATCCATCACCTTCACGGGCAGGATCTTGAGACGCCAGCACAGGCCCGCCACGCCCACGCCGTCATCCCCGGCGGCGGCAAGAATCCCTGCGACATGGGTGCCGTGACCTTCCCGGTCCATGCTGTCATCCGTCCGGGTCAGCGCATTCCAGCCGGGCAGGACCCTGCCCTTCAGATCAGGATGGGACGGATCGACTCCGGTATCGAGGATGGCCACGACCCTCTCGCCCCCATCCAGCCCACGGGCCCACGCCGAACGGGCATCGAGGTGACCCGGAGCCAGAGCCCACTGGCGTTCCAGCAAGGGGTCTCCCGGCAGATCGAGCATCGCGTCCGCCCGGCGATGCCGCCGGGAAGGTTCCGCAGCGGTGACCCCCGGAAGCCCCAGCAGCCTCTGAACAAGCGTGCGGGCCGCCTCGCCTCGGACAGACCACCACGCCATCGTCGCCCCCATGTCCCACTGCCTCTCCGGAGCAGGAACACCCGTGACGCCATGCCATGGCGTAGCCTGCGGCAAGGCCATGGCCACGACTCCGTCAATCTCCTCGGCAGGCCCGTGCACCGCGGGCCCCGCAAGGCCGCAGGCAGCCACCAAGGGAAGAGCCACGCCCAGCAGTCGATGCCACACGGCCATGAGCGCCCTCCGCGACGCAGGCTGCCGTGACGTCGGGTGGTTCGCGAGGCCGAGCAGGTCGAGGGAATCGGTCCCCGGGGGGCTTCCCATGTCCTCTCGAATCTGTTAGGAAAACGTTAGTTAGGGATTCCTTATCCTGAGCTTTACCTTGCGAGGTACTCCTTTCATGAGCTTCCCGTCCACGAGCAGCCTGCGGCGCCTGGCACCGATTGCCGCGGTGCTTGCAGCTTCCTGCGGCCAACTCCCGGTCCGTATGCCCGGAACGGCCGCCGCACCCCTGCAGGCGCGTGCCCCCCAAGGCTTTCTCTGGGGCGTCTCCACGGCCGCCTACCAGTGGGAAGGGCACAATGACCACACCCAATGGCTGTCCTTCGAACTTGCCGGCCGGACCGAAGAGCGCGCAGGAGCTGCCGCCGACGGCTGGAACCGCTACCGGGAAGACATTGCTCTCGCCCGCGGCATGGGACTCACCTCCTTCCGGACCAGTCTCGACTGGGGCCGGCTGGAACCCGAGGAAGGCCGCATCGATCCTCAAGCCGTCGCCCGCTATCACGACATGCTGACCGCCATCCGGGAAGCCGGCATGACCCCCCTCGTGACGCTCATGCATTTCAGCTATCCCAAGTGGATCGACGAGCGATATGGCGGCTGGGAGAACCGGAAGTCGGTCTATGCGTTCGAGCGCTTTGCAGGTTTCGTCGCCCGCGAGTTCGGCCGCGAGATTGAGTGGTACCTGACCTTCAACGAACCCAATGTGTTCCTCGGTGGTGTCTATGTCACGGGAGCACTCGCCCCAGGCCGTCAGGACATCCGCAGGGGCCTGCTCGCCGCCCGCAATTTCGTTCTGGCGCATCAGGCGGCCTACAAGGCCATCCACGCCGCCGACCCAGTGGCCCGTGTCTCTTTCAATAACTACGCGGCGGCCTACAGCCTGTCGCTCAAGTCGAAGCCCGAGCCCTCCACGGACATTCCTGACGACCTCGGCAAGGATTGGATGTTCAACGCGCAACGTCCCGCAGGAAACAAGTCCAAGTGGTTGGATTACGTGGCTCTTGACTACTATTGCAAGTGGCGCATCGGACCGGGCTTCCAGATCAAGCCGGCGTGGCAGTGGGAGGTTTATCCCGAGGGGTTGCATCATGCCATCTGGAACTATCACAGGTGGACGGGGCTACCGGTCCTCGTGGCGGAGAACGGTTTCGCCACCGACGATCTGAAGCCCCGCGAGGACGGCTGGACGCGAGAGGCATACCTCGTCCAGCACGTGGCCCAGCTCGAAAAGGCCCGCGCCGAGGGCGTTCCCATCCTGGGTTACATTCACTGGTCCATCACGGACAACTGGGAATGGGGCTCCTACCGACCGAGGTTTGGTCTCTATTCGGTGGATTGTCGCAACCGGGATTTCCGTCGTGTCCCCACGGAGGCCGCCGAGATCTACGGCCGGATCGCTACCCGGGGCGGCACCGATGCCGCCATGCGCCAAGCCTACCGGGGCCCCGTCGGAGACGTTGCCTCCGCTCCGGCCCGCGACAGGTTACAATAAGTTCAAGGGACCGGTCCCGGGTCCCTGCTCGCTCAGGATGTCGCCCGTGACCGAGACTTTGGCCGCACCGTTGCGGCACACTCCCCTGCACGATCGCCATGTGGCCATGGGGGCCCGGATGGTGGGCTTCGGTGGCTGGTCGTTGCCCGTGCAATTCACCTCCATCGTGACCGAGCACGGCGCGGTGCGTTCGGGCTGGGGCGTCTTCGACGTTTCCCACATGGGTGAGTTTCGGGTCAGCGGACCCGAAGCACGCGAATGGCTGGCCTGCCTCGTTCCCGCCAATCTCGAAGCGCTGCCGGTCGGCCGGGCCGTCTACACCTTCTTCACGCGCCCCACAGGGGGAGTGGTGGACGACCTTATCGTCTATCGCTTTCCCGACCACTTCCTGCTGGTCGTCAATGCGTCCAACCGCGACAAGGACTGGGCGTGGTTGCAACGGCATCTTCCCGAAGCCCTCGGCGGAGTCCACCTCGAGGATGTTTCGGACCAATGGGCTCTGTTGGCGGTCCAGGGGCCGCGGGCCGCTGCCGAGCTGAGCCGGTTGTCGGACCAGTCCCTCGACCAGGTGCCCTCCTTCGGCATCACGACCCTCCACCTGGCCGGGGTCGACTGCCCTGCAGGCCGTACAGGCTACACGGGGGAGGACGGGTTCGAGGTGCTGGTCCCTGCCGACAAGGCCACCTCGGTCTGGGATGTACTGGTTGCGGAAGGCGCCATACCTTGTGGTCTCGGCGCACGGGATACCCTGCGTCTGGAGGCCGGCCTGCCGCTTTACGGCCACGAATGGGACGATGACACCTCTCCCCTCGAGGCAGGCTTCGGCTGGGCCATCCGGAATCCAGGACCCTACCTCGGCCGCGACGCCCACGTTCGCCAGAAGGCCGAGGGTACGGCACGGCGCTTGCGGGGGCTCAGACTCACCGAACGGGCGCCCGCCCGGGAAGGCTACTCCATCAGCGACGAAACCGGCACGATCATCGGCAAGGTCGCATCCGGCACCTACTCCCCGACCCTGGGTCATCCCGTGGCCACCGCCTACCTGCCCTCCGCCCTCGAGCCCGGCACCGTGGTGTCGGTCCGAATCCGGGACCGCCTCGTCCCCGCCGAAGTCGTCGCCTTGCCGTTCTATCGCCGCCCATCCACGCAGCCCACCGGAGGTTCTCGATGATCCGCTTCAGCTCGTCCCATGAGTACGCCCGTCAGGAAGGCGATCGTTTCCGCATCGGCATCACTCCCTTCGCCTCGGAACAGCTGGGTGACGTGGTGTTCGTCGAACTGCCCAAAGTCGGCAGGACATATGCGGCCGGCGAGGAGTTCGGCGTGGTCGAGTCGGTGAAGGCGGTTTCCAGCCTCTACATGCCTGTGGCCGGAACCGTGGTCGAGGTCAACGATCCGGTCGTCCAGGACCCAGGCTTGCTCAACACCGACCCGATGGAGCGAGGCTGGATGGTCGTGATCGAATCCACCGACTCCTCCGCCTTTGATGCCCTGCTGACCGAAGAAGCCTATCAGGCCGAGATCGCGAGCCACTGATGAATCACGCCTACCTCCCGCACACGCCGGCCGATCGGGCGGCCATGCTCGACGCCATCGGGGTTCCCTCGATGGACGCCCTGCTTGACCACATTCCCAAGGCCTTGCGGGAGGTTCGGCTGAATCTTCCCCGCCCCCACGCCGAAGCCGAGGTGCAGCAGCGCACGTCACGGCTCGCCGCCCGCAACGTGTCCCTTACTCAGCAGCGCAGCTTCCTGGGAGCCGGCATCAGCCATCGGTACCGCCCCGCTGCCGTCGATCAGCTGGCCTCGCGCTCCGAGTTCTACACCGCCTATACGCCCTATCAGCCCGAAGTCAGCCAAGGCACGCTTCAGGCTATCTTCGAGTTCCAGTCGATGATGTGCGAGCTCACGGGCATGGATGTGGCCAACGCCTCGATGTACGACGGCTCGACGGCCGTGGCCGAAGCTGCGCTGATGGCCGTCCGTATCACCGGTCGTCCACGCGTGTTGGTCTGCGGGTCGGTTCATCCCGAGTACGAAGCGGTGACCCGGACCTATGCCCAGGGACCGGGGCTCCTCGTCGACAGCTTGCCCACACGGGCCGACATGACCGACCTCAAGGGACTGACCGAGGAGCTCGAGCAGGAAACGGCCGCTTTCATCGTGCAGGTGCCCGGGGTCCTGGGCACGGTGCCCGATCTTTCACGACTCGCCGAGCAGGTGCACGCCAAGGGTGCCTTGCTGGTGATCGTAGCGGATCCCGTGGCGTTGGGGGTTCTGGAAGCCCCGGGGAACTGGGGTGCCGATCTGGTGGTAGGGGAAGCCCAGGCCTTGGGCAATGCCACCTCGCTCGGAGGCCCGCACGTCGGCTTCATGGCCTGTCGGACCGGCCACCTGAGGCAACTGCCCGGACGCATCTGCGGCATGACCACGGACGCTGATGGCCGCCCCTGCTTCACCCTCACGCTGCAGACTCGAGAGCAACACATCCGCCGAGAGAAAGCCGCCAGCAACATCTGTACGAATCAGGCGCTGAATGCTTTGGTCGCCACCATCCATCTGGCGTTGCTCGGGCGCCATGGCCTCGGGGAAGTCGCCAGGACCTCTGCCCTTAGAGCGCATCATCTTGCCGAACGCCTGACAGAGCTGCCCGGCTGTCGTCTGGCACATCCCGACAGCCCGTTCCTCAACGAGTTCGTGGTGCAGTTGCCCTTGCCCGCGCGGCAGGTCATCGACGCTCTGCTCCCTGAGGGAACGCTGGCGGGCTTGCCCCTCGACACGTGGTGGCCGGAGCGTGCCAACGACTTGCTGATCTCGGTCACTGAAATGAATACCCCCGAAGATCTCGACGCCTTGGTGGCGGGTCTCTCGCGCATCGTCGCCACCTCAGACGAGGCGCGTCCCCAGGAGGTGGCCCATGCCTGAGTTGCTCGAACCCGTCATCCTGTCACAGGGCACCCCCGGTCGCAGGGGCGTCACCATTCCGGAAGCGGCGGTGCCCGGACGCAATCTCGCGGAGATGCTGCCGAGCGCCATGCTCCGAAAGGAACCTGCAGCCCTTCCCGAAAAGTCCGAGCTGGAAGTGGTGCGGCATTACCTGCGGCTCTCCCAGCTCAACCATGCCATCGACAAGGGCTTCTACCCCCTTGGCTCCTGCACGATGAAATACAACCCCAAGGTCAACGAGTGGGCGGCACGCCTCGATGGCTTGGCCAACCTGCACCCGTACCAACCCGTGGAGCAGCTGCAGGGGGCACTCGAGATCATGCACGACCTCCAGGAGTGGCTGTGCACGATCACGGGCCTCGAGCGCTGTTCCTTGCAGCCTGCGGCAGGCGCCCACGGCGAGTTGACGGGAATCCTGATGATCAAGGCCTACCACCAACATCGTGGCGATACGAAACGAACGCGCGTGCTCGTGCCGGATTCGGCCCACGGCACCAACCCCGCAACCGCTGCCGTGGCGGGTTTCGAGGTGGTCACGGTCTCTTCGGATAGCCGGGGGCTTGTCGATCTCGCGGACCTGAAATCCAAGCTGGACGACCGTGTCGCAGCGCTGATGCTGACGAATCCGAATACCCTGGGACTCTTCGAGGAGGACATCCTCGAGATCCAGGAAGCCGTCCACGCGGCGGGGGGGCTGCTGTATTACGACGGTGCGAACTTCAACGCCATTCTCGGGACGGTAAGACCCGGCGACATGGGCTTCGATGTCGTGCACCTCAACCTCCACAAAACCTTCTCGACGCCCCACGGCGGCGGTGGTCCGGGATCGGGTCCCGTGGTGGTGGGCAAGGCGCTAGCGCCCTTCCTGCCCGTACCCACCGTGGTGCGGGACGCCGCGGGCCGTTACTCCTTTGAAAGTGACCGGCCTTTGACCATCGGTCGGGTCAAGGCGTTCTTCGGCAACTTTGGCATGCACGTTCGTGCCTACGCCTACATCCTCGCCCACGGGGCGGAAGGTCTGGCCCAGGTCAGCCGCGACGCGGTTCTGAACGCCAATTATCTCAAGGCCCGGCTCAAGGATGACTTCGAGATGCCCCACCCCCAACCTTGCATGCACGAGTTCGTCATGTCGGGCAGTCGCCAGAAAAGCCAAGGCTGCAACACCCTTGTCATGGGAAAACGCCTGATCGACTTCGGCATCCACCCCCCCACGATCTACTTCCCGCTGATCGTGCCCGAGGCGATGATGATCGAGCCGACCGAGACCGAGAGCAAGGAAACGCTGGATACCTTCGTCAAGGCCATGAAGACCATCGCCCGAGAGGTCGAGGAAGATCCCGCCAAGGTCCAACAGGCTCCGCACACCACGCCGGTTGCTCGGGTCGACGAAGTCAAGGCTGCTCGTCAGCCCGTCCTGCGCTGGAAGGCCTGAAGGGTCTCTGGGGCGGCCAGTCGCCCGGTCGTCAAGGCCATAGACGCCACCAGGGTCGGCGCTGGGCTTCGGCTTGCCGGAGCGCCTCGACGACCCCTTCGACCAAGCCGCCTTGGTTCAGGCTTCCGTCCTGCCCCTCCTCTCCTCTCTGTGCCAGAGCGGCTTCAAGGTCCAGCATGCGCCGCTGCAGGGACATCAGCGACTCCTCCACGGCCTTGCGCGTCTTGGCGGCCACCTCGCGCTCCAACTCGTACATCCGCTCTCTAAGAGCCTCACCGCGCGCCGCATCTTCGGCCGCGTGCCGATCCGCTTCGGTGCGACGTGCCTCCTCCAGCTCTGCAAGCCGCAGACCGAGAGCCTCGTAGGCCTCCGGCCCCGCAGACTCGTCCACCGAATCGAGAGTCCGGCGCACCTCATCAAGCTGCGCCTCCAAGGTGGCAAGACGTCCAGAGCCCGCCTCGGCCATCTCACGCACCTGATCCGAGAGTGCCTGGAGATGATCGGGGTTCATCGCCGGAGCCTCGAGCAAGCCGCGAACGACCTCCTGTGCCTGGGCCATCTGCTGATATCGCCCCTGAAGCTCCTGCATGGCCGAGTGCTGGCCCGCCAGCAACTTTTCCATTGCATCCTGCCGCTGGACGAGGCGAGCCACGATCTCCTCAAGATCCGGTCTCGTCTCGGTCTGAGGCGAATGGGGTGCAAGGAGGGTTCGGACCTCGTCAAGCGTCCGCCCATCGGCCACGAAGCCCGCTACCACGCGCAGATTCTCGAGATCCCGCGGTCCCAGCCAGCGACGACCCGAGCGATCCTTGGCAAACTTCAGATGCAGGACACGCTCCCACTCCCGGACGGCCGCAACGGACACCCCGAGCTCGCGGGCAGCTTGGGCCACACTCAAGCGCATGCCATGATCCTAGCGTGATGACGGGTCCGTGGCGACTGCTGGTAGACACTCCAAGACCGGGTGCGTGGAACATGGCCGCCGATGAGGCCATGCTGGAGGCCCTGCTGGCCGACAGGGCCGCTCCCACGCTCAGGATCTACGACTGGCATCCCGCTTGCCTGAGCCTCGGCCGAAACCAGCCGGTATCCGCAGAGATTGTCACGCGTTGCCACGAACGCGGCATCGACCTCGTCAGACGGCCGAGCGGAGGCCAAGCCGTTCTCCATCTGGCGGAGCTCACGTACGCCATCGTCATGCCTGCCGGGCGGGAGGGAGTCCTTGGCAGCTACCGGGAGCTCAACACCATCCTGTGCCAGGCGCTGGCGAGCGTTGGCCAGCAGGCCGAGCTGATCCGCAGCGACCTGATGGAGGGTCCCGGGCGCTCCAGTTGTTTTGCGCGACCCGGCCGGGCGGACCTTGCCAGCCACGGCCGCAAGATCGCGGGTTCCGCCCAGCTGCGGCGGGGCCCCGCCCTGCTGCAGCACGGCAGCTTGAAACTCTGGCCGGCCCCCCTCCGACTCGCAGATCTGCTGGGAGCAGACACTCCGGAACCGGAGGCCCTTTGGGCAGAGTATCCGAAGGAGCGTGCGGAGGACCTTCGCGACCAAGTGGCCCGCGCCATCGCGGCGGCCTTCAGGATTCCTTGGCAGCCCGGAGAACGAACCGCGTGGGAAAGGCAGTGGATGACACGTCATCTGACCGAGTTCTCACCCGTCACCGCAACTGGAACCGGGCCGAAACCAGGCCTTCCTGCTCGGGAGAACCTTCGGGCAAGGGACTGAAGCGCCAGCGCCGAAAGGCCGTGAGTGCGGCTGCATCCAAGGCCTCGTCACCTGACGAACGCTGCAGCCGGACCGAGAGCACCTCACCCGTGGGTGCGACGCGAATGACAGCCCTGACACTGCCCTCCGCCAGGCGTGCCCGGGCTTCGTGCGGATACTCGGGCTCCGGGCGAGCGAGGATACGGCGGCCGGCAAGATTCCCTTGATTCCCGGTACCCGTTGACACCGCACCGCCGGGTGCGCCAGCGGGACTTGCGTCCTGTCCGGCGGCCCCTGCAGGGCCACCACCGGGCTCCGACTCTCCCCCGAGGGCCGACGCCTGCGCTTGCCGGCGCCGCTCCAGCTCGCGTGCCAGAGCCAGCGCATCAGGGGGGGCTGGCTCGGCCTTCGCCACCTCGGGCCGCACGGGCGGGGGGGCGGGCGGAACTTCCGCCTCGGTTGTCCGCGCAGCCTTCGCCCGAGCCCGACGCGGACGAGCACGGACCTCCTTCGGCGCAGCCTCCGTGGCCGGAACCGGACGCTCGGCCACCGGCCGGGCGTTGGGCACGCCTGCGGCGGGAATCCCCTTCACGGGCAGGGTCGTATCACCGGCAGGTCCCCCGAGGTCCACCAGTGAGACCACCAGAGGTTCAGAGGGAGGCAGATCGAGGACGCGCGGCTCCCTGGGCCAAAGCAGCAACCAGAGCAGCAGGAAGACGTGAATCAGGATGGAAAGGCCCCAGGCCTGCGGGTCGGAAACGGCAGCTCGGTGCCGGGCGCGGATCGCCACGCCTAAAACCTCCGACTCAGGCCAGCCACCAACAGGGCCGGCCTCATATAGAATCCCGGTGCCGGCTCACGCAGGGCCACGAGCGGCCAGGACGTGGCCCGCACGAAGGCCTCGGTCCGCTCATCGACGGCGCGGCTGATCACGCCCTCGAGGCGCACGGCCGAGCCCTCCGCGGCCTGTCCCGAGAGGAGCCAGCTTCCCGACAGGGCATCGGCCTCGAGCAACACATCCAGACCTGCGACGAGATCCAGAGGCCAGCGGGCGTCGTGTGCCAGACGCAACTCCTGATGCCGGACACCCGCCCACGGAAGATCCTCGAGACTCCAAGTGAGCTCCTGCGACCAGGACTCCGCAGGCTGCCATTGCAACACCGCCCCGGCTTCGAGGCGAGGTTGCCAGCGCGGGTCCTGCCGGATCGACCACATGCCGCTGCCCACTTCACGCCAGACGACGGCATCCAGGACCCGAGCGGCGGAGACATGACCCGAGACGTACCACTCGGGCGCCAAGCGCCAGGAGACTGTCCCTTCCAGCCGAGGCTCCACACGCACCGGCCGCAGGCCAAGACGACCCAACACCGGGTCACGGCGCCGCAACAGCCCCGCGAGGTCAGGCCAGTCGGCGTGGGACGCGAGAGCCACTCCCATCTCAAGGGGCAGGTGGGTCTGCTCGGGCAAGCCTTCCTGCGCAGGAAGGGAGGGTTGCCAGGCCATCCGGACAGCCGGGTCGAGATAGGAAGTGGTTCCCAGCTGAGTACCTCCCAGGCCGAGCTCCAGCGAAAGGCCCTCTGGCAGATCCTGCCAAGGCCGGGCCGAAAGTCGTCCGCGAGCCAGCAGGCCCTGCCGTCCATCCGGCTCGCCGCCTTCGCCCGCCACCTGCCCGAAGGTCCAGTCTGCCCTGAAGCCAGGGCCCCATTCGACATCTCGGCGACCTTCGAGTTGCCAGCGCGTCTGGGATGCCCGCTGTGAAGCCAGCCAGGGCCCCGCAGGCGTCCGACTTTCCACCTCGGCACGTCCAAAGGTCAAAGTACAGCCCGAACACGCATCGTCCCACGAAGCTGCAATCTCGACGCCCTGGCGCACGACCTCCTGGCGTCCGACCTGCCGGTGCGCCGCCTCGAGGCCTAGATGTACCCAAGCGCCAGTCCCATGCAGGATCTCCTGATCGAGGCTCCAGGTCGACCAGCCTTCGAGAGCATTCAACTCCGCGCGGGTATCGGTCAGCAGATGCCAGTCCCCGGTCTGCCACGCCCCTGCCCCGCCCACGCGCCCACGCCAACGAGACGGCACCCCGAGTGCAAGGTCCCCGAGCCCGAGCTCCAGGATGGTCAAGGAAGCCTCTTTCGGGGGCTCCCCGACGTGGCCACGGGCTTCAGGACGCTCCGGCGGCACGGGCAGTTGCAAGGAACCCAAGGTGCCCGAGAGGGCACGGACAGGCGGCGGAGGCTCAATCATGCCCGCCCAGTCCGGGTCCTCGAGCGCAAGTTTGCGCCCTTTACCCTTTGGCAATCGAAGGCGTCGGCCGGTCACGGTGATTTGCGGCAGCTCCATCGGCAACCGCTCGGCCTCGCGCCCGGTCTCTGAGGCCCGCACGCCCACGGAACCGCTTGCGGGTGCAGAGGTCACCGGGGCCGCAAGAACTTCCGATCCGGAGAATCCCAGCCCGACCAGAACCCCTGCGATGGCCACAGGACGAGGGTTCCTCATCGCCGTCCCCCCGTCCCCGGGCGCACGAATCGAGCGATGAAGGCCAAGCGAGCCTCGGCCTCCTTGCGCTGGGCCGCGGAGACCCGCTTGTTGGCCGCCAACTCTTTATAGACCTTCTCGGCCTCGGTCCATCGGCCGCGATTCTCGAGGATCTGCCCCTGAAGCAAGCGCGCCTGGGCCCGCCAGCTGATGAGCCTCGAGCTCGGGTCCGTGGGCCATGGGCCGTTACATAGCGGCTTCAGGACGCCCTCGGCATCATCAAGACGGGACAAGTTGACCAGAGTCGCGGCGAGCCAGTAACGCGACTTCCACTGCTTCTCACCCGGGGCCAGGCCTTGCAGGGCCGCCCTGAGGGCCACGGCCGCCTCGAGCAGATCCTCGCGTCGAACCATTCGCTCCCCATAGGCCATCCAGGCCTCGGCCCGGATGCTCGCGTCCGCGGAGGCCTCCTTCATCCACTCGTCGAGGGTGGTCCGCTCCCGTTCGGGCAAATCGAGTGCGGCATAGAGCCTGCAGAGGTCCTTGCGCAAGACGTCACGACCCTCGCTGACGGACACCAGGGCCTCTGCGAGAACTTCCGCGGCACCCAGAAGATCACCAGCCTTCTCCAACGCCCCCGCCCGAGCCAGCCGGGTAGGCGCATCCTGAATCGGCAAAGCGGCCCACGTGGCTGCCGCCGCCCGCCACTGACCCGATTGTCCGTGACCCTCGGCGACACGGCGGAGCAAATCAGGTGCCCACGGGCTTGCAGAGGCCACTCCGGTCAGCACCTCCGAGGCCTCGCTCCAAGCGCCTGCAGCCAACTGCGCCTCGACGAGAGGCTTCCACAGGGTGTCCTGCTCCCCGGGAAGGCCCTTGGCCTCACCTGCAAGGCGAGCATAGTACGCAGCCGCGCCTGCGGCATCTCCCGCGCGACTGCTGGCCCTCGCGGCAGACAGCAGGTCCTTGTGGGCTCGGGTAGCATCGACGCCCGCCGAATCTGCGAGAACGGCTTCCCAGACCCGGGCCGCATCGGCCCAGCGTGAAGCGCGCTCAAGCATCGCGGCCTGCTGCCTGCGCGCCTCCCTGCCCCGCTCGCCGCCCTGAGCGACACACGCCGCATACTGGGCAGCTGCCGCGAGCCAATCTTCCTGATCGGCCATCGCCTCGGCCAACCAGAAGGCGGCCTCGCTTCCGCGTTCATCGGGCACGGTCTGGATCACCTGAGCCAGAAGGTCTCGGGCTTCGGCCGGTCGACCATCATCTAGCCAGAGCAAGGCAAGATGATAACGGGAGTCACGCCGCCGGCGACTGTCCGGTAGTCGAGCAGCGGCTTGCGAAAAGGCCTCGGCTGCGCCCCGGGCGTCACCGGACTCGAGCCGTGACCAGGCCAGTCCGTACCAAGCATCGGGAATGCGGCCAGATTCGGGATGCTCCTTGATCATCCGCTCGAACAGAAGGACGGCCTCACGATGCCGATCGCGGCGCGAGGCGGCTTCCGCCTGCCAGAAACGGGCCTCGGCCACCAACGTCGGGTCGGCGACCTTGGCGAATGCGGCCTCTGCGGCCGCCTCATCGCCCGCCCTGAGATAGGCCAGCCCCAACTTGAAGACCACCGAGGCCCCCTTGCCGCCGAGCAGCAACAAGGCGTCAGAGCGACCGGCAAGCCGCTGGTAGCTCTGGACGGCCTCCTCGGTCCGGCCCTGGCTGAGTTGAGCCTCGGCAAGCAACCACAAGGCTGCAGCCGCCATTCGTCCTCCCGGATGGTCGCGCACGATGGTTGCGGCCAAGGCCAGTGCAGTGTCCGTCCGCCCTGCGCGCAACGCCAGTCCGGCTCGCTGGAACAAGGCCTGTTCCGCCCATTCCCCGTGCTCCGTGCGCTCGACCTCGAGATAGCGCGCCTCTGCTTCAGGTAGGTGTCCCGCCTCCTGCAAGAGCCTGGCCTCGAGATAGAGCGCAGGTGCCCGGAGGACACCCGTTCCGCCCTCCGCCCGAAACTGCGCAAGAGCTTGCAGCGCTTCAGATCCGCGCTGCAGGCGCCAAAGCGCCCACGCCTTCCCGTAGAGGGAAGCATCGCGCAGGGGCAGATGACTTTCGGCTGCAGAGAATCCCTCGACGGCCCTGCCCCAATCCTGCTCTCGGGCCGCCTGCTCGGCGCGCAACCACGAAAGCGTCGCCCCCAGGTCAATGCCCGGCAACGTGGGATGTTGACCCGCAACGTAACGGGCCAGCGCATCCGCAGCATGCCCCGGCCGACCCATCCGCATGTGATGGTTGACGATTTCGAGCAACGCCAGTCCTGCCCGAGGGGTCCCGGGTGCGAGACGAGCCACGTCCTGGAACCGACCGAGCGCGAACGCCCCGTGCCCGACAGCCTTGGCCGACAAGCCAGCAAGCCACATCGCATCCAGTAGCGAAGCGGCATGGCCAGCCACGGCCCCCTCGCCACGCGGGGCCTCGAGAATGGGGCGCAGCACGCGCAGGGCGGCCTCGGGATCGCCTGCCTCAAGACAGAGTCGTGCCAGTTCACGACGGGATTCCTCGGCCCGGGCGCCGACCAGGGACGGCAGCAAGGTCGTCAAGGCTCCACGAGCGCGGACGGGTCGATCCGTACGCCCATAAAGATAAGCCAGAGCTTCGAGCGCTTCGAGCCGCCACGGACTGTGCGGGGGCACCGCTTCGTAGGCCCGGATGGCCTCATCCCAGGTCCCGAGACGCAGGGCGGCGCGGGCGCGCCAAACCAGCCGCCGCTCGTCCTCGAGCGTGCGAGCGGCCCCCGTTTCACGGACACGCGGCATCCAGCCCCAAGCCCCCTCCCGAGCCAGACGAGCATGGGGCATGACCCGATCTCGGGTAGCCGCCGTGGCAGGTGCTTCGGACACGACCCCGATGAGACAAGCCAAGAGACCCGACGCGAGGCGACGGCTCAGGAAGCGGAGTGGTCGGCCACCCATGAACATGGTCCCATGGTGGCGAACGCCCCACGGTCTCGCAAGGCGACCGATCACACCCCAGGAGAGTTCATGGGTCGTCCGTCCGCCGTTTGGGCATGGCCGCCCTTTGCGGCCGTCCTCGCGATGACGAGCTTGCCCGTCTTCCTTTGGTTGCCCACACTCTACAGCAGCCTCGGAATAGGCTTGGGAGCGATGGGACTCATCCTGTTGCTGGCGCGGCTGGGTGATGCCGTGCTCGACCCCTGGATCGGTCAGGGCTGCGACCGTTGGCCCGGCGGGGCAAGACGGATCATGAGCCTGGCGACACCGGTGCTGGCCCTTGCGGTCCTCGCTCTCTTTCGTCCGCCCTCGGGAATCCCTGCCCTCCCATGGCTCGGATGCAGCCTGCTGGCCTTCACGGTGGCTTTCAGTGCCTCATCGATCGCCCACGCCGCATTGGGAATGACCTGGGGCGCTGGCGATGCCCAGGAAGGCACGCGGCTGTGGACGATACGCGAGGCCTGGGGACTGCTCGGAACTCTCGCCGCCACCATCCTCCCCCACGTGCTGGGGGGCCCGGAGCATCCGGAGCAGGGACTCCGCCCCCTTGCGGTGGGCCTCGCCTTGGCCCTGCCCCTCCTGATGTGGCCCGCACTCCTGACGCCCGAAAGCACCAGGGCAAGGGCCAACGCTCCCCAGCCCACGGTTTCGTCCGGACCAGGCCTTCGCTGGAAGGTGGCGCTGGCCCCCCTCCACGACCCGTTCTTCCGGCGATTGATGGCCGTATTCCTCGTCAATGGCACGGCCAGCGCACTTCCGGCCGCCACGGTGGTCTTCTTTGTCCGGGATCGCCTGGAGGCGGGAACCTTACTGCCAGCTTTCCTGATCAGCTACATGGCCGCGGGCGCCGCCGGCATGCCCTTCTGGACACGGAGAGCCGCCCGGGTCGGGGATCGACGCGCCTGGCAGGAGGCCATCTTGTTGGCCACCGCTGCATTCATCTGGGCAGTTCTCCTCGGGCGAGGCCAAGTCTGGGGCTATGCCGCGGTCTGTCTCGCTGCCGGTCTCGCACTGGGCGCTGAGGTCGCGCTACCGCCAGCCATCCTTTCACGCCATCTTGCGGGAGATCAGACCCGGCGCATGGAGGGGCGGGCCTTCGGATGGCTGGGTACAGCCGGCAAGATCAACCTGGCCCTTGCGGGTGCCATCAGTCTGCCGCTGCTGGATGCCGTCGGATTCGCGACCGGAACAGCCAACACACCTGCAGCACTGACCACGCTTTCCGTGGTCTATGCCGGGCTGCCTTGCTTTCTCAAAGCATGGGCATGGAAGCTGCTCTCAAACCTCGAGGCCCCCAAGAGGCCAGGGCCCCCGGACAACAAGCCGGAGGCCCTGGACGAAACGGACGCCGAGACTACTTGATCTCGACGGTGGCGCCTTCGGCCGTGAGCTTCGCCTTGAGCTCTTCGGCCTCTTCCTTCTTGCACTTTTCCTTGACGGGCTTGGGAGCCGAGTCGACGAGCTCTTTGGCTTCCTTGAGGCCCAGGCCGGTCAGCTCGCGCACGACCTTGAGCACCTGAATCTTCTTGTCGCCGGCATTCGTGAGGATGACGTCGAACTCGGTCTTCTCTTCCTCGGCAGCAGCGGCCACGGGACCACCCACCGCCGCGACGGCCACGGGGGCAGCCGCGCTGACACCGAACTTCTCTTCCATCATCTTGACGAGGTCTGCAACCTCGAGCAGGGGCATCGCGCCGATCGCGTCGACGATCTCTTCTTTGGTAAGCGTAGCCATGTGGCTGTTCTCCGTAAAGCTGAAGGGTTGGGGATAAACGACAAGTCCCGGCAATCGGCTCTCGCCGCCCGGCACTGCGGCCTAGCCGGCCAGCTGCTTGCGCCGCGCCTCGAGGGCGTAGACCAGCTTGCGAGCGACGCCCGCCGTGGCCATGACCACGCCGGTCGCAGGCGAGTTGATCGAACCCATGAGCTTGGCGAGCAACTGCTCGCGGCTGGGCAGATCGGCCAGGGCCTTGACGGCCTTGGCATCGAGGGCATTGCCCTGCAGGACTCCACCGCGCACCTCGATTTGAACCTTGCGCTTCTCCTTGGCAAAGTCCGTGAGGGTCTTGGCAAGAGCCACGGGATCGTCATAACCGATGGCAAGGGCCGTCGGTCCGGCGAGCAGGGGCTCGATGGCCTTCCAGGAGTCATCCTGGGTCGCCAGGCGCACCAAGGTGTTCTTGGCAACGGTGAAGTCACCACCCACCTTCTGGATGCGACGGCGCAGATCGGTAATCTCAGCCACCGTCAGACCGCGGTAATCGGCCACGAGGGCGACGGATGCCTTTGCAAAAGAACCCTTGAGGGCTTCGAGCGAGGCTTCCTTGTGTTGCTTCGTCGGCATATCTTATTCACCTCCTTTCGCGGCCGAGGCCGCCGAGTCTGGTCCACGACCCGGTTGGGCGCGGACCCCTCGGGCCTGCAGGCAGACACGAAAGGCTTGAATCACGTCCCCAACCTCGGCGGGAAGATGCCGTAACATCAATTGAGGCTTGCGCCTCCCGCTGTCTCAGGTGGTCGATGGTCAAAACATCAAAGTATCTCGAAGAAATGACCAAGAACAGTATGACATGGTCTCAGGCCCCAAGCAAGCGCCCCGCCGCCTGACAACGCAGGAAACGGGGCGCGCTTGCCGAATGCGGAATCAGTTCGACGACACAGCCGCAAGCTTGGTGGTGTCGAGACGAATGCCCGTCCCCATGCTGCTGCTCACGAACGCACTCTTGATGTAGGTTCCCTTGGCGGCCGCAGGCTTCGCCTTGTGGATGGCGTCGAGAATGGCGTCGAAGTTCTGCTGGAGCTGCTCGGCAGAGAAACTGGCCTTGCCCATGGGCACGTGAACGATGCCCTGCTTGTCTGCCCGGAACTCGACCTTACCCGCCTTGAACTCCTTGACGGCCTTGCCGAGCTCAAAGGTCACCGTGCCGGCCTTGGGGCTGGGCATGAGACCACGGGGGCCGAGCACCTTACCCACACGGCCGAGCGCGCCCATGATGTCGGGAGTGGCGATGAGCACGTCGAACTCCATCCAGCCTTCCTGAATCCGGGGAATCAACTCCTCGGAACCTACCACGTCCGCACCGGCGGCCTCCGCATCCTTGAGGCGCTCACCCTTGCCGATGACAGCGACACGCACGTTCTTGCCCGTACCGGCAGGAAGGATGACCGACGTACGCACCTGCTGGTCGGCATGCTTGACGTTGATACCCAGGCGGAAGTGCACTTCGACGGTCTCGTCGAACTTGGCGGTGGCGTGCTCCTTGCAAAGACCGAGGGCCTCGGCAGGAGGGAAATTCTTGCCGGAAGGGATCGCCTCGGCGGTCTTCTTCTGACGCTTGGTAAGCTTGGCCATTTGGACATTCCTTTCAAAGTGGTGCGAACGGCCTCACGGGGTGGGGAGGCCTCCCACGGTGCCCGTCGAACGAATCCCGGACACCTATCCTGCCGAGCGTGCCGACAGGAAACGACGCCGACCTCAGTCGACGACGACAATACCCGCCGAACGAGCAGAGCCCTCGACCTGACGCATCGCGGCCTCGAGCGTGGTGCAGTTCAGATCAGGCATCTTGATCTCGGCGATCTTGCGAACCTGCTCGCGGGTGACCTTGCCGACCTTCTGGGTGTTGGGCTTGCCCGAACCCTTGTCGAGACCTGCCTCCTTGATGAGCAGCACGCCGGTCGGCGGAGTCTTGAGAATGAAGCTGAAGCTGCGATCGGCATAGACGGAAATCTCCACCGGGATGACCATGCCGGCCTTGTCCGCCGTCTGGGCGTTGTAGGCTTTGCAGAACTCCATGATGTTGATGCCGTGCTGACCCAGCGCTGGACCCACGGGGGGAGCGGGATTGGCCTTGCCGGCGGGAAGTGCCAGCTTGACCTTGGCGGTGACTTTCTTGGCCATGTTTCAGTAATGCCTTCTGGACCTAGGGGGGTTGGGAAACTACTTGGCGACCTTCTGGATCTGGCTGAACTCGAGTTCAACCGGCGTCAGGCGCCCGAAGACCGGCACCGTGACCTTGACCTTGCCACGCTCGTGACTGACCTCGACGATGTCGCCGGCGAAATCGGCGAACGGACCGCCGATGACCTTGACGTGGTCTCCCGCCTCGAAGTCGACCTGAGCACGTGCCTTCTGGGCGGACCGCCGGAAGATCTTCCGGACTTCGCTGGGTGAAAGTGGCGTGGGCTTGGAGACCGCTCCGGAGGAGGAGCCGACAAACGACGTGACTCCCGGAGTGTTGCGGACGACATGCCAGGCCTCGTCGTCAATCTTGCCGGCCGCCACGCTCATCTCTACGAGGACATACCCAGGGAAGACCTTGCGAGGACGCTCGATTCTCTTGCCATCCTTGTAATCGACCACCATCTCTTCCGGCACTTCGACGTGGAAGATGCGGTCCTCCATCCCCATCGACTCGACCCGGCGGATCAGGTTCTCGCGGACCCGCTCCTCATAGCCGGAGTAGGTATTGATGACGAACCACTTGCGATCGGTCTGCATCCTGGAGGAACCTCTACTGAAACGGGGCCTACTGGCCGTAGAAAACGGCGTTCGCGAGCTTGGTGAAAACCCAGTCGTAGGTCACCACCAGACCCGTCAGAAACGCACACACGAGAATGACGACAACCGTCTCGATCACGACCTGCCGGCGGGTCGGCCAGCTGATCTTGTGGAACTCGGCACGCACCTCGGAGAGAAATGTGCCGACCTTGCCCGCAGATGGACCCATGCCGGGAAAGGACAACCCCTTGAGCTGAAGCGCCCGATCCACAGGCTCAACGGCAGGAGGCTGCCCCGCCGGCTCGGTCGAGCCGGTGGATGGCGGGGAAGGCTGATCAGACAAAGGAACCACTCACGATACACAAGGGGTTGGAGGCGCGGCGTGTAGGACTCGAACCCACGACATGCGGTTTTGGAGACCGCCGTTCTACCACCTGAACTAACGCCGCCCGAACCCACGGAGTGCGAGACGGGAAACCAACGGCCCTTATAATGAAGGACCCGCCCTCGATTCAGGAACGGGACCCACTGGGATCGTCGTCTCGCAACATCTTCGATACCACGCCCGCTATCCCGCGTCAAACCCGAGCGCCATGCCTGCCCCTGAATTTTCCGTCGTCGTCATCACGTACAACCGGGCGGCCATGCTCGCGCTTTGCCTCGATGCCCTCTGTGATCAGGAAGAGGCCCCTCCCCACGAGATCGTCGTCATCGACGACGGTTCGACCGACGGCACGGCCGATCTTTTCCAGCTGCAGCATCCTGCGGTGCGACACTGCTGGGCCCCCAACGCCGGACGATCGGCGGCGCGAAACCGTGGCATCGCCGAGGCGAGGGGACGCTGGCTGGTTTTCGTGGACAGCGATGTCCTCGTGGCGCCCGGCTTCCTGCGCGGCCACGCGGAGGCGCTGGTCACCGGGGGCGACAAGGTCTTCTCCCAGGGCCTGAGCGTGGACGTCCCCGGTCCCGTCCCGCCAAGAAACCCCGGGGTACCTGTGCGCGACCCCTCAAGAGCCTTCTTCGACACGAAGAACGTGGGGATCCGGACCGAGGCACTGCGCCAGGCCGGCGGCTTTGATCCTGCCTTCACTGAATATGGCTGGGAGGATCTCGAACTTGGACTCAGGCTACGCGATGCCGGATGGCAGAAGCTCCGGGCTCCCCGGGCGATAGGCTTCCATGTGCATCCAGCCTACCGCCCGGAAGACCTGCCGCGATGGATCGAGACCGAGGCCCAGCGGGGCCGGATGGCGGCCGTCTTCCTGCAACGCCGCCCTACATGGGAGGTCCGGCTGATGACGGGCATGACCCCGCTGCACCGGGCCTTGGAATGGCTCCTGACCGGTGGCGATCGGTGGCCCGACGCGGCCTGGCCGTGGCTGCGCGACTGGTGTGCGCGACACCCACACGTGGCCCAGCACTTGCTGCCCGGACTGTTGGCACCCCACGGGTTCCGCGAGACCCGGCGCCTCTTGCAAGCCGGACGTCACAATTCGTAGCAATTGTTTTCTTCTTGTTTAGCATTTATTAAGAGACATCGAAAAACGAAGATTTTTTGAGATAAACCGAGAAAATCCAGAAACTGCAGACCATCGACCCAAGCAGGTTGATACGGACCAAAGCAAGTCAGGGCAAGCTTTTCAGGGTCCACGAAGAGTTTTGGCAAAAGTATTGAAATCACCGGCAGACTTCGTATAATCGCTATTCCCTGAATCTCGTGACTGGAAGGAGGTGAGTCGGTGTTCGGTCCCCATCTCATGCTGGATGCTTACGGTTGTGATCGCGCCAAGCTCGAGGACGTGGGCCTCGTGGCGTCCATCCTCGAGGAGTTGCCTGCGGCCATCGACATGACGCGCATCATGCCGCCCTACGTCTTCAAGTACTCGGGTGAAGTACCCGAGGATTGGGGCGTGTCCGGCGTCGTACTGATTGCGGAAAGCCACATCAGCATCCACACATTCCCTGACAAGGGCTACATCAGCCTCGACATCTTCTCGTGCCGCGATTTCGACGTGGACTATGCCACGGAGTACATCGTGCGTGAGTTCAAGGCGGAGCGTTTCGAAAAACAGCTCGTCAGCCGCGGCCGCGAATTCCCGCGCAGCCCGGGTCGTGCGGTGCGCATCGTCCAGGAGGAACGCGGTCGCCTCAAGGTGCCTGCCACCTGACTGGCCCCTGCTTCCTGAGGGCCGGCCGTGTGCCGGCCCTCGTCCCTTTTTGCCGTATCATCATCTGATGGACCCTGTATTCCAGACTCTGCGCGATCGCTTCCTCGAGGGCACCTTGAGCCCTGACGGAAACCGGCTTCATGCCATCGTCACTCCGCCGAACCCCGAGGACCTGAAGCAACTGCCGGACGAAGGCACTGATGCGTGGCGTCTGCTGGAGTCGATCGGCCGCCAGGAGCTGGACGAAGGCCGCGTCGGCTTGGTCATCCTCGCCGGAGGCATGGCGACGCGTTTCAGCTGGGATCAACCCAAGGCCCTTTTCCCCATTCATGAGGGCATCAGCTTCTTGGGGTGGAAGCTCATCTGGGCCCATGACCAGATGGGAGACGGAGCCCCGGTCTACATCATGACCAGCTTTCACACCCACGACGCCATTGCCCGCCATCTGGAGGAGAACGCCTGGTTTGGCCTGGAAGCCGACCGTATCCACCTCTTCCGACAGGGTCGCTTGCCACGTATGAACTTGGATGGCACCCCATTTGCGGGCCTGCCGGGACATGATGCGGAAGCCGCGCCCGGACACGGGGACTTCGGGCCCATGTTCAGGTCCTCGGGGCTGCTTGGGGAATTTCTAGCCGAGGGCGGTCGGACCTTGCTGTTCTCGAACGTCGACAACCTTGGGGCCACGCCGGACCCACTGCTCATCGGCCACCATCTGCAATCGGGCAAGCCGATGACTGCCGAGGTCGCCGCGAAGGCCCCCGGAGACAAGGGGGGAGCACCTGCGCTCGTCGCGGGTCGCTTGCAGCTGGTGGAGGGCTTCGCCCTGCCCGAAGCCTTCGATCAAGAGACACTGACCCACTTCAACACGGCGACCTACATGTTCGATGCCACGGCGCTCGATCGGGATCTGGACCTGCCCTGGTACGTCGTGGAGAAGAATCTGGACGGACAGCGGATCCTGCAATTCGAACGGCTGGCCGGAGATCTCTCGACGGTGCTGGATCTGGGGGTGGCGGTGGTGGATCGTTCCCTGCGCTTCATCCCGGTCAAGAGTCAGGATGAATTGGCGAGCGCACGGGAGGACATCAGACGTAAGGCTTCCGCCCTGCAGACCTTGCCGCTCCGCTAGCAGCGAAGCGAGTCTTCCGTGGCGTGGACGGCCGGCACCAGAAGCTCGCCGCGCAACGTGAAGGGTCGAGCGTCGGTGATGCGAACCTCCACCAACCGGCCCACAAGTTCCGTCCTGCCAGGGAAGAAGCACTCCCGATTGCCTCGTGTTCTGCCCACCAGGACCGATGCGTCCCGACTCGAAGGACCTTCCACCAGAATCTCCTGCACCGTGCCGACCAATCGACGGGTGCTTCTGAGTGAGGCCTCGGTCACCTTCTCATTCAGACGTTGCAGGCGTTCGGCCTTCAAGGCAGCATCGATCTGGTCCTCGCGCTTCGCAGCAGGCGTCCAAGGACGGGGAGAGTAGGCGGCGGTATTGTTGAGATCGAAATCGACCTGATCCAGGATGGACATGGTCCCCTCGAAGTCTTCGTCCGTCTCGCCGGGGAACCCCACGATAAGATCTCCTGTGATCGCCGCCGTCGGCACGTGGCGGCGAATCATGGTCACCATCTCGAGGTACTGCGCCACCGTGTAACCGCGCTTCATTTCCTCGAGCACCTTGTCGCTGCCCGCCTGGATGGGCACGTGGAAGTACTCCATGACCTTGGGCAACTCAGCCACGGTACGCACCAGGTCCTCGTCGAGATCCAGCGGATGACTGGTCAGGAAGCGGATGCGCCAGAGCCCGTCGAGGTCATGCAGCCTTCGGATCAAGGACGCGAGCGAGGTCGGCTGGGGAAGGTCCCGTCCGTACCGGTCAACCGTCTGTCCCAGCAGGGTAATCTCCCGGTAACCTTCCGCCACCAGACCTTCGACTTCGCGCAGGATGGCGTCGGGCTCCCTGCTCTGGTAGGGACCTCGGGTGTAGGGGACGATACAGTACGTGCAAAAGTAGGAGCAGCCGTAAATCACCGGCACCCAAGCGTGCAAGCCCCCCTCCCTGCGCGTGGGCATGTCATCGGGGATCGCGTCACGCAAACGACCGATCCGCGTGATCGGCTGCCGGGTCCGCCTGACTTCGGACACCAGTCCGGGTAGCTCGTGGAAGTTATGGGTGCCCACCACGACATCCACCGCCGGATTCCTGCGACGGATCTCGTCCTTCATGGCCTGGGCCACACATCCCATGACCGCGATGACCATGTCGGGCTTGTCACGCTTGAGCTGACGCCACTCCCCCAACAGGGAAAAGAGTTTGTCTTCCGATCGCTCCCGGATGGCACAGGTGTTGACCAGTAGCAGGTCGGCCTCGCTGATCGCATGCGTCGGGGCGTACCCGTCGCCCTCCAGCATGCCGACCACCCGCTCGGCATCCGACAGGTTCATCTGACAGCCGAAACTCTTGACGAAAACCTTACCCATCAGGCCTTGACCTCCGTCTGCGCCAGGAAACGGCGCTCCCGTACATCGTCCGCATAACGGGCCACGGCATCCCCGATGACCTCCTGCACCCGGGCGTAACGCGCGGCGTGGCGGGGCACATGGTCCGTGAACAGGCCCACGAGGTCATGAAAAACCTGAATCTGGCCGTCACAGCCGGGGCCTGCTCCGATACCGATGGTCGGAATATCGAGGTTCAAAGTAACCTGCGCCGCCACACGGTCCGGCACCAACTCGAGCACCACGGCGGAGACTCCGGCCTCTTGGAGGGCCGACGCCTCTTGCTGCAGTCGCCTTGCGGCTTCCTCATCCTTGGCCTGGACCTTGTGCCCACCGAAGACATGCACGCTCTGGGGCGTAAATCCGAGATGCCCGAGGACAGGAATGCCTTGGGCCCGAAGGGCCCTCACCGCCGCAAGCGCCAACTCGCTCGCACCTTCCAGCTTGACCGCTCCGGCACCGCCCTCCTGCATGAGGCGCCCGCCGTTGCGGACGGCATCCTCCACGGTCACGCAAGACAGGAAAGGCAGGTCGCCCACGACGAGCGCGCGCTGCACGCCGCGTGCCACCGCCCGGGTGTGATGCACCATGACATCCATCGTCGCCGGCAAGGTCGTGGGATGGCCCAGGATAACGGTCGCGAGACTATCCCCGACCAGCACCACATCGACCCCCGCACGGTCGACCGTCACGCCCGAAGCGTAGTCATAGGCGGTCACGGCCACGATCCCGCGACCCTCCCGCTTCATGCGAATCAGGTCAGGAGCATGGACGGAACGCGACACGAAGGCCTCCGGAGATTGTACGGAACGACCCCCATGCTACACCGCGCCGCTCCGGGAAAGAGGGACCTGAGGGTCACACGTTCTCGCTGGCTCAGGCCCTGCGACGCTGCGGACGGAAGCTGCCGCCGCCCACCGGGCGCGAGTCCTCCATCGAAATCGGCGGTAAGTTGTGGGTCTGGCTCGAGGGAAGGAACGCTGCAACCGTGCGGGACAGCAGCTCCTCCTCGGTGAAGACCTGCAGGCCACCCTTGGGGTCATAAAGCATGTAGTCCCCTTCGCTCGTCCGCCCGACCAAGGTCGTCAGGTGAAGCACGTCGCCATTGTCCGCCTTGACCGCCAAGGGGATCTCCACCCCTTTCATGGCGTTGGCCTTGAGAATCTCACCCAGTGCGGGTCCCGGCCCGAAACCGGAGCGGCCAGGGAAGTACGCGCCGACCTTGGAAAGTGGAAGTCCGGCGGGTACCGCTTCTGCAGCCTGCGCTCCGCCTGTGAAGGCTGCTTCCATGTTGTCGACGAGGTAGGCTGCAGCCTCGCCATCGGGACCCGCCTTGAAGTCGATGAAGAGCGACAGGTAGGGCTTGGCCATCTCGGCAACCGCAGCTCTTTCACCTCGGTTCCACATGCCTTTCGCCATGTCCAACAAGCCACGGACGAAGGGGTTATCGAACGCCGGATTGGCCGCCAGCAATCGATCGGTCCAAGGCACGCCCGTTTCAGGATGCTTCTCGTTCAGGAACTTGTCGATGGCCTCTTCGATCGTGAACTGGCCTCCGCCAATCTGGTCGAAATTGATATCAAACATCAGCTGGCCGTCCTTGTAGAACGAACGCCCGAAGTTGCCCCCGAGATCAAAGGGCTTCAAAGCCTGCTGAAGCTTGACCGTGGCCCCGGGTCCGACCGCGGCCTCGCCGGCCATGTAGAGGTCTCGAACAAAGGCCCCGTACTGCCCCGGCTGGTCCCTTGAAAGAATCAAACGGAGATTGGTCAGTACACAATCTGACATTCCGTCCTGGCGGATTTGCGTAGGATCGTCCAAATCCATGACCATCTCGCGTACGACAGAGGCAGGCGTATAGCCCAGTTCACGGGCGCGCTCCGAAAGAGGACCGGCCGCCAAGGCCTCGAGATGTTCAAGTACGGTTCGGCCCTTGTCATCGGTCGCAGCCAACAATCCCTCTCCTTGGATGCGCTCGAGGGCAGCCCTGCCCTCGGCATCGAGAAGGTTGGCAATCGCGGCCAGACGCTGGCTCAGGTCCCGCGGTGGAGCCTGCTCCAGAACGGGCGAGGAACTCACGGGCTTGGCAAGCTGCACAGGCGTTGTGCTCGCGGGGGCCTTCGCTGGCGGCGGCATGGGGGGCGCAGGCGCCAATGCCGGACGCTCAAGCGCCACGGGCACTCCGAAGTCCTCAGGCGCGACCGTCTGGGTCGGGGCGGACGAAAGCCCACCCCAACCCGAGGCGCCGCCGACGAACGGCATGAAGCTGGGAGGCGGAGCTTGCTCCTGACGAGCCACAACGGGTTCGGCAGCAGCACGTCTCTCCGAGCGAGGAGCCGGCAAACCCGGCGCATCGAAGGAGGGCAGGCCGACGGTGCCACGCGGCGCATCATCGAAGGAGGGCAGGCCGACGGTACCACGCGGCGCATCATCGAAGGCCGGAACCCGAGGCTCGCCAGCCGCGCCAGACGAAGGTGTCCGTGGCGCCCCCGAATCGAGCGAAATCTCGGACGTATGGCTCCTGTTTGCCAACAGTTCTTCTGGTGACAACAGATTACCGACGCCGAGGCCGGACAAGACCTGCACCAGCAACTGCTTGACCTCCTCCATGGTGGTCCCGGGACCTATCTTGTCGAACACGCCGGCTTGACGAGCCACATCGAGCAACCCCACGGCCGCCAACCGTTCCGTGAGACGTCCCACCGCCCCGTCATCGAAAGCTGCCGTTTTCTGCCGGCTGACGGAATATCCTTGCCCCACCGTCGGGTCGAGGGGCTGCGTGGGCGACGCCACCCGCACGGGCAAGCCTGTGGGAATCGCCTGAGGGACAAAAGACATAGAAGATCAACCTCCTCCTCGTTCCATGCCCCGAGCACCCCTTGCCGAGATAGACATGATGGAGATTTAAGGCAATCCCCAACTTGTCCAAAAGAGACGCATCTGCTAAGCTGGACAACCTTTTCTCGGAATTTGCCCTTTGGACGTCCGCCTGATCAACATCGGTTTCGGAAATTTCGTGTCTGCCCCTCGCGTGGTAGCCATAGTAAGCCCCGAATCCGCCCCCATCCGGCGGTTCATCCAGGAGGCCCGGGAAGCCTCCCGTCTGGTAGACGCTACGTGCGGCCGCCGGACTCGAGCCGTCCTGGTCACGGATACCGAGCGCGTCATCCTCTCGGCGATCCAGCCGGAGACCATCGTCCACCGATTCTCCCAGAAGGACGCCACCGACCATGGAAGCCACAGTGCAGACTAGCCCCGGCAGCGGCACAGGGCCCCTTGCCCGGGCGACCTCCCGCTCGCGTCAGGGGATGCTGGTCGTGGTCTCGGGACCGTCCGGGGTCGGCAAGGGGACTCTCGTCCGCAAGCTGACGGCACGGGACGAGCGGCTGGTGGCCTCGGTCAGCGTCACGACACGCAGCCCTCGGCCGGGGGAGCAGGATGGGGTACATTACTTTTTTCGCTCGACGAGCGACTTCGAGCAGATGGTCGCCGATGGGGCACTCCTCGAGTACGCGGCCTATGTCACGGGCTTGTACTACGGTACCCCCCGGGCTTTCGTGGAAGAGCGGCTTGCGGAAGGTCGGGACGTCATCCTCGAGATCGACGTCAAGGGTGCGATGCAAGTGAAGGAACGCTGGCCCGAAGCCGTGTTCGTGTTTCTGCTTCCGCCGACCATGGAGGCGCTCGAGCACCGCCTGATCAAGCGTCAGACCGAAGCGCTCGAGGCCATCCGGCAACGCTTGGCCGTGGCGGTCGACGAGATCAATTTCCTGCCCATGTACGACTACCAGGTGGTGAATGATGACCTGGAACGTGCGGCGGCGACCCTCGATGCCATCATCACCGCCGAAAGGAGCCGGGTATCCCGGCGCCTGAAGCGGCACTGACCCCCCCTGAAGGAGGCACCCTGCCCATGGATATCCGCGACCAGCAAATCACGGATTACGCGCCCTTGCTGCACAAGCACCCCAACAAGTACGAACTCGTGCTCACCGTGGCCAAGCGGGCCAAGACCATCAAGGACGAAATCAAGCGCATGCAGTCCCTTGAGGCGACCAAGCCCATCCCCATGGCCATCAGCGAGATGCTGCAGGACGACGACGTCACCATCGGCTGAGGGTAGACGTGGCCAGGATTCTCCTCGGCATTTCCGGGGGCATCGCGGCCGCGAAGGCCTCGGATCTGGCCAGCCGGCTGACCAAGGCTGGCCACGTCGTCCGGACGGTGATGACGCAGGCGGCCACCCGTTTCGTCGGCCCGCTCACCTTCGAGGCCCTGACACGGCAGCCTGTCCTGACCGAGGCTTTCGAGCCCGGTGGAGGCATCCTGCATATCGACCTCGCGCGCTGGCCTGACCTGGTGATGGTGGCGCCGGCCACTGCAGACTTGCTGGCACGGCATGCCGCGGGCATGGCGGACGACCTGCTGACCTCTACCCTGCTGGCCACCACGGCACCCGTGGTGCTGGTGCCTGCGATGAACCCGACGATGTGGGCGCATCCCGCCACACAGGCCAACCTCCTTGTCCTTCAGGCGAGGGGCGTGACGGTGATCCCCCCGGCCACGGGGACCACGGCCTGCGGCGAGCAAGGCGAAGGCCGGATGCCGGAACCCGCGGATCTGCAGGACTTCATCGAGGGGATGCTGAGCAAGGGGCCTGATCTCAGGGGCCTGAAGGTCATCGTGACGGCCGGAGGCACGCGAGAACCCCTTGACCCCGTTCGGTTCATCGGCAATCGATCGAGTGGGAGGATGGGCCATGCGCTCGCCTCCGTCAGCTCGAGTCTGGGGGCGGAGGTCACCCTCGTGACCACGTCCGATCTGTCGGCACCGCCAAGCTGTCGTCGCATCCAGGTCACCACGGCCGCGGAGATGGCCGAAGCCACCCTGTCTCTCTGGCCTGGCGCAGACGTCCTCGTCATGGCCGCTGCCGTCGCGGATTGGACCCCTGCCGCTCCTGCAGGGACCAAGCTGAAAAAGGCGGAAGGGCCACCCGTTTTGCGGCTGGTTCCGACCACCGACATCCTTGCCGAGGCAGGTCGCAGGAAGGCTCCGGGCCAGCTGCTCGTAGGCTTCGCGGCTGAAACCGAACTTGTGGAGGAACGGGGCGAGGAGAAGCGTCGGCGCAAGGGGTGCGATCTGCTGGTTGCCAATGATGCCCGTCGCGCCATGGAGGCCCTCGACAACGAGGTCGTGTTGCTTGGACCGAACGGCGCGGAACACCTCGGTCCCGCGAGCAAGACGGCTCTCGCCGGGATCCTGTGGGAGCGTTTCCACGCGGCAAGGGCTTCATCCGGAAAGCAGCCGTGACGAACGCAGGGCCCCCCCTGCGCGAGGACTGTCTCGAGGTCGTGATCACCTCTCAGGCGGTCCCGGGGTGCTACACCTATCGCTGTGAGGTGGGTGCAGGTCCCCGGGAAGGGGATCTCGTAGCGGTAGGTTTCGGCCGCCGGCACCTCACGGGTCTGGTGACCCGACGGCCCTCTCCGGCGCCCGCACAGGGCATTCGGTTACGAACCGTGGGACGCGTCCTGATCCCGGGCCTGTTGCCGACGCACCTGCTCAAGGTCTGCCGGGATCTGGCACGGCACTACGACACCCCGCTCGCCACAGTCGTGGCGGGCATCCTTCCGGCGAGTCTTGCGCGGGGAGAGAGTCTGGCCAGAACCCGTACCCGAGTGGTGGCGACTCCAGCGCCGGTGAGGTCAGGCAGCCCACGCCAGAAAGCGATCCTTGCTTTCCTCCAAGAGGCCGGCGGCAGCCTGCCCATACACGACCTGCTGCGCGAGGCCCGTACGACCAGAGGGACCGTGACCGCCGGCGCGGCCGCAGGCCTCTGGCAACTTGTGGAAGAAGAAGACGCCCGCCTGTCGGATCCGAAGTCCCCGCCGGAGGAGAGGCCCCTCGAACTCTCGAGCGAACAGCGTCAAGCCCTGGGTGCCGTGCTCGGCGCGTCCTCGGACACGCCCTTGCTGCTCCACGGCATCACGGGCAGCGGCAAGACCGAGGTCTACATGCAAGCCATGGCGGCATGCCTTGCCGAGGGCCGACAAGCCCTGATGCTGGTCCCCGAGATCAGTCTGACCCCCCAGACCGAACGACGCTTCCGGCGTCGCTTCGGGGGGCGGGTGGTGGTCCTGCATTCGGGCCTGTCGGATGGAGAACGCCAAGAGGGGTGGCAACGGGCAGCCGACGGCCGCGCGGACATCGTCGTGGGCGCCCGCAGCGCCCTGTTCGCACCCCTGCCACGCCCTGGCCTGATCATTCTGGACGAGGAGCACGACGGAGCCTACAAGCAAGAACAAGCCCCGCGCTACCACGCCAGGCTGGCGGCCCAGCGGCTGGCTGCGCACACCGGGGCTCGGCTCGTGCTCGGCAGTGCCACGCCGGCGCTCGAAACTTGGCACGCCACCCTGGAGGGCCGTTGCCATAGGGTAAGGATGCCGACGCGCATCCACGGCCTGCCGCTTCCCCCCGTGACCGTGGTCGACATGCGCGAAGAAACGCTGGACGGTCACGGAGGACTTTTCAGCCGCCGGTTGATACAGGCCCTCGAGGAGACGCTCGAGCGCGGCGAGCAGGCCATCATTCTGCTCAATCGACGCGGCTGGGCCCCCACCGTGCTATGCCGGACATGCGGGACGCTCGTCCGTTGCCCGACGTGCGCCATCGCCCTGACTCACCATCGAGAGGCCGGGCAGTTGCGCTGCCACTATTGCGGGCATGCCGAATCACCGGAAAAACCTTGCTCGTCCTGTGGCGGATCGTGCACACGCTCCCGCGGCGCCGGGACGGAACAGGTGACGGCCCTGTTGGAGCGACGGTTCGAAGGGGTACCCATCTTGCGCCTGGATCGTGACACCGCAGCGGCGAAAGATGCCCATGATCGCATTCTTGGTGCCTTCGGCCGCAAGGAAGCCGGCATCCTCGTCGGGACCCAGATGGTGGCGAAGGGACTGGATTTCCCGGGTGTCACGCTGGTAGGTGTCCTGTCCGCGGATGCCGCCCTCGGATTGCCCGATTTTCGTGCAGCCGAACGTACCTTCCAACTCGTGACCCAGGTCGCCGGACGGGCCGGACGGGCGCGGGAGGGTCGGGTGGTGGTGCAGGCCCTCGATCCGGACCATCCGGCCGTGCGCCATGCCGCGCGGCACGATTATGAGGCCTTTGCGAACGAGGAACTGGCCCTGCGTCGGATGCTCGACTATCCCCCCTTCACCCGTCTGGTCGTGGTGACCGCCTCTTCCCAGGACGAGACCTTGGCTGAAGCGGCAGCACGAAGCTTCAGGGGCAGCCTGCCGGCGACCGAGGGGCAGGTCCTGGGTCCGGCCCCCGCCCCCTTGGCTCGGTTGCACGGCCGCAGCCGGCATCTGATCCTGTTCAAGACGCGCCATCTCCACGCCACCACGACCGCCATTCGCAGGACAATCGAAGCCATGGACCACGAACGTGACATCCGTTGGACCGTGGATGTGGATGCCATGAACTTGCTCTAGGCCCGGTGCCCCGCGACGGCCGCATGCCGCCAGCAGATTCCGTCATCCCTGTAGAACGGCACCGTGACAACGTTCCGGTGGCTTCCCCCTGCCCTCCATGACCGACTGGCCCTTGTCCCGTGGGATGCCTTGGGGCCATGGTCGCCCTTGGGGAACCCGGCACCAAGTGACGAGGAGCGAGGGATGGACGCCGAACGACAGCCGCTATCCGTCTGGCTCGAGGGACAAGCCCTCACCACCGAGGAGACACCAGACGCTTTATGCCCGGGACATGAGGCCCCGGCCTTGCGGGTCTCCTTCCTGCCCCTCGAAGGAGGCGATGCAGGCTTGGACGGCACGGATACCGAGAACGGAGCAATCACCGGGCAGGAGGCCCTCGGCCTGCTCGATGTACTGGAAGGTGAAACGAGGGAGCGGGCACGCACTGGTCTGGACGGCCTGAATGGGGACGCCGTCGACCGCTACCTTCGGGCCATCGGCCGGATCCCTCTGCTGAAAGCTCACGACGAATGGCTGCTCGGACGCTTGATGGCGGAAGGCGGACCTGCAGGCACCCGAGCTCGAGAGCGCATGATCCGAGCCAACCTTCGCCTCGTGGTAAGCGTGGCCAAAAGGTACACGGGTCGGGGCCTACCCCTGCTCGACCTCGTGCAGGAAGGCAACATCGGCCTGATGCGAGCCGTCGGAAAGTTCGATCATCGGCGCGGCTACAAATTCTCGACCTACGCCATGTGGTGGATCCGGCAGGCCATCAGCCGCTCGCTCGCGGACAAGGGGCGGATGATTCGCCTGCCCGTCCACATGGTCGAGACACTCAACCGTCTCAGGGCCGTGGGACAGCGCCTGACCCAAGAAGACGGACTGGCACCTTCAGACGAACGGATGGCCGATGAAACCCGGGTCACCGTGGAACGCATTCGGGATCTCCGGCGGATGGTCAAGGACATCGTCTCGCTGGATGCCCCGGTCGGAAACGAGGAGGACAGCCGACTCGGCGACTTCATTCAGGACGAAGACCACCCCGATCCCGCCTCGGCGACATTGCGGCGACAGCTGGGAGAAGACGTCCGGGCGGCACTGTCGATCCTACCGACCCGTGAGCGCACGATCATCACGGCGCGCTTCGGCCTGGAGGAGGCCGAACCAAGGACGTTGGAGGACATCGGCAAAGATCTCGGTGTGACGCGGGAACGGGTCCGCCAGCTGGAGGCCCGGGCCTTGTCACGCTTGCGGCAAGCCATGGGGGAAAAGGACATGCAGCGGTATCTGGAAGAGTCATAAGGATGGCGTGAAGGCCCTTGACCCCGGGAGTGTGACTGCCCTAACATTGACCCATCGAACAACCGTACGAAAGGAGCACCCCCTCATCGTGGCCCCCAAGGACTCCACCCCCGCCACCCCCTCCACAGGGAGAGACCCCGCCCTTGCCGATCGCATGAAGGCCATCGACCTCGCCATCAGCGGGATCGAACGCCAATTCGGCAAGGGCTCGATCATGAAATTGGGCGACAACGCCAAGATGCGGGTCGCCACGATCCCCACGGGCATCCTTCCCTTGGATGTGGCACTGGGAGTCGGCGGACTACCCCGAGGACGTATCGTCGAAGTCTATGGTCCGGAGTCGGGCGGCAAGACGACCGTCAGCTTGCAGGTGGTGGCCCAAGTCCAGAAAGCGGGCGGTATCGCCGCCTTCATCGATGCCGAGCATGCACTGGATCCGCAATACGCCCGCGCCCTCGGGGTGGACATCGACAATCTGTTGGTGGCTCAGCCCGATACGGGAGAACAGGCCCTCGAGATTGCCGAGGCTCTCGTGCGGACCAGCGCGGTCGACCTGATCGTCGTGGACTCGGTGGCCGCCCTTGTCCCCAAGGCCGAGCTCGAAGGGGAGATGGGTGACTCGCACGTAGGCTTGCAGGCCCGACTGATGAGTCAGGCCCTCCGCAAGTTGACGGCAGCCATCAGCAAGAGCTCCGCCATCGTCATCTTCATCAACCAGCTTCGTGAGAAGGTGGGCGTGATGTTCGGAAACCCCGAGGTGACCACGGGTGGTCGGGCGCTCAGGTTCTACGCCTCGGTCCGCATCGAGGTGCGCCGCATCGAAACGCTCAAGAAGGATGGTACCGAGGTTGGCAACCGGGTCAAGGCGAAGGTCGTCAAGAACAAGGTCTCACCACCTTTCAAGGTTGCCGAGTTCGACCTGCTCTTCGGACACGGGGTCTCGACCGAAGGGTGCATCCTGGATATCGCCACCGAGATGGGCATCATTCAGAAGAGCGGTGCCTGGTACTCGTATGGAGACCAGCGAATCGGTCAAGGCCGTGATGGCGCCAGGAATTTCCTGGTCGCTCAACCCGAGATTGCCGCAGAGATCGACCGGATGGTCAGGACCAAACTGTCCCTGATGGCCAGTGAAAATCTGCCCGAGGAGCCCGCAGGCACCTCGCCTCAGGCCTGACGGCAGATTAGCCCGATGCGCCGCCTGCTTCGTCCCTCAAGACGTGCAGGCGGCCATCGCGCATGGCGACGTGACGCTCTGCCCGATGCGCAAGGTCCATGTTGTGAGTCACCAGCACCACCGTCAGCCCCTCTTCTCGATGCGCTCGCTGCAACACTTCCATGACGTGGTTCCCGCTGCCCTCATCGAGATTTCCCGTGGGTTCGTCGGCCAGAAGCAGCCGGGGGCGATGCACCAAGGCACGGGCCACGGCCACCCGCTGCTGCTCTCCCCCCGACAGTCGCGACGGACGATGGTGCAGGCGATGCCCCAGACCCAGGCGTTCAAGACCGCTCCTGGCCTCCTTGCGAGCCACAGACTCGGCCTGCCCCGCCAACAACAGCGGCACCATCACATTCTCTTCCGCCGTCAACACCTCGTTTAGGAAATGAAACTGGAAGACGAAACCAATCTGAGCCAAACGCAGCCGTGCCAGGGCATCATCCTTGAGCTCGGAGGTCGACTCACCCCCAATCAGGACCTCTCCGCGGGTCGGCCGATCCAACGCCCCCAAGAGATAGAGAAGGGTCGACTTTCCACTGCCCGAAGGCCCCGTCAGTGCGAGAAACTGGCCCTCGGGCACCGTCAGTTCCACTCCGCGCAGAATGGCGCCAGACTCATCGGACCCGACGAAAACCTTGTCGACTCCCCGAACCTCGAGCAGCACTCAGGGCTCCGGTCCGATAAACAAGGAGTAGTCGGCCGAGTACGGCGACGGATCGTCGGTCACCAGCCAAGGATGTCCTGGCAGCAAGCGCTCCAGGACGGCGTCCGCCTCCAGCGAGACTTCGCGGGACACCACGCGGGTCGCGACCTCGCTGTCCGCGGTCGCCAGTCGGACGACCATCAAGCCTTCGGCACCGAGCGTCTCCGAGAGTCGTAGCGCACGCTCCCGTTGGGCTGCAGCGTGCAGGATCTCGACCTGCATCGGCTTGGTTCCCTTGGCTCGCTGCACCCTGCCCAGTCGCCCGAAGAGCACCTCGAGACGAGCGACATCAGGAATCCAGACCCCCTCGGACCCTTGCGTCCCCGGCAGGACCGCGGTCCTGAGCGCGGTCAAGGCCCCGAGGCGCTTGCAGAAGGCCACACGTTCATCAGGGGTCAGATCACCCGGCAACTTCAAGTCTTGCCAAGTCCTGCCCCAACTGGACGCAGCCGCTGGAGCCCGACGCAGCAGGACGCCCAGGAGCTGCAATTGCCGTATCAATGCGGGACGCTCGCCCACCTCGTCCGGCCGCACCCGACCCACCTTGCGGATGGTCGATGCATCGAGGGGCAGCGCACTCCCTGAAGCCTGCGCCCAAGCCGCAGGAACGAGACCGCGCAGCTCGCCGAAGATCTTGCGGGCCGACACCGGAGTCAGGACGACCGCGCGCTGCAAAGGTTGGCCTAACGTAGCCTCGACCGACTGCCTGAGCAACGTCAGGCCGCCCACGGCCGGAACATCACGCAACCGTCCGACGCCATAGCCCGGCATCGTGACCTGAGTCAGCGTCGGCAACATGAGCATCCTCGCTCGTGTTTCGTCCGGCATCACGCCGACCACCCCGAAGAACGCCCCACGCGCCGCAGGCCCCTCCCCGTCCAACAAGGTCACGAGGATCCACGCAGGCCCATCGAAGAGACCGGGCTTTGGCCTCTGGGCCACCCAACTCCTGACCCACCAGCCTCCCACGACCAATGCGGCCATGACGAGCAACGCCAGCGCCACCCGGCGATGCCGGGCCCGCTCTTGCGCGACTGCCTTGCGCAGGCGCCGCGAGCGCAAATGCTGGGTTCCCATGGAGGAGTCCATGGTAGCACCCGCAGACCTTTGTCCCCTGAAAGTTGACCACGAGGAACGCCGTTATGGGTCACGGACGCAAGTCATCGTGCCACACGTCCGCAGGGGGTATAAGACAGCCAGAGGCACCCAGGTCATCACGCGGAGCAGCTGGGACGCGTGCAAGCCCACAGCCCGGCCGGATCCGGCGTTGACAATCGGGCCGCATGGTCCTACCATCCCTAAACCATTCCGGCATAGCTCAGTTGGTAGAGCAGCTGACTGTTAATCAGCGGGTCACTGGTTCGAGTCCAGTTGCCGGAGCTAACGGGGAAGCGGGTTTCGGCGATTCTGCCGGGACCCGCTCTTTGCTTGGGGCAACGCCGGGGCAACAGTGGCCGGGA